>DASZIV010000039.1:0-121917 GCA_035948775.1 Bryobacteraceae bacterium
TTGGGCACGCGCTCGAGCGCGCCCTGGATGGCGAAGGCGCCCAGGTCGTCGGGGCGCGTGGCGCGCAGTGTGCCTTTGGGGGCCTTGCCCACGGCCGTACGGACGGCGCTTACAATGACTGCTTCTTTCATAATTTAATTCCTCAGCGGTTTGCCGCTTTTCAGCGTGAACGCAATCCGCTCTTGCGTTTTCTTCTCGCCGCACAGGGACAGGAACGCTTCCCGTTCCAGGTCCAACAGATACTGTTCGCTGACCAGTGTGCCCGGCGTGATATTGCCGCCGCACAGAACGTGGGCCACCCAATTGGCGACCTTCACATCGTGATCGCTGATGAATTCGCCCTCGCGCATCATGTGAACCGCCATCTTCAATGTGGACAGCAGGTTTTGGCCCGGCGCGGGAATATCGGTGCGGGGCAGGGGAGCGGTGTAGCCGGCATTGGCGATATCAAGCGCTACGTGCTTGGCGTCCATCAGCAGACGATCGCGGTTGAGCGTGAGACGATCGGCCCATGAGAGATACCCGAGATGCCGTGCTTCCAGTGCGGAGGTGGATACCTTGGCCATGGCGATGGACTCGAAGTTCCGGCGGAGCGCTTCGAGCAATTCGACGGATTCGTTGCGTCCACCCTCGCGCACGGATGCGGCCGCGTTCACCGCGTGGATCGTCATCTCTTTACAGCCGCCCCCCGCGGGCAGCAACCCCACGCCGCATTCCACCAGGCCCATGTAGAGTTCAGAATGCGCTTGCCGCCGCGCGGCGTGGATGGCGATTTCCGCGCCGCCGCCCAGGCACATGCCGAACGGAGCTACCACCACGGGGCGTGGGCAAAACTTGATGGAAGCAGTCATGCGCTGGAAGGCGCGAATCATCAGGTCGACGTCGTCCCATTCCGCCTCCTGCACGGCCAGCAGCAACTGCATCAGGTTCGCGCCCACGGAGAAATTGTCCGCGTCGCCGCTGATCACGAATGCCGTGAAGTTCCGTACGGCATCGCTATCGGGGCGCACCGTGTCGGTCAGCATGCGGACCACGTCTTCCCCGATGGCATTTTTCAGCGAGTGGAGCTCCAGGCAGCCCACGCCGTCGCCCAGGTCGACGAGCGACGCGCCGGGGTTGTGCCGCACCACGCCGTTGGACGCGCGGAAGTGCGCCACGCGCGCGATGCCCGCAGCTTCGGCGACCGGCTTATAGCTGGCGCTGGCGAGATCGAAGCACTCGCGGCCGTGATCCCGGTACCAGGCGTCGGCGCCGGTGGCCAGAAGCCGTTCGACGTTGGCGCTCACCGGTTCTCCCGCGGCCCGCATGCGCTCCACAGTTCGCCGCACTCCGGCCGCATCCCAAAGCTGAAATGGCCCCATCTCCCAGTTGAAGCCGGCGCACATGGCGCGATCCACGCTGGCAGCGTCATCGGCAATCTCTGGCAGGCAATCGGCAGCATAGTTCCACAGGGCGCTGAGAAGCTTCCAATGGAACCGCGTGGCTTTCTCTTTCTGCACGTCGCCGCTGAGCAACTGAGGCAGACGCTCCGGCAGCTTCTCGACGTTCTTGGCCATTTCGAGCGACGGGAATTTGGGCCGGGAAGCCGGACGATATTCGAGCGTCTTCCAGTCGAGCGCGAACCGCTCCTCCTTACCCTGACCGTCCCGCTGCTTTTTGTAGAAGCCTTGTTTGGTCTTGTCACCCAGCCAGCGCCGCTCGAGCATGGTTTGGATGAACGGCGGCATGGTGACGTTCTGTCGCTGCGATTGCGCGAAATTTCCGGCCACGTGCGCGAGCACGTCCAGGCCTACCAGATCCGCCAGGCGAAATGTTCCGGTACGCGGCCAACCGATGGCGGTACCGGTGAGCGCGTCCACCTCCTCGACGCTGAGGTCTTCGGTCTGCATCAGCCGGACGGCTTCGAGCATGATGAATACACCGATCCGGTTGGCGATGAAGTTGGGCGTGTCGCGCGCGAAGACCACTTCTTTGCCGAGCCGAAGGTCGGCGAATTTGGAAACGGCCTGGACGACGGCTGGGTCCGTTTGGGGTGTGGCGATAATTTCCACCAGCCGCATGTAGCGGGGCGGATTGAAGAAGTGCGTTCCCAAAAACCGCCGTCGCAGGTGTTCCGGCAGTGTGGTGGCAATCGATGCGATGGGGAGGCCGCTGGTGTTGGTGGTCAGAATGGCTTGCGGCTTGAGATGGGGCGTGACTTTCTCGAGCAGCGCCTGCTTGATGGCCAAGTTCTCGGTTACGGCCTCGATTACCCAGTCGCAGTTTTGCAACATGGCGAGATCGTCGTCGAAGTTGCCGATGGCGATCCGCGAGGCTGCAGAGGCTTCGTAGAATGCCGCCGGTTTGCTTTTCTTGAGCGACTCCAACGCCTGCGCGGCAACGTTGTTGCGTGATCCCTCCTTGGCGGCGATATCGAGCAGCACCACGGGCAGACCCGCGTTGGTGAAGTGCGCAGCGATGCGCGAACCCATGGTGCCTCCGCCCAGCACGGCTACTTGGCGGATGAGAATGGACGTTTCCTGGCCGGGCGTAGAGGCTCCGGCGGATTTCAAAACTGGTTCAGCAGTCATTCTTGTGCTCCTAAGTTCACTGGTCCCCGCGCGCCATTGCGCCGCTTGTTTCGTGCCAGGCCCTGCGTGAGAGTCCGCACGAACTGCGATGCGATCTCTTCCGCCGAAAGAGCTCCTTGCGGCTCATACCACTCGCAGATCCAGTTCAACGCGCCGGCGATCGCGAACGCCGCAATCTTCGGTTCGCAGGGAGCGATCGATCCATCCTGGATGCCTTCTTCGACGAACGATCGAAGTCGGCGGTCGATCTTTCTCTTGTAATTGCGCACTTCCGTGAAGGCCGTGCTCGACAGGTCGCCCTCGTCGAGCCGCATCACGCATCTTCCGAAATTGACCGTCATGACGTTGGCGTACGAATAGATGAACGCTTCCACCTTTTCCAGTCCGGTTCCACAGTGGGCCGCAATCTCGTTGAGCGCCTCTTCGATGAGATTCGTGCCCAAACGATAGCACTCGAGCAGAATCTCTTCCTTGTTGCGGAAATAGTGGTATAGCGCCGGTTTGGTAATGTTCAGCCGCTCGGCGACATCGTTTAGCGAGGTTCGCCCGTAGCTCTTCTCCAGGAAAAGCTGTGCGGCCGTTTTCAGCACCGCCTCCCGCTTGGTGGCGGGATCGCGCCGCCGGTCGGCAAATGCTTTTCCATGCGATGGCGAAACCACAGCGTCTTTAGGCATGACGGAGATGCCGCAATCCGATTGACACTTGATTGCGCACTTGATATCTTACCCATGGGTAAGATAAAACGCAAGAGCGATTCAAAAGCACCGCTCTCTTTGGTTGCGGCTCAGCAAGACAGTGCGCTACCGAGCCTCATCAGGCGTTGACTTCACAGGGAACATTGGCATGCCCACGGTAGCGGACGACGATCTGCCGCTCCAGCGAATGTACCGCTGGGAACGCGAGCGGGCGGCGGAAATATTTCTCACACAGCCGATTGGCGGCGGGAAAGTACGTGACTGGACCTGGTCCGAGGCCATCGGCGAGGTGCGGCGCGCGGCCGCCTACCTGAAGGCGCAGAATTGGGCGCCGGGCTCGCGCGTGGCGATCCTGTCGAAGAACTGTGCCTGGTGGATCCTGGCGGATCTCGCCATTTGGATGGCCGGACACGTATCGGTTCCGATTTATCCTTCCCTTAAGCCTCAAACCGCAAGGCAGATTCTGGAGCACAGCGAATCGCAAGCCTGTTTCCTGGGCGCGACGGACGAGGAAATGGTGCCCGGCATACCCGCCTCGGTATGCACCATCCGTTTCCCGACGGCGGCCCGCGACGGTTCCGGCACCTGGGACGACCTGATTCGGACCACGCTGCCTCTCTCTGAATGCCCGATGCGCCGGGCCGAGGAACTCTCCACCATTATTTATACATCGGGCACCACCGGTACGGCCAAAGGCGTGATGCATAGTTTCGCGGCCTTCACGTATAACGCCAACATCATCTCAGAGATGCTCGGCATGGCGGGGGACCAGCGCGTTCTTTCTTACCTGCCGCTGGCGCATATTGTGGAGCGAGTTGGCGTGGAGGCGCTTACCGTACTTCTTGGCTCGCGCATCTTCTTTACTGAGGGTTTGGACACCTTCCTCGCCGATCTGCAGCGCGCTCAGCCCACGATCTTCCTGTCCGTTCCGCGCCTGTTGCTGAAATTCCAACAGCGAGTTTTCGCGAAGGTGCCCCGGCACAGACTGGATATGCTGTTTCGGGTTCCCATTGTGACCGGCTTTGTAAAACGGAATATCCTGCGCCAGATGGGAATGAGTACGGTGCGTTACGCTGCATGCGGAGCAGCGCCGCTACCGGTCGACATTCTGCTGTGGTTCCGGGAACTCGGCCTGAACCTGGTGGAAGGCTATGGCATGACCGAGACCCTAATTACCCACCTGCCCGCGCCGGGCACGATCCGGCCCGGCTACGTCGGCGGACCGATGAAGGGTGTGGACGCCAGGCGGGGAGAGAGCAACGAATTGCAGCTCCGCAGCCCCATGAACATGCTCGGTTACTACAAAGACCCGTTGGGCACGGGCAATTCGTTCCTGCCGGACGGATTCTTTCAGACCGGAGACATTTGCGAAATCGCCGCCGACGGTCAGCTCAAAATCGTGGGCCGCATTAAGGAGCAGTTCAAGACCAGTAAGGGGAAGTATGTCGCTCCTGCGCCGATTGAGAGCAAGCTGATCGCGCATTCGGAAGTAGAGGCGTGTTGCCTGATGGGCGCCGGCCTTCCCAGCCCGTTTGCCGTGATACTGCTCTCCGAGGAGGCGCGCCAGCGATGTGCCGACCCGCAGGCGCGGGCAGCCCTCGAGAACTCACTGCGGATCCGGCTCGACGAAGTCAACGCACAGCTCGATCCGCACGAGCGCGTGGCCTTCATCGCCATAGTCGATGGTCCGTGGACCGTGGGAAATGGCTTGATGACGCCCACGCTCAAACTCAGACGGCCGGTTCTGGAAAGCCGCTATCAGAGCCTGGTGGATGGCTGGAGGGCCGGCAATCAGCAGATCGTCTGGGAATCCGCTCCGTAAAACGACACCGTAGTCAGCGATGGGCGCATGTCCGCGAAGCCGATGGTCAAGGTTTCGACATTGACGGACCACCAACGCTACGTTACGATGTGATTGCGGGGTGGAGCAGTCTGGTAGCTCGTTGGGCTCATAACCCAAAGGTCGGTGGTTCAAATCCACCCCCCGCAACCAAAACTCTTTCACCCGAACATCCCACAAAACCAAACACATAGCGATCAGTCTTCGTCTTTCCTCGACTCTATTTTTTCCCTCGTTTTCGGGGTTTTGCTACCAAACTGCTACCAGTCCGTCTTTTCCTTCTGTAAACATCGCCTGTTGCAGCTTCTTCGCTGCTGTTTCGCGTGAGTTCGGGAAGAGGTGTCCGTAGGTGTCGAAGGTGACCTGGATGCTGGAGTGGCCCATCTGGTCGCAGACATACTTCGCGCTCTCGCCTTGGGCGATCAACATCGACGCGAAAAAGCGCCGGAGGTCATGAAAACGGACACCAGGGAGACCGGCTTTTGCCGCGATTCGGCCGAAGATGAACACGTCGAAATAGTCGGGGGCCATCCGCTTCCCTTCTGGCCCCAGGAAGATAGGCCCGGAAGCGTACTTTGCCTTGGAACGGAGGCGCCTCAACAATTCCAGGACGGCATCCGCGGCGGCAACCCTGCGGTTCGATTTTCGCGACTTCGGAGGGCCGATCCGTCATTCCCATTTGCGCAACCCCGCCGAACGTCTTTGTTTTGGAGACCGCCTTGTTGATGACGATTTCCTTATTCGTCCAATCGATGTCCGGGTATCCGGGCAATCGTGGCTCGCCTAAGCGCCAAACCATCAAATTCGAGTGGAATCGGGCACCTTCGTTGGCCGGTTGGGAGATCAGGAGTATGCGCTCGGACCCACCGAGGCCGGGCTGGCGCGGGCGATCCGTAGGATGCACGAACTTACGCCAGATACCTTCCCCCTGGACATGTCACATTCCAAATCGACGGTGTTGGAATCATTGTCGAGAGAGAACCCTCTGGAGATTGAGACGCGCTGGCGATTATCGGGCTAAGAATTAGATTCCGTATTCGGATGCCAGAGCTTGTATCGTTTCAGTGATGTAGAGGCCGAGCTCATCATTTGGATCTACCGCTGCGTCGGTGGGAGCTCGTCTGATGGAAAAGCCCAGGCGATCCGCCACGGCACACGCGCCATTGACACGCATGGTGACCTCACTTCCTTCTGATTTCGGCGAGTGATGGTTCATGGCCACCTCAACGAACGCCAGGGGCAATTTCCATTGTTCGATCAGCCAGGCTCCCGCCTCGCAATGATCGATTCCAAAGTGTGCTCGTTCTAATTCCAGCAGTGCTCCTTCTTGCGCGATCAGTTCGTCGTACCTAGCAGGTTCCAGCATAATCAGCGCGAGTCTTCCAATGTCATGGAACAGACCCGCGTTGTATCCCTCGTCGACGTCTCGACCGAAAGACTTCGCAAATTCCTTCGCGGCGAGTGCGCAAGCCAAATTGTGATACCAACAGCGTCGGATCGACTCCCTGGCTCCAATCCGTTTCAGAAGTTTGGACATGCAAAGGGTGAACAGGAGACCGGTAAGCCGCCGGGTACCGATAAAAGAGAGTGCCTGTGGAATGGTATTGATTCTGTTCCGTGCGGCGAATAGAGCGGAGTTGGCCAGTCGTAGCACCTCTGCCGAGAGTGCCGCGTCCGTTTGTATTGTCTTGGCAACTTCAATGTAAACAACATTCTCGCTTGCCAGGAGGTTCATCGCCTTGGCCGCGGCGGGCGGAAAAGCCGGAAGGTTTTTGAGGCCCGCCAGCGTGGTTACTGCGGTATCCATAAGCCCTATTTGCTCTCGTCCTGCCTCGCACCTCGTCGCGATGAAGCCGACTTTGGTGGCGCAGAGGCACACTGTGACAGCACGTCCGGCGTGTTCTAACCGATACGTCCATCTTCTATGTAGAAGGTGTTGATGGACCGAGAGCCCTCGCAGGAGATTTTCGAGGTCGACGAATCGATGAAGAAGGAAGGATTGAGGCGCTGGCTGAGGATGGGAGGCCAGCGCCTCGGAACAGAGATTCTGGCTGAACGCTTAATTTAGCTGAGGCCTCCTGTCCAACCAGGAAGCATGTCACATTCCAAATCGAACCCATTTAAATCCAACAGGACTTGCGAAAGTCATTTCCAGCGTCTCATTCTTGGGAGAGAATTTTCTCGGGATTGAGACACTAGTCCGTTTGACCAGTCGGCCGATTCGACTTGTCGCTGTAGATGACGATCCCTCTGCCTTGAGCATCCTCCGCGCGCTCGTGCCCGAGGGCATTGCGGTCGAAACATATCTCACAGGGAACGCCTGCCTTGACGCGGTACAGACGGCGCCGCCCGATATTGCAATTCTCGATTTGAACCTGCCAGATATTGGCGGAATCGAACTGCTGCTCCAGGTGCGGGCTGTTGATCCAAGCATTGAGGTCATCCTGCTAACAGCGGACTACTCGACCGATGCGGCGGTCGCCGCGATTAAGGCAGGCGCGAGCGATTATCTGACCAAGCCGGTACAGATCAGTCGATTTCGTGAGACGCTGGGCCGGAGCGTTCAAGCTATCTGCAGCCACCGGGAGTTGCAGGTTGCCGAGAACGACCTGGCGACTAAATACTCTTTTGAAGGCATGGTGGGGCGCAGTTTGGCGATGCGCGGCATCTTTGATATGGTTCGGCGCATTGGCCCTCATTTCCGGGCCGCCTTGGTAACCGGCCCAAGCGGCACCGGCAAGGAACTCGTGGCACGAGCGTTGCACGCTTACAGCAGTTGCCGCAGCGGTCCGTTGATTGTCTGTAATTGTGCTGCCATACCTGATTCCCTCATGGAAGCGGAGTTGTTCGGCCGTGTGAAAGGCGCCTACACCGGGGCGGTTGGTGAGTCTGCGGGCTATTTTGGCCGGGCCGCGGGCGGAACTTTAATGCTGGACGAGTTTGCAGACCTGCCACTGACGGCGCAGGCGGCCTTGCTGCGGGCCGTGCAATTTGGCGACGTGCAGCGACTCGGGGCTGGTTCGCCCGTGCACGTTGACGTACGCATCGTGGCATGCACCAACCGGGATCTTCGGGCGGCGGTCCGCGATCGGACTTTTCGGGAGGATCTGTTTTTCCGTCTGGGCACCTTCGAGCTCTCGATACCGCCGCTGAGCCAGAGAAGAGAGGACATTCCTCTGCTGATCCGGCACTTTCTGAATCGGTCCCGAAGGGAGATTCACAAAGACCTTTCCGGCCTGACCGCAGCGGCCGAGGCACTTCTGCTCGCCTATTCGTGGCCTGGCAACATACGTGAGCTCGAGCAGGCGATTCACTACGGCGCGGTGATGGCCAATTCGCCGTGGATCGGAATAGTAGATCTTCCGGCCTATCTGAGAACCCCTCAAGCTGCTGAAATCCGGGAACGTGCGCTTCGTACTACCAGCCGGGCAGAAGCACAGAGTCGGCACGTCCTCGATGTGCTCTCCCAGACCGGGGGGGATAAGCACCAGGCCGCCCGGCTCCTCGGTGTCAGCCGCGCAACACTATACCGCCTGCTGAAAAGCGCCCGAAACGCCCCAATGTAATCGCCTCGGTGCTAAACCCGGAAGCATTCTCAGCCGATACGTTGAATGTATGAGCACGCCACAGCAACCCGCGAAGCCCATGCAGGCACTCGAGATTACTGCCGGTTTGGCAGGGCGCCGCTTCGGTTTGTGTGGATTCGATGCCGGCGAGATACAGAGAATTTCGACCGCTCTTGCTGGTACAAGATCGCTGGTTATGGCATTCGATGAACGGCTGCTGTCAGAATCGGCACAGGTTTGCGACGCGACGGTGATTCGCTTGCCCGGTCTCAGTCCGGAGGGACTCCGAGCTGCGGCTGCCTCACACACCCCGGTTCTGTTGACTGGCCCCAGCCAGGCATTCCTCGAAGGCGTCGGCGCGGCCTACAGCTGGCCTCGCGATTTCATGAGCGAACCCTGGTCGAACGCCGAACTTCTGGTCCGACTTTTTCGTCTCCTTGGGCCTACCGGTAGTCCCCATCCTGCGGCTACCCGGCAGTCTGCTGGGCAACCTGTGGTGTTGCTGGCCGACGACGATTTGGAGTTGATTGCATTGGTTGATGTCACGCTCCGGAACGACGGGATCGTTTGCCGGGCGGCGAACGATGGCCTCACCGCACTACGAATGGCGCGGGAAATCGTGCCCGATCTCATCATGCTCGATATCAAAATGCCGAGGATGGACGGTTTCGAAGTGTTGGAGACAGTAAGGCGCGATCCCAGCCTGGAAACGCTTCCGGTGATTTTGTTGACTGGCTGCGACGATCCTACGGACGTCGCGCGCGGCTCGGAATTGCAGGCTGACGGGTATCTCGGCAAGCCCGTGAGCCCTAACGTCCTGCTCAACAGGGTGAAGCGACTACTCGCCTCCCATACCCGCAACGATCGACGATGGGTTCGAGCGTTGCCGGGAGCCGGAGGCGCGAACGGAACGGCCGGCAAGCGATGGATCCTGACAACCGCCTCATACATCGGAACTGGGGAGCAAGCGTGATGCGAAATATACTGGCAACCTTCGGGCGACGAACGCAAAAGCACCCGGTCGCGTCGAAACCGCAGCAACGTGCCGGGCGGAAAACGGTATTCATTATCGAGGACAACCCGGACAGCCTCCGCGCAATTAGCCAGGCGCTGGGAAGCGAAGCCTACCACATCGAGATGGCCGATAGCGCAGAGTCGGCGCTCCGAAAGCTCTCATCTTTCCAACCGGACCTGATCCTCTTAGACCCCCAAGTTCCGGCCGGGGATGGAACCCGGCTGGCGCGCCGGCTGCTCGCGGATGAGGATCTGGTCGCTGTGCCGATTATCGCATTGACCCAATCTTCTCATTCTCTGTCTGGGGCTCTACCGGTGAATGACCGCTTTGACGGACACATCCAAATGCCGGCCGAGGCGCGCGTATTTTCCGGTCAAGTGAAAACCTTTCTCGAGCCTCCGCCGCAGCCGGTGTCGAACCAATCGCCTAGACTCGATCTTTCTCATGCCGCAACTTCTGATCGCCGTAGAGAGGCCGCAGCCCTGTTGAACTTAATTGAGGCGGGTTTACCGGATTCGCAGTTTGCCCCGGAGGTGCAGAATAGTCTCCAACTGCTAGCCGATGTGGTGGGAGGCCTGCAGCATGGCGAGGTGGCGGATTATCTGCGGCAGGCAGCGCGGCTCTCGAATGCCGCCACTGCCAGAGCTCGCAGCCGCTTTCGGTCGGTGATCCGTCTCTGCCGGGAACTGGCGGACCGCGACCCCGATGTTGTCCCGGGCTTAGCGGACCTGCGTGCCGGATATATGAATCACCGATCAAGCGAGATGGAGAGTCTAGAGCATGCGTTGAAGAATGGTGATTTTCCCACTCTCCAAAGAGCCGGGCACAATCTGAAGGGCACTGGCGCCGCCTACGGCTTTTCCGAACTCTCAGATATTGGCAGGGCCCTCGAGGGGGCAGCCAAATGCAAGGATAACGCCACAGTCGAGGCGATGCTGGACCAAATCGAGTCGTATGTCAGCATCGTGTTAAGCACGCCAGTGCATTGAGGAGAACTATGCCACAAGAACCTGAACTGTCCGTTTTACTGATTGAAGACGAGCCGGACGCCGCCCGGCTGATCCAACATGTCCTCGCTAAAGGAGGCCCTAATCCAGTCATCGTGGAATGGGCGGGCGACCTTCGTACCGGGCTTGAGCGCCTGGCGGAACGAGATTTTCAAGCCGTTCTACTGGACCTCAACCTGCCCGACAGCGCAGGCTTCGACACCTTTGCCTGTGTCCGGCACAAAGTCCCCAACCGGGCGGTCATCGTGTTGACTGGCCAGGAAGACGACGAAATGGCTCTGCAGGCCGTCCGCGCAGGCGCCGACGAATACCTGGTCAAGAGCGAGATCCGGGATCGCTTCCTGCTTCAGCGCATCCGCTATGCGGTGGAGCGGAACCGCCTCAAGGGGCAGGATTCCGGCAGGGCCTTGAAGAACGGCAAAGTAATCAGTTTCTTAGGCGCCAAGGGAGGAGCGGGAACCACGACGCTGGTAGTCAACCTCGCCGCCGCGCTGGCCAGTGCGGGCAAGAATGTGATCGCCATCGAACTGATGCCGGAATTCGGGGCCTTTGCGACGCTGTTAAACTATTCTCCGTCCCGCGATATCGCCACGCTTCTGCGAGGCGCGCCCGAAACGATTACGCGGGACACCATGGCGTGCTGCCTGGAGGAAGTCGAAGCCGGTTTTCGAGTCCTGTGCGGACCGCAGCGTGCCGAAGACTACCGACCCGTTTCGGCGGATCAAGCGCGTCTTCTGTTTGGAATCGCGCGCAAGCTGGCGGACTACACACTAGTCGACGTGCCTTCGATATTCGCCCCGTCGATTGCGGAAGTGGTTGGACTCTCCGCATTAACCACAGTAGTGGTGGAGCGTAACCGGATGGGACTCAACGCCGCTGTCGCAAAGATGCCGACCCTTCAGGCAATGACTCCGCACCCCGGCAGCTTGGGCGCAGTCCTCATCAACAAAGTTCCTTTCATCGAATACCTTACGCCCTCGGAGTGCGGCAAGCGGCTGAGCTGTGGAATTCTCGGCGTTATTCCTCCCGCAGCGGACTTGCAAGCTGCCGGCGAAACGGAGGCGCCACCAGTATTGAGCCGTCCCGACTCGCCCTTTTCTCTGGCCATCCAGGAAGTGTCGCGGCGGTTGACCGTAGGTTCCGGACGCATCCTTGCGGCCTGACGCGGGGCGTCGGAGGTGGCGGTGCCGCCGTAAAGCACGGCGCCGGGAACGCCGATAGATTGGCTGTGAACGGCAGCAACCCGTTTCAGTCTGCCGCCTCTTAACATGAGTGCCGTTGGTTCCATCTCGACCCTCCTATTCCGCGCCGGAGAGCACACTTGCGCGCTGAATCTCCAGCATGTCGTGGAGATCATGCGGCCCCTGCGGTTGAGGAAGTGGCAACGCCCCAGCGTTTGCTTCACCAAGAAGAGTTCGAAGGCACGGGGATTGGTCTGCCTACCGTCGAGCGGCTGGTTCTAAAGCACGGCGGTCGCATCTGGCCCGAAGCGGAACTCGACAGGGCGCCACATTCTATTTCACGCTGAGTCCCCGGCCTCATTATCACACCCTGGTATCGAAGGGGAAGAATCCGCGGTTCCCGTCACGAAGATTTGACCGGGAAGCCTATTACAGCGGATCATTTCGACCGATAAGTCATTTGTGCGCCTGCTTGTTGCGGCATTCGGACCGGCACCCGACTGTTGGAACGAACACAATTCAAGTGAGGTCTAGCTACTAATATGTCAATCGTTATCGCGCAGCCCTCAGAAGCCAGGACGGCCCTTCTGGCATCTATCGTCGACTGCTCCGACGATGCCATCATCGCCAAGACACCGGAAGGGGTAATTACGAGCTGGAACCGCGGAGCGGAACGTATCTACGGTTATTCCGCGGAGGAAATGATCGGCAAACGCGTCACCGTCCTGATACCCCCTGACACGCCCGACGATATGCAAGGGATGCTTGCCAGGGTCCGAAACGGCGAACGGGTGGAGCACTACGAGACCGTAAAGTTGCGCAAGGACGGAAAATTGATTGACATTTCGCTCACCGTCTCGCCGATTTACGATCCCGACGGAACGCTGATCGGGGCTTCCTCGATAGCCCGCGACATTACAGAGCGCAAGCGGGCCGACGAGAGACTGCGCGCCGCCAATCAGTCAATCGACGCCAGGACAGCTCTGCTGGCGTCCATCGTGGACAGCTCCGATGATGCCATCACCGGTAAGACACCGGAAGGGATCATCACGAGTTGGAATCGCGGGGCGGAGCTAATCTATGGGTATTCCTCGAGCGAAATCATTGGCAAGCCAATGTCCATGCTCATCCAGCCCGATCGGCCGGATGAAATGGAAGGAATCCTCGCCAGAATCCGCAACGGAGAGCGGGTCGAACATTATGAGACCGTTCGCCTGCGCAAGGACGGAAAAGCCATCGCGATCTCGCTGACGGTCTCTCCGATCTACGATCCGGAGGGCAAGTTGGTGGGTGTCTCCTCGATCGCTCGCGACATCACCGAACGCACGCGCGCCGACGAGAAGCTGCGTGCCGCTTCTCTCTATGCCCGCAGCCTGATTGAGGCCAGTCTCGATCCCCTGGTAACCATCAGCCCCCAAGGTAAAATCACGGACGTCAACGAAGCTACTATTAAGGTCACCGGCATTGACCGTGAAAGACTGATCGGCACTCACTTTTCGGACTACTTCACGGAACCCGAAAAGGCTCGTGAAGGTTATCAGCAAGTTTTTTCCAAGGGCTCCGTTACGGATTACCCGCTGACCATCCGCCACAAGGATGGGCGCATCACGGACGTGCTTTACAACGCGTCGGTGTACAAGGACGGCCGGGGTGAAGTGCTGGGAGTGTTCGCGGCCGCGCGCGACGTTACCGAGCAGAAGCAGGCCTCGCAGTACGCGCGCAGCCTGATTGAGGCCAGCCTCGATCCGCTGGTCACCATCAGCCCGGAAGGAAAGATCACCGATACCAACGCAGCCTCCGCCGTCGTAACCGGGCTGTCCCGGGAAAAGCTGATCGGGACAGACTTCTCGGACTATTTCACCGAACCGCAGAAGGCCCGTGAGGGTTACAGACAGGTCTTCTCGCAAGGCTCGGTCACCGATTATCCGCTCACCATCCGGCATAACGACGGCCGGGTCACCGATGTGCTTTACAACGCCTCGGTTTATAAGGATGCCCGAGGCAACGTGCTGGGCGTTTTTGCGGCGGCACGCGACGTGACCGCTCAGAAGCAGGCATCTCAGTATGCCCGCAGCCTTGTGGAAGCTTCGCTCGACCCGCTGGTCACCATCAGTCCGGAAGGGAAAATCACGGATGTTAACGAGGCCACCATCAAGGTTACGGGAGTAGATCGAGGGAAGTTGATCGGCACTGATTTTTCCGATTACTTCACTGCGCCCGAAAAGGCTCGGGAAGGATATCAGCAGGTGTTCTCGCTGGGCTTTGTCAAAGACTATCCGCTGACCATCCGGCATCGTGACGGCCGGCTCACCAACGTGCTTTACAACGCTTCCGTATACAAGGATGTGCGGGGGAACGTTTTAGGCGTGTTTGCAGCGGCTCGCGATGTGACGGCCCAAAAGAGGGCGGAGGACGAGGTTGCCGAACAACGCACCAAGGAACTCGATCGGTTGTCGGAATTGGAGCGGTTTCAGAAGCTGACGGTAGGCCGCGAACTGAAGATGATCGAGTTGAAGAAAGAGATCGTGGAACTGAAGGCAAGGCCTCACCAGCCCGTCGAGGGTGTGTCTCGATGAAAACACCGGCGCCCGCTCTCCCGGAGTCGGCTTCCCGGGCTGGCGGTTCGGGGCTGAACGTTGGGCAGGCGCTTCTGAATATTCTGGAGGACTCCGCTGCCGAGCAGGCGCACTTGCGGGATGCGCAGCGAGCCGTGCTCAACATCCTGGAGGACCCGGATTTAGAGAAGAAACCGGTTCACGACAGCCAGAAGGCTGTGCTCAACATCCTGGAAGATTTCTCGGAGGAAAAGGCGAATCTGGAGGAGATGAAAACAGCCGTTTTGAATATCCTCGAGGATCTCGCGGTGGAGAAACAGAGGCTTCAGGAAAGCCAGCGCGAAGTTCTGCGGTCGGAAGAGGCGATCCGGTTGTCGCTCCGTGAAAAGGAAACGCTGCTCAAAGAGATCCATCATCGCGTGAAAAACAATCTGCAGGTGATCGCCAGCCTGCTCCGGCTTCAAGGCCGGTACCTAAACGACAACGAGGCGCGCGGCATGTTTGAGGAGAGCCAGAACCGGGTTCACTCGATTTCCCTGGTGCACGAGAAGCTATACCGGGCAGGAGATTTGGCTCGCGTAGATTTCCACGACTACCTGCTCAGTTTGACTAAGGGCTTGACGGACGGTTGGCTAGGAGCTGGCGTTCCGGTCGAGGTTACTGTGGAAGCAGCCGGAATGCAACTGGGAGTCGACACAGCGATTCCTTGCGGCCTAATTGTTACGGAGCTGTTTACGAACGCGCTCAAGCACGCGTTTCCCAACGTGGCATCGGGGTCGATCCGTGTCGCGATGGTAGCCGGGCCGGATGATTGGTTGGAGCTAACGGTCGAAGACAATGGAATAGGCCTGCCGAAAACCCTGGACTTTCGCCGCTCTGGCAGTCTCGGATTGGAGCTCGTAAGCAGTTTGGTGCGACAGCTCGGCGCAAAAATCGAGATTGTGCGCACTCCAGGCACGCGATTCAGAATTGAATTTCAACTCCCCAAAAACCGAGAGACGCCACATGAATTACCAACACCTTGATTCTTGTATGTCAGACCAGTCCAATCATCGCGGCCGCATTCTCATAGTTGAGGATCAGGGCATTGTGGCGACCGATATCCGGATCTGCCTCGAAGACGCGGGCTTCGAGGTCACCGGCATCGCCATCTCGATGAACGAGGCCATCCGGGAAGCCTCCACAACCCGTCCCGATCTGGTGCTAATGGATATCCGGATACAAGGGGAAGCGGATGGAATCGACGCAGGGGATTATCTGCATCGGAGTTTCGGCGTACCGATTGTCTACCTGACGGCACACGACGATCAGGATACCATCGTACGCGCCAAGCGTACCGAGCCGATGGCTTTCCTGGTTAAACCTTTCAAGCCTGCCGAGCTGACCAGCACCGTAGAGATTGCTGTCAGCCGGAGTCGCGCTGAAAAGGAAGTGTGCGAGCGCGAACGATTTTTCCTGTCGGCCATGGATGCGATCGGTGATGCGGTATTGACGACCGACTCCGGGGGCCGTGTTCGATTCATAAACCGGGCGGCTGAGGAACTGACAGGGTGGCGGCAGGAAACGGCGTTGGGATGTAATGCCACCGATGTTGTGCATATGGTGGACAGCGTGGACGGCTTCAGGGAGCTTCTGAACTTCAACCACGCTCCGGAGTTCCAGCGGCCCGGCGAGTACCAGATTGTCAGCCGCGACGGAGAGTACCACTGGGTCAGCATCAAGGCAACGGTCATCGCCGGGGCGGACGACACCTCGGTCAGAGTCATCGTGATGCAGGACATCACCAACCGCAAGCAACGCGAACAGGCTCTGCGCCGCCAAGCCGATTTGCTGGACCAGTCGCAAGATGCGATTTTCACCTGGGACGTGGATGGTGCGATCAGCTATTGGAGTCGCGGCGCGCAAGCACTCTACGGATTTGACCTGGCGGAGGCATTAGGGCGCGCCGTAGGCGAGTTGCTAGCCTCGCACTCGCCTGGCGTAGAAGAGTGGGAGATCGCGCTGAAGCGGGATGGGCGGTGGAGCGGCGAACTCACGCGAAAGACCAAAATTGGGCGGCAACTCATTGTCGAAAGCCTGCTGGTAGTCGTCCACAATGGGTCCAGTGGAGGAATCGTTCTCGAAACCGATCGTGATATCACCGAACGTAAGAGGGCGGAGCTCGAAATTGAGCGCTTGAATCAAGAATTGCAAGCACGCATCAGAGATCTGACATCAGTGAACCGGGAACTGGAGTCGTTCAACTATTCGATTGCCCACGATCTGCGCGCGCCACTGCGTCATATCAATGCGTACACGAAGATCGTGCTTGACCAAGCGGACATAAGCCTGCCCGCAGAGGCCCGAAACCACCTGGAACATGCCCGCCAAGGCGCTCAAAGAATGGGATGCATGGTGGACGCCTTACTGGAACTATCGCGCACTTCTCGTAGGGAGCTGACGAGGCGGACCACGGGCGTGAAGTCCTTGGTCGACGATGTCCTGGCTGAACTAAAACCGGAATTCGAGGGTCGCCAGATCGAGTGGCGCATCGGCGAGTTGCCGTTCCTCGATTGCGACCCGACCCTGATCCGCCAGGTGTTGGCGAACCTGATCTCCAACGCTGTCAAATTTACCCGTTCGCGGACCCCCGCTGTTATCGAAGTGGGCCAGAGCAGCCACAAGGGTCAACGCGTATTGTTCGTGCGCGACAACGGCGTTGGGTTCAGCATGAAATATGCCGACAAGCTGTTTGGGGTCTTCCAGCGACTTCATCGTCGGGAAGACTTCGAAGGTACGGGCGTGGGCCTGGCAACGGTGCAGCGGATTATTCATAAACACGGCGGTCGAATCTGGGTGACAGCGGAACTGGACAAAGGAGCAACGTTTTATTTCACGCTGGATTCCCCGGGCGAGCCGCGCCCCGAGCCCGAAAGGGAAGAAACTGCGGCATTAGCAGGAGTGAAATGATGCTGAAACACCAAGTTGAGATTCTAGTGGTTGAAGACGATCCCGACGACCTCGCACTGGCCTTGCATGCGCTACACGAAGAACACGTCAGTAACCGGATCCAGATTGCGCGCGACGGAGAAGAGGCGTTAGATTTCCTTTTCTGCCGCGGTGCGTACAGCGGGCGGGATCCGGATTGCCGACCCAAGCTGATACTGCTGGACTTAAAACTTCCGAAGGTCGATGGTCTGGAAGTCCTCAAACAGATCAAACGTGATCCACACACCAAGGCGTTGCCGGTGGTGATCCTGACCTCATCCAAGCAGGAAGAGGACATGGTGCGGGGCTACCATTTGGGGGTCAACAGCTACATTCAAAAACCGGTTGATTTCGATCAGTTCCGGGCGACCGTCAAACAACTCGGCTACTACTGGCTGTTGGTGAACCAGCCACCGCCTCAGACGGCTTTCGATGGAGGAAAACCAGATGCGATCCCATCCCGCTGCTGAGGAAAAGATCCCGCTTCGAGTGCTCTTCTTCGAGGAGAGCAGCGAAGACATTGAGCTGTGCCTGTGGACCCTGAGATCTGCATGCTTCGATGTGACATGCGATGCGGCGGTAACCCTTGATGAAATCCTCGTCCTGGTGCGCACCACCCCATACGACGTGATCCTCGCAGACTACCGAATGCCAAGTGCCACGGGCATGGATCTTTTTGATCTGATGAGATCGGAGGGGATCGATATTCCGTTCATCCTGGTGACTGGCTCCCTGGGCGATGAGATGGCGGTCGAATGCCTGAAGCAGGGCGTGTCGGACTACGTTTTGAAGGATCGCCTGGCCCGCCTTCCCGTCGCCATCCGCCGCGCCCGGGAAGATGCGCGCCTTAAGGCGGAGCGATCGCGGGCGGAAGAGATGTTACGGGCATCCGAGGCCAGCTATCGTTCCCTGATTCAAAGCGCTCCTTGCGGCGTCCTCCGATTGAGCGCGGAGGATGGGCGTCTCCTAGATTCAAATATGGCGCTGGCGGTAATGCTCGGTTACGAATCGCCCGCTGATTTGTTGAAGGGTAGCGCGGGCGCCAGCATTTCGCTGGCTCCACAAGTCCTCTCGTCTTTGACGGAAGAGTGCGGAGAAGCAGGGCGCGTGATAGAGGGCGAGGTCCAGTGGAGACGCAAAGACGGAACGGATCTCCTCATCAGGCTCGCCGGGCGCCTCTTGCGTGATGACCAAGGCGCTCCTACATGCATGGAAATGATCGCCGAAAATGTCACTGCCCGCTACCGTGCGCAAAATCGAATCCAGCAATTGAACCGCTTATACTCCGTCTTGTTTCACGCTGGCGAGGTCATTGCGCGGACACGCGATAGCGCGCTGCTTTTCCGGGAAGTCTGCCGCATTATCGTCGAGGAAGGCGGCTTTCGAATGGCGTGGCTGGGCCTGCTCGAAACGGACACAGGAGAGCTGACCCTCTGCGCTAGTTGCCCTGAAAAGGAGGAATACCTTGCCGGCCTCCACGTCACGCCCGGGCCCGAGCCTAAGGGTCAGGGGCCGATTGGCCGCTCCATCCGGGAAAACCGACATGTCGTCTGCAATGACCTGAGCGGGGATCCATCGATGGCGCCGTGGCGGGAGCGGGCGCTGCGACGACATTTCCGGTCCGTGGCGGCGTTTCCCATCGCGATCCATGACCGACCCATCGGGGCCCTATCGATCTATGCTGCCGAAGTGAATTTCTTTGACGACGAGAACGTGGCTTTGCTGGACGAACTTACCGCCGACCTCTCTTTCGCGCTGGAAGGCATCGAGACCGAGCGCATGCGTCAGCGCCTTTCTGATGAGCTCGATCAGTTCTTTGCACTTTCTTTAGATATGCTCTGTATTTCGGATCTAAGGGGATATATCCAAAGGCTGAACCCGGCCTGGGAAAAAACGCTCGGATTTAGTGCTGCGGAGATGTGTTCCCGGCCGTGGGTCGACTGTGTCCACCCGGATGACCGGCAGGCCGCCCTGGATGCTGTCGCCGGTTTCGACAAGGGAGTCGAGTTGACCCACCTGGAGCTCCGCTTTCTTGCGAAGGACGGCTCTTACAAATGGCTGGTGGGCAGTGCGACACCGGCTCTGGATCGGGGCTTGGTATTCGCAGCAGTGAGCGACGTCACAGAGCGCAAGGTATTGGAAGAGCAGTTACGAAGTCAGAACCTCCAGCTCGAACAGCAGAACCGGAACATTGAAGCTGCCAGCCGCATGAAGACAGAGTTTCTGGCAAACATGTCGCACGAGCTGCGCTCGCCTCTAAACGGCATCATCGGGTTCACCGAGTTGCTATACGATGGCAAACTTGGTGGTCTTTCTGAGCGGCCCAGGGAGTTCGTTGGCCGCATCCATGCCAGCGCCTCTCACCTGCTTAAGCTGATCAATGGCGTGCTGGATCTCAGTAAGATTGAGGCTGGGCACCTGGAGTTTCATCCGGAGCGGCTGTTTGTTTCTCAAGTCATACGGGAAGTGACGGGGATACTGAGCGGGCTGGCGGCCGAGAAGCAAATCCAGTTCGAAACGGAAATCGACGCGGCGGTGGATGAAGTTGTGATTGACGCCGGCCGCTTCCGGCAGGTCCTCTACAACTACCTTTCGAACGCGTTGAAGTTCACGGGTGAGAACGGGCGTATCGTGGTACGCCTAAAATCTGAGAGTGACACTGAGTTTCGGCTGGAGGTATCTGACACAGGGATAGGCATATCGGAACCGGACATTGCGCGGCTCTTCGTTGAGTTCCAGCAACTGGATGCTACAACGGCCAAGCGCTACCAAGGGACCGGGCTTGGTTTGGCACTCACCAAGCGCATCGTCGAAGCTCAGGGCGGCCATGTAGGTGTGGACAGCACGCCCGGCGTAGGCAGCACTTTTTTTGCCATCTTGCCTCGTGTGGCTTCGAAGGCCCCAGTCCACTACGATGTTGCCAGAATCCTGGTGGTTGACGATCAAGCTCTGGACCGCGCACTGATCGCTCGTATTCTTCAATCGAACGGTTATCTGGTGGAAACGGTTACTACCTCCCACGAGGCGTACGAAAAGTGTCAGCGGGAAGGGTTCGACGCCATCACACTCGACATGCTACTGCCGGACAGCCCGGGGTGGGAACTGCTGGCAAAGATCCGTTCTCTAGAAGATCATCGGAATACCCCGGTAATCGTGATCTCCTCCTGTGACCGGGCAGACCTGGGGATTCCGGTTAACGTCGAAAGCTACTTGACCAAGCCCGTTCGCCCGGACGAACTTACGGGAACGCTGATACGGGTTGGGGTGCCGAAGAGAATCAAGAAGGTAACCAATGAGTGACTCGATCCTGGTAGTGGACGACAATGCCGACAACCTGGAACTGACGCAGATCCTGCTCGAATGCGAGGGCTTCGAGGTGCGGCGGGCTGAGGACGCCGCGCAGGCATTGTTTGTGCTTGCGACGTACCACCCAAAACTGATTCTCATGGATGTGCAATTACCAGGAATGGATGGACTGGAACTGACGCGCCGACTGCGGCAGGACTCTTCGTTCGACGACACTCTCATCGTGGCATTGTCGGCCTACGCAATGGCGCCGGAGAAGGAAAATGCCCGGGCAGCCGGTTGCGACGGCTACATTACCAAGCCGATTGACACTCGAACCTTTGGAACTGAGGTCCGACAATACCTAAATTCCCTGGCGCGGGCGCCTCTCGTTGACAGCAGATCCTCAGAGTGAACATATCGAGCACCGTCGCGTGCTCCATACCTGCCCGAAGACATGGCTTCCTTAAAGCGCGCCGAGGTGCGCTCCGGGCAGCTAGTTGTGCAGACATTGTCCTGAATGTGATTGCTCCCGTTCGGCGTGTCAAAGTGGGCCTTGACCTGCCTCGAAGCATGTTATCGGCCGTGGTCCGTCAAATTCTCGAGCGGCATTGCCAGCTGGGTTCGATTTCTTGCCACCACAATGAGTCTGCGTTCCATGCGCCGCGGGCAACGTCCGTTGGGTATCGGTTGTGAAAGAGGCCGAAACCCGTTAACCCGACTTTTGTGTAGCCTCTGTGTAGTTCCGTTTGGAGCGTGAAGAGGCCAGCTCAGAGCCCCCGCCGGAAGGGCAATCAATTGGCGGTCGCCGTGAACGTGATGATGTCGCTTAGACTCGTCGCGGTCTTGGTGAAGGGAAACTTCGCGTACAGGATATGTTGGACTTTGGTGGTGTAGGGGCCAGTGCTCGTAATCAGAGCCGGCGTCGTACTCAGGAAGACGCCATCGACCTCCCCGACGGTGTCGTCGTTATCTCCGAGGTGGGCCGTCAGGGTGTAATTGGTGCTCGAAAGGTTGGCTTTCAAAACCTGCAGTAGAAATGGCGTAGTGACATGAAAGCCGTCCGTGTCCAATGCCTTGGTGAACTTGTTGGCCAACAGAGCGTTTGGGGTTCCGTAAGCGGAAAGGCCCCCGAGGTCAACCGTAGTGCTCGATGCGCCTTCGGCCAGCACATAGCCGGCCGGGTCCTGCCAGAAAATCAACACGATGGAACCGTCCACTTCCCCCGAGAGCGCCAGCGATCCTCCGGCGGTCGTTTGGGCGCTTGCGAGGGCTGGGACCAGCAGCACGGTCGCCGCGATCAAGAGAGGAGTTCGTTTCGCCATATGGTCTCTTAGTTCGGTTAGCGCAGTTCGCCTGCGCCTATGTTGTTATTTTCCGATGAGGTGCGATTCGCCGCCATCGGTATAAACCATGAACCTCGGGGGGACGACAATGTACAGGCTTGCCGTCATAAGAGAGCTCTATGGCTTGACCGTCAGTGCCCACTCCAACGCCGCGTCCTGTTCGGCTCCCGCGCGGTCTCCGAGCGCTCTTCGCACCACACCTCGAATGTGATAGGCATTCGCGTACCTGGGATTGAGGCGAATGGCCGTGTCCAGGTCCTCAATCGCGCGGGTGAGTTCGTGGAGCTTGAACCACGCAAAGCCACGCGCGTTGTAAGCGATGGCGAGAGCTGGAGCCAGATCAATCGCCTGGTTCAACTCCTCAATCGCCTCGCGATATTGGAAAGCCTGTGCCATGCGATGTGCGGTTTCGATGTGCTGGCGCGCGCCTGCCTCATCGGAAGTCTTCGGGGTTTCGCTCGATACCGAGGACGGGGCGTGGGGCGCCGCGGATTCCTTCGGCGCGGGCTGCGCTTTGGGCGCGGGAGCCGGCGGGGCTGGCGTCGCCGAGATTATCCGTTCCTTCTGGAGGTCCGCTGCGGCACCCGAGAGATCGCCTGCCGCTTTCCGGACCGCTGCCCGATTGCGATAAGCATTGGCGTAATTCGGGTCGAGTTCGATAGCCTTATCGAGGTCCGCTAGGGCAAGGCTGAAATTGTACAGCCTGTACCAGGCGAAGCCGCGGGCATTGTAGGCCGGGGCGTGATCCGGATCCAGCCGAATGGCTTCGTTGAGCTCGGCGATGGCTTCCTTGTATTGCAACGCGCCCAGCTTCTGACGGCCCACACGCTCATGCTGCCGCGCGTCGACATCCGAGGGTTGTTGGCTCGGTGTTTGCGGAACCGCTGGGGTGGCGGGCGGGTCCGGAGCCGGCGCCGCGCGAACCATGGGCGGGACGGGAGCCGACTCTACCGGAGCGGCCGGAGCCAGCGCGACTTCGCGGATCTGGAGATCGATGTTCGTCAAAGTCGACGGAGAAGCGGGAAGCTTTACGGATTTGGTCACTTCTTCCGGCCCGGCCCCAACCGCCACCGTGTACGAGCCGGCCGGCAGGTCTCGAAATATATACCGGCCCAGTTTGTCGGTGGTGCTGGTCTTGGCCAATTCTTTGAGGGTTACGAGCTGGGCAGCAACCGGAAGATCTTTCGCGGCCGCCCGGTCGAAAGCCAGCACCTGCCCTCCGATCGAGCGGGGCGCACGCACGGTGAACTCTGCTTTTCCCGGAGTCGTTGCACCCACTTTCACAGTTTGGGGGGCCAGGTCGGCAGTTAGGTATCCCTCGGGTATCGAGTCCTCGTCCAGTTCCACCACGTATTCGCCTTCGGTAAGCTGCCGCACCATGAAGCTGCCCTCGCTATCGGCGGTGGCGGTCCAGTGCCGATCCTGGTAGCGGATCGTGGCGGCGACGCCGGAAACTCCCTGGCCGGCATCGTTGGCAATCCGGCCCAACAGGCTGGAGAGGGAGAAACCGATACCGAAATTAGCGGTGCCATTTTCGTCCACTTCGATGTCCGATTGGGTCGAGAAAAAAATCGGCTTGTCAGAATGATAAGAGACGACGAGCCGGTGCTTGCCGACGGGCACGTGCGAGAACCGGAACGCCCCGCTGGCGCCGGTTTCCATTGTCCGCGTGTCGTCCAGGGCCACGCGTGCTCCCTCGATGAGGGGCATGCCCGTCTCATAAGTTCCCTTCGAATTGTCGTCACGAAAGACAACGCCGGAAATGGCGCCGTGATGCTCGGGAATAATAAGTGTCGGAACGCTACGGATTTCGTGGCGCCACGCCAAGGCAAGCGAAGGTTTGTAGAGAAGCGCCTGTCCGGGCGAGCGCATTCCAAAGAGGGAATACGATAGCGAAATGTGTTCGGATCCGAGCTTCTGTGTATAAGACAACGAGTGAATCGCACTCACGGTGCTGGAGCTCAAGCCGTGGTTATCGTTATACAGGAAGTTGTAACTCACCTGGGGCCAATATCCCTGCCCATTCCAATTGAAGGAACTGCCCACCTGGCTCTGGAGCGGAGCGAGGTTGACGAACGCGGACCGGATGTAGCCGGCTCCGAAAAGGCCCGCGTATTCCTGGAGGATCTCCTCCACCTGCTGGATGGAAGTGGCTTCGATGCCGAGCAGGTCGAAAGCCTGCTGGAGGCCGGGCGTCTGGCTCATCAAAAACGAAAGGGTAGGAGCCTGGGTCTGCTGCTGGCCGAACGCGGAAAGCGAGATAGGGCCCACGCCGGCATTCACGGAGGCGCGAAACTCGTGGCTGCCGGAATCCTGATGGGTGGTTTCGGTGAACTGGTACTGGCCCTGCGCCCCAAAGTAATGGGAATGGAACCCGAGGCCGGCGGGCGCGCCGAGGCTGCGCACCGGCGGGCGGGGCGGGAGGCTGGTGTCGTAGTTGGAGGCCGTGGCTCCTCCGAATACCGACCAATGATCACCCAAACGGTATTGCAACTTGGTTCCGGCGGTGGCGGTGGTCTGTTTGATCCCCGGCAGCGACAGGGTGTTGTCATAGAAACTCACGTCGCTCGAAAGATTGGCGGTGAGCTGCCGCGTCCAGGAGAGGTCCGAGTGAAAGCCTTTTTGAGTGTTGGCGCCGAGCGACGCGAAGGTCGAAGGCTCAAAGCGAATGGTGCCTTTAAGAGTGTCGCTGGCGCTGTGATAATCGAGAAGTGCCGAGCCCGCCAGGCCCCGGCTAAAGCCCGCATCCGCGGTCAGCTTAAAGTTCTCGCGGGGACTATAGGCATACGACAGCAAGGCGACATCGCCGGTGCGCCCTATGGTATCGGAAGAAGGCACCGCGAAGTGGTAGTACGACCCGGTGAGCGTCGAGTGCCCGGTCAGCTTGTAGCGGTAGCCGGCTTCGATGACGCCTTCGGCCTTGGTGGGGAGGAACAGGCCTTCAAATGCGGAGACCGAAGTGTAGCCGGCGTGCAGGAACCAGCCGTCCTGGCGAAAGTGCAATCCGCGCACGATCGACCCGGTGATCCCCAAGGGCGATTCGGTGAGATTTTGATCGAGTATGGTGAAGTCGCGGTCAGGCGTGGAGATCTGGTAGTACGCCGACGACAATTCCGTTTTTGACTGGCCGGCGGAGAGATCGCCGAGCAAGCGCGTGGCGGCCACGTGCGTGTGAATGGTGGTCTCGTCCTGGCGGCGGGAGAAATCGATCTGGCCTTGCACCTGGTCGGCCGTCGCGTCATAACGCGACTCCATGTAGCCGCTCTCGATACCCCCGGCCAGCGTGAACGGATCGCCAAAACCGGTGAGAAGCTTCAACTGGGGATCGGTTACGACAATTTCCAGAGGCTGCGCGCCGGACGCGGTGACAGCCATGACATGCGTGGTGCCGTGGATCTTTCCCGTTACGGTGACAACGCCATTCCCGGCCTCCGCCTCAGCGCAGGACGAATCCAGAGAATAGACGGCGGTGACACCAGGGACGTCGATGGTGACGGTCTTGCCAGACTCGACTTTGTAGGTCTGCCCTGGCAGGGTGAACGAGAGAATGACCAGCCACAGCGGGACCAGCCATCTACTCGGAAACGGTAAATTCCCCCGCATTCGTGAGGACCTTCCCCTCGTATTCGAACGAGGACAGAGTGCGGTAGTGTCCGGGACTCAGGAGGGTCGGGCTGGAGACCGAGAACGTCCCCTTCTCGCCGGGCAGAAGGCGGCGGGGATCAAAGGTCGCCTTGGCGACGCGTTTCCCGCGCTGATCGAGGATGGCGACAGCGCCTTTGGGCACCACGGGTTCGGCTCCGGTGTTTTCCAACTCTTCGGAGAGAGTTACATTGGCGCTGGCGGTTTGCGGCGTAATGGCCATCGGTCCGCTTACCACCCTGACAGCGTCGGTAAGATTGAGGGTAATCAGGGCCCCCAACGAGGCGGCAAAACCAAGCGTTTCCTTCTCAGGGTCGGCCACTTTCGCTTTGAAGAAAACCACAATGGCGCGCTGGCTGGTATCGAGCGGCGCGGTCAGGGTTACGTTCACCGAGGCGCTTTGCCCGGCTGGCGCCACGACCGATGCCGGCGCGGCCACAACCTGCGCGGCGATGCCCAAGGGAATCTGCCCGGCCGGAACGAAGACCCGTTTGCCCTCCCGGACCACCACATCCTGCGCTTCGATTTCGAAACGCAACGCGACGGGCAACTGGTTGGAAATAGTCAAGGTCTGGGTGGCGCTTTGTCCGGGCTTGCCGTGCAGCATGACGACGGCAGGGGCCAGCGCGACGGTGGGATGCGAAGCTTCGCTCGCGGGTGGCGCCGCGGGAGCGGCGGCCGGAACGGGCTGGCCGTGGATCGCCCCCAATTCCAGCGCCAGAATGGCGCAAACACAGACGGAACGGAAACAGGCTAGCTTCATGATTCTCCTAATTCTTCAGCCTTGCTGAAAACGACAAGGTACCGCCAATGGGTCCCGCGGGCTTGGCTTTCGGGACTTCGACTTCGACCACATGCTCTGTCACTGACCCGCAACGCAGCACGGTAACCGGCGCAGACGCCAGCCTGGCGCTATCCATGCTGACCGTATAAGAAGGGTCGATGCCAACCAGGGAAGTGGTTACTTCCACCAAGGATGATCCCGATTGGCGGCTGCAAGCCACCTGAAGGCCAAACCGGGACGAGAGGACCAGCGAACTGCTATTCCTCCTGACAGCCAAACCCGGCGCGAGATACCCGCCATAATAAGAGGCACGGCCGAGGGACAGCGAGGCGCTTGCGGGGGTATAGTTCTGTAGCGATGCTCCCGATGAAGCTGGTAATACGGTAATGGTGGGTTGCCCCTGGCTGGCGGCGGCCGCCACAACCTGCGCCACTGTGCGAGCGCGGTCGGCGCTATCGACAAGACCGGGGACCAGCAGGAGGGCTAGGGCCGCATATCGCAAAGAACGAACGGGCCGCTTCGATGAAACCATGCCGACGATGTGGTTGTTGTCCATAAGGGCAGTTCCGCCTGTTTGTATATCGGCGGTGGCACCCAGTTGGAATAGGGAACCTTGCGAACAAAAGAAAAGCAGCCTGGGGTGTTTGAGTATCACACCGCAGGCTGCGTTGAAGGCTATAAACAGCGACACCTGGCAGATGCCAGAAGCGCTTTAATTGGCAGTCGCCGTCAAATTGATGGTGCCGCTAATGGCCGAAGACCCGGCAGCGGCCGAGGTTGGAACGGTGAGGACTAGGGTCTGGGCGACCGGTGTAGCGTAGCTAGAAGTTCCTCCCAACAGCGCTGTGCTCGCGCTGCTGCCCAAGGTGACAGTGTCGAGTTTCCATGCGTTGCCATCGGAAGTGGTGACAGAGGCCGTTAGAGCGTAATTGGAAGACGTGAGATTGGCCTTGTCGACTTGGATCGCAAAACCGCCGGTCAGAATGATGTGGGTCGAATCGGAAGTCTTGGTAAAGCCGCTTACCACCGCGTTGTCAGCGGTGCCGTAATAGGATACGGGCGCTATTGTCGCCGTGGCTGCCGAAGTACCGCTACCGCCCACGAGAACAATACCAGTGTCAACATTTGCCGTGATCGCCATGGCGATAGAACCGTCTACTTCGCCGGTGAGCTGCAGCGATCCGGTATTGGACGGACCTGTTGCGTTGGCGACTGCGCCGAAGGACAACGCGATTGCAGCCGTAAGAATCAAACTTTTCTTCATGAGTGTAATCTCCTAATTTGTTTCGGTGCAGTTAACCAGCACCAGTGCCCGGCGAAGTAGTCCATCACCAGGTTTAACGACAGCACCGCTGCCAGAAACCGTAATCAGTTACAAGTGACCGTTAACACGATGGTGTTGCCTTCACTTCCAGCGCTTACCGTATTCGGAATCTTTATGGCAATGGTGATGGGGAACCGAGTCGACCCGTAGGAGCCGGCATTGGTCAGTTGCGTTTGAGAACCATTGGCTACGCTGTTTGTGTTGAGCGTCCATACCAGGTTATCCGCGGTTAGAAGCGTGGCGTTCAGGGTGTAATTGCTGGAAGTGCTGTTGGCTTTGAAAACCTGTACGTCCACCACACCGGTCAGGGTGAAGCCATCGGACTGGGTGGATTTGGTGAAGTTGCCGCCATCCAATATGACACCGTCCGGAGTGCCAAACTTGGAAACTTCCGCTAGCGACGCCGTGGGGTTTGCTGAACCGTCTCCGGTGTCGAGAGTGATGCCCCCGCCCAGTGTGTGTTGGTGGAAAAACATGCCAACGGACGCGTCCACCTCTCCGGTGACGGCCAGCGATCCGTTCGTGCCCGGCCCCGACGCATTGGCGACTGCACCGAAGGCTAACACCATCGCAGCCGTTGAAATGAATGACCTTTTCATAACTCTTTTTCCTGACTGAGTGCAGTTCGCCTGCCTACAGTTATCATTTTCGACTCGTGCCGCATCCTTTCGAGTCCACACTAACCAGGAACCTGCAGAGGGCGAGAATGTACACGCAAGCCGGGGTTCTCTACCACCTTCGGTACCTAGCAGGGATATGCCGGCGGCTGGGTAATCCGGGCCAGGACTATCTTGAGCCTCTAATAGCGAACGCTGCGCGCCGGTAATGTCGATCGCCGATTCAAAGCGACACCTGTCAGTGTTAGTGTGTATTCAGGAAGAGCAGAAAGACTTAAGAACCGGTCGCACGGCAAGCAGGCTGCGAGTGATTCGGGAGTTCTGTGAAGTGAAAGAAAGGATGGCCATGCAGACAAGAATGAAGACCAATTCGGGAGCGAAACTGATGATGAGAGTGGCGGCTGCCTTGTTATTTGCGGGGTGCTTGCCGGCGGCTTACGGCCAACACGCTTCCGCGTCCGGGCGTCTGTATGTCCATGGCAGCGTGGATGCCTCGTACCGCGTGGAAATCACAGCCGAAAGTTATACCTCGGTCAGCCAGGGCATTGCCAGTGGAAACAGCCTGCGGGCCCAGGTCCTGCCCGGACCGATAACCGTTCGCGTCTTGAAAGCCAACAGCGACAGCGCGTCGTACAGCCTGGACGTCACTGGCGGCCGGCAGGATCTCAGTCTGCGCCAGCTTCCCTACGCGGTAGCCGTACCGGTGGTTATTCCGGATTCGAAAACCGCTGCCCCTCTGGTTTTGTCCGTGCTCCCGGACTGAACGAGCGATGGCGACTGCAACCCCAAGCAGCAGATTTCGTTTCCCGATCTCCGGTTGGTGTAGTCTGCCTCCGTTCATGATGCTATTGTCATCCGAAAACGGCCTCCCTCGCAGTCGGGACTAACCAGGAACCTTGCGGGGACGACAATGTACGCGCCGGGCAGGGTCGCTTTACTACCCTCAGTACCTGGCGATATATCTGAAAAATCCACAGAAGGGTAATGAGGCGGGCTGACTCACACGCCTGACAGCAGGCGCGTCCATTGCTGCAGTTACAAGGTTTGTGGGGCAGGAGGACGGATCAGCACTCGGTGATGCCGTTGCGGATGGCGTAGCGCACCAGATCGCTGATGGAATGGAGATCCAGCTTGGCCATGATGCGCGCGCGGTGAGTCTCCACGGTCTTGGGGCTGATATTCAGAGTGTTGGCGACTTCTTTGTTGGATTTTCCTTCGGCGACCAGTTGGATAATTTCCCGTTCCCGGTGACTGACCGGGCTGGGAGGCAAAGCTTTGTCAGACGTGGGGCCGTCGAGATACCCCCGCAGCAGCACTTCCGCGATCTTGGAAGTGAAGAATGGCTTGTTGTGCTGGAGTGACTCCAGGGCGCCCATCAGTTCGGTGCCGGCGTCGCTCTTGAGGATATAGCCGCGGGCCCCGGAATCGAGCACGTCACGAACGATCTGTTCGGATTGGTGCATGGACACGATCAGAACCCGCCGTTTTGAGTTGGCTTTGACGATCTGGCGGGTGGCTTCCAATCCGCTCATATCGGGCATGGAGATGTCCATCACCACAATGTCCGGGTCGAGGCGTTCGGCGGCGGCTACGGCTTCGCGGCCGTTAGAGGCTTCCCCGCAGACTTCCCAATCCGGGCGCCCGTCCTCTATCGCCGCGACCACACCCTTCCTGACGAGCTGGTGATCATCTACTACTAATATGCGCAATTTGTCCATGGTCTTTTCCGATCGGAGTCTCACGTTCAGTCTGGTGCCCGCTTCGGTTGATGCAATTTCCAGCTCGCCGCCGAGTTGCTCGACGCGCTCGCGCATTCCCAGCAGGCCCACGCCAAACCGCACAGATTCCTTGCCCTGCGATTTAGCCTTTGCGGAAAGCCCGCAGCCCCGGTCCTGCAGCACCAGACGGACGTCGGTCGCGTCTCTCTCCACTACGATGATGGCCACTGGGCTTCCGGAGTGCCGGTGCACATTGCCCAGGCCCTCCTGGACGATCCGGAATAGCGCCATCTCCGCCGCGCCGTCCAGCCGGCCGAAATCAGGCGGAATGTTCAGTTCGATATGAACCCCGGTGCGCTGCTCAAACCCCTCCGCATAGGTTTGTAAAGCGCTTACCAACCCGACCTCATCCAATAACGGCGGGTGCAACAAATAAGTCACCGTGCGGATCTCCCGAGAGCTGGCCGCCGCCAGATCGATGGACTCCGCGAGTAAAGCCTGTTTGCGGGGTAGCCCGATTTCGGAATTTTGCAGACGGCTGAGGTTGATACTTAAGGCCGCAAGGACTTGAGACGTGCTATCGTGCAGTTCCCGAGCAATTCTTCGTCTTTCATAATCCTGCGAGTGCAGCAAGTCCAATGTAAGTTGGCGAAGCTGTTGATTCGCGAGATTGAGTGCCTCCTCGGCTTGCCGTTGCTCGGTCACATCGAGCGCCAGGGATAGAATCGAGCGTATTCGGCCGGATCCATCCATCAACGAGGAGTTGTACCAGTCGCAGTGGATCACGGAGCCATCCTTGCGGTAATTGCGATTCGCCGAAAAATTCTTGGGCGCGCCGGCGCACAGGTCAGCGAAAACCTTCGTCACCTTGCGTTCATCGTCAGTGTAAATTAAGCGGAAGTCGTGACAACTCCGACCCAGCACTTCCTCCGGCTTCCAACCGAATATGTGCTCGGCCTCGCCAGACCAACGGATGATGTCCAGGTTGGTTCCCCACTCGATAACAGCTAAAGGGGAGTTCGACACGTGATGCGTGAGCCGCTGAGCCAATTCACTGAGCGCCTGTTGTGTGCGCTTTCGCTCGATGGCGTAACGCAAGGATCGTGTGAGCAAGTCACGGTTGTAATGGCCCTTGACCAGGTAATCCTGGGCTCCTGCCTGCACTGCCTCCACGGCAATCTCTTCATCGGTGTCGCCACTCAGCACGACAATCGGCATACCCGGCCCTGTAGCCTGCGCTCGACGGAATGTAGCGAGGCCCTCGCTGTCCGGCAGGCAAAGGTCCAAGAGCAAAGCGTCCACGCCCCCCGCCTCCAGGCGAGCCAAGCCGCTCGCGAGTTGGTCCGCCTTATGGACAACAAACACTGGGTCAGAAGTTCCCGCAAGAGACTCCTCAACGAAAAGGGCATCGACGATGTTGTCCTCAATGAGAAGAACGCGGATGGTTTTGCCCTTCATTTTGTCGACGGGTACCTGTAGTGGTTATCGGCAATGAGGAACGTTTCTTTAAATGCAGGCATCGGGATGCGGAAAGGCCACTCTGGACCAAACGCGCGCCGGTAGCACGCCGGAACGCGTGGGATGTTGCGCGATATCAGAAGTCGGACGGCGCTTCTGTCGGAGATTGTTCTCTGCTCGTGTGCGACACCGGGAGAGTAATGGAGAAGGTAGTGCCGACACCTACTTCGCTCTCAAACGTCAGAGTCCCCGCATGCTTGTCCACTACGATTGAGCGTGAGATCGCCAGCCCCTGGCCGGTGCCTTTTCCCACCGGCTTGGTGGTAAAGAACGGGTCAAAAACCTTGGCCCGTACACCTTCGGGAATACCGGATCCGGTGTCGCTGAATGTGATTCTTACGTGATCTCCGTCGCAGCAAGTCTGGATCCGGATCACACCTTTCTTGCCAGTGACTTTCATGCAATCTTCAATCGCATGCGCGGCGTTGACCAGAAGGTTGAGAAAAACCTGATTCAGATCTCCAAGGCAGCACTCAACAGGGGGCAATTCGCCGAAATCCGTGGTGACGTCGGCGACATATTTGGTTTCGTTGCGCGCTACGATGAGCGTACTGGCGAGCGCCTTATTCAGATCCGCAGCCGCCATTTGATTCTGTTCGGGATGCGCGAAATCCTTCATCGCCCGCACGATTGTAGCGACGCGCCCCACTCCATCGAGCGACTGGCTCAGCGCCATGGGAATCTCCTCGGTCAGGTAGGGGAGATCGCCGTCCGCCAACGCCAGATTTACGTCCCCCAGCAACTTGGCGTCGAGACTGCCGGATTCGGCTGCCGCTTTCAGTTCCTGGAGTTTTCGGATCAGGTTATTCAGGGACAGGAAGCTATCCTTCAGGAATCGGAGGTTGTCTCCCACGAATTGAATCGGAGTATTAATCTCATGCGCGATACCGGAAGCCAACCCACCAACAGCCTCAAGTTTCTGTGCGTGCCGGAGACCGACCTCGAGCTTGTTACGTTCGGTAACGTCTTGCGCAATGGTTATGGCGGCACGGCGTCCATCGTAGTCCAACAAGTGAAAGCTTATCTCCACATCAATGGTGCGTCCGTCCCTGGTGCAGTGTTTCCTCGGCCCGGCGAACGAATGGGAATCTTGAGTCTGCCGGGGCAGGTGGTCTTTCGGCAACTGTATTTCTCCGGGCGGGCGAAGGTCGGTGGTCTTCATGTGGAGAAACTCTTCACGGCTATAGCCATAATGGCGCACGGCTACATCGTTGACCTCCAGAAAGTCCAGGGTCTCCAGGTCAAACACATAGGCTGGATGTGGAATTGTGGCAAATAACAAGCGGGCGCGCTCTTCGCTGCGCATCATGGCTTCCTCGGCGCGTTTCGCCTGAACAAATTGGGCGATTTGACCGGCTATCGACGAGAAGGCCAGGAGGGTTGCCTCTGTGAGATTGTGCCTGCTGAAAGCGGCGACCACACCGACGGTCCCGTCTCCCACAAGCAGCGGGTGTCCCACAAAACCGATCATGCCCTCCCGCTTAGCCCACTCCCGGTCGCCCACCTCGGGATCACTCTGCACGTCGTTGGACACGTGCGGCTGACGCCTTTGCGCGATCCGGCCGATCTTGAATTCACCCAATGGTACGCGGGCGTGCGGTCCGTCGATGTGGGTGTATAAGCCCGAACTCGCCTCCAGTGCCAGAACGTGGGCCGAATCTTCCAGCGTCCAGATTCGCGCAAAGGCCACGCCGGTTCTCTCTACTAGAGCATCGGTACACTCTTGGAGCCCCTGTCGAAGCGTTCCGGCCCGGATCAGCGCCGCACCGATCTCGGCGCGCAGGGCGGCGAGCTTTGCTTCTTCCGCCAATGTCTCTTCGGCACACTTGCGATCGGTAATGTCGACCATAGTGCCCTCGATGATAGCCTCGGCGCCGTCAACAGGCTCCAAGTAACTGATGTTAGTCATCACCCACACCAGGCTTCCATCCCTTCGCCGAAGCTTCAATTCAAAGTTGGTGAGAGAGCGCTGGACCAGGAGTCGCTCTACGAACTCCGCTCGACTTTCCTTCGAATAGTGGATATCTGCCATTCGAAGTGTGCGCACATCATCGGTCGAACCATAGCCGAGAATGTGAGCGGCCGCTTGATTGAATTCCAAAATGCGCCCATCCACCGAGGTACGGAAAACCCCTGCGAGGTTGCGCTCGAAAAGCAATCGGTAACGATTTTCCGAGATGCGGAGGGCCTCCTCTGCCTGCTTGCGTTCGGTAATGTCCTCGTAGGTTCCCAAGACTCCCGCCACATTTCCAGAACGGTCGCGAAAAGGCAATTTCGAGGTTCGCAGCCAGCGTTGGGTTCCATCCGGTCTGTTCAAGCGCTCGTCATAGTTCAGGCGCGCCGACTCTTGGTCCATCACTAGCTGGTCATCGCCTTGATATTGAGCGGCCGAGGTTCGCCAAGGAAGTTCGAAGTCGCTCTTGCCACAGATATCGGCGGCGTCCTGTAAGCCCGCGTCGACCGCGAAATTCTTGTTACAGCCCAGGTATGCCAGATTCCGATCTTTCCAGAAGACCCGTTGCGGAATGCTGTCCAGAACCAACTGAAGTTTCTGCTTGGATTGGTAGAGTTCGTCCTCAGCCCTCTTGCGCGCCGTAATATCGTGCGCGACCAGGGCGGCGCGTATCGTGCGTCCGCGATCGTCCTTGATTGGAGAAATGGTCAGGGACACGTCGATTTGGTGGCCGTCCTTCGCCAAGCGCTTGGTTTCAAACGTCAGAATCCTCTCACCCTGGCTGACCTCCTTCAGGATTTGCGTCGATTCGCAGGACCGGTCGGGTGGTACCAGTATGGCGTCGTGCCGGCCAATCGCCTCTTCCCCCGTATATCCATAGAGGCGCTCCGCACCACGGTTCCAACTGGCAATGCTTCCATCGAGATCGATGCCGATGATGGCGTCATCGGAGGACTCCACGATAGATGCCAGGAATCGGCTCGCTTCCTCGGACTGTTTCCGCAATGTGATATCGTGCGAGACGCCGAAAGTGCCGATGATCTCCCCGCTGGCATTGTGCAGGGGCATTTTTGTAGAAGCTACCCATGTCACCCTCCCACCGGGCCAGATTTCCTTCTCCTCTTTGTCGACCAGGGGTTCGCCCGTCCGGATAATTCGTTCTTCGTCCGCAAGTGCCTCCGCGGCGTGCTCCGGGCCAAAGAAGTCGCGGTCACTCTTGCCCACTGCCTGTTCCGGGTCGCTTAGACCGAGGCGCAAGGCCAGCTCCGGGTTAATGCGCGTGAACCGGCTCGACCGATCCTTAAAGTAGATGGCGATCGGTAGATTGGTCATCAGCGAACGAAGACGATCCTGTTCCTCGATGAGCGCCTCTTCGGCCTGCTGGCGACTCGCCAGGGCGCTCTGCAGCTCTTTCAGACGATGGGAGAGACAGGACTGGAGTTCCACCACCCGTACGCCAACCTGCACGCGAGCTAGCAGCTCGGGCAAGCTGAAAGGTTTTGTCAGATAGTCGTTGGCCCCACTTTCGAGCGCCCGTACCATCTCTTCGTGGTCGTCGCAGGCAGTAACTAAAATGCTGTAAAGGGGATCGGTCTGGGACACGGCACGTGCCCTTCGAATCACTTCCAAGCCGTCGAGTCCAGGCATGAACCAATCCAGCACGGCCAACTTCGGTGCCTCCGGTTGTTGGAGAAGATCCCAGGCAGCCTCTCCGTCTTCTACCGCGACTACCTCATGGCCGGCACTCGACAGAACGTCCTGGAGTAGTATCCTTGCGGAAACACTGTCATCCGCTATTAGAATCCTCATCTTTGCCACATTCCTGCCGATCTTATCGGCTGATCGGTCTATCACAGCAGAAAAGATAGTTCGAAAGTCTCGGCTGGATTACAAAAACTAGAATTGAGCCGATAAGCCATTGGAATGGCTGAAGGGACCATGAAGCGAATTCTTTTTGTGGACGACGAGACTAAGCTCCTGGACGGATTGCAGCGCATGCTCCGCCCCCAGCGAAAGCAATGGGAAATGGCCTTTGCGAATACAGGGGAAGAGGCCTTAGCAATACTTAGTACCGCACCATTCGACGTCATTATCACCGACATGCGGATGCCCGAGATGGACGGCGCCGCACTGCTGGAACGAGTGAAACAGAGGTTCCCGAACGTAATCCGCATTGTCCTCTCCGGTTGTTGCGAGAAGGAGGCGGCGCTTCGGGCGGTTCCGGTGGCGCATCAATTTTTGGCGAAACCCTGCGATCCCGAAAAACTCCGCGAGGCTGTAGAACGCTGCTGTAGTTTGAGCACTATGCTTCCGGACATAGCGATCCGGCGCGTGATCGGCGCCATCGGCGAATTGCCATGCCTATCCATGACCTGCGCGAAATTGATGGAGACGCTGGAGATGCCCAACGTACCGCTGCAGGAGATCGGAAAGATCATCGAACAGGACGTCGGAATCACAGCGAAAGTTCTTCAACTGGTAAATTCTGCCTTTTTTGGACGGTTGCGCGAAGTTACCAGCGTTCGCATGGCGGTAAGTTACCTCGGATTGGACACTCTCAAACAACTCATACTGTCGGCGGAGATTTTTCGGACATTTCATATCGCACGGCCGATTCCGGGATTCTCGATGGAAGACTTCCAGCATCACTCGCAATTGGCGGCAAGAATTTCGGCTCGGTTTCCGGCGTCAAAGAGTGTGATCTCCGCGGCGGTAGTGGCAGCGTTGTTGCACGACACCGGCAAATTGGTGATGGCGGCTCGGCTGCCTGGACAATTCACAACGGCTCTAATGGTGTCGGCTGAGAGCGGTCGCCCCTTGCACGCGGTGGAACAACAATTGACTGGCGTTGGCCATGCAGAGGTGGGGGCCTACCTATTGGGATTATGGGGCCTGCCGGTTGCCATCGTGGATGCCGTATGCCGGCATCATCAGCCTAGTCCGGAGCGACAGGAGGAAGGATTGGATGTTCTGGCAATTACACATATCGCCGATGCGCTGGCCTTGGATGTGGCCGGTATCACACCATTAGATGCCCAGTCCGGGCGCGGCCTGCTCCGTCAGGAATACCTGCAGGCGATAGGTGTGGCGGAGCAGATATCCGAATGGCGGTCTATGGCACAAGCGGTCCTTGCGGAGCAGACCGAAATTTGAGAATGGAATCAGCACCAAAACGGGATAGAAAGTAGTGCTTTCCGTAATGGCGAATCGAGTCAAAAGGAGACATTCCACCATGCAAGAATCCAGCCTCGCGGAGCCGGAAGCTAGTCGCGAGAACCAGCCCGAGGCGCTCCCCTCGGAGTCCATTCTTTTCGTGGACGACGAGCCCCAGGCTCTGAGCGCATTTGAGAGGCAACTGCGAACTAGGTTTTGTGTTAGCACGGCTGCCGGATCGTTCGAAGGCCTGCGGGCAGTGGAGCGGAATGGCCCTTTCGCGGTCGTAGTCTCGGATCTTCGCATGCCCGGAATGGACGGTTTCCAGTTTCTGGAGAGGGTCCGGTCGCAATCCCCTGACACGGCGCGGATCATTCTGACCGGCCATGCGGACCTGCCAACAGTGATCCAAGCCGTTAACGCCGGCGACATCCTGCGATTTCTTCAGAAGCCCTGCTCGCCGGAAGCGCTCGAGGAAGGTTTACAGGCCGGGCTCAGACAATATCAATGGATTGTGGGTGAACGGCGATCGGCGGAAGAGGCGCGACAGAAACTGACGGAAATGCACCGCGAGATTGACATTTCCAAAGCAACCATTGCCTGCGTGGAAAGCGCCCTGGCCCAGAGCGACACCCGATTTCACGCCACTTTCGATCGCGCTCCGGTTGGCATTTGTCTGCTGACGTCGGATGGCAGAATCGTGGAAAGCAATGATTCGTTTCACCGGATGATAGGATTCAGCCGCGACGAATTGTCGGACGCAACCCTGGCCGATTGGGCCAAGCGGGAAGATCGGCGGCAAGTTGAGGAGTGTTTTGAGAACCTGGTGAACGGGAGCCAGGAACGCTGCCAATTCGTCGGGAGTTATCGCCGCGATGATGGTCATTCCGGTTGCGTACGTATTACGATTTGCCGGTCGCCCATCGCGACCCGGGAATTGCTGGCAATCGCTATGGTCGAGGACATCACCGAAAACCGGCGCCTTGAGGAACAGTTCCTTCACGCCCAATAAATGGAAAACTTGGGCCGGCTTCCGCCGGCGCGCCGCACGATTTCAACAATCTGTTCAATCCATCGTCGTGAAGCAGCAAGTCCTTTACTTTTCAATAACTCCCAATTAACGCGATAAGGAGAACCCGGGACCGGCCGATATTAGCAAGTGAGGCATCGAGGAAGCTGAACCTTTTGGCATTTCCAAAAAAAACATCCACGCCGCTGGGAGTCCAACCGCGCATTGCCGGTTCGATGCTCTCGGCTAGCTATCTGGCCTTTGTGTCAACTGGTGTGATAATCGTCGCGGGGCTCGCGTTGCTCGCCGTTTCCCAGTATCGAGCGACACTTGCAGAGTGGGAACAACGCCTGAGCAGTATTGCGGACGAACGCACGCGCCTGGTTTCCAGTTGGCTCCAGGAACGCAGGGGTGATGCCGAAGCGAACTCGTTTGCCCCAGAGGTCACGCAGTATCTGCTCCGGATGACCGCGAAGAATATCCACGAAGAGCCGATGCTAGATCATCTCGCGCTATTGAGCCAGACCAAGGAATTCTATGGTTACACGGGTATCTACGTACTGGACCGCGATGGTCATGTGGTAAGCCAGGCGCCCGGATCTCCATTGCCTTTACCGCTTTTGGGAGGCGTCGGCCGGACGGCGATACAAGGCAGACAGTTTCATGTCGAGTGGCTTCCATCAGGACCGGATGGGGGATCGCTTTGCCTGATTTCACCGGTTTGGGGTACGCGCAAAAAGACCGTGGGTGCGGAAGTAGTCACGCGTCCTTTGGGCGCGGTTGCACTAGTGGTGAATCCCCACGAGACCCTGTTTCGGCTGTTGGCCACGGAATCGATTCCTACCGAGACTGGCGAGACCCTGCTGGTGGCACGGGCCGGCCGCGGAATTCTCTTCATGTCTCCGCTCCGCCGCGGCTCTCTCCGAGTTCATGCCGCTCCAAGACAATCGACACTGGCTGCTACCGCAGCTTTGGAGGGCCGTCAGACGTTTGGCTCATTCACGGACTATCGAGGAGTTCCGGTGCTGGCGGCCGTTCGAAGCATTCCCGCAACGGGGTGGGGCGTGGTATCAAAATCGATCGGCAGGAAGCGTTTGGCAAATACTATCGACGTTTGTGGGCGGAAGCCGGGGGTGCAGCGCTATTGATGCTGGCACTCGGCGGCTGGCTCTTCGGTTACCGTCACCATGTGTGGGCCGGGCTACTGAAATTACATGAGGAAGAACTTCGCCGGCTGTTCGAGTCTAATCCTGATGGAATTGTAGTTGTCGACGTCGCGAGACGTATCCAATTGGTCAACTCCAAAACCGAAAGGCTGTTTGGCTACAGCCATGAAGAATTGCTGGGTCAGCCCGTCACTATACTCATGCCTCAGGCAAGTGAGGTAGATTCATTTGGCCTGGGAGCATCAGGGCAAGACAAGTCCCCTTCGGACATTGTGACCCTCGGTCTACGCAAAAATGGAACCACTTTTCCGGTTGAGCTGGCGTTCAGTCTGTTGACGGGAAGCGACCGAACTCTCCTCTGCACATCTGTCCGCGACATCACCGAACGTAAGCAGATGGAGGACGACCTCAAAAGGACGAAGGACCAGTATGCCCTTCTGTTCAACAGCGGCAACGACGCAGTATTTGTATTGGAGATGGGCGAAGATGGGATGCCCGGCAGAATCCTCCAGGTAAACGACATTGCCTGTGAGCGCCTCGGCTATACCCGGGAACAGCTTATCCAGCGCTCGATATCCGAGCTTCACGAACCTGAAGAGTTCCGCAGGGTCGTCTCGGCGGGCGAACGTCGGGCGGACGTGAAAGACCGCCTCTTCGAAACCGAGTACCGCACTCGGGATGGGCGACTCATTGCCGCAGAGGTCAATGCGAGGCTAATCCTGTTAGACGGGCGGCCGGCATTACTGTCTGTCGCACGCGACATCACCGACCGCAAAAAAATCGAGGCGGCTTTGCAGGCGTCCGACCGGCGCTATCGCCGTTACGTCCACCGTAGCGCCGCGTGCTTTCTTTGCAATACACTCGATGGCGAATTGCTGGACTGTAACGAAGCTACGCAGCGCTTATTGGGATACGAATCTCGTGAGGAGCTCCAATCCCGCAATATATCGGATCTCTATCTGGACCAGGCTGAGCGGCAATCCCTCATCGATCTCCTAAAGAAAGAAGGAGTCATCAGCGATTACGAACTCGGCCTCAAACGGAAGGACGGCAGCGTCGCCTGGGCGCTGGTGAATCTGACCCTGGTAACGCAAGATAGCGCTACACCTTTCATCGAGGTCACCGCCATCGACATCACGCAGCGGAGACGCATCGAGAACGAACTTCGGGTGACTGCGTCGGTGGTTGAAGCCAGTACCGATTTTATAGGGATCGCCTCCATCGACGGCAACGTGCTCCTCGTCAACCATGCAGGCCGCCGAATGGTGGGGCTGGCACCGGACAGAGCCGCAAAGGGCACGCGGATGGACGACTACGTCATGGAGGACGACCGAGAAATTACCGATGGCGCTCTGGCGATGTTACGGAAGGAAGGTCACTGGGAAGGGGAGACCCGATTCCGGCACTTTATTACCGGCGCGCCGATCCCCGTGTGGCACTCTTCATTTCTTATTACAGACCGCGAAACCAACAATCCGATTGCAATTGGGACCATCTGCCGCGATCTCACGCAACGCAAGCGGGAGGAGAGTGAACTCCGGGCCGCCAAGCAAGCCGCCGAATCCGGGAACCGCGCCAAGAGCCGCTTTCTCGCGAACATGAGCCACGAGATTCGCACCCCCATGAACGGGATCCTGGGAATGGCGCGGCTGCTTGTTTCCAGCGAGCTCAAACCCGAGCAGCGACACTACGCGGAGGTTGTGCTGAGCAGCGGAGAGAACCTCCTTTCTCTCGTCAATCAGATTCTGGACCTTTCCAAAATCGAAGCCGGCAAAGTCTTGCTCGATAAGGTGGATTTCGACCTCCGTGAGGCTCTAGAACGTGACGAGGAAATGCAGGCCCCTGAGGCGCGTCGCAAGGGATTGGAATTCACTTACGTTGTCGATCCCCGCCTGCCGCGGTTTGTTCGTGGAGACCCTGGACGGTTACGCCAGGTGCTCGCCAACCTCGTGGGGAACGCGGTCAAGTTCACTGCCGAGGGTCATGTACACGTCTCAATAGGACTTGCCAGCGAGGACCAGGCAACGGCAACGCTCCATTTCGAAGTTAAAGACACCGGTATAGGCATATCGAAGATGCAAGCCAAAATGCTGATGTCGCCATTTGTTCAGGGAAATGAATCGACCACTCGTAAGTTCGGCGGCACAGGTTTGGGGCTTTCGATCTCGAAGGAATTGGTGGAGCTGATGGGAGGCCAGATCGGGTTCGAGAGCGAGCCGGGCAAAGGGTCGTGCTTCTGGTTCACCGCATCTCTTGAGAAACAGCCGGAGGGAAGCTCCAATGTCCAGCGAATGCCTACCGTTCCTTCTGTCCCGTACACCTCGGCGCCACACAACAAACAAGCGACGCGCATTCTGGTAGCTGAAGATCATCCCGTGAATCGCGAAGTCATGCTTGCTGTCTTGGCCAATCTGGGTTATAGAGGCGATGCTGTTACGGACGGACGAGAGGCAGTAAAGGCAGTACAGTCGACCGCGTACGACATCGTACTCATGGACTGCCAAATGCCGGTGATGGATGGCTTTGCCGCCACACGGCTGATTCGGGCCCCCGCTACAGGAGCTCTCAATCCTCGAATTCCGATCATAGCTGTGACCGCCAGCGCTATGGCAGGGGACCGCGAAAAGTGCTTGGCGGCAGGAATGGACGAGTACCTATCAAAGCCGGTCGAACCGGACATTCTCGGGCAGATGCTCGATCATTGGCTGTGTCGCATGCCGCAGGAGAAAGCGGTCAATCCTCCCGCTCAGACTTCGACGTCGGCATCTGAGTCCACCGTTTTTGACCCTGAGGACTTGATGAAACGCTTGGCAGGGCAAAAAGCGCTGGCGGAAAAGGTGGTCAGCGCGTTTCTGGAGGCGGCGCCATCACAGATGGACGGTCTACGCCGGCAACTCGCCGCCCAGGATGTTCAAGCCGCCCGCCGCGAGGCGCATGCGCTGAAGGGTGCGGCGGCCACGATATCGGCTCCTGCATTTCGAAGCCTTGCGCTTGAAGCCGAGCAAGCCGCCAAAGCAGGCGAGTGGCTCAGCATCGAGAAGATCCTGATGCGGATGGACGATCAACTTGGGCGGCTTAAAAGCGCGATTGCAAATTGGGAGTAGGCAGCCGGTCATCTATCTGTTTTAGGCCACTCATAGGGCAGGTTGCTTCGATTTTGTGGTCGCCGGCACGAGCGAGTGCAGGTGGGTCACTCAGAGGCGGGTGGCCGCGAAGTCTTATAGGGTCCTCGCCTCCACCAACCACTCATTCACGGGGAGGTGCGAGGCACACACTGTGCACACGAAATGCCAATCGCGCGACGCAAAACCGACACAAAACGCACTGCTTCCCAAGATCGGCGACTGATCGGCGAATCAGTGGCCGTTTAGTCTCAAGGGCGCAGGATCGGCACGAGTAGGGCCGACCCGCGCGAGCTTACCGATCTATCCCATCAGCATTCGCTCCACTCTGGCGACGGCCTCGTCCTGTATGCTCGGCAGCACGTGGGAGTAGCGCTCAAGGGTGAACGAAACGCTGGCATGCCCGAGTTGATCCGCGATCGTACAACCGAATTGGTCTCAAACCAGCGGCTGCGAGAACCCTTCGAAACTCTCCCTTGATAGCTCGTTGCCTCAAGGGCGCGCCGCTGCGGGATTGGAAGAGCAGATCGTGATCCGCCGGGCAGTCGCAGTCGCTCGCATGTGGCTGGGAATGCCGAATTTCTTCCAGGACCTTCAACACGAAATCCTGAAGCTTGACAGTCCGCCGACTCCGCTTGCGCTTCGTATCGTAGAATTGCCAGCCCGAACCGGGCACCTGAATCGTGCGGCAGACGCTCGCGGTGCCGCTGCCAATCGATGTCGCTCCGTTTCAGAGCCAAGTATTCACTCGGGCGCATCCCCGTGGTTAGGGCCAGCGCAAACAATGCGAACCATTCAGACCCTCTCGCGGACTCCAGGAACTGGCGGCACTCGTCGACGCTCAGTGCTTGCATCTCAGGGCGCTTCACCGGCGGTAGATCAACGCCTGCACATGGGTCATCCGGCAACATTTTCCAGCGAACCGCCTGTCGGAAAGCGGACTGGAGGACGGCGTTGGTGTACTCGATCGTTCGGGGTGATAACCCGCGCTCAAACATGTGGGCATAGACGCTTTGAATATCGAACTGGCCAATCGCGCCGAGTGGTTTGACTCCGAGACTTGGACGAATGTGTAGCCTCAGCAGAGCTTCATAATCGGTGTAGCTTCTGGGTCGTAGCCGCGGCTTAGCCGCCGTCGCGAGCCACTGATCCAGAAACTGATCCAGTCGGATCGCGGCGGCGCGGGGCAGACGTCCGCTGTCGCGCTCCTGTAGCCTTGCGTTCAAGTAAGCCTGGGCCTCGCGAAGCGACCCGCGAACGGTCTTGTTGTGGTACTTTCGTGCCCCCGTTTCCGGGTCACGGCCAAGGGAAACGCGGATCAGCCATGTGCGTGATCCGCGTGAAATGAGCTGCCCTGCTTTCCGGGCCATTCAACACCTCCGGCCCGAAAGCAGGCACAAAACGGGCGCGTCGGTGCCTACGCCCAACGGAGGGTTGCCGCCCTCGACGCTCTTTTGTCAATGGCTGTGCTTCGCGGCGGCCCAGTTCGAGATTGCCTGGAGCGATTGTTCAAAGGCGACCGGGCCGCTTGTCGCGAATGACCGAAGATGTCGACGGGCGCGTCGTGAAAGACCGATTGCCGCAGCCTACAGTTGCGCTGGTACGATTGAAGAAGGACCCGTTCAGAAATGACGATCACTCTTAAACTCCCCCCGGATCTCGAAGCGCGCTTCCTCGCAGAAGCCAAGGAGCAAGGCTTGCCTGTCGATGAGATTGTTAAGGCCTACCTCTACCATCTGCGCCCTGCCGAGCTTCGGACGCATCTTTCAGCGAAAGAAGTTGATCAAGGATTCGAAGAGGCTGCCGACTTGATCCCAGAGGGGGTGCCGCCGCTCTCGAACGAAGCGATGAGCCGGGAGAATATCTATACCCGTGAGGACGACTGGAATCGCTAGTGGACGTTCTCGTAGACACGAATATCATCCTGCGCCGCATTCATCGCGCTCATCCACAACATCGTGCAGCTCGTGAAGCCATATTGCGGTTGACGGAGGGTGGGAATCGGATTTGCGTTGCATCTCAGAACCTCGTTGAGGTTTGGGCTGTAGCTACGAGACCACTTGAAAGTAACGGACTCGGTTTAACGCCCAGCCAGGCGGAGAGGGTTCTGGCTCGGGTGGAGAGTTCAGTTTTCCGGCTGCCGGAGTCTGACGATGTTTACGCGGAGTGGCGGCGGCTTGTTGTCGCCCATGGCGTCTCCGGAAAGAAGACTCATGATGCACGAATAGTTGCTGCAATGCTCGTGCACGGGCTCAAACACGTTCCGACGTTTAATGCTTCGGATTTTGCCCGCTATCCAGCTATCGTGGTGCTCGATCCTCTCAGTCCCGCGTGAAAACCCGGGTGGCAGTGCTCTCTAATTTCTGGTGGGGTTCTATTTCCTCCTGCCCTAGCCACTGAGACTTCGATCAGGGGCAAAGCTCCGGAGTCAATTGGTGCGAGCGATTTGAGCATTCTGAATAACGGAGTCCAAATCGATGAATTTCACCGCCAGCGCAATGATTGCATCCACATTTCTATGAGGAGAGGAAGAGAGCTGGGCAAAGAATTCAAAATTCTCCCTCGCCTCCCGGATGCTCGGCGCGATCGCAATGATATGGGGAATCATCGCGTTACAGGCTGCGTCAATTGCACCTTTGGCCTGCCTGTTCCGCCCACGTCGACTCTTCTCGGACGCCGCCCTGAGGCGTGCAAGGCATTTCCCCAGAGCCTCCCGTGCGTTAGGCTCGGGGCCATTCGCAGGTACCAATAGAAATCTTCGCTCGGGAACGAAATGTGGTGAAATACAAAGTTAATTGAATTCTAGCCAAAAATGCAACAGCGAAAAGATGGGAACGGTATAATTTTATTCACTGCTGGTCTTTACCTCGGCTCCTGAACTGGCGGCTGAGGGCTGCGCCATCAAGCGTAATGACAGCAGTCCTCGCCAGGGTTCAGACCGATCCGAGGATCTCCACCGAATCCTGGTTCACCATACGATCTCGCCCTCGCGATCCCCGCCGTCGTTCACTGAGCTCTCCAGGCTGGCGCAGCGTCTGTTCGCAGAAGACGTGGGGCGCCTAACCACGTCGAGATCCCTATGCCTTGGTGCGCTGGTGCAGATAGGCAAGGCCCTACTGGCCGGAAAATGCGCGCCCAACCGGAAAGCAAAGCCAGCTTCTCCTGATCTGCAACTAGTGTCTGTCTGATCGCTCGCCACGGCACGAGCAGGAAAGGGCGAACCTGCCAAAGCACACGCCACTCGCTTCAATATCCTGAATCACGCCTCTTTTCAGCAGCTTTCCGCTTCGCCTTGTTCCAGCGCTCCTTTACTGCGGCGCGTCCCTGCTCGCTGAGTTCTTCCTTCGACAATTTGCGGGCGCGTGCCAAGCCGCCTTTACGTCCCAATTTGACCGCGGCGGAATCTTTCTTCATAACACTGAGTATAACGTAGCGCTACGTATCACCGAGGGGAGCGGTGGGGCAAGCCCTCACCCTGAAATATCTCGATGAGGCTTGTCCATCAATCGAGCCCGCAGCGGTCGAACTGCCGATCACGGGCGAGATCGGCGGCGTGGGCGTTCGCGGCTATGTGGATCTGCTAGACACCAGCGGCCGCGTGATCGAGCTGAAGAGCGCGGCTCGCAAGCCGAGCGAAGTCAGCCCGGACCATCGCTTCCAGGTCGCCACCTATTGCGCGCTTAGCCCGCAAGTTTCGGGCGAAGCGCGCGTCGATACACTGGTGAAGACCAAGACGCCACAACTGGTGGAGATGCCCTACACGGTGCAAGCGTGCGATCTCACCGAGATCGAACGCATGTATCCGCTGGTGCCACGGGCGATCCGCACGGGCCTGTTCCTGCCCAACCGCTCGAACTATATGTGCAGCCGTAAGTACTGCGCGTTCTGGCGCGCGTGCCAGAACGAATTTGGCGGGGAGGTAGGGAATGATGAGCAAGTGGGGCGCTCCAAGCGATCGCGACGATTGCGATCAGTTCGCCGGCGAGGAACCACAGGAGGACGACGACGCGGCGCGCGACGGCGGCGACCTGAAGGACGGCGAAGACGCGCGCGACCGCGGGGTGCGGCCCCTGGCGCGCAGAAGCATCCGGGCCACGAATCCTACTTCTTCGCGTAACTTTCGCCTCCCAGGAAATGGAGGGAGATGTAGGGCTCATGGCCCACGACCCAGCTATCGTGGCCCGGAGGCCCAGGCGGAATATAGAAAACTGTCCCGGCTCGCAATTCATGAAGCGTGCCGTCTTCCATTGCAGCCGTCGCGCACCCGGAAAGCACCATTCCCACATGCTCCACGTGGCACCGCGTGACGCCCACGCTGGGTCCAACGTGAACTGACCACTTCCATCCGGGCTGGTATGTGGCACGGCCAATGGTCATGCCTCCCAAGCGAACGAGTTCGAATTTTCCTTTTTCAAACGTCCGCACCTCATCCGGCTCTTCGAGCCTTTTCAAAATCGTTTCCAGCTTCCGCATATCCACCTCCGATGTGTGAAGTATCTTGATGTCCTGTTACCCTTTTCAGTTGTACTCGTACCAAGCCGAATGCGCCGACCACCGATGGCATGATAGGCACTCCGTTTCCTTCCACTGGCGTAGGCATTTCGGGCAGACCCCGCCCGTATCGAATGTATTCCAGACGTATTGGCACGTGCACCGCCACAGGTCCCCCTTGCGCGGCGTCCATCCGCACAATGGGCAACGGATGCGAGGTCCCTTAGGACCAGAGTGTTCGTCTTGCTGTTCCTCGGTTTCGAGATCAGGAGTAATACTACTCATCTCGAACATTATTGATCTGGCGCGAGTAGTTTGGTTTCTGTAAGCAGCCCAAGCCGATCAAGCTCGAGTCGAGAGCCACGAGGGGATTGATTACATTTATCCGGGCGCAATTATCTCGCGCGAACGGGCCTCCCGCACGGTACAATCGTTCGACGCACGATGCCTTTAGCTCTTGGAAGCCGGCTGGGGCCGTATGAGATCCTTGCGCCCGTCGGGGCGGGCGGCATGGGGGAAATCTACAAGGCCCGCGACACACGTATCGACCGTCTCGTTGCGATCAAACTCTCGCCGGCAGAATTTTCGGAGCGATTCGAACGCGAGGCGCGCGCCGTGGGCGGCGTGAACCATCCCAACTTTGCCAGCTCTACGACGTCGGGCCGAAATATCTGGTGATGGAATTGATCGAGGGCTCGCCGCTTGGGCCGGTGGAGAATGCTCGCAAACTGCTCGATCTGGCGGTGCAGATCGCGGACGGGATGGCAGCGGCTCACGCGGCCGGAATCGTGCATCGCGATCTCAAGCCGGACAACATCCTGGTCACGCGCGAGGGGCGGGTGAAGATTCTCGACTTTGGGCTGGCCAAATCGGGGGCGCCAGCGCAGCGCGCCACGGATTCCGCCACCCTGACCATGAGCATCACCGACCCGGGGACGACTGTCGGCACCGTTCATTACATGTCGCCCGAACAGGCGCGCGGGGAACCGGATCTCACCTTCCAGTCGGACCAGTTTTCGTTCGGTCTGGTGTTGTACAAGATGGCCTCGGGCAGACGGGCATTTGAGCGCCCCAGCGCGGCAGAAACGATGACGGCTATCATCCGCGAGGAGGCCGAGCCCCTGCCCGAAGGCGTGCCTTTGCCGCTGCGCTGGGTGGTGGAACGGCTGCTCGCCAAAGATCCTGCCGAGCGCTACGACTCGACGCGAGACCTGTATCGCGAGCTGAAGCAGATTCGAGAGCGTCTCTCACAAAGCACCGGTGGGGTTGAGGCGGCGCCGGCCCCGGACGCGGGGGGCAAACGGCGACGGCTCCTTCTGCTTTCTGCGGGCGCCCTCGTATGCGTGGCCGCTGGATTCATTCTTACGCTGCTCCTGGCACCGGTGTCGGGTCCGGATCTGTCGCAGTATAAGTTCACGCGAATCGCACCGGGAGAAACTGAGGAGCGCAACCCGGCATGGTCGCCGGATGGAAACACTATCGCTTATTCGGCCCGAGTTCATGGCGTCCAACAGATCTTTGCGCGCGGGGTAGGATCGCACGAAGGTGCGCAGCTTACCAGATCGAGTCAGGATTGTGACTATCCGGTGTGGTCTCCGGATGGTGAATCCATCTATTACTTCGCGGGTCGCAGCCTATTGACCGTTCCCGCTTCGGGGGGCGCCGCGCAGGTGGTTGCGGAAAGCATCGATGCAGCCGCCATTCACCCCGATGGCAAAACGCTGGCGTTTGCACGCGGTGGCAAGTTGTGGCTTGCTGCTCTTCACGGGGGACCGGCCAGGGAGTTCTGGCCTGGTCCGCTCGCACCCACCGTGCCCTTCTCAACCAGCATGCGTTTCTCGCCCCGCGGCTCCTATCTCGCTCTGGACAACGGGAATGTTTGGCTTTTTCCCTATCCTTCCGGGAAGCCCCGAAAGCTCTACGCAGGAATGGAACACGGAAGTCCCGGCGGTGTCGTGGGCATGAGCTGGTTCCCGGACGGCCGCAGTCTACTGGTGGCCCGCAATGGCGCAACCGACTCCTTGATCCGACTGGCTGTCCCGGATGGCAGCCGGCAAACCATCTATTCCGCCGGTTTCACGATCGGGGCCCCTCGGTGTCGCCGGATGGCAGGAAGATTGCCTATTCGGCCGCGGAGTACGAATGGAATATCGTCGAAATCGGGCTGACCGACGGCGCCGTACATGTGCTGGTCGAGAATGGCGGAGCCAACCTTTCGCCAGACTGGGCGCCGTCAGGCTCGCATTTTTTGTACTCGGGAAACGGCGCGGTCATGGATCAGGAGGTCTCCGGCAGTGAGTTCTCGCGCCGCCTGGTAAACACCAGCTACGACCCTGCGGCAGCGCGCTGGTCGCCGGACGGGGCACGGTTCGCGTTTGTGGATAATGGCCTGACGCACAAGTTGATGTTGGCGAACGCGGCTGGCGGACATGCCACCTTACTGGACCAAGCCGACATCATTGATGGAGTAGCGTGGTCGCCGGATGGGCAGTGGATCTCATATTATCGCCAGAACGAAGGCCAGTCGAAGCTGGCGAAGATTCGATCTCTGCCTGGCAACGGTGCCGTGATTCTGGCTGACGCCTCAGGTGTCAGAACGACGCAATGGTCGCCGGTGAGCGACTGGATCCTATTCAGTGCGGGGAACAGTCTCGACCTGATCTCCCCTGATGGAAAGTCTCGCCGGAAACTATCCTCCCGCCAGTTCGTGGCCTACAACTTCTCGGGGAATGGCGGCACGGTTTACGGCATCTTCCACAACACGGCGGACCCAAACCAAGAGTGGCAGCTTTACGAAGTGAACGTTACGAGCGGAGCGGAGAAGCTCGTGACGACCGTGGATCTCTCGCCTTCCATCGCCAGGCTGGGTGGGTTCAGCATCCATCCTGACGGTAAAGAAGCTCTTGCCACGGTCGCGAAGTTTCCTTATCAAATCTGGACGCTCGAGGGTTTCGAGCAGTCGCGGGCGAAGAACCCGTTCACTCGGCTGGTTGGGCTGACCCACAACGCAGAATGAGCAGCATGCGAGAAGAGTGGGAGCCTCCGGGCGTGTCTTTGCCCTTTCCTAAGGATCGCTGACTGGTTGTCGGCAACCCGGACACTGGCGAGGTGGTGCGCCAGGATTACTCCCGCGAAGTCTTAGTGCTGTATCGAAAACGCTCCGGCGCTCACACCTATCCGTTCCCGACACTCCCCGCGCCGGAGCGTTCCCGATACAGCACTAAGACTTGACTTTTCGACCACAATCGTACGGTGGCCAGGATCAAAAATCCGGGTTGGGCGCGATACGTCCTTGTGGATTACATCCGGAATGCCGGTATAAAATTGCTGGCTAGGTTCTGCTGCGGCACATCCCGCAGCAGAACCTGGTCGTGTACGGTTTGAGCGGAATGGGCATAGCGGTATTGACCACGGCGGCGTTCGGCACGATGGGATCGACCGCGGTGGGAATGCTCGGGTTGGGCCTTTTCGCGTCCGCGATTTTCATCACGGCGACCACGCTGATCCAGCACGAGACACCGCACGAACTATTGGGACGAGTGATGAGCCGCCTGATGTCGCTGGTGGCGGGGTCACAGGTGATCTCGATGTTCGTGGCTGGTCCGGTGGCGGAAAAGATTGGGATTCCGAACCTCTACTATGGAAACGCTGCGATGCTGGTCGGAATCGGCGTCGTGGGGTACTTCAAGCTGCCGAAGGCCGAGAAGGCTGAGGCTGAGAAGGCGGAATCGGCGAAGACGGGCTAGGCCGGCGGGGCGCGGTTACGAGGCATCTGGGCCGATATCCTCACCTTCCCCGCTTGTTCTTCTATGCCTGTAATCTGGGTATCCAGGCAGACCGAGTACCGCTCTGATCAGATCAAACGTATTCTCCCAAGAATGTTTTATCAGTCAGGAGCGGTGGTCTCCCCCCACTAACGATCTAGAGCCGCTAGAAACTGATCCGGCCGGATCACGCCCAACGACACTGCTGTCATGACGAGCCCCACGCACACGATCACGGCTGCGGAGGCCACCGGGATTAAACGAAAGGCGGCGTGCTTAGAGGTCTGCTCGCTGTCGGGCAGTAGTTGTTTGGCGTAAAGCACGATTAATCCGATGGCCATCAGGACTCCGGCCAGCCCCAGGCTGAACGCTACCAGCAGCCCCAGTCCCAAGCCGATACGGCCCAGGGCAATCGCACTCAACAGAAGGACGAGCGCGGAGGGGCACGGAACCAGTCCACCGCTCGCCCCGAGCGCAATCAAACTGCCCAGACTGATTTCGCCTTCCGGTACGTGGCTGTGGACATGACCGTCGCCGTGATCGTGCACCAAAGCGCCTTGCTCATGCGTGTGGTCATGCTCATGATCATCATGATGGTGACTATGATCCTGCGCATGGTCGTGGGCGTGACCGTGATGGTGGTGCGCCTGATCATGAGCATGCGCGTGAACGTGGTCGTGCCCATGGTCATGACGGTGGTGATGGGCCAGGTGGCGTGCGGCTTGGATCCGTTTGTAGAGCAGGATCGCGCCGATCCACACAATGGAAACGCCCGAGATGACACCCAGCACGGGCACTATCTTCTCCGGCAGAATGTAGCGCGATAGGAAGAGCGTGCCCAGGCCCAATAGAAAAACCGAGATAGTGTGCGTAAACGTCACCATGCCGCCCAGAAAAATGGCATGCTTGGCGGTGCCGCGTGAGCCCACCAGATAGGCGGCTACAATGGTCTTGCCGTGTCCGGGGGACATGGCGTGCACGGCGCCGAGCACGAAGGCCACGGCGAGGCCGGCCAGCATCATTCCCCAACTGATCTCGCCCTGCTGGTGCAGCAGCCGGGCGAGGAAGTCGTTGCCCGCGGCGGTTTGCCCCGACGTCTGAGCCGCGGCGGATGCCACCAGGAAAACCGACAGCGTCAGATACCGTTTCATTACAATGGTCAATTGTACTGCGGATCGGAACCATGCGGAATGTGATCACCACGCTCGATCTACCGGAGACCGGCGACTTCAAGGTTCCCCGGGGCAGCATCGTCACGCCCTCGGCCCGCGATATGGCCGCAGCGCGAGGCGTGCGGATCATCGAGGTTTCGGATGACCAGCTTCCCACCGCGCCTCCGGATAAGACGATTGCCCTGGGTTCCGACCACGGCGGCTACCGCCTGAAGGAAACGCTCAAGCCCGTGCTACACGGCCTGGGGCTGGAAGTTCGCGACGTCGGCGTGCATGACGAGCGGTCGTCGGACTATCCCGATATCGCGCTGGAAGTGGCCGAGTTGGTCGCCTCGCGTGTGGTGTCGCGAGGGATCGTCATCGACGGCGCAGGCATCGGCTCCTCCATTGCAGCCAACAAGGTGCCGGGCATCCGGGCGGCCCTGTGCTATGATATAGCATCCGCTCGAAATAGCCGGGAACACAATGATTCTAATGTGCTTACGCTGGGTGCGCGGCTCCTGACGGCGAGCCAGGCGGAAGACGTTTTACGCACCTGGATCGGCACTCCCTTTGCCGGCGGACGGCACCAGGCGCGGGTTGAAAAAATCACGGCGATCGAGCAGCGATATTCGAAGAAAACCTCCTCATGACCACAGCGGAGCTGGACATCCTGGTGGCGCAGATTGGAGAAGAAATTCTGGCTCGCCTGAATACCGGCGGTCCGGTTCGCGAAAAGGGTGAAGGCCTGAATCTGCCGGCGCAGATCTGTCCCGATTGCACGCAGCGGTGTCCCCAGACTTGCGCCCGCAACACTAAGGAGATCCTGGCGGCGGGCGCCGACCGTGTTTCCGCGAGTGAGCGGCTCACCAAGATCGACCCGTCCATCGCCGCGCTCATTGACCACACCATTTTGAGACCCGATGCCACGCGGGCCGATATCGTCAAGGTCTGTCGCGAAGCGCGCGAGTACGGTTTTGCGAGCGTGTGCGTAAACCCGTATTGGGTACCGCTGGTGTCCGCTGAGCTGGCTGGCTCGTCCGTAAAAGTGTGCTCAGTAGTGGGGTTTCCGTTGGGCGCCACCAGCACGGAAGCAAAAGTGGCGGAGACCGCCGCGGCACTGCGGGCGGGCGCGCAGGAGATCGACATGGTGATCAACGTGGGCGCGCTGCGCTCTGGCGATCACGAACCGGTGAAGCTGGATATTCAGCAGGTGGTGAAGGTAGCGCACGAGGCCAGGGCGATCGTGAAAGTGATTCTGGAAACGGCGCTGCTCGACGACAACCAGAAGGCGGTGGCCTGCACGTTAGCCAAGCTGGCGGGGGCGGATTTCGTGAAGACTTCCACGGGGTTCGGGCCGTCGGGCGCCACGGCGCACGATGTGGCATTGATGCGCGGCGTGGTGGGTCCTGAGATCGGGGTAAAGGCTTCCGGCGGGATTCGCACGCTTTCCGACCTGAAGACTATGACGGCGGCCGGCGCCACGCGGATCGGCGCCAGTGCCAGCGTGAAGATCGTAGAGGCCACCACTGCCTGACCGGCCGTCGCCGCAGGCTGTAAAGACTATGCAAGCTGCGCGTAAACCCACAGTCCGTTTTCGCGAGCGATCCGAGTTGCTCGACTTTCTACTGGAGGTCTCGGCCGGCACGTCGCAGACGCTCGATCTCGACCAACTCCTGGCCAACGTCGCGGAGATCGTCCGAAAGGTGCTGCCGTACGACCTCTTCGCGATTCTGCTGTACAGCGAGAGGCGCCGCGATCTGCGCATCCGCTATGCGGTGGGGCACCGCGCGGAAATCGTGGCCAATCTGTCGGTCGCTCTGGGAGAAGGCATCACCGGTGCCGCCGCCATGCGCCGGGAACCGGTGCTGGTGGGAGACGTGCGCAGCAATCCGCACTATCTCAACACTGTGGACATGGTGCGCACGGAGCTGGCAGTACCCATGACGGCGCGGGGCAAACTGGTAGGAGTCATCGATCTGCAATCTGCGCGCATCAACGCTTACACCGAATACGATCGTGCACTATTGCGTCTGATCGCCGCGCGTGTCTCTATCGCCATTGACAACGCGCGCCTTTTCCATCGTGCCGACCGGCAGAACCGCACGCTCAAGACCCTGGCTACCATTTCGCGCGAGTTTTCATCCATCCTCAGCCTGAACGATTTGCTCGGCAAAATTGCCAGCACCATGCGGGCGCTTATCAACTACGATGCGTTCAGTATTCTGCTGGTAGATGCCGAGGCCAAAGCGCTGCGCCACCGCTTCAGCATTCGCTATGACCAGCGCGTGAACATCGACAATATTCCCCTGGGAAAGGGGATTACCGGCGCGGCTGCCGAGCTGCGCGATGTGGTGCGGGTGCACGATACCACCAAAGATCCGCGCTATATTGCTTCCCATCCGGACATACGGTCTGAGGTTGCGGTGCCGCTGCTGATGCCGGATCGCCTAATTGGGGTGATGGACCTGGAAAGCGAGCGTGTGGGCTACTTCACCGACGACCACGTGCGGACGCTGGCTCTGCTGGCGCCCCAGATTGCCAGCAGCGTGGAGAACGCCCGCCTCTACGAAGAGTTGGCCTCGCGGGAGCGCCACATGGAAGATGATTTGAAGGCCGCCCGCGAGTTGCAGCGTGTGCTGCTGCCGGACGCGCTACCCGAGATCGAAGGCATGGAGGCAGCGGTGCGTCTGCGGCCGGCCCGCCAGATCAGCGGCGACATCTATGACGTTTTCGAACACCACGATGGGCAGACCTTGATTGCCATGGGCGACGTGAGCGGCAAGGGCGCCGCGGCGGCCTTATACGGCAGCCTGGTGAGCGGTTTGCTGCGTACCCTGGCGCCGCGCCGGCGCCAGCCCGCGGAACTGCTGATCGCGCTGAACGATGCGCTGATCGAGCGCCGCGTGGAGGCGCGCTACGTCACTCTGTGCGTGCTGCTGTGGGATCCGACGACGCGCCGCTTTGTGATGGCCAATGCCGGAGGGCTGCCGCCGATGATTTGCCGCGGCAACGATATTCTGAAGGTCCGCGTGGAGGGGGTTCCGCTGGGCCTGCTAGATTCGCGCGAGTATGAAGAAGTTCCCTTTCAGACGGAGCCCGGAGATGTGCTGGTTCTCTTCTCCGACGGCATCACCGATCATCTGAACACGGCCGGCACGGAGTACGGCAAAGGGCGGCTCACCGGAGTCGTGCGGACGCATTGTGCCTTACCGGCAGCTGACTTAATATCGGCGATATTTGCGGACATGGACCGCTTCGCGACTTCGGCGTTCGACGATCAGACGTTGTTCGTGATGAAGATCCAGTAAGGGCTGGGGGCGGGACTTATTTCAGCAACTCCGCCACCTTGGCGACGCCCGCTTTGGCGCACGCGTCGTCCATTTCCTGATTTGCCCCGGAGCTGGCGACACCGCCAATCGTTTCGTTACCGATCTGGATTGGTACCCCGCCGCCAAGCGCCAAGATGTCGGCGACATCGCGTTGCGGGAGTAGTGTCGGATCGCCGGCAGTGCGCTTCTGAAACTCCAGCGTGGTGGTGCGGAACATCCGCGCGGTGTAAGCCTTGCGCCGGGCCATCTCGGCGGTTTGCGCAGTAGCCTGTTCGTCGCGCAGGATCACCAGTACCTGGCCGGCGCGGTCGACCACCGCCGCCGCGGTGTTGAAACCCTTTGCCTTGCACGCCGCCAATGTGGCTTCCGCGATGGTCTTCGCCATTGGGAGTGACAGATTGCGTTGTGTGACTAATCCCTGGGCGTTGATCACTTGGCTAGACACCACCATGACCACGCTTATTCCTAGCAATGCTCTTAGCGCGGATGACATGACACCTCCTGGCAGCCGACAATTATACTTGTTCGAGGCTTGAGCTACAGCCCACCCGGCCGGTACGTCTTAGCAAAACCATTCCGTGCGTTAGTTACGGTGTAGGTGCCATCCTGTTGTGCCGATAGCTTGATCCAATAAGCCGTGCCGTTGTGGACTGGCGCGGGCGGCGCTCCCGGCCCAGGTTGCGGCGCGGGCGTCGGAGCGATCGGCATGTTCGCGGGCGGGTCGTCAATGGTATTGGCGATGAACATTCCGGGTACCGTGTACTCCTGGCCGCTCAGCAGCGAGAAATGAAGCTGCCACAGATCTTCGAGGCCGGGCGTGGAGTGTAACGTCTTCATCACCTCCGGGTCGCCGCCTTTGCGCGTGCCGTCGTTCATGATGGCCACGCGCGGACGCAGAGCATGCACCAGCACCTCCGAATTCGAACTAGCCTGACCGTGATGCAAACCTAAGAGGACATCGACCGTGCCAATGCGATTATTGGGACACATCAGGTCGAATTCCTTGTTCTTCGTCAGGTCGCCCAGATGAATCGTGCGAAATTTACCGTAGGTAATGAACACGCCCACCGATTGAGGATCCTCTGCGTTGTTCTCTCCCGGCTTGAAATTGGCGCAGTAAGGGTTCGGCTTCCCGGCACCGGGCAGCGCTGACTTGATCGTCTCTCCTGCGGAAGCGACGACGCGCACATCCAGTCCCGCCACGAGAATCTTGTCGCCTGGCTTGACTACGGTGTGTTTCGCCTTGGCGTAGAGCTGAGGGTAGGTCTTCGCGAGAAATGTGTCGGCGAGCTCACCGGGTTGCACGTTGGGACCGTGGTCAATGAACTCCCGAATCGGAATCTGGTTTGCCAATTCCGCCAAGCCACCGAAGTGATCGCCGTGCCAGTGCGTGATGATCAGGTGATCAATCTGCGTTAGTCCGGCATCCTTAGCTGCGAGCATGATGCGGCCGGCATCGCGGGCGGCCGCCGCGCCGGCATTACCGGTGTCGATCAGCAGCGACCCGCCGGAGGGCGCCACGAACAACGTGGCATTACCGCCTTCGACGTCGATCACGTAAATGTCCAGTGTTTTGGAGGTCCGCGTCTGTGCAGCGGCAACAGACGACAAAATGGCGAGAGCAAAAGCAAAAATTGCGCGAATCATAGTCTCCTCAATCGATCAGGGCCGGGGGCCGTAGTGCGGCTCGGGACGACCGACCTCGTATGCTCCCAAATCCGGTGCACGGCCGGTGAAGTCATCGTTGACGTTCGGCAGGCGCACGCCTGCATCCACCGGCGTCGCGCCGGGGCGTAATTGGAAATTAAAATCGGCCGGCTTGTACAGCTTACGTGGATCAGCCGGGTCGGGCGGGGTCACTTTCTGGAACACATCGTAATCCACCACGATACTGTGACGGTCCTGCCCCGTCGCCTCGCTGAACTCTTTTAGTGTCTTGAAGTTTCTGGTTTCCCTGGACCCGGCCTCTGCCTTGGCGCGCTCTTGAGGAGACATACTAGGCTGGGCGCGGTAATCGGAACGAACCGAAAACGGCGGCGACGCCCAACCGAAGGAAAACTCGGCGCCTTCGTTGGGATGGAATCCGTTGTAATCGGAGCTGGAGTAGTTAGTGTAAGTTTCGACGGCAAACGTCTCCGGTGTTTCGCTTCTCCCCAGAATCAGGTTGTTCCGGAAGTGCACATTCGACACTGCGCCGAGCATCGGCTTTACTGGCGCAATCAAAGTGTTGTGATACATCACGATGCCGGATGATGTCGCCGTGAGTTTCACCGCTCCGCCCTCGGGAGCATGGTAGACGATGTTGCGAATGAAATACACCGGCCCACCAAACACCGGCTGTACGCTCAGGGCGCGATGGCCGTGGTTAAAGCAGCGATTGCGCAGTACGCGGATGTTATAAGCGCCGCCATCGGATTCAATGCAGTTATCTTCCACGTTAGTAACATCGTTATTGTAGAAGTCAATTGAAACCGGCATGCGGTCGCGGATCGGGTTAGGCGTGCCATCAGGATTGCCATAGGTAGCCACATCGATGCCATCGTGGAAGTTAGCCACGTAGTTATAAGCCACTACATTTCCCGGTCCATAAACCTTAACAGCATACTCCGACACCAGTTTAGGCGGCCCATTCTCCTGATACTTCTGCCAGGTGCGCCCCGTAAAACCCATCAACATGTTGGGATCAAACCGGCCGATGAAGGTGCTGTCGGCTATGTAAAAGTCGCGCGAACCGGACCAGTCCGAGTAGAAGCCCCGACCCACGTTTTCGATTCGGCATCTCTTGATAGTGATCCCGCGCGCGCCCGCGATATTTTTCAAGCCGGCCAGGAAGGCTAAGTCGGTATTACGGATGGTCAGCCCCTCGAAGTAGTTGTAATTGGCGGACATCACGTTAAAGAGGTTGAAATTGCCACCGCCGTCGAAAATCACTTCGCCATCGCCCGCGGACTTAATGACGATTGGCTTCTCCGGCGTCCCGCTTTGCGTGAGATAAAAGGTGCCATCGGAAGGAGCCGTTCCGTTCGCACCGCCGCCGCCGTAACGGAAGCGGTCGTCCTGATATAGGCCGGCATGCACCAGAATCACGTCTCCAGGCTGCACGCGCGGTGGGAAAGTGTTGAAGTTATCGGAGTGACTCGCGCCGGTGAAATACGCGGCGAGCAAGCCGGTAAATGCCGGTTCCTGTTTCTGGCCTTTATAGTCAGGGGGATAAACGTGGTAGACCTTGCCGCCCTCGGCCGGCTTCGGCTCGAAGCGCGTGCGCACCGTGACGAGGTTTTCGGCCTTGCCTTCGACGCCATCCGAGTCCGAGAGCACGAAGCGGCATTCATAGTCGGTGGCGGGCTCCAGATCGAAGATACTCCCCGCAAACATGTTCGGCGTGGTATACAACAGCGCGTTTTCCGTGATGTGCTCGTGGTTGAGCCGGAACAGCGGCAGGCCTTCCTTCCACGCAGTATCGCCCTTCTTGCGGTAATAGACCGCCACGGCGGCATTGCGGTTGTCGTCGCCATCGATTTGCCATTCGAATCCCAACGAGATCAGAGTTGGAGGCTCGGCGAAGAACTCTTTGGAAACGGTCTTGTCTGCGCCCTGCGCTGCGAGCGCTAGGAGCAGGCAGCACGGCACGAGAAGTTTCAGCATAAGTTTACCCGCACGGTTGAATCACGTCCTTAGATTCTACTACCCGATTGACTTCTCTGCGGCTGCCGCGATATAGTTCTGCAACAGAATACGGCTGCGGGATCCGCAACTGGAGGTGGGCGCTGATACTTCGATTATTCCGAATCGCAACAGTTTTCAGTCTGTCTCTATGCACTATGCCGGCATGGGCTCATCACTCGTTTGCGGCCGAATATGACTCGAGCAAGACCGTCACCGTGAAAGGCGTCGTCACCAAGGTCGCCTGGGTGAACCCGCACGCGTACGTCTGGGTTGAATCGAAGGATGAAAGCGGCAAGACCGTGACCTGGGCGTTCGAGTCACTCAGCCCGAATGCGCTGGCGAGACAAGGATGGACGAGAAACTCACTCAAGGTCGGCGATGAAGTTACGGTGGATGGCTTTCCGGCGAAGGACGGCAAGCCGCTCGCGGATGGATCCATTCACGCCAATTCCAAGCTGATCACGCTGGCCAACGGCAAGAAGGTCTTCGCCGGTTCGTCAGCAGATGAAGCGCCTTCATCCAAATAGCGCCAGTTTCATAGGAGTGTCAACGTGGGAAAGCGGTACTTTACTTGGTTTGTCACTACGGCGACGGTGGCAGCAGCTCTTTCTCTGCTGCCGGTGCGCAGCCCGGCTCAATCAGAGCAGGGAAAAAAAGGAAAGTCCGAAAAGGGCACCGCCGAGAAGAATTGGCTGGAGCGAGACCAGGTTCCCGCCGGACCCACGCCCCACACGCCCGATGGCAAGGTGGACTTCTCAGGCGTGTGGACTCCAGGGCCTAACTTTTTCCAAATGGGCCAGCCCTTTTTGCAGCCGTGGGCCGAGGGGTTATATAAGGAGCGCCGCGCAACCCTGAGCAAAGACGACCCCGAGGGCCACTGCCTGCCCGCTGGCGTGCCCCGGTTGTCTCCGTTCCCGTATAAGATCGTTCAAACTCCCACCTTGATCGTCTATCTGGACGAGGGAAACATCCATAGTTATCGCCAGTTCTTCCTGGACGGCCGCAGTCATCCGAAAGACATGGACCCGCTTTGGATGGGAGACTCGATCGCGAAGTGGGATGGCGATACCCTGGTGGTCGACACCGTCGGTTTCAACGATAAGACCTGGCTCAATGGTCAGGGACTGCCGCATTCCGAAGAACTCCACGTGATGGAGCGCTTTCGCCGCCCTGATTTGGGACATCTGGAAATCGAAATCACCATGGACGATCCCAAGGCCTTCCTCAAGTCATATACCTTCAAGCGAACGCACACCCTGCTCACGAATTGGGAGATTCATGAGTACGTGTGTAATGAATTTAACGTCGACGCTGAACACCTGGTTGGTAAATAGATATGCGAATCGGCTTGTTTTCGTTTGTGCTGTGTGTAGTGTTAGTGATGCCGCTGGCTTCACAGGAATCCGCTCCTGACCTGGTCCTGTCGAATGGAAAGATCATCACTGTCGATGAGCGCTTTACCATCGCGCAGGCCATTGCCATCAAAGGCGACCGCATCGTAGCGGTCGGCACCAATCAGGAGATGGTGCAGTTGGCCCCCAATGCGCGGAGGATCGACCTGCGGGGCCGGGACGTCATTCCCGGCCTGATCGACAACCATCTGCATCTGCTGCGCGCGGCCACTACGTGGCAACTGGAACTGCGCTTCGATGGCGTTGACTCGCGGAAGCAGGCAATCCAAATGTTGCGCGCCCGCGCTAAAGAAGCAGGGGCAGGGCAGTGGGTGTATAACATTGGCGGCTGGGCGCACCAACAGTTCGCGGACGATCCCAAGCCTTTCACGCGTGAAGAATTGGATCAGATCGCGCCGGACAATCCGGTCGCTCTGCAGGAGTCTTACTACCAGGTCTTCCTGAATAGCCGTGCTCTCGATGCGTTGGGGATTCGAGCCAACGCGCCCGATCCGCCGGACTTTCTGAAAGGAACGATCCTTCGCGATCCTGCTGGAAAGCCCACGGGCGTGGTCCGCGGCGACATAGCGGCCACTCGTGCCGTCACCGCGAAACTTCCCAAAGTGACGCCTGATCATCTGGAGGCCAGCAGCGCGGCTCTGGTTTCGGACATGAATCGTGCGGGCCTTACCGCTGCCGGCGTACCGGGCTGCAACGCCGATGTCTTGGAGATCTTCCAAAAATGGAAGGCGCAGGGGCATCTGAACATCCGTGCCTTTTGCATCGATGGCGCAGCCGCGGGAACGCCGCAGCAGGTTGAGCGGTCCGTCCAGCAAATCGCCCAGATGAAGCTGTTTCAGGGGGACAGTTACATCGATAACATTTTCTTTGGGGAAAGCGTGTACACGCCGCTGCACGACCCCATGTTCGCGCTCACGTCTTCTCCCAAGCCCGAGCAGTTGGAGCAGTGGCGGCGCCTGGCTACGGCGATTGCCCAGGCCGGCCTTCCTCTGCACGTCCATGCCGAATTGAGCTCTACGATTGATGCGTTCCTCGACCAGATCGAAGCCATCAACAAGGAACATCCAATCAAGAACCTGCGTTGGGCGCTGGCACACGTGAACCAGATCAACGCCTCACAACTCGAGCGCATGAAGAAACTCGGAATGTCCGCGGTGGTGAATCCATGGGCAGTGATCAACGGAGGGATCATGCATGAGGGGTTCGGCGACGGCGCTTACGATATGCCGCCGCTGCGCACGATTCAAAACAGCGCAATCGAATGGGGACTGGGCACCGATGGAACGGCCGCCAATCAGACCTTGCCTTTCACCACGCTGTATTTCGCCGTGACGGGCAAGATGGCGGGCGGCGCCAAAGTGCTTCGGCAAACCATCAGCCGCGAGGATGCGCTCATCGCTCACACGCGCAAGAACGCCTACCTGGTTTTCCAGGAAGCCAATCTTGGTTCGATCCAGCCGGGCAAACTGGCGGATCTGGTGGTGCTCGACCGCGACTACCTGACGATCCCCGCCGACCAGATCAAGGACATCAAGCCAGTGATGACGATGGTGAGCGGCCGCGTTGTGTACGAGACGCGGTAAACGGACCCCCCGCTCGTCGGGGAGCGGACGTCTTAGCGCTTCCGGGCGAACTTCTGATCGAGCGCCAGGTTCAGCGCGAGCACGTTTACCCGCGGTTCGCCGAGGATGCCCAGGGACGGTGCCTCGGTGTATTGTGCGATGAACTGGTTCGCCTGATCCGTAGTAATTCCGCGCGCCTTGGCCACGCGCGCTCCTTGGATCTGGGCATTCGCAACACTGATGTGGGGGTCGAGGCCCGACCCGGAACCGGTAACAGCATCGGCCGGAATCGGCGTCTTCGCCTTAAACACCAGCGGCGCTTTGTCGTCGTTAAAAGCCTTGATCAGCTTGACGTCATCGAGATTGCCTTGGGCACCCTTAAATTGGTCCAGCGACGTGGAAGATTCGTAGGGAATGTCATTATCCAGGCAGTAGTGCACCATACGCAGGCTGATGCCATCGAAATCGACGACCTCGTTCTTCTTGTCGTCCATCTTGGTCGTGCCCTTGATGAGCTTGGCGCTGGTCGGTCCGAGATTCGAACCGGAGCTGGCAGTCGGGTCGTAACCGCTACCCGCCGAGGACGGCCGGGGTTGGAAGTACTCAGGCTTGGTGAAATTCTGGCCGATGATTTCGGACCCGATCACCCGATCGCCCGACGTGATCAGGCTTCCGTTGGCCTGGTGCGGGAACACCGCCTGGCAAATCCCGGTGATGGCCAACGGGTAAACCACACCCAGCACCAGCGTCAAGAAGATGTTGATTCGAAGTCCGGGCAAAATTTCTTTCCACATATGGATTCCCTTTTAAACAAGGTGCAATAGCACCAACAGTTGATAGATCGCCCAAATGCCGGGGAATGGCACGATAATGCCGCCGACCCCATAAATCAGCAAATTCCGCCGCAGCAGGCTGGCAGCATCGAGCGGACGGTATTTCACGCCGCGCAGAGCCAACGGGACCAGCGCAATGATAATGAGCGCGTTGAAGATCACGGCCGCGAGAACGGCCCCTTGCGGGTTGTCCAGACCCATAATGTTGAGTTTGTTGAGCACCGGGTAGGTTGCCACGAACATTGCCGGGATGATCGCGAAATATTTGGCTACGTCGTTGGCGATGGAGAACGTGGTAAGGGCGCCTCGCGTGATCAGCAATTGTTTGCCGATGGCCACCACTTCGATGAGTTTGGTGGGATTGCTATCCAGGTCCACCATGTTGCCGGCCTCTTTGGCGGCCACCGTACCAGAATTCATGGCGAGCCCCACATCGGCCTGCGCCAGCGCGGGAGCGTCGTTAGTTCCGTCGCCGGTCATGGCCACGAGGCGGCCGGCGCCCTGCTCCTTCTTGATGTATTCCAGCTTGTCCTTGGGCGTCGCCTGCGCCAGGAAATCGTCCACGCCCGCTTCTCCGGCAATCGCCGCCGCGGTCAGGGGATTGTCGCCGGTGATCATGATGCTGCGAATGCCCATGCGCCGCAATTGCGCGATCCGCTCCTTCATGCCGCCTTTGACGATGTCTTTCAGGTGGATGATACCGAGAAGGCGCTGGCCGTCGGCTACCGCCAATGGTGTGCCGCCATTTCGCGCGATGCGATCGCTTATCTCCTGGAAATTCACAGGGACTTCACCGCCGCGCTCAATCACAAATTTGCAGATCGCGTCGCTGGCTCCCTTGCGGAGCTTGCGGCCTTCAAAGTCCACGCCGCTCATCCGCGTGTAGGCAGAGAACGGGATAAAGGTCGCTTCATTTTCGGGAATGTGACGGCCGCGCAGTCCATACTTCTCTTTAGCCAGCACCACCACGGAGCGCCCTTCCGGCGTCTCATCGGCCAGGCTGGAGAGCTGCGCGGCATCCGCCAATTCCTCCTCCGTCACGTTATTGATGGTGAGGAACTCCACTGCCTGGCGGTTGCCTAACGTGATGGTCCCTGTCTTGTCCAGCAGCAGTGAGTTCACATCGCCGGCCGCTTCCACAGCCTTGCCGCTCATCGCCAGAACGTTGTGCTGCATCACGCGGTCCATGCCGGCGATTCCGATCGCCGAGAGCAGGCCGCCAATCGTGGTGGGGATGAGGCAGACCAGAAGCGAGACCAGCACAGCCACCGACGGAACCGACCCGGAACCCGCTTGCGCTACGCTGAACACGGCATATGGCTGCAACGTGACCACCGCCAGCAGAAAGATCAACGTCAATCCGGCGATCAGAATATTGAGCGCGATCTCGTTAGGAGTCTTCTGACGCTGGGCGCCTTCGACAAGAGCGATCATGCGGTCCAGGAAGGTCTCTCCGGGATTGGAAGTGATCTTGATCTTGATCTGGTCTGACAGCACCTTGGTGCCGCCAGTTACCGCGCTGCGGTCGCCGCCGGATTCGCGAATCACCGGAGCACTTTCTCCGGTGATCACAGACTCATCTACGGTGGCGATCCCATCCACCACCTCGCCGTCACCGGGGATCAAATCGCCGGCATCGCAGAACACCAAATCGCCGGCTCGCAGCGCGGAACCGGGAATCTGTTCGATCCTTCCGGACGAGATCAAGCGCTTTGCGATTACATCGGTCTTGGTCTTGCGCAGACTATCCGCCTGGGCTTTGCCGCGGGCTTCCGCCATGGCTTCGGCGAAGTTGGCGAACAGAACCGTAAACCAAAGCCACAGCGCGATCTGTAACGAGAAGCCGATGCCGCCCGCGCCTGCGAAGATGTCGCGGATCAGGAATACCGTCGTCAGCGCAGCGCCTACTTCCACCACGAACATCACCGGGTTCTTCATCAGGGTGACGGGGTTGAGCTTCCCGAACGAAGCCCGTGTTGCACGCCCCACGATTTCCGGATCGAACAGAGGGCGAGACCGCGCCAGCTTCTTGGGAAGTAGCGAAGTAAGGTCGTCCTGGGAAGGATTCTGTGTTGGTTGTGGTGGCGTGATCACAGTAGACATAGGTTAACTCCACAGCGGCAGGATCGTGGCGAAGAGTTTGCCGCTCTGCATCAGATAGTGCTCCACAATCGGCCCCAGCGAAACCGCCGGAAAATACGTAAGCACAGCGATGATAATGACCGTGCCAATGAGCAGCCCCACAAACAGGGGACCGTGCGTTGGAAATGTCCCGCTCGTCACGGGGACTTTCTTTTTAGCGGCGAGGCTGCCCGCGGCCGCCAGAATCGGAATCAGGAAAAGGAACCGACCGATCAGCATGGCCGAGCCCAGCGTCAGGTTATACCACGGGGTATTGGCGTTGATTCCGCCGAAGGCGCTTCCGTTGTTGCCGGTGGCGCTGGTGTAGGCGTAAATGATTTCGCTCAGACCGTGGGGGCCGTCATTGTTCATATTCGCGATGGTCGGGCCGGGCGGGTTCCAGTAGCCCTTGGGCGTGAACTTGGCCTGCGTGCTGATCGCGCTGAACACCAGGATGCTGGCGGAGGTGACGATGACCGCCAGCATGGCCATCTTGACCTCCTTCTGTTCGAGTTTCTTACCCAGGTATTCCGGTGTGCGGCCCACCATCAGTCCCGCGATGAATACCGCGATTATGCAGTAGATCAGGATGCCGTACAGCCCGGCGCCCACGCCTCCGAAGATGACGATGTCCGTCATCATGTTGAGCATGGGCACCAGCCCGGCGATGGGCAGGAAGCTGTCGTGCATGGAGTTGGTTGCGCCGGTACTTGTATCAGTGGTAATCGTCGCCCACAGTGTGGAACTCGCGGTTCCGTTACGAACCTCCTTGCCCTCCTGGTTGCCACCCGCCTGCCCGGCCGTGGCAGCGGTCTGAATTCCCATTTTGGCGAGGATGGGATTCCCCGCCTGCTCAAATCCATAACAGACAAAGACACCGCCGAGGGCCATGATAAGGAACGCAGCGAAGATGGCCCATCCCTGGCGCGTGTCCCCAACCATTCGTCCGAACGTGTAGGTCAAAGCAGAGGGAATCACCAGGATCAAGAACATTTCGAACAGGTTAGTTACCGGCGTGGGATTCTCGAACGGATGCGCGGAGTTGACGTTGAAGAAGCCGCCACCGTTCGTACCCAGTTCCTTGATGACCTCCTGCGATGCTACCGGTCCTTGCGCGATGGTCTGTTTCCCGCCCTCGACGGTGGTCACGTTGGTGTAAGGCTTGAGGTTTTGAATCACGCCTTGCGAGCACAGGAAGAGTGCGCCGATGATGGCAATCGGAAGCAACACATAGACAGTAGCGCGGGTCATATCAGCCCAGAAATTGCCGATCGTCTTAGTCTCATGCCGCGCGAATCCCCGTACGACGGCGATCGCAATGGCCATGCCGGCCGCGGCCGATACGAAGTTCTGAACTGTGAAAGCCGCCATCTGCACGAAAAAACTGAACGTCGACTCGCCACCGTAAGACTGCCAGTTCGTATTTGTCAGAAAGCTGGCGGCGGTGTTGAATGCCAGATCGGGGCTTACGTTGCTCGTGTTGAAATGCTGGGGGTTGAAGGGCAGAAACCCTTGCGAGCGCTCCAGCAGGTATACGAGTAAGAACCCGAAAATACTGAAACTGAGGACCGATGCCGTGTACTGGGTCCAGCGCTGCTCCACATCCGGACGAATGCCGCTCACCTTATAAGTGAGTGTTTCCAGCCAACCGAAGACCGGGTGCAGGAAAGTGCGCTGGCCTTCGAACACGCGTGCCATATAGGCGCCCAGCGGCTTGGTGAACACCGCTACTAGGGCGAAGAACAACAGAATTTGCAGAATTCCTAAACTAGTCATGGCTTCCCTTTAGAACCGCTCCGGACGAAGCAGAGCGTAGACCAGGTAAACGAACAGACCTACTGAGGCGATGCCGGCAATGATGTAATCCATGGAATTTTTCTCCTACAGCTTGTCGCAGGCTTTCGTGAAGCCCCAGCAGACGAGTAGAAACACACAACCGATGGCAACGTAAAATACGTCGAGCATGGAACCTTACTCCGTTTCAGTGAAGATCACTTCGTGGCCGGCCCGGAGCAGTTTGCGAGCCAGGCTCTTTTCCGCTGTCGGCCACCATCTCTTACGTCCTCCGAGGACGACGACGGAACGTGGTCGCAACTCCGTAGCCAGCGCATCTTCCCGATCGCGGCACAGGCAAACGTGGATGTCTGTGTCCATTGGGATCTGGCTTGCGATCGCGCGGAGGCGCTTCTCGGTGAACGCCGGCAGCACCGGCGGGCTGTTCAGCGGCCGGGGATAGGGGACGACCTGGGGGTACACCAGGGTGAGGTTCGCATGCAGGCTACCTGCCAGCGTCGCAGCCGATTGCATCGCGGAAAGCGTGGCCTGATCGGAGGTGTACACAACCGTCACCTTCAGTGTATCGTCTTCACCAACAGCAGGGAGGAGATATGACTGGTGTGAATTTTCGTACGGCATCTCAGCGCTCGAATCTTTCAGACACCTTGAGGTTAGGCTCCAAAGCCTAAAGAAGTCATAGAGAATCCATGAAAAAGTTATAAAGACTGATGGATTAGACTACGGCAGCTCTTCGAAGATTACTTCGTGACCGGCCCGTCGCAGCGATCTTGCCAATCGGCTTTCTGCCGTAGGCCACCACCGTTTTGGGCCTGCGAGCACGACCACGGAATGGGGCTGCAGGGCGCCCTTCAGCATGTTGTATCGATCCCGGCAGAGGTATAAGCGGACGGTCGTCTCCACGGGAGACTCCTCGGCGATTACCTGGAATCGGCGCTCGTTGAAGTCCAACAGGATGGGTGGACTGGTAAGCGGCAGCGGGTAGGGGACGATCTGCGGGACCAGTAGAATGATGCGCGCGTGCAGCCGGCCCGCCAGAACGCCTGCCTTTCGCAACGCTGCCAGTGTGGCGTCTGCTGATGTGAAGACAACCGAAATGTTGAAGCGGGCATCGGCGCGGCCGGCCTGTGGCCGTTCCGGTTGTGCCGGAGCCGGTGCCAGGAGTTTTTCCAGAATAAGCGACATGGCGTTCCGCGTCCCTGGCTTCAGGCTAGGTCTCGCGGGCTGAAAAAGTCATGGAGAAGGCATAAAGAATTCATAAAGACCAACCGCACCAAGGTTCTTCCGCGATGCGGGCCTGCTGCAGAAATTGGCGACCGCATCCCGGTCCGCACGGGTCCCCCGGGAACCGTTCTTCGCTCTACCGTGACGCGCAGGTATAATCAACCACATCGCTGATCCGTCCGTTAAGGAGGAGATTTCCATGAAACGCGAGCATCGCTTTACGTCAAAAATCGCTGCTGGTCTATTTGGCGCCGCTCTGGCGCTCGCCACGTTGGCGCAGGCTGCCACGCTGGAAGGCCAAAAGCCGAAAAAATTCCTGACCAAGCCGTTGGTGATCGAGGACGAGGGCAGCTTCTTTGTTGGGGGCGTCCCCAAAGTCACGAACTACGCCACGGTACCCGGCCCTAACCAGGCGGCGGCGCCCAATCAGATCACGATAGGTCAGATGTATGTGGAGTTCCAGATACCCGCAGCCAAGAAGCGCAACATGCCCCCGGTAATCATGGTGCACGGGTCCACCCATACGGGAGCTTGCCTCGAATCGACGCCCGACGGCCGCGAAGGCTGGCTCCCCTATTTCGTGCGCAAAGGGCTCTCCACTTATGTGGTCGATCAGTCGGGTCGGGGGCGCTCCGGGTTTGACGAGTCCGTGCTCCATGAAGCCTTAGCCATGATGAAGAATGGCGACGTCGCGGGTGCCACCGCCCTGATTCCGGCGTTCGGCAGGATTACCGACAACACCGCTTGGACGCAATGGTTCGGCCACCTGATTCCGGCCGGTTCGACGATCCTCAACGGCAAGCTGATTCGACATGGTGACCCAGGTGACCCGCCGACCGATGACGCCCTACACACCGACGACTATTTGCCGGCGTACCCGTTCAGCACCGTGGACGCGAGTGTCGTAGCGCGCACCGGAGCCCTTGGTCAAACGCCCGCCGGTCCTGGCAACTACTACGCTCTCGACTACTACAAGCAACTGGTCCCCAATTCGGAAGTAACGCTGCCGGGTTCCACGTGTGCGGCCTGTGATCCGCACGAGATTTCACCGGCCAACACCTGGACTCCGGAGAACCTAGCGACGCTGGTGGAAAAGCTCGGTGGCGCAGTCGTCGCCACTCATTCGCAGTCCGGGATTATGGGGCATCACATGGTGCGCATTCTGAAAGAAAGAGGCCACCTGGATCTGTTGAAGGGTCTGATTACGATTGAGGGCTCCTGCTCTCTTCCGAACAGCGGGCTCACGGCCGCGGACTTCGACAACATTCCCTACCTGGCATTGAAGGGAGACTATACCGCGACGAGCGAGGTCTGCCAGAGCACTGTGGATGCGATCAACGCGCGGCGTGCAGCGGGCAATGGGACCGCGAAAGCGGAGTACATCAAACTGGACGAGCTGGGCAACCCGGTTTTCAAAGGTACTACCCACATGATGATGCTGGGCACCAACAATCTGGAGGTGGCGGACGTCATCCTGAACTGGGCCGACCAGAACATTCCGCCCAGGAAGACCAACGGCAAAAAGAAGTGACGGTGTTTTACTGAACCGCGACCGTCAGGGAGCGGGGTGTAATCTTACTTTCGAAGGAACTCGTGGATATAGGCGTCCACTTCATCTGGCCTTTCGTGGACGACCCAGTGTGAAGCCTCTGGAATGCGCCGAATGGTCAGGTTCGGCACGAACTCATCGAGGCCGTTCAGATTCGCAGGGAGCAGCGCCGTGTCCTTCTCCCCCCAGATCACAAGCGTTGGCACTCGGATGGTGAGTTTCGCTGGATCTAGGCCAACGATCCCGGACGGTGCGGCGGCCGCCGCGCCCTCACCGACCGAAGGCGGTGGTCCGACTTGCGCGGCGCGATAGTAATTCAACCCGCCAGTCAGAGCGCCAGGCTGGGACCACGCTTCCATATAGGCCTTCTTGTCATCTTCATGGAAGAAACCCTTCGTTAAACCGGCTCCGAGCACGAGGTTGTAGAGCATCGCATTCTTTTCCCTGGAGAGAATCTCCTCGGCCTCCGGGCTCCGGAACAATAGCATATAATCGCTCGCCTTTTGCTGCCCGCGGTCTTTGGCCAGTAACTTCGCAAAGACGCCGGGGTGCGGCGCATTCACGATGATCAGTTTCTCGATGCATTCCGGATGCGCGCCGGCTAACGCCCATGCAACCACGCCGCCCCAATCGTGCCCAACCAGAATAAACTTCTTGTGCCCTAGGTGAAATGCCAGCGCGCGGACGTCCTCAATCAGGTACTTCATCTGGTACTGGTCGACGTCGGACGGTTTGGCCGAAAGGTTGTATCCTCGCATGTCCGGCGCGACCGCCAGATAGTCCTCGCCGAAGATCCCCAATTGATATTTCCACGCATACCAGAACTCCGGAAAGCCATGCAGGAAGATGATCAGCGGACCTTTTCCGGCACTGACGTAGTGCAGTCGAACGCCGTTCACTTCGGCGAAGTGGTCGGTCAGCGGAGGGATTTTCTTCGGTTCAGCCATTAGCGCCGTGCCAGCCAGGGCGAGAACACCTACGCTTAGCGCACGATAATCCATGTTGGCTAGCGTATCACGGCGTCACTGAACCGTGATCGAAGAGGGCGTTGCCTTAGTTGATAACAAAAGGTAGGAAGGTTTTGGAGTAATCACCGGGCGCCGGCCGATTGATCCGGCGCCCGGAGCCTAAGAACTTACTGCCTGGCTGCGCCGGCCGCGCCGTCCGCGCACTCGTTGCAGATCCCAAACTTCGAGCCGTCGGCTTGGATGAACCCGCAGAACGAAGTCATCTTTTTCAGTTCGCTTGCGCTTAACGAAACTTGTCTGAAGTGAGTCTCGGTTACGGCGAATCCGCCATGCGGCGCCGCGTGGAGAGTCGTACCCCACGCGCGCAGGCCGTGGACCAACTGCCCGGGGGCGGCGGCATTGCACGTTCCGGTAGTAGCTACCAACATGGTAGTCACACCGGTCGGCACGCCGGGCGTGAGCGTATTGGCGATCAGATCGTTCTGCACGGAAAGAGTGCTCAGATGGTTGGGCGTCAGCGGGCAGGTGCAGCACTCGATCAGTTGTTGGTCTTGTGCGAACACATATACGTTCGCGCAGATGGTATCAGTAACGTCATTGCCACCGTTGGTTCCCGCATTAGTGAGGTTAACGATGGATTGACCGGCCCCGAGGTTGGCCGCGTAATCGATTTGGGCTGCGTCGATGGGGTTCGCTTGTCCGGTTACATCCACCAGGATGCCTTCGTAATTGTTGTCGCCATTCGTCGTAACGAAGGTCAGGGTGTTCGTCCCGGCCACAAACCCCGAGGTGATTTTGAGATTAGTAGTAGCGAAGAACCCTGGGCAACCAGGACCGGAACCCACGGGTTTGCCATTCAGAAAGACCGTCAAGGCGCAATCGTCCGCCGCCCAATTAATATTCAGCGACGCCGTCAGGGGGTCGAGCCCTACTAGGCTGAATGTGGTCGAGTATGTGACATTAAGAGGAACCGTGTAGGCGCCGGGATAGCCGGCCAGGCAGTCCAGTGATTGGGGCGTGTTATCACATGTGGAAACCCATATGGCGCTACCAGAAGATGCCGGCCAACCAAGCCCCACGCCACTGTTGCCTGGCGAAAGAACAATGGCATTGCCCGTGACAGCGGTTGAGCTATTGTCCAGTAGGCTATAAGTCCAATGCGTGTCGGTTTGGTGAATACTGAGGCCTTGGCCGGTTGAAAAGATTGGGATCGGCAACTGGGCGGATCCACAAATCGCAAAACCTAAAAGACCGAGCACTAGTTTTTTCGGCGGCATAGTTCTTCTCCTCGGGCTCAGAGCGCAGGGGTAATTACCCTATTTCTGAGTCTTCTATGGTTTTATAGTGTGAACTGCCGCACGATTCAATTACCCAAACGAATTAGCCCCGTAAGCTTTGGTTCCGGTACTTTTTCTCGGAATGTACTAATCCAGGCTACGCGCGCCCGCTTCTGGTAACAAGAAAAAGGGCGGACCAGCCAGCTGGTCCGCCCGTGAGTATGGGGTTGATCGAGCGCTTAGAAGTTATACTTCAATCCAAACATGAGGTTGCGTGCGCCTTGTGAGCCATTCACTACTCCCGTGGGTGCGCTCTTCTGATAGTTCAGGTCCGAGGTATACTTTGCCGGCGTGAAGTCGCCCGGAACATCGTCTGTGGCATAGCCCGAGACCGTGAAAATGGGGGTATTGAACGCGTTGATGGCGCGGAAATCGAATTCGAGCGCCTGTCGCTCCGTGATACGGAACTTCTTCGAGAGGCCCATGTTGATCTGCTTCAATCCCGGACCGCGCTCGGTGGAGATGCCGCAATTGCCCAAGCCGGAAGTCGGAATCGACATGGTGGTCGGATCAAACCAGATGTATCCGCCGCCGATGAAGTTCTTATATGGGGTTGCCTTCGAGGGTGAATCGCAATTCGGGCGCGGCTGGAAGTACGCTCCGGTCGGATCGTAGCCGAACTGGATCATCGACATGGGGAAACCGCCATGCGCCGTGACAATGGTGTCGTAGCGCCAGTCGCCGATGATTGCGTTGACTATTTTGTTGCTGCTTTTCGCGAAAGCGCGGTTACGGCCGAAAGGCAGGTCGTAGTTCAAATAGCCGCTGAACACGTGCGTTGCGTCCGCGTCGCAAAGACCGTAGTCGAGCCCTCTTACGTTGTATACGTATGACTGGAACGAGACGTCCGCCGTAGTCTGCGAAGCGGCCGAGTTGCCGTACCGGCCATAGTAGCCTTGGTTGTCCGTCAAACACTTCGAGAAGGAGTAGTTGAAACCGAAGGCCAGGCCGTGGGACAGCCGCTCTTGCGCCATCAGTTGAAGTGCCTGATAATTCTGCACGCCGGTGGAGGTGTTGAGCCGCTGCTGACCGGTGCCGTCGTCCTTGAGCGTCGGGTTACCGGCCAGGTACGGACCCGGAACCGCCGTTCCATTCGGCAACAGCATATTCTGGCCCATGTTGTAGATGGCGGCGAGATGGTCGGTGTGTTGTCCGACATATGCCGCTTGCGCTGTGAAGGCGCTTCCGAATTGCCGCTGCAGGCTGAAGTTCCATTGATTGGAAACCGCCGGACGATAGTTCGGATCGGTCGCATGGATACGCACGCCGGCAAAGCAGGAAGCCGGCGCCGAGGTCACGTTGGCGGGAGTGCAGGCCGGTCCGCCCGCGCCGAGCGCTGCGAAGCCCTGGTCGAGCGTGAGCTGGTTTGCGGGGATGCCGCCATTGGTTCCTACGCCACCCCATTGTCCGACCAAAGAGTTATTCCAGGGGGCATTAGTGGCCAGGCGGTTGAACTCGCCAGTCCCTTCCGCGAAGCTGGAGCGCGAGAAGGCCGCGCGCACCACCGTCTTGTCGTCGATGCTATACGCCACCCCCAGGCGCGGCAGGAAGTTGGCGATCCCGTTGTATTGGTTGTAGAGCGCCTGGCTGTTACCATTCACTCCAGCCAACTGGATCTGGCCGCTGTACATGCCGAAGTTGGTCTCGCGGTTGCCAACTTCATAAATGGGCGTGAAGAGCTGCCAGCGCACGCCGACATTCACGGTCAGGTGCTGGTTGATCCGCCAGTCGTCCTGCACGAATGCGCCAATGGCGTTGTTGCGTTGGCCCACCGTTCCTGCGTAACCCAGGCCATAGCCCATGTAAGCCGGCAGACCCAGGAAGAAATCGGCCTCCGAGTTGCCGGTGTAGGTTCCGGTGAAGCCGATCTGACCGGCGGCGCCGTCACTGCTGGTCGCCGGAATGTAGTTGTTGCGATAGCGAATCTCCTGAAATCCGAATTTCAAGGTGTGCTTGTTCTTCGTCCAGATCGCGGTGTCGGAAATCTGGATGGCAGTTTGATGGAAAAACTCTTCGCCATCCACGGTGCCAAATGCGAACGGACCGTTTTGCCTGCCGCCCAGCGCCGAACCGGCAAAGTAAAGGCCCGGGAGGTACTGTGTAGGCTGCCCTGCTATCAGGCCCGCGCCCTTGGTGGTGCTGAGCGATTGGATATTGGCTTCGGCCGGGTCGTAGGTCATTCCGGCACGGAAGTCATTTACCAGGGTGGGGCTGATCGTCCGTGTGTAGCCCAGAACGGCCTGTTGCAGCGGGAACAGATTGCCTCCGGTGCCGCTGTATTGGAATTGTTCCGTGTTCACGAGTGGCTGCTCGATATGTTGTTGCGAATAGCGGGCCGTGAACCGATCTTTCTCGGTAGGAGCCCAGTCGACCTTGATGTCGCCCTGGTTGCCGTGCGTATACGTCGATGTTTGATTATTCAGGTTGAACAGCGTCCCGTTGCTTCCGGGCGTACCATTCAGGTTTGGGGTGGGTAGCGCGCCGGCAATCTTCAGAGCCGTTGCGCTCAGGCCGTTGATACACGGGTTCACGCCCATCTTCTGGCCGGCGCCGCAAATCGCCGCTTGCGACAGATTAGTGGGCATGGCCACGTTGGTCCCCGGGTAGTGCAGGGAAAGACCGAGGTCGCTGAGATTGCCTGTAGCGTCCGCCGCCGTGAACGTAGTCAGTGGTTGGGGAGTAGCCGGGAGATCGAAGCGCGAGCTTTGAAAATCCGCGAAGAAGAATAGTTTATCCTTCTTAATCGGTCCCCCGACGGTGCCGCCGAATTCGTTCCAGCGCTGTCGTGGTGTGGGCAACCCGTTGAAGTTGTTGGACCACTCGTTCGCATTGAAGAAGTCGTTACGCAGATTCTCAAACAGGTTCCCGTGGAACTGATTGGTGCCCGATTTCAGGCTGGCGTTAATCACGCCACCCAGAAACTGCCCGAACTCCGCGGAGGGATTGTTGGTGATGACGTTGGTCTCTTCCAGCGCGTCCACACTTGGCACGTAGGCTACACCGTTATCGACGAACTCATTGTTGTCGACGCCATCCAGAATGCTGTAGTTGGCCTGTTCGCGATTCCCGTTGATGTTCGGCCGAGCAGCGTTGAAAGTCTTCTGGCCCGTATTGAACGAAGCCGGACTGATTGTCGTCGCGCCCGGTGTCAGGAGGGTCAGTTCATTATAATTGCGCGTCTCCAGCGGCAGGTTGGCAATCGCGTTGGCCTGCATTACCGTTCCCACTTGCGTGTTGTCGGTTTGCAGCAACGGCGGGGCGGCGTTGACCTCCAGGGTTTGTGAAACCTGGCCCAGCGTCATTGTGAAATCCAGGCGGGCTGTCTGATTCAGCTCCAGTGTTAACCCCGAGCGCACCGCTGTTTGAAATCCGGTGGTTTCCACGCGCACCTCATAATGCCCCACGGGCAGGCGTGGCAAGTTATACGCGCCGTCTATGTTAGTCTCGGTCTTCAGGGCGGTGCCCCGATCCAAGTCCCTGGCGGTGACCGTGGCTCCGGCGATCGCAGCACCGGTCGGATCGGTGACTTGGCCGGTAATGGCGGCGGTTACCTCTTGCGCCCACGCAACCGAGGCCAGTGCCGCGATCAACGTCAGCGTCAGCAGTACGATCATTAGCCGGATTTCGCTCGTTCTCATATACACCTCAATTTTCTCTCTACCCTAATTGATGGTTAATGCACCCAAAGCATTTGCTTCAGCGTGATATTGGGCCGCGCCGCGGTCGATGTCCAGTTCAGAACGGTTGCAGGCCTGTTACAGAGAGGTTCGTTACCGCATCGAACGCTCGCATTTGCAAGACTTTGCGGCTTAAGTTGGGCGAGCAGCAGACGCACGGGCCGGATCCCCGCCAACCGCACTTCGGCCACCGGCTCTTCCAGCCGATCCAGTTCCCGACCTTCCTGGGCTAACCACTGTGTCGGCGCTGGCTCCTTTTTCTCGATGTAGTCCAGTGCGCGCAGACCGATCTTTCCAACAGCGGCCAGACGCTCCGCCAGCGGAACCAATTCCGCGATCAGAATTCCCGCTCCCTGACGGTCGCGGTTCCTGGTTGATGGCGCCTCCGCCAAAGAACCGCGACCGTCAGGGAGCGGCACGTCGGCTAACTGAGCCCACGCCGTGAACGCAGCCCTCAGTTCCGCGGCCGCCCCAGGGTTGGTCCGGGGTTCCGCGACATCGCCCTCCAGTCTCCGCACCCACTCGCTTTCCGGCCGCACCGCATCCACAAACCGGTTCAAGGGCACCAGGCTGGTGTACTGACGCGCCGTCCGCCGACCCGCGATGCCCTGCGCTTCGGAAGCATCGGCGAGGATACGCAGAGGTTCCGCAGACCGCCCGCCCGCCAGCCGGTCGAGCATCACTTCGTAATTCGACCGATGCTCCAAGCCGGTCCACTCCAGCGAACGGCTGACCACTTCCATACGGGTGTACATCGACTCGACATTAGTCACTTCGCGCGGCGACCAGAACCGCTCGGCGATGGCTGCCATTCTCGGCCAGATGCGCGAATCCACCGTCTCCGGGCTAACGTATTCCGACCACATGCAGGCCTCACCGCCCAGGATGCGCGCCGCCTGCACGGGAGTCAGTTCCAACGCCTTGCCGTCCATCGGATCGTTGGCATAGAGAACGCTCGCGGGGTCGAGATGGTCCAGGTAGTATCCGAAGGAAAGCACCGACCGGTAGCCCTTCGCCACCGCTTCGGCCAGCGAGCTCTGCCCGCGCCAGGATTGAATCACCGTATCGGCTGCCAGGTGCGGGCCCAAGACTTCGTCCCAGCCGATCATGATCTTGCCGTGCTTCTTCACCAGCTTTTCCACACGGCGGTTGAAATAGGCCTGCAGGTCGTGGTTGTTGGTGAGCTCATGGTCCCGCGCGAAGGCCTGGATGGAAGCCGAATGCTTCCACTGGGTATCCTCCACTTCATCGCCGCCGACGTGGAAATAGGGATCCGGGAACAGCGCCGCCATCTCGCCGATGAACCCGTCCAGAAACGCGTAGGTCTCCTCGCGGCTGGGGTCCATGGTCGGCTGGAAAACGCCCCATTTCCGCTCCACGGCATACGGTCCAGGCGCGCTGGCCAACTCCGGATAGCCGGCGAACCAGGCGGCGGTGTGGCCGGGCATATCGAATTCCGGAATCACGCGGATAGCTCGATCGCGCGCATATGCAATCACCTGCCGCACTTCGGCCTGGGTATAGAAATTACCGTCGCTGCCGCTTAGCTGCAGCTTCGGATAGCGCTTGCTTTCAATGCGAAAGCCCTGGTCGTCGGAAAGGTGCCAGTGGAACACGTTGAGCTTTACGGCTGCCATGGCGTCGAGGTTCCGTTCCACCACTGCGAGGGGCATCCAGTGGCGCGATACATCGAGCGTCAGCCCCCGCCACGCAAATCGTGGTCGATCTTCAATATGGATCGAGGGGACTTCAAACCCCTCCGCCCCGGGACCAATCAATTGGGCAAAGGTCTCGAGACCGCGCAAAACGCCGGTCACGGTGTGGGCCTGGAGGCGCGCGCCGGAAGCCGCAACGTCCAGTTGGTACGACTCATCCTCACCCAGCGTGGGATAGTCGCTGCCGCGCTCGCGGCACTCCACTAGCAACGTAACCGGTTTCGTGGTGGTTGGCAACAGGGGGATGCCGGTTTGCCGCGACACGCGTGAAGCCAGGCGCTTGAGGGCGCCTTCCAAGCGGAAATCGGAATAGCCGGTGGTGGCGATCCGGAAACTGGAGTTGATCGGCAGCCCGCCCGGCGAGACCACGGCGATCCGCGGCAGCGGCATTAAGGGCAGCGGCGCCGCGTACGGGGCTGTGACTAGCGTCATGAGTAGAAACCAGCGAACCATGTCTACACTCCGTAGTGGGGCCAGCCCTTCCGGGCTGCCGCCGCGCTTCCGCGCGGCGCGCCGGCTGAAAGCCGGCGGCAGGCCGAAAGGCCTGCCCCACTTACTCCACCACCGAACTCCATCCGCGCCGCGAGAGGTCCCACCAGATCACCGCGCCGCCGGCCAAACCGATTCCCAACAACGACAATCCAATCGTCCACTCACCCAATAGCAGTTTGCCGGTACCAAACAGCACGCCGTAGATCAGGGCGCATCCGCTGACCCAGTCGAGTGCGCTCCACCACCCGTTGTTCGAGCTCCGGATTTCCGGCGCCAGCCGCGCGATGGGTCCCCAGCCGGTGACCCCCGGCCGCGCTCGCGTGTAAAACTTGAGCAGCGTCTGATGGGATTCCGGTTTCGTTAGAAACGTGACCGAGAGCCACACCACCGTGGTCACCGCCACGGTGATGATCATGATCCACGCGAAATCCACCGGCTTGTCGCTATCCAGTCCGCCCCACACTTGCAGCGCCACGGAGGTGGCGAACGCGGTGGCCATAGCCGACACCTCGCTCCATGCGTTGATCCGCCACCAGAACCAGCGGAGCAGCAATACCAGCCCAGTGCCCGCGCCCGTCACAATGAGCAGTTTCCACGCGCCGGCGATCGACGTCATATAGAACGTCACCACCGCCGAAACGATCGTCAGCAGCACAGTGGCGGCTTTGGAGACCATCACATAGTGATGGTCCGGCGCCGATGGGCGCAGGAAGCGCCGATAAAAATCGTTCACGATATAGCTAGCGCCCCAATTCAACTGCGTAGCAATGGTTGACATGTACGCCGCCGCGAAGGCCGCCAGCATTAAGCCGCGCAGCGAAGCCGGCAAGTAGGCGATCATCACCCGTACGTAACCCGTTTCCGGATCCTGCAGACCCGGAAAGAGCACCAGTGAAGCCAGCGCCACCAGCACCCACGGCCACGGCCGGATGGCGTAGTGCGCGACGTTGAACCAGAGCGTTGCCAGCAGTGAATGCTTTTCGTCTTTGGCAGAAAACATGCGCTGGGCGATGTAGCCGCCGCCGCCCGGCTCCGCGCCGGGATACCAGGTGGCCCACCAGTTCAGCGAAATGTAGACCAGGAACGTGATCATGGGCATCCACGGCGAATTCAGATCTGGAATGAAGCTCAGTACTGACCCGTGCCCGCCCGGTAGCACGCCGCGCGATTGATCGAGGAGAGCCAGTTTCAATTTGAGACCGTTCATGCCGCCCACGGCGTGAATGGCCGCAAAGGCCAGGACCGTCACCATTGTCATCTTAATGAAGAACTGGAACAGGTCGGTGACCAGCACCCCCCAAAGCCCCGACATGGTGGAGATGAAGGAAGTAACCGCGATCATCCCCAGAACGATCAGGATGGCCTGGAGGCGCGTGACACCCAGCGTGAGCGTGAGGATCTTGACCATCGCCAGGTTGACCCAGCCCAGCACGATGCAATTGATAGGAATGCCCAGGTACAGCGCGCGAAAACCGCGGAGGAACGCAGCCGGTTTGCCGGCATAGCGTACTTCGGTGAACTCGATATCGGTCATCACCCCGCAGCGCCGCCACAGCCGTGCGTAGAAAAACACGGTGAGCATGCCGCTGGCGACGAAGCTCCACCAGAGCCAGTTGCCGGCGATTCCTCCCCGGGCCACCATTCCGGTGACGGCGAGGGGGGTATCCGCCGCAAACGTGGTGGCGACCATGGAGGTGCCCGCCAGCCACCACGGCACGTTGCGCCCGGAGAGGAAAAACTCGTTGACGCTCTTACCGGCCCGCGCCCGGTAATACAGCCCGATGGCGAAGTTCCCCAAAAAATACAGGGCCACGAAGCACCAGTCGAGGGTGGTCAATCGCATGCACCCCTATACTCCGCGTAAGACTATGCCCTGTCCAGTTCGCAACGGTTGCGGGAGGTTATGGGGGTGTTCGTTACGGGATCGAACGGGTTGATTTACAAGGAGTTGGCAGGTCGAATTCCAAAGCCTGATTATGGGGCGGTGACCGCCTGAGAACCAGCCGGTCGGCGAGCGTTTTTCCGGCGGGGGCGCAGCACGCGATGCCACCACATCATTGCGCCGGTCACAAACATCACGGCGGGAGCCAGTCCGAACAGCGCCCAAACCGCCTTCGTCGTCTGGTCGCAGAGGCCGGGACCGCCACAAGGAATCCCGATGCCGTTTATGCGGCCGAAATGCAGGTAAGCGAGCCAGTAGATAATCTGGTCGCCAATGCGTGTCCTTAGATTTGCCGCAGTGGACGGCTCCAGCCAATCGGCGAAGTCCTGAACCGCTTCGGGAAAAGCGAGATAGATCCCGCTTACGCCAAACACCAAGGTGAATCCAAGGCTCCAGAAGCCGACCATGCTGTGCAAGTGCCACGTGAAGCGCTGCCATCCCAAGCCGCGATGCAGTATCAGGCTGCGTCGCCATGTTTTGATGCCCGGCCACCAGATTGCCATTCCCGTCACCGCCACCGCGAGCAGGACAACTGCGCCAACGCCATTCACTTTCCGGCCGGTCGGTCCGGCGAGCAGATCGTCGTGCAGCTCCAAGAGCTTCGACACTAGCCAAATGCCGGTGGGGACGGAATCGCCAAGATCGCTGCCGGTCCGCGGATCGAACAGCCGATTCTTGATCCGATTGCCCCGACTGAGTTGGACATCGGCCGCCTGATCGGGATTCAGCGGCCGGCCGATTTTCACCACCCGGTAGCCTGCGTACAGACGCGTTGCGGCCGCGGCTATTTGGGCGTCGGTCAACCGGGGCCCTGAGCCCGTCGAGATGACTGGTTCGGGCGTAGTTGCTCGGAAAAGCTCGTTCCGATAAACCAGCACGCTGCCGGTCACGCTGATCATCAAAATATAGAGCCCGAGAGCGATGCCGCTCCACAGGTGCACTTGAAAGAGCGCCCCCCGTAACCAGAGCTTTTGCGGCTGCCGAACCCAGCGCTGCCAAACGGTCAGCTGATTGCTCCCACTCATTAGCGACAGGCTACAGTACAGAGGCGATCGCGTCAACGTGCCGTCGACTACCGGTTCTGGGCAGTAACCCCCGCGCCACCGCTATCGGGAATGAGCATGCGGATCATGCCGTCCTGCCGCGAGGTGAGGAACAGCTCGCCGTCGCGGCTGTGGCTGATGTGCAGATCGGCTCGAGGCATGGGAGCACCCATTTTCTTGTCGATCAGATCCCGAAAGGAAACATCCACGCGTCTGCCGTTTTCATCGCGGATATATAGCTGTACCTCTTCCACAGGCGCCACGGTCTTGGGAATGCCATCGTCGGCTTTCTTCATCGCGGCTAGGTCGGAGACGAACACACGTCCGTTCTGAATGTCGCCAAACACGAACTTACCCCTCAGCGCCGCAATGCGCCCGTGATAGGCGAAGCCATCGCTCACCGAGTGACCTTCGTCGTGATCGTAGACCACCACCGGATAAGTAAATCCATCTTTCACGCGCCCGTCCAGAATCTCCGGCGGCAGCGGATACAACTGGTTCAGCTCGCCGCCACGTGCCCGGCCGTTCTCGAAGTAGCCCTCGCGCTTCATCCAACCGTAGTTCTCGCCATTGCGAACGATGTTAATCTCTTCGATCTGGTCCATTCCAATGTCCGAGGCAAACATGGTTCCGTCGGTATCCCACGACAGCCGGTGGGCATTGCGGAATCCGTAGGCGTAGATTTCGCCCAGCGTCTTGGGGTCTCCGTCGGCGGCAAACTTGTTGGCCATCGGAATCGTGTAGTCGCCGAGCCCCTTTTGGCCGTGCGTCACCGATGGACTGCGTGGATCGATGCGCAGAATCGCGGTGATGATCGAATCGAGCCGCTGCGTCTGGGCGGGATTGCTGGCGTTCGGTCCGCCGCCATTGCTGAATCCATAGTCGCTCCCGCTGGTATAGAGCAGACCGTAATCCGGATCGCCGCGCTTGGCCGATGGATTGAATTCCACCGCGCCCATCGGATGGGTAAGGTTCGCGACCACGTGGGCCGTGCGCAGGATTTCCCGCCGCGTCCCCTCGAAGGTATTCGCCGCCGGGTTCTTCGCGTGCCACTCCGTAATCACATTGTGATAGGTCACGTCTTTCAAGCCGTAACCGAACGGAATGAAGTCGGGTGTTTTCGGATTCCCCGGCCCGGTCTCGCTATGCACGGTGTAGAAGAGGCCATTCGTCGCGAACTCCGGGTGAAACACGAAGCCGATGAAGCCGCTTTCCAGGCGCTTGTAGATGCTGTTCGGAAATGCCGCGGCCACGTCGGCATATACGTGCGGCTGATTGTTCGCGTCGATCAGATACAGAAATCCGCGCGAGTCATTCGCAAAGCGGCGGCCATCGGGGAGGTCGCGTACGTAACTCACCCGCGCCCAGGCTGTGGGCGCGATGTCCTGGTCCGCGGGACGAAGCCCGCGCGTATCGGGCAGGCGCACCAAATCCTTCACCTCAACCGCAATGCCGCGCTTCACGATTGGTTCCGGTATCGGATTGCTGGTGATTGGCGCATCGCCGGCGCCGATCGTGCACATGGCGAGAAGCGGGATAGTCGCAAACATTAGCCGTGTACGCATAAACCCTCCCGATGTTGTTGCTGTTTGGAAGTGATCATATCAGGTCTTGCCGAGCCGTGATCAAAGGGAGTGGTGCTTTTGGGGCTCTCTTTACGCAGGGGCGGTTAGCGGTTGTCCCTTTTTGGCCAGCAGCACGGCAAGTAGCTTAGCCGGCTTGGTATTGCTGGCATTGCGCGACACCGCGTGAAGCTGGCCCGGCGTCTCCAAGAACATTTGACCAGCGGTATAGGTCATTTCCGGATTGTCACCGACTTTCGAGCGGATTTCACCCTCGAGGACATATGCGATCGTTATGCCGGGATGGCGGTGTGCTGCCGAACTCTCGCCCGGTCCGTAAGAAACCTCCACCGCCGTCGCAGACCAGCCCTGTAGAGTGAGATCCGGCAGATCCTGTTCGAATACCTGCTTGGCTTTGCCGGCGCTGTTCTGTGCCACCAAAATTTGGGCCAGAACAGCGCCGGTGCTGCCCATCAAAACTCTCCGAGTCATCATGACTCCCGATTATGGCATCACCAGCCGCGGGTTTTCGGAACCAGGCATAGGCCCGCCCGCCCTACTAGTGCCCTAGATATCGGGCGAGGGTCAGAGTGGTATTGTCACTGGCGAATCCGGCGGTGACAATGTTGCCGTCAGGCTGAACGACGACCCCGGTGCTGGCCGGTATGTTATTAACTACGATTCCCCCGTTGCCGAACGAGGGATCCAGACTCCCAGTCGGGGTTAGCCGCGCCACGCCGTCGACGATGGTCGTGCCGCTTTGCATAAAGGTGATCTGATCCCCGACCACCACGATGTCCCCGTTGGGCGCAATCGCCAGCCCCTTCGCCAGAGCCTGAATCCCGCTCCCCCCAGTGCCGACAAAGTGGAAGGTCACATTAGCGTTCTCGACACCGGTCTGGGTGAAGCGAAGCACTTCGGCTGAAGAATTGTGACCGCGAGATTCTTCACCAACGAAGAGCTCGGTGCCAAAGAGATAATCGCCATTTGTATCGAAGATGCTCGGTTCGAAGGCTGCGCTGGTCTGAGATGTGGCGACAATCGTTCCGCCGGTGACTGTGGATCGAACACCGCCGGTGGAGGTGAATTGTGCAACCTTGGTCGTATTCACGACCAGGATATCGGTGCTGGAAAGCAAGGCCAGAGCGCTACAGCCGCTGACGCCTGTTTGTATGGATAGTCCCTGGCTGCCAAAGGCCCTGTCCGCCGAGCCCAAGGAATTGAAGCGCGCCAGCGCGGTCTGGTAGGGCTGTCCCCGCCCGACGTTTATTAAGGTTGTGCAGGTCAGAATGTTTCCGCTATTGGGATCGACCAAAACAGCAGTCCCCACGTTGGGCGACCGGGTGCCCAAACTCACCACCGCCAGACCACCGTTGCCGAAAGAAGTATCCGGTGTCCCATCGGAATTCAGCCGCTCCGCTCCCAACGCAGCGCCTCCGGTGGTCGGGGTAACTACTCCGCCGACCACAATTTGACCGTTCGACTGCAGCGCCATGCTGCCGCCAACGGGAGTCGGCAGGACCGCGATTCCATTACTGCCGAAACCCGCGTCCAGGACGCCGTTATTTGTATACCGCAACACTTCAGTGCCGCCCACAAAGACCAGTATTTTGCCATCGCGTTGCAGTAGGATCGAGTTGATGATCCCGTCGGTGCCCGTAACTCCGCTGGTAGCCGTTACACCGCCCTTGCCGAACGTGCTATCCAGACTCCCCGCGGCAGCATGGCCGGGCTTGACTGCAAAAACCAAACCGAGCACCAATGGTACTGGCAGTAATATTCGATTAATACTTTTCATCGCGTTCCCCCCTGTATCTTGGTGTCTTTTCACTACATGACTGTGCCCGAGTGTAGAAGACACTGGTGTCAACATAAGCGCACGCCTGGCATCGCAGGAAGTAAGAACGGTGTAAAGTTTTTCGTTAGAAGAGTTAACTGGTGAGCGGGCGGTGATGAGACTTACATCGTCCGTGTGACTTTACTCAAGGTGCGCGGCCGGTCCGGATCGAACCCTTTGACCTCCGCCAAATGCGCCGCGAATAACTGCGCCGGAACAATGTACGGGATGGGTGTATACAGATCCGGAATGCGGGTGCGTTTTCCCGGTTGTGCCGGAAGCTCGATCGTGCGCGCTCGGCCACGGGCCTCGCGATTGCTACGGTCGGTAATCACCAGCGTGTCGGCCTTCAACCGGTCCAGCAGATCCAATACTCCCGAGATGGAAGGCCACGTGGCTCCCGGCGGCGCGAACACAAACACCGGGAACGCATGCTCCACCATGGCGATGGGACCATGCATCAGGTCGGCCGCCGAAAAGCGCTCCGTTTGCACGTAGCAAGTTTCCATCAGCTTGAGTCCGAACTCGAGGGCCGTGGCGTAGTTCAAGCCGCGCCCCACCGTGACGGTACCGCTCATGAAGCGGTAGCGGTCCACCGCTTCCGCCACCTGAGCTTCGCGCTGCAGCACGGCAGCCACCCAATCCGGTATGCGCCGCAGATCGTCTGCACGTACATGGCCGCCCAGGGCTGTGGACAGCAGGTACAGCGCGAGCAACTGCCCCGTGTACGTCTTGGTGGCCGCGACGCTCTTCTCTTTTCCGGCGCGTACCAGCAGGACGTGGTCGGCAATCTTGGCCATGGTGCTGCGCGGTTCGTTGGTGATGCCGACGGCAAGGGCGCCGCGCTTGCGCCCGTCCTCGAGGACCGCGTTGATGTCCGTAGATTCGCCCGATTGGGAGATCCCCACCACCAGCGCGTCTCGCAGATCCACGGCGCGGTGATAGAGAGTGACGATTGAGGGTGCGGCCAGCGATACCGGAATCCCGGTTGTCATTTCGATCAGGTAGCGCCCGAATTGCGCGGCGTTATCGGAAGTGCCCCGCGCCGCGATCACGATCAGCCGCGGGCGAGCGCTGTCAAAACGCTTCTGCAGCGCTCTTGCGGCGCGCAGGCCCTGCTCCAAAGTCCGGCTCAGCGTTTCCGGCTGCTGCCGGGTTTCCTCGAGCATCTTCGACATGGTTACGCCTGGACTTTGGCCGAAATGCCCGCGCCGTTCCTCACGCGCTGCTCCACATCCGCGCGAAAGCGATCGATGAACGCTGTGACGTAATCGAGTACCGGCAGGTTCGGATTCTCAACCAGCGGTGTCAAGTCCATGGCGAAGTTGATGGCCGGCTCTTGATCGGTCCCGTGGGAAGCATAATAAGTGGCATGCGCCAAACGTCGGCCGGCGGTTGCCAGGTCGTACCGTTTTCCGCCGCTCACCTGTGAATCGAAAACGCCCACCAGGGCCGAGGCTAGATTCGATCGCGCTGCCGCCGGCAATACCTGCTTGTCTTCATCCACCATCCAATCCAGGTCGCGCCACACCTCGCAGCCATAAACCTTCTTCGGACGTACCTCGCCTCGGACGGCGCGCAGGGCCGCGATCGACCGCAAGGCCACCGCAACGTGCGTATCGTGTTTGTCCGCCAGATTGTGTAGGTAGACGAACTCCGGCTGCGCCGCCAGCAAAATCTGTTCCAGATCTTCCACCAACCCGGTTTCCTGCGCGTTCTTCACTTGCGCGCTACTGAATCCCAGCTGCACTTGGCAGGCATATTCGCCGATGTACGCAGCTTTGCGCTGTTCGATGAGCCGCACGCGTTGCATCTCCGCATCGCTGTAGTTGCCGTAGATTCCGGTGCGCGGGCTGCCGGCTCCGTTGGTGGCCACCACTCCCGTAAACCATCGGTCGCGCCGTGCGAAACATTCGGCGATGCCGTGGTAGGCCATGATTTCGATATCGTCCTGGTGCGCGGAAATAGCCAGATGCGTAGTGCGGGCGAGCGCCGCGCGGGCTTCCAAGCCATCGGGAATAAACAGATCTGCCGTCACATTATGAAATCGCATTGGTCGGCTCTCTTACCGAAAGGCGCGGCAGGCTGGCTGCGGCGATGGCCTGTCCGTGCCGCTTCTCCTGCTCGTCTGGAATATGAAAACGGATGCCCTCGGCCAATTCGGGGAACTCTACCTGGAGCACCTTACGGGCCACGCCAAGAATCAGGTTACCGCCTTCGCCGGTCATCACGCGCCCCAGCACCAGCAGATTGCGGAACTCGTAGAAGTTGGCATAGGTGGCGATATTGTAGCCGAGATATGCGCCGATAGTTTCGTAGATCTGGCGCGCGCGTGAATCGCCGTTCGCAAGCAGTTCCTGCACGCGTTCGAGCTTGGCAGGCAGGGGCATGTCCTTCGGCAAGTGGATACCGGCCGCGGGCAACAACAGTCGACCCACCGCCTGTTGCGAGAAATATTGCGCGCCCACACCGGCGTCGCCGGACCATTCGTCTACGGGCGCTCCGTCGCGGTAATCCACCGGAACGAAGGCCAGTTCGTTGAGCCACGTGGTCAAGGTTCCCCCGGGCGTTACGAATCCCGCCGCCAGGCTGCTGCCCATGGCGATTCCCAGAACGGCGCTGTCATTCAATGCCATGGAACCCGCCAGCGCGGTGACTTCGCCGTCGTTAACGACCTCGAAAGGGATGCCGCCCCATGCCGCCTGCAGGTCGAAAAAGAGTCGGCGGATGCGTTGGTCGAAAAGCCGGGGAGGCACCGATCGGTAGAGCGAGCCGACTCGCACCTCGTTGCCCACATAGACACCGGCGGCGCTACCCCCGATGGCATCTACGCGCGGCAGTTGAGCCGCCGCCCGCCGCAGCGAGTCGTTGATTCCGTCAAAGTGATATTGGGGATCCGCTTGTGTCGATGGGCTCCACGCGACTTCTTCACTGAAGACGAGATGCCCATCAGCTACCGCGGCACACTTGCGGTCGCTCGCGCCTAAGTCGAACCCGATTCGAAAACCGTCCAGATGGTGGCCCAGCGGCGCTGCCGTCTCCTTTTCCACGGGGACCGCATCGAAGGTGGTGCTCTCGATCGTCATGGGGCGTCCGTAAACTTGTTCGCCGAGGAACTGATGGTCGAACGCTCGCGTGCTACCGGGCGCATAAACGCTTTGCAAGTAGACGGCCAGCGCGGGATCGCCACCGATTGTGATTCGGTATCCGCCTTTCTGCCAAAGCAGGAACTTCAACAACCGCTCGACATACCGATGGTTGAGCGCTACGTTGGCGCCTTGGTGACGCAGCACTTCCGAGCGGTGTACCGACACCGAACCGTCACTCCGCTCGAGCGCAATAGCCAGCTTCGACCCGCCGCCTTCGGCCTGGATGGCTGAGCGATAGGCTCGGGTCCAGAGAGATGGCGGGACGAACTCCGGGTCCAGCACCGGGCGCAAACGGGGCGCCGTCGTTAACTTCTGATTCAATAGAAACCGCTCCCTTTGTTGGTCACGGTTCAGTAACACGGTCACTGCACACCGCCCCTATCACCATCTTCCAGCGTCGGGGCGCTGCCGTCCAGTTCGCAACCGTTGCCGGGCCGTTACGCGCAGTTCGTTACCGGATCGAACGCACTATGTTTTCAATCGGTTCCCGAGATAAAATGAGGGCACATGGGGGAGAGCGGCCGCCTACAGCTATCTTCAGAAGCAGTTCGGGAAGCCCTCGCACGTGTGCTTGCCAGCACAGAATTCCGCACCAGTAAGCGCAGCCAGGAGTTCCTGCGGTATGTCGTGGAACATACCTTAAGTGGCCAGTCCGACCTGCTCAAAGAGCGCACCATCGGCATCGAGGTGTTCGGCCGGTCGACGGATTATGAGCCCGGCGAAGACGCCACCGTGCGGGTGAAAGCCGGTGAAGTGCGCAAGCGCCTGGGACTGTACTACGCCGAGCAGGGGGTTCACGATGCGGTGCGCATCGAGTTGCCCTTGGGAACGTATATACCGGAATTCCGGTTTGTGGAAGTCAGTCCCCCGGTCACCGAGCCGGCGCCCGCGGCACCGATGTCGCAACCGGTCGCGGCGAGTCCTGAGACGAAGACTCGCGGACCGCGCCTGGTGGCGTTGGCGGCGCTGCTGTGCTTCGTCGCAGCCGGAGTAATCTGGCTGCGCAGCCGTCCGGCGAATACCCCACTCACTCAATTTTGGGCGCCAGTGCTAACCGGCAACGCGCCCGTCCTGCTGTGCGCCGCCTATGTCCCCGTATATGGCCTGGACCGCGACGCGAATTCCACCCCGCGGCCGGAAGACTTTGTTCTGATGAACGACCAGTTTGTGGGCGGCGGCGACCTGATCGCCATCTCGCGGATAACCGCTATGCTGACGCGCACGGCCCGTCCGTACCGTCTCAAGGTGGGCAACGACGTAACGTTTCAAGATCTACGCCTGGGCCCGGCGATTCTGGTGGGTTACTCCTACACTCGCTGGCGCGAGATCAGTAAGGAGATGCGATACTTCATCGATGGCGCGCGCCGCCCCGTCGGGATTACGGATAACGGTGCGCCTACTCAGTGGTCGCTCCCGAATCTACCGGCGGACCGGCGCACCGACGAAGATTACGCGATTGTCTCGCGCGTCTTTCATCCCGACACCCACGCCATGCTCGTGGAAGTTGCGGGCATTACGCAATATGGCACCGATGCCGGAGCCGACCTGGTGACGAATCCTGACTTGATGGCCGAGGCCCTTCGCAACGCGCCCGACGGCTGGCAAAAGAAGAACCTGCAATTGGTGCTGCACGTGAAGGTGATTGCCGGTTCTCCGACGTCACCTAAAGTGGTGGCCGCGCATTTCTGGTGAGGACCACTCAGATCGGCGGCTTGACGTTGCCGTATTCGTAGCGCGTAGAGATGTGATTCTTTCCGCTGTCCAGGTCGGTTTCCGAGCGTAAAGGTAAACCCTTCGTCTTGGAAATCCAGGTCTTGGAATCGGTGACCGTGGGCGATCCATTGTGCAGCGTATATACAGCGGCCATTTCCCCGTTTACCGGCTCGTCGTTCAGATATCGGCACGTCGGCTTGTTCGTCTGCCGGTTTTTTTCCGTAATCGCCTTCATCTCCTTTGTCGTTGTTCCGGCGCTCCATTTGCCGTTGACCTTTGCGTAAATGGTGCCGCCGGTGGAGATCGACTCTACGGTTTGTGTTACACCGCTCATGTTCGTTGTGGTGTAGGTGTGATTGGGAGTGTCGATGGCCTTGGTCATGGCGTCCAACACCACTTTGCAGTCGTCTTGGCCCATCAAAGGCATCGGCGCAATCAGCATGTATCCAAAAATTAGGCTAATGATGGCAATAAGCATTGGTTCTCGCGTCCTTTGCATGAGCCATCTTAGCTTTTGTTGCCGCCAAATTCCTCAGCGACGGCCGGCCCCACCATCGCTCCCTCTCTTCAAGTAGAATTTAAGGTTCATTTGGGGGAGCAATGGGTTTTGAGCGGCGTGCCGCGGCTGCGGCGCTTATAGTCGTATTTCTGCTGGCAGGTTCTCTGCTGGCACAAACGGGAGAAATCTACAAAGCGCGGCTATCCGCCGTTCCCGCCGACGCACGGACACGGCCCGAACTAGCCGGCATCGGTTCGGCCACGGCGACATTGTCCGGCGCCAAGATTACCATCACCGGCTCTTTCGAAGGCCTGCGATCGGCCGCCAGCATGGCGCAGTTGCATGCCGCCAGCGCTGCCGGAATACGAGGGCCCGTCATTTCCGATCTGACGATTTCGCAAACAGCCAGCGGTAGCATTACGGGATCGGTCGACTTGACTCCCCAGCAAATCGAAAGCCTGCGCAAGGGCGGGCTCTATATCCAGATTCACAGCCAGAAGGCCCCGGACGGCGTCCTGTGGGGCTGGCTGTTGCGATAGGAGATTACACCCCATGTTCCGTTCCAAGAAGAGTTCGCTGGCGGCGCTCGCGGTCCTCGCGGCCGGCGGCGTAATGGTTATTACGGCTCAACAGACGCCGGCGGGGCCCTACACGGCCGCTCAGGCGACCTCTGGACGAGCGGTCTATCAGGCGAGCTGCGGGGGTTGCCATGGAGCCGACCTGGGCGGCGTCAACAGCGCTGCTCCTTTGGCCGGCGCTCAGTTCATCGGCAGTTGGGGAAACCGGACGACCAGCGATCTGGTCGGCTTCCTGCAGGGCGCCATGCCCCCCGGCAATCCCGGCAGCCTCGGGGAAGAAGCCTATGTCAATGTAGTTGCCTTCCTGCTCGATTACAACGGCGCGCGCCCCGGGAACCAGCCGCTGACGGCAGCCACGAAGACCGAGATCCGCTCGGTGGCAACGGGCCAGATACGCACCGTCGCGCAAGCCGCCGGCCGCGGTGGCGCGGGGGCTCCGAATCGGGACAGACCGGCACCGTTGGGCGGGCGAGCGGAAGCGCCGATTCCGCGAACTCCCCGCGGGCTCACGGTTTCGGGCGAAGTCAAAAGCTATACGAACATCACGGATGCCATGATGCGCAATCCCGATCCCAGTGACTGGCTCATGCTCCGCCACGACTATCATGCATCGAACTACAGCCCGTTGAACCAGATCACCGCGCAGAACGTGAAGGAGCTGCAACTCCAGTGGGTCTGGGCCATGAACGAAGGGACCAATCAGCCGGCTCCCGTGGTTCACAACGGCGTCATGTTTATTAACAACCCCGGCAGCATGGTACAGGCGATCGATGCCCGCACCGGCGACCTCATCTGGGAAAATCGCCTCGGTACGTCGGATACCGGCAGCTCCAACCGCGGCCTGGCGATTTACGAGGACAAGGTCTACGTAACCACTAGCGAGGCGCACATTTACGCCCTCGATGCGCGCACTGGAAAAAACGTGTGGGACACCTTGATTGGCGACCGCAAGTACGGCAACTACAGCACCAGCAGCGGGCCGTTGGCCGTTAAGGGCAAAGTGATCCAGGGGCTCGGCGGCGCGATGTGCTCGCAATACCGGGATGAGAAGTGTTTCATCAGCGCCTACGACGCCAACGACGGCCATCTTCTCTGGAAGTTTTACACCATCGCCAAGGAAGGCGAGCCGGGTGGCGACAGTTGGGGCAAACTGCCGAGCCTTTTCCGTGCGGGCGGCGACACCTGGATCACCGGCAGCTACGATCCCGACCTCAACCTGACCTATTGGGGAACGGCCCAGTCGAAACCCTGGATGCGCGCCAGCCGCCAATCGGGCAACGGAGCTACGCTCTACGCCAATTCCACCGTCGCGCTCAACGTGGATACCGGCAAGCTTCAATGGTACTTCTCGCATGCGCCCGGTGAGTCGCTCGATCTGGATGAAGTGTTTGAGCGGGTGCTGGTGGATGATCAGGGACAAAAGCTGGTCTTCAGCGCCGGCAAGGCTGGGGTTCTGTGGAAGCTCGACCGCACCAATGGAAAGTATCTTGGCCACAAGGAAACGGTGTTTCAAAACATCTACGATTCCTACGATCCCAAAACCGGTGAGCCGCATTACCGCAACGACATCATCGAGAATCAGATCGGCACGTGGGTGCAGAGCTGCCCCACTTCGGAAGGCGGCCACAACTGGCACGCCATGAGCTACCATGCCCCCACCAATCAACTCATCCTGCCGCTGGCCCAAAGCTGCCAGGAGATGAACGCACAGAAGATCGACCTGGTGGAAGGCGGCGGCAGTGGTGGTGGAGCCGCCCGGCGCTTCTTCGAAATGCCAGGGACGAACGGCAATGTGGGCAAACTCGCCGCCTTCGATGTCCGCACTATGAAAGAGATGTGGAAGGTGGAACAGCGCGCGCCGTTCATGACCGCCGTACTGTCCACCGCCGGCGGCATCGCTTTTGTCGGTGACATGAACCGCGTCTTTCGGGCGGTCGACGTGAAAACCGGCAAGATCTTGTGGGAAACTCGTTTGGGGACTTCCGTTCAGGGCTTCCCGCTGTCGTTCACTGCCGGAGGCAAACAGTACATCGCGGTCTCGACGGGACTCGGCGGCGGCAGCCCACGCATGGTGCCGAGTGTATTGGCGCCCGATGTCCATTACCCGGCGAATGGGAACGCCATCTACGTGTTCGCGTTGCCGGACAAGAAGTAGACAGGAACCAAATTCAGATGCTCCCACGAAAAATCAAAATTCTCCTCCCGGCCGTTGCCGGTTTAACGCTGACGGCTTGGCTTGCGATCGGCCAGCAGGCACGGCGCGTGGACGACGCTGCTCTCAAGAGCGCTGGCAAAACTGGCGACGAATGGTTGACTTACGGCGTGACGCCGCAGGAGACTCGCTACACTCCTGCCAATCAAATCACCGCAGAGAATGTGGGCCGGCTGGGCCTGGCCTGGTCTTACGACCTGGGGCAGGGAGGCGGCGGTCAGGAGGCTACTCCCCTCGTTTGGAATGGCACGCTATATGGCATCACCAACTGGAGCGTGGTTTTTGCCGTCGACGTCCGCACCGGTAAAGAGAAGTGGCGGTGGGATCCCGAAGTGAATCAGGCGGCCGTGCGGCCCAAGGTCTGTTGCGGAATCGTGAACCGCGGCGTGGCGCTGTATCAGGGTATGATCATCGCCCCCGTGATTGACGGGCGTCTGCAAGCCCTCGATGCGGAGACGGGTAAGGCAATTTGGGAAGCGCGGGTCGGGTATCCGCAAGACAACGTCACGATCACCATGGCCCCGCGCATCGCCAAGGGCAAAGTCATCATCGGTGTGAGCGGCGGCGAGTACCCCGTGCGCGGATTTTTCGATGCCTACGACGCCATGACTGGCCAGCGTGCGTGGCGATTCTACACCGTCCCCGGCGACCCCTCCAAGCCCTTTGAAAATGCAGCCATGAAAAAGGCGGCTGCGACTTGGGAAGGGGAATATTGGAAACTGGGCGGCGGAGGATCGGTTTGGGACGGCATGGCGTACGATCCGGAAGCCGACCTCATTTACATCGGTACTGGCAATGGCGGCCCGTGGCCGGAGGAGCTCCGCCATTCCAAGGGCAAGGACAACTTGTACGTGGCGTCGGTACTCGCAGTGAAGCCGGACAACGGCGAACTGAAGTGGTACTTCCAGATGGTGCCGGGCGATTCGTGGGATTTCGACAGCGTGCAGCAGATGCTGCTGGCGGATCTAACCATTAAGGGGCGGCCCCGCAAAGTACTGATGCAGGCCAACAAGAACGGCTTTTACTACGTGCTGGACCGCGTTACCGGACAATTTATCTCGGGCCAGCCGTTCGCGAAAGTGAATTGGGCCAAGGGTCTGAACGAGGCCACCGGACGCCCGATCATCAATCCGGAGGCCCTCTACGATCGGGAATCTTCGGTGTCGATCTCGCCGGGACCGGGCGGCGCGCACAACTGGTCGCCGATGTCGTTCAATCCTGCGACCGGCCTGGTCTACATTCCCACCGCTTCCAGTACGAGCTTTTCGTACACCGTGCAATCGGATTTCGCATACAAGCCGGGGCAACAGAATATGGGAATCGTGTTTGGAGGATTCGGTGGAATCCCAGCCCCGGACCCTGCGCCTAAGCCCAGAACGGCGCCTTCCGCAATTGGACCTGCTACCACGGAAGGGCAGAGGAGCGGAGCACTGGTGGCGTGGGATCCGGTCACCCAGACGGAACGCTGGCGCGCGCCCGGCGGCGGCAGTATCGGGGGCGGGACCGTCACTACGGCAGGCAATCTGGTGTTCCAGGTGGTGCCGGATGGAAGGCTGATGGCGTACAGCGCCGATAAGGGCGAGAAGTTGCTGGAAATCCAAACCAACCTCCACGGAGGCATGGCGCCGCCTATCACGTACGTGGTGGATGGCAAGCAGTATGTTTCCGTGATGGGTGGCACTGGCAGAGTGCCGCGCCCGGACTTCGGGGGCGGCGGGGGTCGTGGAGGCGCGAACGGAGGCCGAGGTGGTGCCACAGTGGTTAACGGCATCCCTACTCCCGCCCCGGCCGGGACCGCAGCTCCTGCAGCGAATGCGCCCGCGCCCGCTCCCGATGCGCCGAACCCGTTTGGCGGCGGCCCCACCACGCTACCGAAACTGTTGACGTTCGTTTTGGATGGTAACGCTCCGATGCCCGACGGGAAACCTCTGCCGTAGCGCAAGGTACACTTAGGAGCGTGGAGGCGACGTTTGAAATTCTTCATCGGTATTTTGTGTTCTTTCGCTGCCTTATGGGCTAGCGACGCGTCAACCGCCCGCATTCGCGATGCCGCCACCAAAGCGGTCGCGCTGATTCAGAGCAGCCAAAAAAGTTGGCCTTCCAAGCAGAGCTGCTTTTCCTGCCATCAGCAGGTGCTGCCGGCAATGGCCTTTCGCGCCGCCCGCGAGCACGGCATCCCGGTGAACGAGCCGGCCGCCCACGCCGACTCCGTAAACGCATTTGGGTTCTATGCGAATCTCGATCGCGCTGTTCAATACACGCACGTGATCGATCCGGTCTCAGACGCCTGGGGCCTGATGGCGGCGGACGCAGCCGGCGTGCGTCCGAGCCTTGTTACCGCCGTTTACGCCCACCTGCTGGCGGCGCGTCAGGAAGCGGACGGGCATTGGGAAACAGGGGACGAACGACCGCCACAATCGTACAGCCCGTTTACCACGACGGCGGTAGTGGTAGCCGAGATCCAACTCCACAGTCATGCGAACCAGCGGGCCGATACCCAGGCGCGTGTTCAGCGGGCGCGAGCCTGGCTTCTGTCCCATACGCCGCGCACCACCGAGGAGCGCGTGTTTCAGATCTTCGGAGCGTGTGTGACTGGCCATGACCATGCTGTCTTGGAGAAGCTGGTGGGCGAACTGAAGGGCACTCAACAGCACGATGGCGGCTGGGCCTCGCTCGACGGTCGAACCAGCGACGCTTATTCCACGGGAGAGGCGTTGTGGGCACTGCACAATGCCGCCGGCGTACCCACTACCGATGCCGGCTGGCGGCGGGGAATCGATTACCTGCTGCGAACGCAAGCGAAGGATGGCTCTTGGCACGTGGTGTCGCGTTTACATCCACCGGCGCCGGTGAGCCCGCCCTATTTCGAGACGGGGCACCCTTACGGACACGATCAATTCATCTCCAGCATGGGCGAGAGTTGGGCCGTCGTCGCTTTGACGCAGATGCTCCCCGAGGTGGAGTCGCATCTTCCGCCGTTGAAGGAAGCGGAGCCTCAGGGTATCGAGCCGTGGACCGAGACCGTGCTGTTCGGCAGCGTAGCCGATGTGAAGCACCTGCTCGCCGGTGGATTCGATTCCAACTCAACGACGAAATCCGGAGGGACGACAGCGCTCATGCTGGCCGCGCCCGATATCGACAAAATGAAACTGCTGCTCGACCGCGGCGCCAAGGCCGATGCTCGGGCCAAGAACAAATACTCCGCTCTGTTGGTGACGGCTAACTATCCCGGATCGACCGCGGCTATGACCCTGCTATTGGACCGCGGCGCCACCGTTCGCCTCCCCAAGGGGCAAGGCGCTCCGCTGTTCAATGCGCACCCGATCATCCTGGCCGCTTTCGCGGGTAATAACGACATCATCGGCCGCCTGCACAAAGCCGGTGACCGCGTTGACGATCGAATGAACCTGATCGGCATGTTCCCCACTTCACCCCTGATTATGTTGGCCTCCACACACCGGACGGACTCGGTACGCGCCCTGCTCGACGCTGGCGCGCGCGTCGATGAAGCTGACGACGACGGCATCACGGTACTTTCCTGGGCCGCGATCTCGAATCGTCTCGATATGGCCCGCCTGTTGATCCAGCGCGGCGCCGATGTGAATCATGTCGATAAGAAAGGCTTGACGCCTCTGCTCTACGCAGCTTCTATCGACTTCGGCGATTCGGCGATGATCGACCTGCTGATCAAATCCGGCGCACGCACCGACGCGCGCACCAAAGAAGGCATGACGGCGCTCGACCTGGCGCGCCAATACAAGCACACGCATCTGTTGGCGAGCCTGGAACAGCCCAGGGCCGCGAAGTAGCGCCCCGATCAAAACTTCAATTCGGTCGGCAGATAATGCAGGTCACGATCGAGAACCATCTCGACCGTCGATCCAGCGGGGAGCTTAGCATCCGGCTTGTGCTTGATCAAGACCGACGCCAGACCCGCCGCAGCTCCCGCGGCGGCGCCTATGCCCGCGCCCTTTAACGGACTGCCCCCGGCCGCGCCGGCGATGGTGCCGACCGATGCGCCGATTCCGGCTCCTTCCGCGGTGGTACGGGCAGTGCCGGCTTTATCGCGCTCACCCGTGACCGTGCCTTCCTTGGGATCGACCTTGCCAACGGCGGAGTTGTCGGCGGATGTCAGCCGCGAACGGAAGTCGCGCGTAACGCCGTTGGGCAGGATCAGCGAATCGAAGCGAATGAAGAGTTCGCCCTTGCCCTTGATCGTGCCCGCCGGTTTGCTGGTGGTGATGGTGGCGTTTACCGAACTGCCGCGCGGAATTACGATGTGGCTATCCACGGTGATTGGGAAGGCCGTCTCCAGATAGACGCGGTCGCCTTCACGGGAGTACTTGGTATCGATGCCATTGCGTAATGTGAGCGGAATGCGGGTGCCGACGGCGACGGTGATTTCCGAGGGCGTGGCCGGAGGCGCAGGTCGGCTCAGCGGCGCGGCAGGCGCATTTGCCGCAACCAGTGGCTGCGTCTGACCTTCCCGATGGTACACCAGTGTTCCTTCGTTCTGCGCGCCGGCGCGCAGCATCTGGCGTGTGATGGTCAGGCGGGAATGGTCCCGTGAAAGAGTCCAGCGGTCCATCACCGTGTAACTTTGCGGCCCCGAGACGAGCGTATTAACCAGCAGAGCGGAGCCTTCCCACTTGACTACGCTGCTTCGGGCTTCTTCTCCCAAGCGGTAATGGGTCTCGTCATGATTGAGCGCGTAGGACCAGGTTACCGTCGAGGCGTTGAAGGAAGTCGAGCACTCGATCGAGGTATCCTGCTGCGTAATCGCCAGCGTACGCTCCAGAGGCTCGAACAGGGCTTGCGTGTTACTAACCGCGGGATCGAGAATCCAGCGGCCCGAAAAGTCGCGCTCGGGCTCGATGGCGGCGAGCGGCCGGAGGCAAACCAAAGCCAGGACGAGGAGAATGACTGGGGCCTTGTGAAACATCTTTTTGCAGATTACCACTTGCCGGTACCGGAGGGGAGCGCAGTCAACCTCGCTCTTCCGCGCACGGCCTACGCCGAATCGGACTTCTTCCGTATCTTGATGTCCAGCCGCTTGATTTTCTGATTGAGCGTCGATAGCGGCACGTGCAGGCTTTCGGCGGCTTCGGTCTGGCTCCAGTTGAATTGCTCCAGCCTTTCCAGGATCACGCGGCGCTCGAAATCGTTGCAGATCTCGAATAATGACGCATCGGCGGAAAGGGGAGCGCCTTCGGCGCGGTGCAGGCGCACTCCGTTGGCTTCGAGCAGCGGGTCAGGCAGCACGTCGATCGGTACGGCGGCGTCTGTGGCCAGCACCACCGCGCGCTCCACCACATTTTCCAACTCGCGGACGTTGCCCGGCCAGCTGTGTTCCATCAGCACTTGCATAGCCTCGGGCTGGAACTGCAGGACGGAGCGCTTGGTGGTGGGCTCCAGATATTTGTTGTTCTCGCGGCAGTAGTATGTGAAAAAATGATCCACCAGCAGAGGGATGTCTTCCTTGCGCTCGCGTAAGGGCGGCAGCGGGATGCTGATCACATTCAGGCGGTAGTAGAGATCCTCCCGGAACTTGCCTTCCTTCACGAGTTGAAAGAGGTCGGCATTAGTCGCCGCCAGAATCCGCACGTCTACGCGGATTGGCTCGGTCGAGCCCAGCGGGGTGAACTCCTTCTCCTGAATCACGCGCAGTAGCTTGATTTGGGTTTCCGGACCGATGGTGCCGATCTCGTCGAAGAAGATGGTGCCGTGGTCGGCCACCTCAAAGTAGCCCTTCTTCGATTGCACCGCGCTGGTGAACGCGCCTTTGACGTGACCGAATAAAGTCGATTCGAGCAGTTCCGGCGGCAGCGACCCGCTGTTCACGGCCACGAACAGGTTGTCGGCGCGCGGTGAATTCGCATGAATCGCCTTGGCCACCAGTTCCTTGCCCGTGCCGGTGTCCCCGTTAATCAGGATCGTGGAGCGGCTGGGAGCGACCTGCGCCACCAGGTCGAGCATCTTGACCATGCGCTCGCTCTTGCCGATGATATTCGGAAAGCTGTAGCGCTGTTTGAGCGCGCGCTTGAGGTGCGTGTTCTCGTATTCCAGCCGGCGCTGCGAGATCATGCGCTCGATCTCGATCACCAGCTTCTCGTTATCCCAAGGCTTGGAAAAGTAGTCGGTGGCGCCGGACTTCAACGCGTTGACCGCGGCCTCCACCGAGCCGTATGCCGTGATCATGGCGATGGGGGTCTCGCGGTCGCGCTCGCGCACCTCGCGCAGCACCTCCATGCCGGAGCGGTCCGGCATCATCAGGTCGAGCAGCACCATGTCGTAGCCGCGCGTCTCCAGCTTGTGCAGGCCTTCGGCGGCGTTCTGCGCCTGATCGACGGAATACCCTTCCAACCCGAGAAGTGTCTCTAGGCTCTCGCGGATATCCGCCTCGTCATCGATTACCAGGATTCGTCCTTTAACATCGGAGGCGGTGGATTGCGGCAGGGTTGCTTCAAGCGGCATTTACGGGTTTCCTGGACGTCGCCGCGCGGGCCAAGGGAAGATCGATCCGGAAACGGGCGCCGCCGCTTCGCCGATTCGAAACCTCGATCGAGCCGCCATGTTCCTGAATGATCCCATAACTGACCGAAAGCCCCAGGCCCGTGCCTTTGCGCGCTGCCTTGGTGGTAAAGAACGGATCGTAGATTCGGTGCAGGTTTTCCGGGGAAATGCCATGACCGCTATCAGCCACTTCGATCCGCGCTCCCGACTCATCCGACCACGTCCGCACTTCCAGAGTACCGCCGTTCGCCATGGCGTCGCGAGCGTTCAGGAACAGGTTGAGCAGCACCTGTTGCAGCTTGCCCGAGTTGCCGTTTACGGGGGCCAGGCCCGGATCTAGTTGCGTGGTCACCTGGATGCCCGATTTCTGAAGCTGATGCTCCAGCAGCGTGAGGGTTTCCTGAATCACGCGGTTGAGGTCGACATCGCCAAATGAAGTCGTGGAGGTGCGCGAAAAATTCAGCAACGAATTCACAATCTCACTAGCGCGGAAGGTTTGCTTGGCGATCTTGTCGAGGATCATCGATTTCTGCGAATCTTCGGCCACCTGCTTGGCCAGCATCTGCGCATAGGTCGAGATTACCGCGAGCGGCGTGTTCACCTCGTGCGCCACGCCGGCTGCCAGCAGTCCGATGCTGCTCAGCTTGTCGGCCTGCACCAGGCGCTGTTCCAGTTCAGCGCGGTCGGTCACATCGTCGAAGATGATGAGGCGTCCGATCTGCTGCTGCTCCTTGGAAACCAGTGGCGCGATGGCCAGGTTGAGAGTGGCCTCGCGCCGGCGTGCTCCGTTGCCGTTCCCGTTCGCGCCGTTGCCATTCACGTGCTGCGGCTTCAGCACGAACTTGTAGATATTGTGAATTCCGGTCTCGCCGCGTACGCGATCGAACTGCTCCACCAAGTCACTGGGAAACAGCTCGGAAAGCCGTTTGCCCACGGCGTGGTCGCGGTGAATGCCGGTGAGCTGCTCGATCTGGCTGTTCCAGCTTTCGACACGGTCGTCCAGATCCGCGGCCAGAATCCCCACGTTGATGGATTCGACGATGTTTTCGCTGAATTCCTTCAGACGCTCGTACTCCTCCACTTTGCGCTGCAGCGAGCGGTAGAGCGATGCATTCTCGATAGCGATGCCGATATAACCCGCCAGAGTGACCAGCAGTTCCACGTCGACGCTCGACAGATAATCGCCGGTGATCGTGCGGCTCACTCCCAGGTAAGCGATGGTTCGTCCGCGAACGGCGCACGGCAGGTAGTAGGTCAAATCGAGCTCGGCGATGGTCTTGCGCACCGTGGCAGGCCACGATCGGGAAACGGCGTCGAGCTGGTGGCGCGTCCGCTCGAAAAACAGATATGGCTCGGGCAGCGTCCAGTTCAAAAAGCTGAGGTCCAGTTCGTCCGTATCCACGTTTTCCAGACGCGGATTCGGCCCCATGGCATGCTTGAGCCGGAACTGGCCGCCTTCCTCCGCCAGGAAGAACGTCAAGTGCTTAATCGAAAGAGTATGCAGTAAGCGCTCGCCGAGCGACTCCAGCATGGTGTCCAGGTCAGTTTCTGAGCTCAATTCACGCGCGGATTCGATCAGGGTTCGGCGGTAGTCGTACTGGTCGCGGTAGAAGTGCTTATCCAGGCGCTCCTGGATCCAGTTGCGGATTGGCTGGAACAGGAACGCGGTAATGAGCATGACCGTAATCAGACCAGTGTTGCCCAGATCTTTGAAGTTCTTCTCCACCATGCTTCCCAGCGAGAAGACGATGCCGTAAAATGCCGCCAGAACGCACAGCGTCGCCAGGGTATACGCGTATCCGCGCCGGAAGATGATGTCGACGTCCATCAACCGGTAGCGCACAATCGCGTACGCCAAGGTTAGCGGAATGAGCGCCATGGTCAGCACTGACATACCGAGATATTGGTTCGGAATGTAGCCCAGGGCATACGGCACGATGTAAAGCACGGCAAATGGCACGATGCCGCAGATCGTTCCATTGCGCAGCCATTTCAATTGTTGACGAACGATTGTGTCTTCAGCCTTCCGATATTCCAGGCTCAACACACAGGCGCCGATGACATACGGAACTGTCGATAGCACCACCCACATCCGGTCCAGGGCCCAGCGCAACTCCAAAAGCGGAATGGCCACCGACAGAACGCCCGACGCAAACGCCATGTAGAGCAGGAACAATAATAGCGAAGGGAGATAGACCACGCCGATCAGAACGGGCGTATGTAGCCACTTACGGCGTTCCGGAAAACTTAGGCAGAAGTGTAAGAAGACCGCGGGCGCGAGCAACCCGGCGGCCACGTTGCCGAAGTAGATGACTTTGTCGAAGTTATCGAGGCGGCCCGTGTAATGGAACGAAAAAAAGACAAACGAAGCCAAACAGAGAACGAAGAAGTGCTGGGCTTTGTGGGCGCTGCCGCGGCGGAAGTAGACGAACAGCCCGATCATGAGGTATGCCGCGCCGACCAGGTATTGGTAGATGCGGGCACGGTCCACGGGCACCTCGCCCACGATCAGGTTCACGTCGAATTCCACGCCGCCGCGCGATACGTAGTAGACCGCCTTCTTCCACGAACCGATCCCCGTCAAAACCTGCGTCACTTCGACGGCTCGCTGGATCGGCAGACCGTTGATCATCTTCAGCCGGTCGCTTGTGTGGAGCCCGGCCCTGGCCCCCTCGCTCGGCGCCGGGACCGAAAGCGCCTCCACGCCACCGTTACGATCTACCCAGATCACACCGTCTTCGGGGAGGCGGAATCGTTGCTGTTGCTGGAAATTGATGAGGGCAGCCACACTTGCAGCAAGGGTCAGGATCGTGAGGATCGCTGTCGACAGTTGGAACTTAAGTTCCTGAAACATGATCCTTGCCTTCGGTGGTCGGGGCGAGACGTTGGCCAGCAGCCACGACTGCACGTTTCGGGCCGCGCGAATCAATACTTTCTTCTATCAGACTAGCCTATTTTTCTAGTACTTACAAGCTATGGCCCTAGACCCATATCCGCATTTTGGGAGATGCACACTACCGAGAAGTGTATTCGAAGGGAAAATCACGGACTTAATTGTGTGTTACCGAAGGCTAGTATCACATAGTAACTATAGTACTCTACAGACCCTCGGGTGCGTGCAGTACACTGGGTTCGATCATCCGTGCGGGCTGCACCGCAGCGCTGCGACCGCGCAAGGCACAAGCCGCTTGGATGAGAAGGAGTCTCGCAGACCACGATGAGGATTACGATCGTTTCGGTCATCCTGGCATTTCTCCCCTGTCTGTTGCCAGGCGCAGAGGAATCCCACCCGAATCTAGCGGCCGCCGCCAGCGCGGCGGTAGCGGTCAGCGACCCTGCCAAGCTCGCCAAGCCGAATGCTCTCGGTGAAAAAATCGTAGGCGGAGCGCCCATCGATTCAAATACTTATGTGGTCGGAGCAGAAGATGTTCTTTCGATTTCCGTATGGCACGAGCCGGAATTGACCCGCCAGGTGGTGGTCCGGCCGGACGGCAAGATTACCTTGCCCCTGGTCAACGAGCTTCCCGCCGCCGGACTCACGGCCGCGCAACTCTCCGATTCCATCTCGCAAGCCCTCTTGAAATACATGAATGCGCCCGAGGTCAACGTTTCCGTGCAGCAGGTGAACAGCAAGAAATACTACATCCAGGGCGAGGTATTGAAGCCCGGATCGTACCCCCTGGTCGTGCCGACCACCGTCATGGAAGGCCTAGCCAATGCGGGCGGGTTCAAGGATTTCGCCAACGCTAAGAAAATCGCCATCCTGCGCGGCAGCGAGCGCTTGAGGTTCAGCTATAAAGAAGTGCGCAACGGCAAGCACCTGGAGCAAAACATCCTGCTGCAGCCGGGCGATCAAATCATCGTTCCCTGATGGAATCCACTATGGCAGCGGCAGAGAGTTACGTGAACGTCACCCGGCGCCCGCCGGACGTAGAAGATTACATCGATATGTTGCGCCGGTACCGCTCCTGGATCATCGGCCCCACTTTCGCTGGGCTGGTGATTTCGATAGTGGTAGCGTTTCTGTGGCCGGACACGTTCATCTCCACGGCGTTGATGCGGATCACACCGCAGCAGGTGCCGGAGCGCCTGGTGCCCAGTGCCATCAATTCCCAGATGGCCGAGCGCCTGACCGCTATGCAGCAGGAGATTCTCAGCCGGACGAGTCTTACCGAATTGATCCAGAGGCCCTCGCTCAACCTCTACCCGCGCGACCGCCAGCGGTTGCCGATGGAAGATGTGCTCGATCAGATGCGCAAGGATGTCACCATCTCGATGCTGGATGTGGCCACCCAGGGCGCCAACCGCGGCCTGGCCTCCGCCTTCGTAATTCGGTTCAAATACACCGACAAATACAAAGCGCAAGCCGTCGTCCGCGAACTGGTCAGTAAGTTCAGCGAGCAGAATGTCACTGTGCAGCGCAACCAGGCGACCTTGACCACCAGCTTCTTGAACGACGAGTGGAAAACTGCCAAGGACAATCTGGATCGTTTAGACGGGGAACTGGCGAAGTTTAAGGGCGAAAACCAGGGCCGGCTGCCGGAACAGTTCCAGGCCAATGTCGCTTCTCTCAATTCCTTGCAGCAGCAACTCGGGGCCATGAACGAATCCCTGAACCGTAACCAGCAGGAAAAGATGCTGCTGGAAACGCAGCTGCAAAATCTTAAGACGCAGCTAAACTACTTCAGCTCCACTGCGGAGGAGACCAGCGGCAACCAAGCGGTGCAAAACGAGCGGCTGATCAACCTGAACAAAATGATCCTGGATGCCAAAGCATCGCTTGCCGCCGCGCTGGAAATCTACACTGAGGACTATCCCGAGATCAAGAATTTCCGGGCGCGCCTGGCTACCCTCGAAAAGGAACGCGACAACCTGGAAAAACAGGATGAGGCGAGGCAGCAGCAGAACACCTCCGCTCCCACCCAACCGAAGGGCATGAACCCGCAGGTGGCCAAGTCCATTGAAGACACCAAGAGCGCCATGGCCCTGTTGCAGACGCAGATTCAGGGCAAGAACTCGGATATCGAGGAGCGGGTTCGGCAGCAGGGCCAGATCAACAAGTCCATCGCGCAATATCAGGAGCGCATCGAAGCCAGCCCTTTGAGCGAACAGAAATACGCGGCGCTGCTGCGCGAATATCAGATCGCCAAGGATAATTTCGACGACAAGGCCAAGCGGCGCCAAATCTCGGAGACTTCGCAAAACCTGGAAGAGCGCAAGGCTGGAGAGAACCTGGAAGTGCTCGACCCGGCATCGCTGCCGGAACTGCCGGCCGAACCGAACCGGTTGGCCATCGCGGGCATCGGAACTGCCGTCGGGCTGTTTTTGGGGATCGTGCTGGCGGGCGCCAAAGAGATGAAGAACACGTCCCTGAAGAACCTGAAGGACGTTCGAGTCTATACCAATCTGCCGGTATTAAGCAGTATTCCCTTGCTGGAGAATGCGCTGCTGGTGCGGCGGAAGCGGCGTCTGTTCTGGCTGGCGTGGTCGAGCGCCGTTGTCGTCGGGACCATCGCCATTAGCGGATCGATGTTCTATTACTTCTCCAGCCGCACCTGAGGAAAGAAACCAATGAGCCGAGTACACGATGCGTTGCGGCGGGCGGAAAGCCAAGGGTTGCCCGTGGAGGCGATGATGGCGCCTGTCACCACTCCGGAGAGACCGCACCGCGGCTACTCCCACGGTGACGGCAACGGAAACGGCAATGGCCACGGCCAGGGGAACGGGAATGGAAATACGCCCGGACGGGTGAAGGCTTCCTCCCAAAAGAGTCCATTTGGTCCGGAACTGCTGGAAGGCGTGCAGGTGGTACCGTTTCAGCCCGCTCTGGAATCGCACCTTCTGGATTTGGACAACAACCCCGAGACTCCCGCCGAGGAGTTTCGAACCCTGCGCACGCGAGTGAATCACTTAGCGACTTTGCAGCCGCTCCATACCGTCATCGTCACCAGTCCTTCTCCAGCGGAGGGCAAGACGTTCACCGCCGTCAACCTGGCGCTGGCGGAATCGCAGCTCTCTGAGAACCTGGTGCTGTTGGGCGACTTCGATCTGCGCCGCCCCATCGTTCACAACCTGTTCCAGATCGACCGCGCCCCCGGCCTTTCCGATTTCCTGACCGGCGAGTGCAGCTTCACGCAAGCCTTGCGCAAGGTGGAGGGCACCAATCTGTACCTGCTGCCCGCCGGGTCGGCCGTCAAGAATCCCCTCGAGTTGCTCAACATGCGGCAAGCCAAGCGGCTCTTCGAAGATTTGCCGAGCTGTTTCAATTGGGCCATCTTCGACACGCCGCCGCTGCTCTTCTCGGCCGACGCCAACCTCCTGGCCACCCTGGCAGACGGCACTATTCTGGTTGTGAAGATCGGCTCCACGACCTTCGACAATGTGACTCGCGCGATGCAATCGTTGTGCGAGAACAATGTCTTGGGAATCGTGGCGAATGGGGCGCGCGCCTCAGAGCTGTACAGCAAGTACACCTACTACTACTCGAAGGCTGATTAGGACGAAGCTTTCAGCGCCACCAAGGGCTGACAGGTTGCCCCGCCTCAGGCTTGCGACGGCGCGGGCCGCGTCGGCGCGATTCCGCTTTGCGGGCTTCGGCTGCTGCGCGGCCAGCCACGTAAGCTATCAGGTCATCGTTGGTCAACTCGTGATCGCCTTCGTGTTGGGCCTCGAGGTCAGCCGTCAATTTCTGGGCGCACAGGGTCGGGCCTTCCTGGATATGGATGTTGTGCTTGAGAAACAGGCCCAGATCAACCGTCACTGCAAACCGGGAGGTTGGCACGCCGGGCACGTTGCTGCTGCCAAACTTGTAGACCCGCATGTTGCGCGCCTGGTCGAAGCCCATGTATCGAAGTTCCATCAATGCCCCTCGGAAACAGGCGGGGCTGCGAGAGGAGCTTCGAGCGAGGCTTCAGCCGCGCTTCCATCGGACTCTTCTGCGGTCATTACATCGGACTCTTCGTCCGGGTTCTTCTCACCACCGAGCTTGCGTTGCAGTCGTTTGGCCGCCTTGTCGCGCTGCTTTTCCATTCGGGCGATTTCTTTTTGCCGCTTTTGAAACGAGGTGCGAGTACGCATAGCTGAGCTCCTTGGAAATTTCCGAAGCCGGGATTTTAACTCCGGCTTCGTCGATTCGTGCGTTTTATTACCAACGCGGTTCAGTGCGGCGTCGGGGACCGCCGCCACCGCCACCACCGTGGGGGCGTCCGCCGCCGAAACCGCCGCGGCTGCCGCCGCCCTCAGGTTTGGGGCGGGCTTCATTAATATTTAACGCCCGGCCGTCGAGCTGCGTTCCGTTGAGAGCCGTAATCGCCCGATCCGCTTCGGCCGAATCCGTCATTTCGACGAAAGCGAAACCACGGGAACGCCCCGTATCCCGATCCGTGACGAGGTTGACCCGTTGCACACTTCCGTAAGGCTCAAAGAGCGATCGGATAGACGATTCGGTTGCGGCAAAATCCAAATTGCCTACAAAGATATTCTTCATACTGTGTCCTTTTGTTTTTGACGGTTCGGGCGAAAAACAAGGCAGATTAGATTTCGGCCAAGCTGTTGCGGGAAGCTCAAAAGACACTCCTATTGTAGCACGGTCGCAAGGCCGTTCCAATCCTGGAGCAGAGCGCGCGCGGCGCTATAGACTGGTCTGGATAATACGTGATGAGACGGACGGGGGCGCGTCAACGTACGCTCCCGCAATGTGCAGATTGCCCAGCTGTGACTGCGCATGGGCGCGCATGCACAGCACGGTCACGCGCGACCATTCCAACAACTCGTGAGCCTCCTCGAGGGAGGCCGCCGCGAGGGAACCACGGCGCATCTCTTCCTTGAGCCGGGTCATGTAGCCGTTCCACAGACGTTCGGCCAGTTGGAATTGTCCGGAGGCCACAGCCTGGCGAATCGGATCTGTAGCGGGATTCGGTATTTCCCTCATTTGTACATCTGGTCGGCGGTCTGCTGCGCCGAGAACATGCTGCTCAGGTAGGAATACTGCTGCTCCATGGAAGCGATCGCGGCATCCGCCGCCGCCATCTGGCTGGTTAGCTGCGTCTGCAGTTGATCTACCTGGGTCTGTTTGGTGGAAATCTGCGTGCCGATGTTAGTGATCTGCGTCTGCAAATCAGCCTCGCTCGTCTTGATCAAACCGGAAGTGGGATCTTCCAGGTTGGTAAGGGCGTCCGTGGCCGCCTTGAGAAATCCCCCACTGGTGGCGGAACCGAGGAACGCGTTCACGCCGATGGAGCTGCTGAAATCGGCTCCCATGAATGTGAGGGCGTTGTAGGTCAGGTGGCCGTCCGTGCCTAAGTCCATCCCCAGGTCATGCAAGGTCGCGATCGATCCAGTCGAGGAACCGTATAGCGAGAGACTGTTCAGGCTCTGAGACAGAGTAGACAGAATGGATTGCCCCTGCAGCGGGCCAGCCGACTGGCCGTGCTGCGAGTTGATCTCGTCGACACAGGCATTGTAGGCATCGGTGAATGAGGAGAGGGCCGTGCTCAGAGCGCCGCTGGACTGCGTCACCGTAACCATGACCGGATTGCCGCTATTGGTGCCCAACAGGTTGAGCGTTACGCCGTTGGCAACTTGGATGGAGGAGCTGGTACTGGTGGCCTGCGCTGCGCCATCGAGCTCGTACGCGGCCAGTTGGCCAGTGGTTTGCGGAGCTTGGAAGCTGTTGGCCGTGGTCTTTTGAATGTCCAGCGTGGGGCTGGTTCCGGTTTTATCTTGGAGCGCGATGCGGTAGTCATGCGTGCTGCCTGAGCCCAGGTCAACCACCGTAGCATTCACCATGCTGCCAAATTGCGAATTGATGGTGGCAGCTACCGTCTGGGCGCTATTATCAGTGGCCACGAAATTGTAATTACTGGAGCCGATGGCGAGCGTGTATTGACTTTCGGTGCCGACGGCATCCGCAGCGGCGTTCCAGGTTACGCCGCTTTGGCTGGTGGCGGCGCCTTGCTGCGTCTGCAGGCTGGCACTGCCGCCATTAGAAATGTCCAGCGTCATCGCACCGGCCGCAGTCCCTTCCACTTGGATGCGGTAGTCATGGTTGCTGCCGGTGCCCAAATCAACCACTTGGGCGTTGACTGCGAGGGAGTTTGCCGCTGCCGTGGTATTAATGGCCGTGGCAACGTCCTGGGCGCTACTGGTGGTCGGGCTGAAGGCGTAATTGGTGCCGTTGACAATCAGATTGTACGGGCCACCGGTAGAGGCCCACGTACTCGTAGTCTGGCTGACGGCATAGCCGGTGGCGTTCTGCGTCTGCAGGCTGGTGGGATTGTTGCCGCTCGGAATCTGAATGAGGTTTAGATTTTCAGGGCCGAGCGTCGTGCTTTGCAAGGAAATACGCCAACTATTCCCAACGTTAACCGCCACGGCATTTACCTTGCTGCCATACGCCGCATTGATGGCCGCAGCTACGCCTTGGACGCTGTTGTCGGATGTGGTGACCGAGTACACTTGATTGCCGACCACCAAGCCATAGGTCGCCGTCTGGCCGGAGGTAAGCGCGGGCTGGTTCCAGGCGGCAGTGGATAGGCTGGTGGCGGTGACGCCCGGATTGTCGACTTTGATACTGTAGACCCCCTCGGCGGCTCCGTCGCCTAGCGTGGCGGTGACTGCGGTGGGAGCTGAGCTGGTGTACTGGAACGAAGCTCCGCCCATCGCTGTGCTGAGTCCCTGGATGGCCGTCTGGAGCGCGGTGAATTTGGTGTCGAGAGTGGTCAGTTCCTTGGACTGGTTGGTGAGCGCCGTCTGCTGCGAGGTCAACAGGTTGATCGGCATCGAGGCGATAGCCACCGCGCGGCTGATCATGTTCTGAAAATCATTGGAATAGGCGCTGGTACCGGTGAAGATGCCAGTGGTGTTCGTGTTGCTGCTGGTGGTGCTGTTGCTTGATGTGACGGGCGTATTCGTCAGGGTGTTGGCGGTGCTGGTTAACGAGTTGGTAACGGAACCCATAAATGACTCCAGGGCCGAATGGAACTAATCGTCCTACGCGGCCCGAAGCTTTAACCCGGCCAAGACGTTTCCCCCGGGGACGCCTTGGCCGGGCTGTTGGTTAGTTACGGTTAGCCTCTCAGGAGAGTCAGAACCGCCTGAGGAGCGGAATTGGCCTGAGCCATGGCAGCGATGGAAGCTTGCTGCAGGACCTGGGCCTTGGTCAGATTGGCCGCTTCTTGCGCCACGTTGGCGTCGCGGATGTTGGATTCGGCGGCCGAGAAGTTGGTGATCTGGGATTGCGCCAGGCTAACCGCGTAGTTCAACTGGTTCTGGCCTTTGCCGACGGCCGCTTGTGCGGTTCCGAGGATACCCACCGCGGCGGTGATGGCGGTTACTGCGGCCTGCGCATCGGTGGCCGTGAGCACATCGATCGCGCCGCCGGTGCCAACTTTGAAAGCGCCGAGCGTGTTGCCCTGGCTTTGGACGCCAGTACCGGTCGTGGTGTTACCGATGTTCACCTTGAAGTTGGCTGGACCCACGAACTGGACTTCCTCGGTACCGCTGACATTCGCCTTCACCGCGGTAATCCCCATGAGTGTAGAATCCCCGCTGCCTTGGAGGCCGCTGTTGAGGGCGTTGATGGCGGCGTCGATGCTCCACGCGTTGTTGGCCTGAAGCTGGACCCCCACGGTATGGTTCGTACCCGAAGCATCGGCGGCCGAGATGGTCAGGGCCTGAGTGTCGGACCCGTACGTCATGTTCTGGAACGTCAGGGGCGTGGCAGCGGTGCCGCCCGAGTTGGCAAGTTGATAGTCTCCCTGGGAATTGGACGCAACGAACGTCGCGCTAGCGGGGGTGGTGGGACCCGCGTATGCCGCGGCGACGTTGACGCCGGCGCCGGAGCCGACCGAGCTGGTGAATCCCAGGTTTTCGTCAGACAACGTATCGTTGCTGGACCCGACCCGGAAGTTGGTGCCGTTCGTGGAGGTGAGTACCAAAAAGCCGCCATTAACCGATGCCACCATACCCGCTTGTTGCCAGGCACTAGCTGCGCCCGCAGATTTGATTGCGTTGTTGATGTTTTGAGCTGTGGCTGCGATAGTGTCGCCGATGCCGTTAGCTACCTGCAACCGCACTGCCGCCCCACCGCCGATGGAAAGATCGAGGTCGACATTGCCCGCCGCGGTGCCGGTCACGAAGGCATGCGCCGCAGCGATTGTGGCGGCGTCTAATGTTTGCTGGAATGAGCCATAGCCCATCAGGTTTGAGGTGGCCGTGGCCCCGTAGTTATCACCGGAGATCGAGACCCGGAGCGCTTGCCCCGTCGAGCTCACAAAGTTCAAATGCGTGCCGTCGTTGACTGCCGTGATGCCGGCGCTCGTCAAAGCCGACTGGCTGGCGACATCGGTCACAATCTTGTCGGCCATCAGCGTAGCGGTGGTTGTACCGTTAGTCGCAGTCACGTTAAACGATTGAGGGCTGGCCAGCCCTCCGCCGCTGACGGTGTACGTGAGTACCTGGCCGTTGGCGAAGACTTTGCCGGTTGCGTTGTATGCTGGACCCGTCACCGTACTGGTGAGGGATTGGCCGGTAAAGCCAGTGCCGCCGACTGCAATGTTGCCGAGGAGCGCATTGGCCATGAGGTCGCCCGCTTGCACCTGGAAGGCGCCTTTTGCCGACGTAAAGGTCAAGACATTCTGGCCCGTGGCATTGGGAGTGATGGCGGCGGTAATCCCGGCCGCTTGAAAATTCGTATTGACTTGGCCAGCCGCCGCAAGGCCCTGATTGATGGCCTGCACCAGCGTGGCCACAGACGTGACGCCGCCTGTGGCGACCTTGATGTCGACCGTATTGGAGCCGCCAAAGGCGCCAAAACCGGCGCCGGAGAACTTGAAATCGGTTTGTCCGGCGGTGATGGTGCCCAGGTTAGTGGCGTCCCCCACGATTCCGGTAATCTTGGCCGCCGACAGATCGGAACCGGATGTGGAAGTGGCTTGCATGCCGGTCAGCCCCAGGCTCTGTGAGTCTACAGTAGCTTGTGAAAGATCGACAGTGACTTGGCTGTTGCTTGCGCTTGTACTGCCGCTGCCCGCGCCCAGATAGACGGCCAGGGACTTGGCAAACGTGCCGCCCGTGTTCAAACCAATCGACTGCGCCTGGCGGTCGATTTCGCCAATGTCCGTCTGGAACTCGGAGTTCAGTTGCGCGCGGCCGGTAACGCCGCCCGTGAAGGAGTCGGAGGCCGATTGCATGGCCAGCGTCTTCAACCGGTCGAGCATCTGCCCGATGTTGCTGATACCGCCGTCCATGATCTGAAGCGACGCCACGCCGTCGTTGCCGTTGGATACGCCCTGGGTCAGCTCGGCAATCGAACTGCGGTACTTGTTGGCAATCGCCAGACCGGCGGCATCGTCGCCGGACGAGTTGATCCGATAACCGGAGGTTAACTGCTGAATGGTCTTGCTCTGGAATATGCTGTTGGTGTTCATATTCTGCTGAGCGACCAGGGAATTTACGTTGGTTTGAATGGAAAGCATGGTGAGAAGTCCTTTTTCTCGTTTTTAGATCCGGCGTCTTGCCGGTCAAAAGTCTTATCGCCGCATTTCAGCAAAACATGAGCGCCCTCTATCACCCGGACTTTTCACCGATTTTGTATTGGCGAGCAGGTTTCCCATTTCTCTGGAGAACGGGGCTTACCGGGGCTTTCCGCGATTCACCTGGGGCTGCACCAGAAGCCGGTTTCAGGCGCGAGAGTAGGCTGGTAAGCCCAGGTGAAGAGAGCGGACCCGTGGCCGCGGCCAGGTTCTGATCGCGGACGAGCTTTACTTCCCGCGCAATCACCGGCACCGTTCGCGGAGCCCGAATGCCAACCTTAACTTTCGACCGGCCTATATGGGAAATCACAATCTCAATTTCGTCGCCAATGAGAATCGTGTCCCCCTCGCGGCGGGACATCACTAACATGCGACTGTCTCTTGCGGCAGCAGCGCTTGCTGATGCGAGTAATGCGAGTCCGGAGCAATCGCCTGCACCGCTTTAAGATTACTGATGTTCACCACCACGGGGGCCAGCAGATTCGCTGTGGGGCCGGTTTCCTCAAGAGAGAGCACCGTCAGACACAGCACGTCCGCGCCGATCTGCAAGGTGGCCGCCAATGGCAAGCCCACCACTTCTCGGTCTTCCGGGCTAATTTCCAGGCGATACTCAGGATCGGCCGCCAGGATGGGAAGGGTAATGAAACACAGTCCGGAATCCTCCAGGCTTTGCAGGAATACCAGGGGTTTACTGTCGGCGAACTGCAGCGCCAGAAACCGCCGGCGATCCTCGAAGCCGGGAAGGCCGCGGGGAAATTCCAGCACAGAACCGGTTTCGTAGCTGACGGTCCCGAAATTCTTTGTCTCAAAGGATGACATGCCACCTCACTCAGGCTGGTAATCGGCTGAGTGGGGAAAAACTTTAATGGCAATGCGAAGCGGGGCAGGCGTGGCCAGAACCGGCTCAGCGACTCCCCCGGTCCATGGCGTTCAACTCATCGATTTCCTGTTGAAGCTCTTGCTGCTTGCGTTTCCTCGTGGAGAGGAAAACCACGAGCCATATCCCGAGCATGACGCAGAACGGTACGGCGTTCACCAGAATTCGAGGATTTTGGAGCGACCCGATCACCACCGGGATGACCACCAAAAACGCCAGGCCCAGAAAAGCCCACGCCAAGCCCGAGCGGCGCCAGAGACGCCAGCCGTAATCGCGCTGCCTCTCGAGTTCTTTCCGATAAAACTCCAGGGACGTGCTGAATGTCGCATCGGCCGGCAGCCTCCCCGGCCAGATCCATTTGAACGCATGATAGACGCCGTACAGGCACCACAGGCTCATGATCGCCCACCCGATGCGCGGGATCACTACGTGAGCTCTTGCGGAGGCACGTGCGAAACCTGCGCAAAGGGCGAAGCCGAATCCGATCCATGCCAGTGCTACCACCCGAGCGATCATCTGAAGTCTGTGCGCCTTGCGGCGGATTTCGTCAAGCGTCATAGGGATTGCCTCCGTTGGCTGTTCCTGCCAGATTTTTTTCGGGTCGTTCAAAGGGAATTCATCCGGCATGGGGTCCTCCTTCGTGGAACCAGCGCCGTAAGATGTTCTTGATCCGATGAACCTTCATCGCGATGTTGGCCGCCGAAAGTCCCGTGATTTCGGCAGTCGAATTCGCATCCATGCCCTCGAGATACAAAATGATGATTTGGCGGTCGAGCGGTTTCAATCGCTGGATCAGCGTGGAAAGGCGCTCGAGGGCTTGGTTCTTACTAGTGACCTGTTCATTCTGTTCGTGGGACGCCATCCCCTCGATTTCCTCGATGCTCGCCAGTCTTTTCCTGATCCGGCTCTGCCGCACGACGTGCCCGGTAGCCACGTTGTGGGCCACCCGGTAGACCCAGGTGCGGAGCGAGCATCGTTTGTCGAATTGCGCGAAGCTTCGCCACAACTGCAGATGAATGTCCTGGAGCAGGTCGCGACGCATCTCGGAGTCCGCCTCATACGCGCGCGCCAAACGGTCCAGAGAGGAACCGTAGTGGTCGACTGCCTCTCGGTACAGATCGTCTTGACTCACGCCTTCGCCGGGGATGGACTCAGTTCCTCCCACATCTAAGGTAGTCGTCGGACCCGCGGCTTTCTAACAGGACGGTTCAGAATTTTTCCGGCGGCGGCAGTACCGCCAATTTTCGGCCGTCGGCGAACTGCACGGACGCGGCGCGCAGCCGGAAGCTGCCGTCTTTGGCGCGGCCGCCAGTGATCGAGATGCGGTCGCCGGGCTTAACGGTTTCCTTGGTCCAGCCCAGGCGGCCAAGAATGCGCGGGCTTTCCAACTCCACGCTCCAGTGCTCGGTCTCGTTCTGTTCGCCGGCCACGTCCAGCCAGATTTCGACGTGCGGGTTGGTCCACTCGAACTTGGCGACCACGCCGCCGATAATGGTGCCATGCACCAGGTCGTATGGCGCGGTTGAATGGTGGGCGGCGGCGGTCGTTGACAGAAGCAACAGAAAGACGACGCCCCATCGCGGCATGGCCACAACTCATCGTAACTTGACAGTTGCCAGATCCGAGGAGTATCCCTATTCCATTGGGGGTCCGATCAACCATGAAGTGGAAGCTGCCGGTTTGGTCCGTCGCCACGGTTCTTCTGTTAGCCGCTTGGCCGGTTCGCGCGCATCACTCCTTCGCCGCCGAATACGATAAAGCCAAGCCGCTGAAGTTTACGGGCACAGTCACCAAGGTAGATTTGATCAACCCGCATTCGTGGATCTATGTCGACGTGACTGGCGCCGACGGCAAAGTAGCGAACTGGGCGTTTGAGACGGCTTCGGCGGCCAACCTGTACCGGCGCGGGATTCGCAAAGACACGGTGAAAGTCGGCACCGTGGTTACCATAGAAGGTTTTCAGGCGAAGGACGACACGCACACCGGAAATGGTCAGCGGCTCACCCTGGCCGACGGCACCAAATTCATTCTGGGGACGGAAGAGAATCCGGGTTAGGAGAGGCGGCCCAGTGAGTCACCGTATCGTGTTATCGACATTCCTCCTGGCCGGGTTGGCGTCCGCGCAGTATCAGGCGCCGCGCACGCCGGATGGGAAGGCGGACCTGCAAGGGATTTGGGAATCGCGCAACGCAGCCGCCTTCGACGTGAGCGAGATTGCGGAAGGTCGCCAGATTCCCTACCTGCCGGCGGCGCTCGAGCGTGAACAGAAGGCCGACCGCGTCGACCCGATCGCGCATTGCGCCATGCCGGGCGTGCCACGCATCAGCTACATGCCGTTTCCGTTTCAGATTGTGCAACGGCCGGGCGTTGTGGTGTTCCTGTACGAATATCTGCACAATCAGCGCATCGTCTCTACGAATCCGCGTCCCCATCTGGAGGGCATCGATTTCTATCTGGGAGATTCAGTGGCACATTGGGAGGGCGATACGCTGGCGGTCGACGTAGCAGATCTAGGCGACAAGACGTGGCTCGATTCAGCGCGCCATACCCACAGCGATGCGCTGCACGTGGTGGAGCGCTACACCCGAACCGGACCGAACACCATTACCTACGAAGCCACGATTGAGGACCCCAACACCTATTCGCGGCCATGGAAGATCAAGATGCCGCTGCATCGCAATAACGAAGCGGGGTTTGAACTGCGGGAGCAGGAGTGTACCGAGGGTGACGACGGGCGCGCGATCCATCCGCTCTACCGTCCGGCGCCGAAGGGCGATCCGCTGGAATTCGTGCGGAGCTATCCGAGCGGCAAGGGGGGTGCGCAATGAGGTGCGGCCTGCTTCCGGCAATCCTGGCGGCTTGGGGGTTCGCGTCCGTGTCCGCTTACGCCCAAAGCCCGCCCAGCATCGAGGGGTACTGGCAGCCGCGGACCTCGGGTGCGGCCTACTCGATTCTGCCGCATCCGGGCGGATTCTTCCTGGGCGCGGAGTCGAAGACGGGAATCGTGGAAGGCGGCGAGTTACCGTACCAGCCATGGGCCGCGGCCAAGGCGAAGGAACTGACCCAGCACATGGAACTGGACCCCACCGGACATTGCCACTACGAGGGTATCCCGCACGTCATGTATTTCGGTTTCCAGATTTACCAGACGCCTCAATCGATCCTGATGCTGCATGAGAACATGCATGCGTGGCGCATCATTTATATGAACGGGACTCATCCCAAGGACTACTCGGCCTGGATGGGCGACTCGCGGGGACATTGGGAAGGAAAGACCTTGGTGGTCGATGTAGCCGACCTGAATGACAAGAGCGTGTTCGACATGGCCGGACATTTCCATAGCGACGCGATGCACGTGGTGGAGCGGTTTACACTGCTGGACGCCGACACGATCAACTACGAGGCAACGATCGAGGACCCCAAGGTCTTCACGCGGCCTTGGAAGATGAAGTTCCCGCTAAAGCGGGCCAAGGCCGATTATCAGTTCTTGGAGTCGGGATGTTTTGAGGGCGAGCGGGACGCGGTGCACCTGGTGGAGGGGTTGGCCACGATTCCCAAGGATCACTACGAGCATTAAAGCGGGGGTTAATTCTCCGCCGGGACCTGCTCCGCGTGATCGATGACGATCACGTCTAGTGGACCCTTTCGCGACTCCAATTTAAGTCCGAGTTGCTCCTGAACCGCTGTGAAGAGCGAAGGGCCGATGGCACTGTCAATGGCAGCCTGCGCATCTCCGCGGTCTGCCGCGATAGGGCGATTCGTCTCGGGAGTCCACTCGAGTTTCACCTCAAATAGGCCTTTGAGTCCGGTCATGTCCACCACGGTTTGAAGCTCGAAACGGGATAGCAACGTGGCTAAGCCCTGCATCGGCATTCGATCGCCAACGATGCGACCAAAACGGGCCGAGTTGCCGCCGGTGCCCCCGGGTGCTGCGGCGGTCGCCCGGATTTTGGGTCCGTTCTTCCCGACCATCAAGGCCAGGAACGGGAGCTCCTTCTGTTCATGGTGGAGCGTGACTTTCAGCCTTTCCGCGAGCAGCGATTGCAGCATCAATCGAAGCTGTTCCTGTTCCGTGTCCGGCGGAGCCTGCGCCACGATATCGAAACGCACGGCCTTGGACTTGATCCAGTCGGGACCGGAAATCTGAGCGTCGGAAACAATTCCATAAGCGAACTTCAAGCAGTCACTCAACGATGCGTTCGTGAACGTGATCCTTCCGTTCCGGACGGTACCGAGATTAATGTTGATGAGGTCGCCAGGCGGTGGAGGTGATTGCTTGACGGTTGCCACCTCGAAGGTCGGCGTGACGGGCTTCGGCTGGGCGTTCGAATTGCAAGCGGTGATGACAGCCAGATTCAACGCAAGCCACAGCCCTCTTGTCGGCAGAATCGGTGCGGCCGTATGCATACTAGTGTATTAGTACTAAAGAATTACCGCGCTGTCCAGCCGCCGTCGATCACGATGTCGGTGCCGGTGATGAAACCGGCTTCTTCCGAACACAAGTAGACCGCCAGTTGGCCGACTTCCTCCGGTTTCCCCCACCGCCCCAGCGGAATGTTGGCCAGCATCTGCGCGCTCACCGCGGCGTCTTCCAGAAGCGGACGCGTCATTTCGCTGATGAAAGGGCCGGGGCTGATGCCGTTAACGGTAATTCCCTCCGACACCAATTCCAGGGCCAGCGCACGGGTCATGCCCAGCAGCGCGGCCTTGCTGGCCGAATAGGCCACTCGATTCGGTATGGCCACATGGCTCATGATCGACGTCATGTTAAGGATGCGCCCATAGCCGCGGCCCCGCATGTGAGGCAGCGCCGCCCGGCACATCATAAACGCCGACGTGACGTTGGTATCCATCACGTGGTGCCAATCTTGCAGCGTCAAGTCGTCGATCGACTTGCGCAAATTGATGCCGGCATTGTTGATCAGGATGTTGACTTCGCCGAATTGTGCGGCGATGTCCCGGCAGGTACTGTCGACCTGCTCTTCGCTGGTCACATCGGCGGCAAACGCTTCCGCCGTCCCGCCGGCGTCTCGGATCTCCACGGCCAGTGCTGACAATTGTTCGCGATCACGGGCGATCAAGGCCACACGGGCGCCCTCGGCCGCCAGGGCCGCGGCCATCGCCTTGCCCAACCCCTTGCTGGCGCCGGTTACTGCTGCGACGCGGCCCGTCAGTTTCCGGCTCACGCGCTCGCGGCGCCGCTGTGCGCCCGGTTCAGGAGGTCGTCAGCTACGGCTTGCGGGTTATCGATGTTGGGAATGGTGAGCCGGCTGGTTTCGCCGGAGGTCTCCATGGAGACATCGCCGATATTCAAGATGCGCTGCACGAGACGCTGATCCACGCGGACATCCTGCAGTTTCGATAACTGAATGTTGCGAGTACTCTTGGTGGCGAGGCCGCTCTCGTACCTCAGGCGGTCGCCCGAGACCACGGCTTTGGTATAGCGCCGCCGCACCCACCGGGTGCCCGGCCAGAGGAAGAGTAAGGGCGCCGCCAGAGGCAGGAACTTGAGGGCGTCCTGATCCCGCCAATACGCGAAATAAGCGATTTCGATCGCCAGAAACACCAGCGCCGTCAGGATGGTACCGGCTTTCAAGAATTTCGCGGTGGGTTGAATGATAAGTTCAGACAACAGTACCCTCCTTCTCGTCCGGCTATTGTAGCGCGGCCCGGTGTGTCCTACGATAAGCGGGAGGAGGACTAAATGCTTCGTAGACTTCTGGCTATTGGCGGAATTCTGGTATTACCGTGTTCCACCCTTCTGGCGGACTTCAGTTACGAGGAGACCAGCACCATCACCGGCGGAATGGTAGCCGGCATGATGAAGGTCGCGGGTGTTTTTTCCAAGCAGGCCCGAGAGCCCATCCACAGCACAATCGCTCTGAGGGGCAACCAGATGATGCACCGCTCGGCCAACAATGGCAGCATCATCGACCTGGACGCGCAGACCATCACCTCTGTCGACTTTCAGAAAAAGACTTACTCGGTTATGACCTTCGAGGAGATGAAGCAGGCGCTGGAGCAGATGTCGGAGAAGATGAAGCAGAACGATAAGGGGCAGGTGAATTTCAAAGTCACGGCCGACAACACCGGCAAGACGCAGCAGGTGGCGGGCTTCGACGCGAAGGAACTCATTCTCAAAATGGAAATGCAAGCCACGGACCAGCAGAGCGGCCAATCGGGATCGATGGTGATCACGACCGACATGTGGGTTGCGCCCGAAGTGCCCGGCTATGGGGAAGTGCGCGCGTTTTACAGGCGGATGGCGGAGAAGATTGCATGGACGCCCGGTGGCAACATGTTCATGGCCCGCCCCGATGTAGGGAAGGGGATGGCCGAAGTCTCAAAAGAGGTGGCCAAGCTGGACGGGATGCCGGTGCTTCAGTGCGTGACCATGGGGGCTGCCGGACAACCCGCTACGCCCGCGGTCTGCGGGCAGACTTCCGCCCAATCCCAGTCCCAGCCGAAACCCAAGCTCGGCGGGTTGTTGGGTAGCGCTTTAGGAGTCTCGCGGAAGCAGAGTACGAATTCCGACGACCAGGCAGCCGGCCAGCCCGGGAATGGAAACGGGGCGCCGGGCGGCGGATCGCTTTTGGAAATGAAGACGGAAATGAGCGGCTTCTCGCCCAATTCCGTGGATGCGGCGCAGATGTCGGTTCCTGCCGGGTTCAAGAAAGTGGAGGCGGATTTGAAGCGGGTCCGGTAAAGCTTCCGGACCTACTCCACCACTACGTGACTTCCTTTAGCTCCTTCGTCACGTGAGAGGTGCGCGATCCTCGCATCCAGCAGGCTGCGAAGCCCTTTCAGAAACTCCACGCGCGAAGTACGGAAATGGTCGCGGGTCGCATCCGACCAGCAGTGCTCCAAAAACGGTTTGACCGTGTCGCAGAATATGCAGCCGCTCGCATGAGCTCCGGCGGCTGCGGTCTTCTCTTCCATATCATGCCTCCCTCATCTCTACTGTTAACACTTTATTTTCCAACTTTGCGCGGCTCGGCGAAAGGCTGGCCATCGAAGTGGGCAAACCGATGTGGCGGCGCAGAGTCCCGACTTCGACGACCAACTCGTCCCCTTTTTTGAAAAGACCGATTTCGCCTTTCGCGGCGAACGGCAGCGTCACCCGAACTTCGTAGTGGCCGTCATTCTTGACGAAAGTGTAGGGCGCTTCGGTGCGGGTGACAGCCGACGGGTCCTCTTTGTCGCTATACAGAGCTCGCGATAGTTCTTCCAGGCGCTCGCGCCCCAAGACCTCGTGCGCGAACAGCGCCACCCGCTTCACCGGCACTGGCGCGAAATAGGACTCGATCTCTTCGAGGACGCGCCGCTGCGACGACCGCCACTCCACGAAGTAGGCGTCGCTCACCTCCGCCGGCAGCACGCGGTTGACGATGATGCTATCCACCGTGAGTCCATGGAGTGAGAAGTACACGAAGGCGCGCTGCGTCTCGCGCAACACCATGCGCTCCGGATTGGTCACCAGCCGGACGCTGGTCAGCTTGGGGTCTTCCAGCAGCTCGTCGATGCCTTCCAGTTTATCGAACAGGTTTTGGATGTTTCCGAAGTAGCTGTCGGGAGGCAGTTCGATGGGCGACACGCGATTGGCAAGGGGGCGCACGGCCTTGAGCAATCCACGCTGCACCGGGAAGATATGCCGCATGTACCACTCGAGCGTGGTCGGCATGCTCACGAAGCGCATGGATTCGGCAGTGGGCGCGCAATCGAGCACGATCACGTCGTAGAGCTGCTCGCGGCGGAATTGGTTGACGTACATCAGGGCGCTCAGCTCTTCCATGCCGGGTAGAATGGCCAGCTCTTCGGCTTCGACTTCGCTGATGCCGGTGGTGCGCAGCACGGAGATCACATAGGACGAGATCTCGTGCCAGTGGCGTTTGATTTCCTTCTGGATGTTTACTTCATGGATGGCGAGGCGGTCACTGATGGTGTAGGGGTCGCCGGTTTTGCCATGGAAGAGATCGGTTTCGAGGTCGAAGGCGTCGGCCAGACTGTGCGCCGGATCGACGCTCATCACCAGGGTGCGGTGGCCCAGACGGGAAAGCTGCAGTCCGGTGGCGGCGGCGAGGCTGGTTTTTCCGACACCGCCTTTGCCACTGAACAGAAGGATGCGCATACCTTGATCTTACCGCCAGCCTCCGGCACGTCCGGGGATTGGCAGTTCGCCTCTCTGGATGGACACATTGTGGGCGCAATTTCCCCGCGACCCTTTGTCCCCTTCCGACCGCCGATCAGACGCGTATGTTCGAGTGAAACGAAACGTATAGCGTGAAGGTCGCCAGTATTGACCGCCAACACCAGAATCTATTTCGGATTGCCGATGAATTGCACGCGGCCATGCTGCCGCCAGAATTTGACCAGTGGCACAGCTCCAGGTAGTATGCCCCCGCTACGCTCTTGACCTCCACTATGTAGCATGCTACATTCTGTAGCCAGGACTTGCGATGAAGACTCCGCTTTCGTTGACTTCGGCGATCATCTTGCTTGCGATTGCCAACGGCCGCCGTTACGGTTTCGAGATTATGGAAGCCACCGGCTTGCCGAGCGGCACGATCTATCCGGCGCTGCGCCGGCTGGAGAAGGCCAGGTTGATCCGTTCTGACTGGGATTCCACGGCAGCGACGGAATCCTATGGGCCCCCGCGGAAGTACTTTCGCGTGACTGGGGAAGGGAAGTCGGCGCTGGAAGCCGCGGAAAAGCGCTTCCCCGCCGTGGCGCAATTGAAAGGCTGAACCATGCGGCAAGAAGAATTCGCCGTTCCACCGCCTAGCCAATTCCTGATTTCCACCGCTTCGCTTGTGGTGCCTCGGGCATTTCGGAGCTCCTGGAGAAATGAATGGCTGTGGGAGGTTTGGCACGGGCGCTTGGAGCTAGTCCGCCAAGGTTGCTCCCCTGCGCAGGCGGCGCGCCGGGTCACAAGATTCGCTGCCGGCGCCCTTCTGGACGCGGCCGACTTGCGCCTGGAACACTTCCGCCTTTTGCTGAACGGCCGTGCCCTGGCGCGGGACCCGCTGGTTTGTCTGACGGCATTGGTGCTGGCGTTTCTGACATTGGCGGGATGGACTAACGGATTTCGCCATTCGCGTATGGCTGCGGCCGCGTCATACCCTGACTCGCACCAGTTGGTGCTGCTGTCGCGGCCGGCCGGTTTACTGGGAATCGAAACGGCAGCCAGCATGGAGCAGGTGTGGTCGTGGGTGGAATACTCCAGGTGGTTCGGTAGTGTCGCCGGATTCCGGCTGCACGATGGAGCGCTGGAAGTCAGCCCGAATTTTTTCGCGGTGCTGCACGCCGATCCCGTGATAAGCGGTGCGGGCTGGCGGTTCCTGGGACGTCCGATCAGGTCGGTCCGGTTTTTGGAGCCTGGCTCTGGTGCGCGGTATGGCGGGGCCATCGCGCGTCTGAAGCTGCGGGCCAATCGAAACCTGTTCGAAGCCCAATTAGGCAAGCTGGGAAACGATGGGGTCCGCATCACCGCCACGTTCTTGGATGAGCGAGGCCGCTGGCCCTTTTATTTTGCCGGCGCGACCGCGCTTTTGTTTTTGGCCGCGGGTATGTTCCGGACGCGCCGCGCGGTGCTCTACCTGGCGTTCTTTGCTGTCAAAACAGCTCTTCTGCTAGGCACGGTGGGACTGGCATGGACCGAGGTGGCCACGGCGATTCCGATTCCCGTTACCGGCGGTGTGGACCTGGGTGCGGCGATTCCGCTTGTCCTTCTGCTGCTTCTGGCCCAGGCGTTCGTGCTGCGCTGGTCGCTTCAGGACCAGGCGGGCCGCTGTCCGGTTTGCTGTCGGCAGGTGGCCATGCCGGTGACCGTCGGGTCGCGGAGCAGCCTGATTCTGGACCGTCCGTGCGTGGATTTCCTGTGCACGCGCGGCCATGGCACCTTGCGCCTTTCCGATCTGACCACCTGCACGGCTGAGCCTTATCGCTGGACGCCGCTCGATCGCTCCTGGCAGGAAGTTTTCGTGCGCGAAAGGACGGCATGACACCCGTGCTCGAGGCTCGTTCGCTCACCAAGCGGTACGGTGGGTTCCCGGCTGTTCTCGATGTCAGCTTCTCCATTGGCAGGGGGCAGGTCCTGGGCGTGCTCGGGCCCAACGGCGCTGGCAAAAGTACCGTCGTGAAGATGGTGACTGGTCTGGTTGACCCGTCGCGGGGCGCGGTCCTGTTCCAGGGCGAGCCCATCGGGCAGAATTTGAGCCGCTTCAAACGCAGCCTCGGCTATGTTCCCGAGCAGCCGGATCTCTACGGCTTTCTGACGGGCTGGGAATACCTGGACCTGGTGGCAACTCTCCGGGGGTTGCCGGCGCGGCAGTTTCGGG
>DASZIV010000040.1:0-30977 GCA_035948775.1 Bryobacteraceae bacterium
CGAGAAACCTACATTTCGGACGATAGGTGTTAGCGGACAGTGACACTGGCGCATAGGCAACCCTTATCCTTGCCCGGCCGCCACGGACTATTATTTCCCGGATCTAAATGAGAAGCGGTCACGGTGGTCGATGCGCAGTAATACTGGAATGGTCGACATGACAGAAAGCGCAAGCACCCCCAAAACACACCACTTGAAGGCAGTAGTATCACGAGCGTTATCGGGCAAATTGGGCAACAGCCTGCGGATGAGGGTCTGCGCGGCGTTGCTGCTCCAGTGCATGAGCATCGCCAGCAGGAGACTTCTGGTTCGCAGGTACACGGTGCCAATCAAGAAGCTCAACCCAGTGACGTTTGCGATGAGAAAGAATATTTCCTGTGCGGGTGATTGGATGATCCCCTTATAGAACAATGGCCAATGCCAAACCGACCAAATGACGCCGACCAGAAAGCAGGCGGGCAACACGGAAAATCTTTCAACAAATCGCGGCAGAAGAAACCCGCGCCAGCCGAATTCCTCCCCGAGTGGACCGAACAGGAACGGCACCAGAAGCGCTGGTGTACCGAGCGCCAGCAGGGCTGAAGGTTCGAAGACGATCGGCCTGGCTTGAAGCAAGAGGTAAACCACGCCCGCGCTGACGTACCAGATGAGCGGAACGAGAAGCGCGTAGAGCCACCATTGGACTGGCGCCTTGACGTGTATTGCCTGCATTAGCAGACGCGAAACACCTTTGCCGCCCTGGGCGACGAAGGCTGCGACGAGGCCTGCTAAGCTGGCTGACTCTCCAGTCAGGAACATCGGACCAGTAAGCGGTGAGTTCTGCGGAATGACGCCGAAGACCAGAAGCGACCAGCCAATCCAGGGCGGAATGCAGGCGATCAGAAAATACAGTAGCAATGCATTCCGAGGGCGTGAGTCCGTCATGTTTTCAGTTCAACTTCACGTTACGCCGAAATGTCGCCAAAAGTTCCTGATTAGTGACGAACCTCCGGGGTGCCAATCAGCCATGGCAAACCCGAGGGAATGCCCGGAACCGGTATCGTTCCCGCTTCCCAGCGATAATCTGGCGCGTCAATTCCCGTGGTCATCCCGATCAACTCTCCCGCCGAATACGTTCGCAGGTGCGAGACCAGGCCGTCCCAGAAGATCAGCAGCGGCAGTATCGGGATCAGATAGGTGGACACAAGCTGGAACGCGGAAACGGGCCGTATGGTGGGAGTCAACAAGAGAACAAAGAGCGTCGCGCCGGCTAAACGCGGAGCACCGCCGCTCCCCGCACCGCGTCGTTCTTCAGCGCGTTCAGCGCTTCATTAGCCTGCTCCAGGGGAAACTCCTGGACTTGAGTTTCGATCGGAATTTCGGCGGCGATCTTCAGGAACTCCTCACCATCACGCCGCGTATTGTTGGCCACGCTGCGGATCACGCGCTCGTGATACAACAGGTCGTAATCGAGTGGCGGAATCGGGCTCATGTGGATGCCTCCCAAGGCAACCGTGCCGCCGCGCTTGAGGGTTTGCAATGCCGCGATCACCAGTTCTCCGGCCGGCGCGAAGATCAGTGCGGCGTCCAGCTTCGCCGGAGGCTCCTCCTTCGAATCCCCGGCCCATCTGGCGCCCAGCTCCAGGGCGAGCTTCCGGTGGCGCGCGTCCCGCGTGATGGCGTAGACATCAATCTTCCAATGGCGCGCCACCTGTATGGCCACATGCGCTGCCGCCCCGAAGCCGTACATTCCGAGTTTGCCGCCGGGCTGAATTCCTGAGAGACGCAGCGTTCGAAAGCCGATAATGCCGGCGCATAGCAGCGGCGCCACGTGCAGGTCGCTAAAGCCTTCGGGCAGGGCATAAACAAAATCTTCGCGGGCCACCGCGTATTCGGCATATCCGCCGTCGGCCATCCAGCCCGTAAATGTTGCCTTCTCGCAAAGATTCTCACGGCCTGAGGTGCAGTACTCGCAGACGCCATCGGTCGAGTGCAGCCACGGGATTCCCACACGCGCGCCGATTTCGAAACGCGAAGCGTGGGGTCCATTTGCCGCCACTACCCCCACTACTTGATGACCCGGGATGATCGGGCTCTTGCGAGGCGGCAGTTCGCCCTCGGTCACGTGCAGGTCCGTCCGGCACACGCCGCAGGCATGGATTTGGACGAGCACCTCCCGGCTAGCGGGTGCAGGCCTCGGAACTTGTAGGATCTCGAGAGGACAGGATTCGATCGGCGCCGGCGCCCGCAGGATACACGCCTTCATGCTTGTATTCTCGCGCGGCTTCCGCCCTGTTAAGGTTAAGGTATCGTACCAATGGCTAGACGGCTCATGATCGTGATCGTCGGGATGGGCATCGGCTCACTCGCCGGTCTGGTGATCGCGGCTCTAGGCGCCGGGAACATCGGGCTGATCATCGGCGCGGTGGCCGGCGGCGTGATTCCCCTGTTGGTACTCGGCCCACCCGGAAAATGATAGTGTCCAGGACCTCCGCGCACGAAGACTCGCTATAATTAGAACCCTCATATCGTCACGGGAGGGCGTTGGATGTTCTGTACAAGTTGCGGTGCAACCGTCGGCGACGGCACAAAATTCTGCCCGAGCTGCGGCTCCGCCTTGGCTTCTCAGGGGGCTCCGGCTCAGCCGCCGGCATTCGCCCCATCTCCCGTCGGACTCATGGTGCCAAGGATGGATTATGCCACCTGGGCCAATCGCCTCATCGGGTATTTGGTGGACGCCCTGCTGGTGGCGCCCGTCCTCCTGATTTTGTATTTCCTGCTGGGTGGGGTCATCCTGGCGGTCGCAGGCGTGGGCGGCAGGGACACAGCCACCGGGATGTGCTGCTTTTTTATCGTGTTGTTCCCGCTCGCTACCCTGGCGGTGGGTTTGTACAACCGGGTTTACCTGGTAGCCAGTCGCGGCTACTCCATCGGGCAAGGCCTCGTGAAGATCAAGGTAGTGGACGCCAACGGAGCGCTGCTCACCCAAGGAACGGCGCTCATTCGCCTGTTGGTGTTTGTCGCTATGGCCTTCGTGCCGTTCCTGCAAGTGATCGATCTGCTCTGGCCGCTCTGGGACGACCGCCGGCAAACGCTCCACGATAAAGCCGTGAATTCCTACGTCATCAACAATCCGCAGGCCGCGTGATGAGACGATTCTTGTCCAGACCCGGAATGCCGCCGGCCGTGGCCGGCATCGCGATCTTGGTGCAGGCGGCCCTGGCGGGAGTCCTCCTGCAAGCCGACGAAGCGCGCGTGTATCTGCTGGGCCATCCGCTCAACTGGGCATGTTCCTTTCACGAACGTTTCGGTTTGCCTTGCCCCACCTGCGGGTTGACCCGCAGCGTAATTCTGACGCTTCACGGACAAGTGGAACGAGCCTGGCGCATGGCTCCGGGCGGACTGGCGCTGACGCTGGGGGTTTTATTCGTCGCCGCGGGAGTCTTGCTACTCGCCGGCGTCGAGTTATGGTCGGCCAATCGCTCCACCAATGCGAGATGGCTGGAGCATAAGATCAAGATGGGATTGCAGGCCGGCGCCCTGGGATACGCTGGTGTTTCAACCGTGGTATGGCTCACCGGGTGGGCCACGCAATTTTCGACCGCTCTACGGGCGGTGCACTAAACTATCCTTAATAGGACTGGAGATTCGATCATGCCGTTTTGTGCGAGTTGTGGCGCCCCTGTGGAAGGCCGTTTTTGCGCCAAGTGTGGAACCCCGATGGGAGCTGCCGCTCCGGCTGCGGGTGCGGCGACGCCCGTCGGACCGGGACCGGCTCCGGCTGCCTCTTCAGCGGGGCTCACCGAGAATGCGGCAGCAGCGCTGTGCTACGTGTTGGGGCTGATTACAGGCATTCTGTTCCTGGTGCTCGAACCCTACAACCGGAACCGGAACATCCGTTTCCATGCCTTTCAATCGATCTTCCTCAACGTGGCCTGGATCGTAATCTGGATCGCCATCGGCATCCTTTTCTCGATGATGCGCGTGGCGGGGTTCTTCTTCGGAGGCCTCTTCCTTTCACCCTTGATCGGGTTGTGCTTCTTCATTTTGTGGGTTTACCTGATTGTGATGGCGTATCAGGGTAAGACAGTGGTGCTGCCGATCATCGGGCCATTAGCGCAGAAGCAAGCGTGATGCGGCAATCCTTCCTGCGGCGGTGCGGTGTGTCGTTGGCCCTGGCTGGCTGGGGCGTCGCGTCATCGGCTGGCCCGCAAATCCCGCACGTCCGCGAGATCGATGTCTACGGAGCCGGCAAAGTAACCGCTGCCCGCATCTTGCGCGAAGCCAAACTGCAGACGGGTCAACCCCTCCCGGCATCCAAGGGCGATCTGGAAGACCGTATCAACGCGATCTCCGGAATCTTGCGGGCGCGCGTGGAGGCGGTCTGCTGTGAGGGCGCGGACGCCATCCTATTTGTCGGAGTAGAGCAGAAGGGCGGGCCGCGCGTCGCGTTTCGCTCGGATCCCACCGGGAAATCCGTCCTCCCCGAGAATCTGGCGGGCGACTACCAGGAGTTCGTCGAGATCGTTCGGCAGGCCGTGCAGCAAAAGGCGAGCTCCGATCTGGTTAGTTCGTCGACGGCCGATGCCGCGCGCGGACTAGAGGCCAAGTTCGCTTCGTTCACCGGCGACCACATGGCGGAGCTGCGCGATGTATTGCGCAATTCTGAGGATCCGGAGCAGAGGGCTATCGCGGCGGCCGTGATCGGGTATGCGCCCAAAAAGGCGGATGTGGTCGCCGACCTCCAGTTTGCTCTGCAAGACCCCGACGAGTCCGTGCGCAGCAGTGCGCTGCGATCTCTCAAGGCCCTGGCGGCGGCCGGGGCGCGAGACCCGAGCTTAGCGGTCAGCATTTCACCTACTTGGTTAATCGAGCTGCTGAATTCGCTGGTATTGAGCGACCGCTTGCAAGCCGCCGAGATTTTGGTGACGCTGAGCGACCGGCATGAAGCGGCAGTGATCGATCAGATGCGGGCGCGGGCGCTTCCGGCCCTGGCGGAAATGGCGCGATGGGAGACGCTTCGTTACTCCTTGCCGCCGTTCCTATTGGTGGGACGCATCGCCGGGCTCAACGAGCAGGAGATCCACCAGCGGTGGTCGAACGGCGAGCGCGAAACGGTCATCCAGAAGGCTCTCGCCAGACGAGCGGCTGGGCGGAAATAGGCGGTTTAAGGTCCCGGCCTAATCCCTGTCCAGTTCCGCGCTCACGGACTTATCCACGCATTTCACACAGACTAAGCCCGTCGGACGGAGTTCGTGACTGGTCTGATCGTGGCAGCCTTTGCAGAACTGGACCGTCTTGGGAAAAGCCCGTGGCTCCGCCGGGGCAGCCGCGGCGCCCGCTGACTCACCGCTGCCAACCCATGTTGCGGAGGCCTTCGCACCGTGCGCGCGCTCGTAGTTCCGCACGTGTGCCGCCATCATGCGATCGGTAACGGTGGTATGGTCCTCCAGCCAGCCCGAGAGGAACTCGAAAAACAACTCGATCGCCTCGATTTCGCCGCCTTCGATCAGCGGAACAAATAGCTTCAGGCGACGGCGAGCGGTTTCATGCTGCTCCTTATGCCAACCGAAGGATGGATAGGCGGTGGACTGCATCAGCCACTCCTCATGTGTGAAGTGATCGCCCACGTGAGTTACCAGGCTGTGCAGAAGCGTCTTCACTCGAGGGGCTGGCGCGCCCGCCGCAATAGCGTTCTCCAGCTCATCGGCGACTCGAAACAATTCGCGATGTTCCGCATCGATCTGAGCGAGAAAAACCTCGTTCTCCTTGCTCCATCTGAAATGCCGCATAATCCATTCTACGCTATTTCGGATGTATTAGTCCTGTTCTCTTTGGATGCCCTGCACTCCCCTGTAGTAACCTGGACGGAAGAATGCGCCCGCAAAGGTCTCTGTCAATGCGCTCGAACGGCAGAATTTCAGTGGCAACCACGGCGAAACACGCGCGGCGATCGCGTTCTTCGCGCGGCCCGGCCCGGATTCCCCGGCTCCTTTTTCTGGTAGCCGCGTTCGCCGGCCTCGCCGCCGTGGCGTTGCAAGCCCGGTATACGGTTTCTCTGCAATCGCCGATACGTGTGGGCTTGCAATGGCCGGTCGTAATTGCCCCCAGGGTCTCGACCGACGACACGGTGGGCGCCCAGGCAGATCAATCCGGCCATCGGCTCACGGCGTATCAGCAATACGCCTGCAACAAGTTCGGCCCGGCATGCCGAGTGGCGCTGGCTGTGGCGCGCGCCGAGAACCCGCGGGGAGCCTGTGAGATTTACCATTACAATACCGATGGGACCCTCGATTGGGGATATTTTCAGATCAACACCGTGCACCTGAAGCGCGCTGGAGTGAATCTGCGCGACCTGCTGGACTGCAAAGCGAACATCGATTTCGCGTATCAACTTTATCGGGAGCGGGGTTTCGAGCCGTGGACGACATACACTAGCGGCTTGTATCGCCACTACCTGCGCGATCCGTAGGGGTGTGTTCACGCGGCCGACAGTGGACTGCCTACCCACGCCGTGCCCGCCGGCAGTGTCTCGCCCTTCATCACCAGCGACAGCGGCCCAACCCGAGCGCCATCGCCGATCTCCGTATCGTAGAGAACGATCGATTGCTCCCCGATTTCGCAATCCGCCCCGACGCGGAGGTTTGCGCCCTTCAAGACGCGGTCTTCGAAGAGGTGCGTCTGTAGGATGCACTCGTGGTTCAGAACGGCCCGGTCTCCAATCTCCACCAAATCCCACTCCAGGAAACCCGTTGAACCGACGTAGACGCGTCGACCGATGCGCGCGCCGAGCAGACGCAGATACCAGGGGAGCAGGGGAGTACCCTGCAGCGCGTCGAGCGCCAGCGGTGTTGCCAAGAACTCAAACAGCGCGTTCACGAATTCCAGCCGCCAGAGGAACGTGCTCCACAAAGGACGTTCGAAGGGCCGGTAGCGCCCAATCACTACCCATTTGATGACTGCCACCAAGAGGACCGCGGTCAGCGCGCAAGCGGCTAAGATCGCCGGCAAGCATACCAGCGTCAGAGCCGTGCCCCATTGCGCCCAGAGCCTGAGCGCCACCTGGATAACGGCGACAGCGACCAGAATGAATCCGGCGTCCGGCAGCGTGACGCGCGCGATCTCGCAAAAAGCGCGACTCCAGAGGAGCTTCCGGCCCGGACGAAAAGTCGTCTTCTCGGAGAACACACTCGATTGGCGGTGTGGCAACACAATCGGCGGCGAGCCCAGCCAGCATGCTCCGCTCTGCGCGGCTTGCCCTTCACCGGAGGGTGCTACCGTCAACACACCGACCAGGGAACAATCCCCGAGCGTCGTGCCTGCGGGAATCACGGCGCTGTTGCCCACGAACGCGCGGCGGCCCAACTTAGTGGGCGCCAGGGTCAGCCAGCCCGACTCGACGCGCGCTGCGCCCAGCGATGCCTCGTCCGCGATGGTGGCGCCATCCGCGATTTCCAGAAGGTCTGGTGTCGTCGTACTGGCAGTGGAAAACTCCACGAGCCGCCCCAGCTTGGCGCCCAGTGCCCAGTAAAACGGCTTGAGGTAGAGCGTGGCGTGGAGTGGTCCGGCAACATTGACACCGAGGGCCAGCAATTGCTCCACTACCCAGTTCCTCACGTAGAACCAGCCGTGTACCGGATATTTCCCCGCGCGCGCCCGTCCAATCAGCAGCCATTTGAGCGCGACTACCTGAAGAGTGAGGCACAGTATAAAGGATGCGCCCGCCAACGGCGCGGCAAACCAGACGCGCCATCCATGGAAATAGGTGAGGATGGCAATCCCCGGAACGAACGCGGCCAATTCGAGCAGCGGAAAGGCCAGCAGCACCGCGCCATATAGCGCCGCCACCGCAGTTCGGTGCCCCCGGCCACATGCCGGCGGAGGAGCATCCGGTTTTATACACTCTACTCGCCGGGGCGGTGAACCGGCCCAGGTTTCGCCGGCCGGAATTCGCGCGCCACCTGCGAGTAACGACAAATCGTCCAACCGTGCTCCATCCTCCATCGCGCTATGCCCGCACAAAACGGTGCGTGCGCCGATGAAGCATCCGCGCCCAACGGTCACTGGCCCGATGACGAGCTCTCCACGCTCCACGGTGTAGCCCAGCAGTGAGGCCCCCTCGTCCACACTCGCGCCATGACCAATCGAAATCAGGTCGAACGCCCCCAGGCGATCGGTCGCCAGGTGCACGTTCTTTCCGATTCGGGCGCCCAGCAAGCGGAAAACGACGGGGAGCCACGGTGTCCCGCCCAGCCGTGTCAAAGGCAGGCTTTCGACAAGCGTCTGCACGAACCACCAGCGCAAATAGTAGGCGCCCCACAGAGGGTGGCGGCCTGCGCGAATGCGGCCGAGCAACATCCACTTCGCACCAATCGCCAGAAGTAGCAGGAGCGGGAGCGCGCCCATACCGCTGGCCGCCGCCCACGCGGCCGATTGCCACGTCGAATGATGAGCTGCCAGGAGGAAATACACCAGGTAGGGCGCGACCGAAGAGATGCCCCGGAACCCGAACACGAAATACAGGCTCGCCGACTGCGCCACGCCGGCCAGGAAGTGGCGGACGCGTTCCTGCGCGTCGCCAGGACTCGCTGCCGCCGCGGTTGGCGTTTCCCCACGCGCCGGCGCGGCCGAGTCGATGGCCGCCGCCAGACGAGAGATCGTCGGGTGCTTGTAGACATCCGCCACCGTCACCGACGCAAACTTCGGGGCTTTGCGTAACTCAGAAACCATGCGCGCAGCGAACAGCGAGTGCCCTCCCAGATCCAGAAAGAAGTCGTCATGAGTCGTCACTCGTAGAGGTTGGAACAGGTCCCGCCAAACCTCCAGCAGTCTGCGTTCCGTGGCCGTCGCGGGATGTTCCGGCTGGCCTGGCTGTGCTTCGGAACGAGGCCGAGGCTCCGGCAGCGACGCGCGGTCGAGTTTGCCATTCGGAAGCCGCGGCAGATCGCTTACGCTCTCGATTACGGCCGGGACCATCCACGCAGGCAACTGGCTCCGCAAACGCGAGCCCAAATCATCCTCATCTACTGCGCAGCCCTCGCGCGGCACCACGTAGCCGACCAGGTGCGGGATCCCGGCGCCATTGATCCGCACCGCGCATCCCGCCGCCAGAACCCCTGGCCCTTCCAGCAGTACCGATTCGATTTCGCTCAGCTCCACTCGTAACCCGCGCAACTTCACCTGCCCATCCGCGCGTCCGAGAAAATGGACATTGCCTTGGTGGTCCAGGCGCCCCAGGTCACCCGTGCGATAGATCCGCCCCCCGGTACTCCCCGGCGCCGCGAACGGGTCGGCCACAAACCGCGCCTGGGTCTCTGCGGGAAGGCCAACGTATCCGCGAGCCACGCCCGCTCCGCCGATGCAGATTTCTCCCGTCTGCCCGGGCCGGACGGGGCGAAGTTCGTCGTCGAGAATATGGATTTGATAGCCGCGCACCGGTCGGCCGATGGTAACCGGCTGGTCCGGAGATACATCCGTGTAGGTGGCGATGACGGTGGTCTCGGTGGGCCCATAAGTATTCACGATGCGCCGCCCGGCCTTGGCCCAGCGCTCGACCAACTGGTTGGAGCACGTCTCACCGCCCAGGATCAGCAGGCGCAGCCCCGGCACATCTTCTTCCATCATGGAGAGCAGCGTCGGCGCGCAGGAAAGCACCGTGACACCGCGCTGGGCGAGTTGCCGCGAAAGGTCGGCACCCCCGTGCGCCATCTCAGCCGTCGCCGCGATGAGCGCCGCTCCGGCGTGAAACGCCAGCCAGACTTCCTCCACCGCCAGGTCGAAGGCCAGCGATGCCCCCTGATAAACCCGGTCGTCGGGCCGTACCGCGAAGATGCGGCCTTCCGCGCGCACCAGATGGCACGCGTTTCGGTGCTCCACCATCACGCCTTTGGGCCGCCCCGTGGAACCCGAGGTGTAAATGATGTAGCACAGGTCTTCCGGCTCCACTCGATTCTCATCCCGCGGCAGCGGCGTCGGGCCTTCCGCGGCGATCGAGCCGGCATCGGCGTCCACGCACACCACCGTGCCATCAAACGTTTGGTGACGGTCTGCCAAACTGCTACGAGTCACCAAGACATCGGCGCCCGAATCCTCGAGAATATAGGCGACGCGGTCAGCCGGGTACATCGGGTCGATGGGCACATAAGCCGCTCCCGCCTTCAGGATTGCCAGAAGCGTCACGTAGGCGTCGACTGAACGCGGCAGCAGCATGGCCACCACCGACCCGCGCCCAACGCCCCGTTTCTGCAGATGCCGCGCCAGCCGATTCGTGCGCTGATCGAGCTCCCCATAACTCACTTCCTCCTGGTCAAAGATCACCGCAATGGAATCTGGTCGTTTCTCCGCCTGGGCTTCGAAGATTTCGTGCAGACCGTGTTCCTGTGTCTGGGTTTCGCGGGCAACCAGAAGCTGTTGTGGGGTCATAGATTAGAGGAATTCGGGGGGACGAGCGTTTGGGGTCCCATACCTCTGTAGACGATTTCGGACCTTTTTCTCGTTTATTTAGATCTGCGGTAGTTAAGAGGTTTTAATCAGGCGAGCTGTTTTATCGAGCCATGTCCAAAGTGAGCGGTGCTTGTTGCCCTTCGTAGACGGCCGGTTATGCCCTTTCGTCTACGACGCTATTGACGAGCGTACCCACCGAGGGAATGTCGACCTCAATACGATCCCCCGGTTTCAGAAACACCGGAGGCGTGCGCTTGAACCCGACGCCTCCAGGTGTCCCGGTCGAGATCACGTCTCCCGCCTCCAGCGGCGTGAAGGACGAGCAATAGGCGATGAGTTGTGGAATCGAAAAGATCAACTGGTCCAGCCCTGCCTCCTGCATCACGACTCCGTTCAGACGCGTGGTCAGACGGAGCGCGCTGACATCGGCGATCTCGTCCGCCGTCGTCATCCACGGACCGAAGGGGCCGGTTCGGGGAAAATTCTTCCCCGGGGTGAACTGGTGGGTGTGCGACTGCCAGTCCCGAAGGGTCGCATCGTTGTAGCAGGCATATCCGGCAACGTGCGACCAAGCTTCGGCTTCCGAAATGTAGCGGCCGGGGCGCCCCACGATCACCGCCAGTTCGCCTTCATAATCGAGGTCGCACGAAACCTTCGGCCGGAGGATGCTGGCGCCATGGCCGATTTGCGTGTTGGCCAGCCGCAGGAAGATCGTCGGATAGCCTGACTGTTTGCGCCCCGTCTCCTGCCGATGGGTTTCGTAATTCACCCCGACGCACAGAATCTTGTCCGGGTTCGGAATCACCGGCAGCCACTCAATTTCGCTGGTGGAAAAGGACACCGCTTCGCCCTTGCGCGCTGCCAATTCGCCAAGCTTCCCGGCCGCCAGCGGAGCACGAAGTTGCGCCTCTCCTCCGGTCCACAGGCGACCGATATCGACGATTCTGTCCCCTTCGACGATGCCGAATGTTCGGCGTTCCCCAACCTGGAAACTGGCTAGCTTCATTTCTTGACGATGGTAGCATCCGGGCGGTACGCACCACGCCACCACCACCCCCCTTGCAGCCGAGGTTAACTTTTGGTAATAATACGGTCTGATCACTCAATTAAGGTATGTTTCATCACCGACAGGAGACCTGCCGTGCAATGTGATTCTGTGGCCGCTCTCATTTCGTGTGCTGAAGGGCCTCGCCAATCCAGCTTGCGTCGCTTCCTCACCGGCCTTTCCACCGATGAATTGGAATTCCTGGCAGCGTTCATGGGCGCGTCGATCCTCGAAGCCGCCGCAGGCTGCCCCTGGTCACGATCGCAGCTGGCCGAACGCATCGCCGACATGCAAAGAGGCTGCTACGCGGCTCGATCGACTCAGGATCAGGACCACAAAATGATTCTGCTGTTCGAGTTCCTATGCCGCTGTGGCCTGCAGCGGGGTCCAGCCACGGTTCGTGCCCGCCATGCCGGAGCCGCGTGAGTGAACAGTCTCTTCTAGGAACCCGCGAACGCGAAGAGATCGACCGCCTCTGGGCGCGAAAGCTCCGTCAGGACTCCGAGGGAATCGCGCAGCGTGATCGGCATCGCAACCTGGAGCCTGCCAGCGCCGAATTCGTTTGCGCTCTGGCGGCGGGGATAGAGGCAAGGAAAATGGTGGAGATTGGCGGTTCGACCGGCCTCTCAACCATCGCCCTTGCCGCCGCGGCGCGATCCGTCTCCGGTCGCCTGGTTTCCATCGAGTTCGAGCCAGAGCGGCAGCAGGAGGCGCGGCAGACCCTGTCCCGCCTCGGACTGGCCCCCTACGTCGATTTCGCCCTGGCGGATGCCGCGTCGATCCTTCCCACGCTGGGAGAAGTTCAATTTGCTCTGATCGACTGCGAGAAAGAGGACTACATTCGGTTCTTCGAGCTCTTGCAGGTAGCCGCGGGCGGAGTCGTGGTAGCGGATAACATCCTCTCGCATGACCTGACAGGATACGTCGCTCACGTTCGCTCCCATCCGCGCGCGGAGTCGATCACGCTGCCGATCGGCCAGGGACTGGAGATTACGCGGCTACGATAAGGGTTGCGGCGCCTTTACCCTAGCCCGTGTCAGTCGATACTCAGCGGATACCCGGCCGTGCAGAACTGCTGCCCGCCGGCCGACGCGCAGATCACCAATTGGGTGGTCTGCGTCGCAAGACCCGCCGGCACCACCAGGTTTACCTGCTGGACGCCGCTTTCGCCGGGAGCGGGACCCGAGTATGCCGGCGCCAGGCCGCTGAGGTTTTGAATCTGCCCGGCAACCGAACTACCCGCCGGAATTCCGGTGAGGAAGATCTGCAGCGTGCTGCCGGCCCTCGCCGGATTCGAGGAGGTATTTTCGCTGAAGTCCTGATTGCGAACCGCGTGGGCGAAAATGGAAGGCCACGCCGGCGCCAGTTGTACCATTTGCGGCGCACTGCTGGTGCCATCCACGGTCACGATCATGATCGCCGTGTTGAGAGAACCGAGCGCCGCCGGAACCTGCACGTAGATCCTGCTGTCGCTGGTATAGAGCAGGCTGGCCGGAAAACCGTTAAAGGTAACCGATACGGTTTTCCCTGCGAGATTCGTGCCCGCCACGATCCCTAAAGATCCGGCAACCACCGGAGTGGCAGTCATCGTGGCAGGATTCAGTACCCCGGTTACGGTAATTTTCGTTGAGGACGGTACCACCTGCGCGGCCTGAACCGTCAGCATTACCGGGATGGTGGCGGTGCCGGCCAGAGGGCCTGCATCCACAAGCACGTTGGCATGGTAGACGCCCGGTGACAATCCCTGAGCCTGCGCATCCACCCGCACGGTGGCGCTGTTCTCGTGCATCGATTGGTCGAAAATCAGCCATCCCGAACCATCCACATAGGTGACCGTCGTGCTCCAGTCCATCAGGCCGCCACCCGTGTTCTGCACATATATGTAGCCCGGACCGGCCGCCGCTCCCCCGGCAGTGGCCGTGAGGTTTATCGGGATCGGCGCCACACTGAGCTTCGGGAAATATCCGGCCTGACAATCTCCCACGATGCCGCAGTCTGAGGCAGGCGCGGAAGCCACAAAGCGCGGCACGGGGTCGGTTGCCGACGCCGCGGCCATTGCCGAGACTGGCGCTAACGAAAGGCTCTGCTGCGCCACAGCCGGCCCTGTGATCTGGGTCAGAACCAGGAATGTCGGAAATTGCGCAGTCTCGCGAACTGCCGGATTGGCATCCAACACTTCGTAGACGGCATAGCCGGAGCCGTTGCTCAGGGCCACCTCGCTGGCCGAGTTGAGTGTCACGGGGCTGCTGCCGGTGGGAGCCGCAAACGGAGTTCCCCCGGCGCCGCTCGAGTCGGCCCCGGTGACCAGACCCAACAGAAGAGTCCCACTACCGGGGACGTATTGGCCCGCAGCCTGGGTGAGACCCAGGTCGCCGCCTGCGGTCGGCGTCAACGCGTCGTATCCTGCTACCAGATTGGGCACGTACAAATGCGAGTTCGCGGGGAAGCCCGTGTACTTCACCAAAAACCGTGTTCCTGAATCCTCGCCGGTGCCGCGCGACGTGAACGCCGTGCCGAAGCCTTCCGTCACACGCGTCGAAAAGAACGCGGTTCCTGCGGCGAAGAAGCCCGGCAGGTCAATGGTTGCGGGCGCCGGCGAACCGGTACAGTTTATACCGTTGCTATGCAGCGATGCATAGAGGCTGGTTGCGGTGTTGGCTACCGCTACCTGCCCCTGATCCACGCTGAGAGGTCCGCTGAGGGTCGCCATTACCTGTTGCCCTGCCACACCGCCGAGCTCGCTCACGTTCGCGCGCACATTGGAAATCTGGATTCCAAACTTGCCAGTCCCCGGTACTGTCACTGTGACCCCGTTGAAGCTGATGCTGCGCCCGCTTACCCGCCCGGAAACACCCGGAACGGGAACGTACCCCAGACCGTAATCAACCGAGATCACCGCGTCGGTGGTCAGGCTGTTGGAATCGATGCGATTGGTCACGTCGACCGGCAGAAAAACGGTGTAGTTTCCAGTTACGGAAGCTCCCGAATTGGAACTGGAGCAACGCAGAACAATATTACCGAGCGGTTCGGTTACACCTTCGGAATGCACTTGCCGCGGTACGGCCGAAACCGCACACGTGACGGTGGAACCAGGTGTCTGCGAATAAGAAATGTGAATGGTTAGAGTTAAAACTGCTAGAAGTCCTAAAGCCCGATTACCAATCTGAATAAGGGGTCCCATCGAGGCTAATTTTATCAGACCCGCTACGAATGTCGAAGATGCCCGGCTCTGATTGGTTTACGCTTTGAGTGGCATCTTCCATAATCGGCTTCCAAGTCTGGTTGGAACCGGTCATCGGATCCATGGGAACGTCCCGTAAGTAGCCTTCCGTCACCAGATCGCGAAGACTTTGCGGGGCCTTCTGTTTGTCGTACGTGTAGTTGTCCACCACCGTCCGGATGGTGAAGAGGTTGTTCTTCAGAACGCTCTCTTTGGCTCGGATAATGGACTTCTGATAGATCGGAATGGCCATCGTGACCAGCACCACGATGATGGTCAATACGACCATAAGTTCTATGAATGTAAAGCCACGCGGCCGGAGCACGCGCGAGCAGCGCGCGAACCCGCCCGCGGCTACCTTACCACTCTGCGTAAGCCGTGCCATCCGGTGCCTTTTCGTAGGTCTTACTATAAACGTCAAAAACGTTTTGGCCGCCCCAACTGGTGGAGGTGGGGTCGTCCTGGTCGCTACGGATACCCCAGTCTTTGTTCCCAGTGAACGGGTCTATGGGTATCCGGCGCAAAAAACGCATTTTCTGGTCTTTGGGCCCGGTTAGCTTGACGCCCTCGACAAGTTGATCCAGGGACTCGGGGTAGCCGTTCGTCCCCTGCTTGAGCGGGCCGAACTGGCCGGCATCGGCAAAGTCCTTATATTTATCGATCGCGCGCCGCATGTCGTCCAGGGCATGGCGCAGTTCCCGTTGGCGCTGGGCGCGCACCTTCGAGCGCGCCAGCGGCACCGCCATGCTCGTCAGGATGAGCATGATGGTGAAGGCCACGATCAATTCCACTAACGTCAGCCCTCTTTGATTCCGCCGTCGCATACTGCCCTATTGAATGTTGAGGGCCAATGGCGCCGCGCTCGACGCAAGCACCTGGCCCTGCGTGTTGGTAACCCTCAAGTTCGGAACCAGCACCAAGGTTCTGCCGGGCTTCACGGCTTGGAAGACCAGGTTTACTAGAACGCCCATTCCGGAGACCCCCGGAGCGCCCGGCGGCCGGGCGATCTGCACCGTGGCCAAACCGGAATCGTTCTGAATATTCTTGGTGAACTGGGGCACTTGTCCCTGAGCCAGGAAATCACCGGCGGTTACGTCGTTCAGCTTTAGATATTGCGGATCATACTGGATCTGCATGGGAGCGCCCGTAACGTCTGCGCCGTTCTCCATGGCCACCGCTACCGTGAACTGTGTTGTCGCCGTGGGCGGACCCGCAGGAGTCTGCAGGAAGACACGCGCTGGTCCGCTCGGCGCATTAGCCGCGGGGGCAGGAGGCACCGGCGGTGCGGTCGCCGGCGGCGTAAGCGGTGCGGTAATTGGCGGCGCGGTCGCCGGCGGCGTTGGGGTCGGCGCCGGTATGGCCGGTGCGGTCGGAGGCGTCGCCGCGGGATTCGTAATCACTGTGGACGCTGTTGCCGGCGGTGTTGCGGCGCTAGCAGAGGCAGCCGTTTTCGCCGTCCCCGCATCCTGCGGGCGTGGCTGATAGTTCAACTTGATGGTGGTCGCATTGCCTACCGCGATGGTGCGCAGATTCTCCGGCGTCAGGTCCGGGCGGCGTACGATGTGCGGGATCAGCGCGATCATCAACTCGTTATGGTTGCGGGTCACGCTTTCACCCGTGAACAAGCGCCGCAGCAGCGGAATGCTGGACAGGCCTGGAATACCCGTCACGGTCTTATCGTCCTGCTGCTGGATCAAGCCTCCCAGCAGGCTGACCTGCCCTTCTTGCACGCGCAGATCGTGGCTTACCTTGCGCTGACCGATGATGGGCTGGCTGATGCCGCCCAGATTCACGGTGCCGTTAACGCTCGAGATATCCAGGTCCACGTGCATCGAGACTTCCCCGTTCTCGTGGACACGAGGCGTGATTTCCACATTAACGCCAACGTCGATATAGGTGAATTGCGTGTTCACCAAGGGGTTAATCCCAACGCCGCCGATGCCGGGCTGAAAGCTGCCGGTGGCGGTCGGCTCGCGATCACCGATCTTCAGCACCGCCTTCACGTTATCCAGCGAGCGAACCTGCGGAGCCTGCAGGATCTTGGTATTGGCATCGCTCAACGCGGCTTGTAAGAGAGCGCCTGGAAGGGTCAACGAGAAATCCGAACTGGCCAGATGACCCAGATTGGAAAGGGGAATCGCCGTGCCGGTGGCGCTGGGGGTGTTGCTCACCCCATTACCCAAATTGTTGTTGTTGTTGTTGTTATTGTTACTGTTGTTATTATTGTTGGTGTTATTGGTAATGGGCACCTGCAGGCCCGCTCGCGGTGTGAAGTTCACCGGAACATTTAACCCGGTGGAAGCCAGTGCGGCCGTAATTTGACGCGAGAACGTCTGCGTCGCCTCCAGCACCAGAATGTCCACCACGACCTCGGAACGGGGCTTGTCGAGATCGTTGATAATTTTCTCCGCCAGCGCAATGCGATCGGCCTCGCCCCGCGCGATGATGGCGTTCTGCGAGTTGTAAGGCATCAAGCGCGTCAGCTCGGTAACGGCGCGCACAGCGTTCACGATTTCCTGCAACTCTTGCGGCTGGTTTACATTTTGCAAATAAAAGACCTTCAACACCTGGTCTTCGTAGTCGTTGCGCTTGTTGCGATTGTCGTTGGCGATGAAAATGGTGTTGGAGGAAAGCGGCTTCCAAAACGATTTCGTCAGAACGGCGAGGTCGTCCAGGGCTTCCTCGAGAGTCGAGTTGTTCAGCTCCACCGAAAGCGGCCTGGCCGCTTGGTATTCTGGATCCCACAACAAATTGATCCCCGCTACTTTGGCCACCGTTTCAAACAAGACCTTGGGGGACTGATTGTTCATCTTCAGGTTGATCAGTTCCGGATTGAGCGGTTTCAGTTCAGGCACCGGGAGGATCCGGTCGATTCTCTCCAGCGTCTCTTTCTTGACTTCTTCGGAGGGAGTAAGGGCCCTGATTTCCGGCGGTGATTCCTTCCCGGTAGCTTCCGCGCGCTGTCGCTCGCGCTGCATCATCTCCTGGGTACGGCGCACTTCCTGGGCTGCGATGGCCGACCCCGGGTTGAGGCCGTAGGCCCGCTGAAACTCCACCAAAGCTTCGCTCAGAAGCCCTTGAGAACGCACGGTCAGACCTTTATCCAGGTGAGCCTCGGACGCCTGAAAACGAGTCTTTTGGGCGGCCATCTGGTAAACGATTTCGGACGGATCTTCGGAAAGCGCCTTCTCGAAGGATTCCAGGGCCTTATCCCAATCCTTCTTGGCCTCGCTTGCGCGCCCTTCGGCAAAGTATTTATCCCCTTTGCGGGTTTTGGCCTCCAGGGGAACGACTGGAGCGGCCAGAACGGCGGCCACTAGAACTGCGACTAAACGATTGAAAAAAGACATGATTCCGTGGTTTTCGATCGCCCCGAAACAGGCGTGCTAAGATTAAGTGCGCTTGGATCGCCCTTGAGCATCTAAACTCTTTGACGAGCTTAAGCTTCCGGGTGTTGAGAGCAAAAAGTTTGGCCGAGAAAGACAGCAGCTTTAAAATCCTGAGCGATAACCGGCAGGCTGGCCATAACTACTTCCTTATGGACCGTTTCGAGGCCGGCATGGTACTGACCGGAACCGAAGTCAAAGCCGCCAAAGACGGTAAAATTCAGCTTAAGGATGCATACGCCACCGTCCTCGGTAACGAAGCGTGGCTCCTCAACGCGCACATCAGCCAGTATTCGCACGGCAACCGCGAGAATCATCCTCCTGTTCGCAACCGCAAGCTCCTGCTGCACCGCCGGGAAATCGACAAGCTGCTCGGCCAGACCCGCGAAAAGGGACTGTCCCTCATTCCGACCAAGATTTATTTGAAAAATGGCCGGATCAAATGTGAAGTGGCGCTAGCTAAAGGCAAGAAACTGCACGACAAACGCGAGGCCGAGCGGGAGCGGACAGCCGAAGCCGAGGCGCGCGCGGAGATGCGCCGGCGCGCACTGTAACCGAGGTAGCGCCGCTCAGGGAGCAGCGCCCGCCTAAGAAGGACCACTTATTCACTTTCCCGGGATTCCAGCCGAAAAGCTGGATATGAGGTTCCCGAGTGTGTGGATATTTGTCGTCTCATTCCTGCCAATGGGTTGGGCGCAGCGAGTGGGCTCTCCGACCGACGATTTGACCAATCTGAGCGTCGACGAGTTGTTCAGTGTGCAAGTGAGCTCCGTGGGCCGCAAGGCCCAGGAACTATCCAAGGCGCCCGCCGCGGTCTTCGTGCTCACGGCCGAGGATATCCGCCGCAGTGGCGCGACTTCCATCCCGGAGGCGCTCCAGTGGGTGCCGGGCCTGACGGTTTCCCGGCTGGACGGGCGCAACTGGTCAGTATCCGCGCGTGGCGGCGGTCGTCAGTTCGTCAATCAGATCCTGGTGATGATCGATGGGCGGTCTTTATATATGCCACTGTTTTCGGGGGTCTTTTGGGACACCATCGACGTTCCTCTGGAAGATATCGAGCAAATTGAGGTGGTGCGGGGCCCGGGCGCGGTGATGTGGGGGCCGAACGCGGTGAATGGCGTCATCAACATCATTACCAAGAGTGCCCGCGCCACCAAAGGCGCGAGCGTGAGCGCGTCCACCGGAAATGAGCTCCGCGGCTCGCTGGAGGGGCAGTGGAGCGCGGCCGCTGGCGACCATCTGGCGTTCCGCGCCTGGGGCAAGCTGGAAGATCGCCAGCCGGCATACGGCTCTGCGGGCTATTACAACTACCTCGTCTCGACCTATCGTGATCCATCCGTGGCGAACCTGGACTGGGAAAGCGGGCGAGTAGGCTTTCGCATGGATGCGCAGTTGACGGACAAGGACCGTTTGATGGTGGAGGGCGACATCTATAAACTGGGCAGGCAGGATAGGCTTGACTACCCCGTTCTATTGCCCGACCTGGTAGACCCTACCCAGGCGCATTCTGGTTCCGCTGGGGCGTCTCTATACACTCGCTGGACTCACACCGCCGCAAAAGGAAGCGAAAGCGTGCTCCAGTTCTCCATGGACCGCCAAGACGCCGGCTATCCGTTCCTGGGTATCGCCTTATCCAATATGACTCTCGATTTTCAGAATAGGCACCTTGCGGGCGAACACAACGAGATCTACTGGGGAGCCGGTTTTCAGCAGTACTCAGACGATACGAATAGCAGCCCCGTTCTCGGGCTGGATCCGAGGAGATCCCTATATCGGGATGGAGATGCGGTGATTCGGGACGAGTGGCAAATCTTACCGGGGCGTTTGCTGGGATCGGCAGGCATCCGTCTGGACTATAACTCGTACCGGCATGTTGAGTATCAGCCCAGCGTGCGCTTGCTGTATACACCTAGCAAGCGGCAGTCTGTGTGGGCGGCCGTTTCCCGCGCGGTAAGGGAACCCAACCCCTCCGACCGAGGCGAGCAATACGCAGCCGGTCAGGAGATCATAGACGGAATACCGATTTCGCTGGAGGCCGCCGGCTCGCCCATGCTCGTCTCGGAAGTCGCGCGCAGCGTCGAGGCGGGCTACCGGTTTCAATCCGGCCAGCGCTGGTCGATCGACATTTCGGCGTTTCGCAGTGACTATAGCCGCCTGATCGCGCTGACGGGCGACGCTGCCCCGCAAGTCAGTTTCACAGGCGGTGTTCTTTCCGTGGTCTCGCTGGCCACCATGACCAACGCTGGCGCGGGCTGTTCGCACGGTGGCGAAGTCTGGGCCACCTGGCAAGTTCATCCGGGCTGGAAGCTGATGCCGTCTTATTCGTACGTGGATGACACGCGTTGGCTACCAAACGTTCCGGGCAGAGTCTTTATGTGGAACTACGGCCCTTCGGACTTGCGCCATCAGGGGTGGCTGCGCCTGGAGCACGATCTGTCGCGCGCCTGGCAAGCCGATCTGAATGTGCGGGCGCGTTCGCGCGACGTGGGCCTGCAGCTTCCCGGCTGGGTACTGATCGATGCCCATCTTTCCTATCGGCCCTCGCGTTCCGGTGAACTGGATCTATCCGTGCAGAATCTGGCCGGCCACCAAGTACTCGAAGCCTATTCCGAGCTGGTCTTTCCGTCGATTCCGGTGCGGCGAACATTTGTAGTTCGGTGGACGCAGCGCTTTTGAGCGGAGACCAAGGCTTGCAAGCAAATTGCTCAATTCGGAGGGGGGCGGCATTGGCTGCTCTGGCTGGCACTCTCCTGGCGGGGCGTTTGGCAGCCTCCGAGCCGGAGGACGAGCTGAAGGCGGCAACCGTGCTGAGTTTCTTACGCTATTCCGAATGGCCCGCGGCGCCCACCGCCGGCGCCTCCCTTACCGTAGGCGTGCTCGGGCGGCCAACGCTGCTGCTCGCGTTTCGCAAGGCACTCGAAGGAAAGTCGGTAGAAAATCGGCCGGTCAAAGTCGTGGAACTTCCGGCAGAGCCTGGTCCGGCCTGCTGCCACGTCGTTTTTCTGGCCAGCGAAAAACCAGCCGATCTGAAGTCCGGCCTGGCGCTCGCACGTTCCCTGCACGCGCTGACCATTGGCGAGGCCGACCAGTTTCTGGAGCTGGGCGGCGCCATCCATCTCCTCATCATCGACGGCCGCATGAGTTTTGAAGTGAATCGCGAGGCCTTGGAGCGATCCGGAATTGCGATCAGCTCCAAACTGCTTCGATTCGGCCAGATCCGCACTGCCGGGAAAGGGAGACCGCCGGGATGACCAAAGGGTATCTGTCTTTGCGGTGGAAGCTGGCCGCTTTGATCGCCGGTGGCAGCGTTGTGGGCGCGGTCTTGGCCGCCGTGGGGTTCGTCTGGTCGGAGGTGCAGCGGAACGGATCATACGCCGATTCGGAAGTGTCCGCCATCGCCAATATCGTGGCCGACCAGGTGGGGCCGGCCTTCAGCCTCTTCGATCGCAAGGGCGCGAACGAGATCCTGAGCTCGCTGGGCGCCGAGGGACAGATCCGCGATGCCGTGTTGTACGATACCAGCCGGGCGTTCCTCGATGCCGCGAACTCTTGCTTCGCGGCGTTTCACCGCAGAGCTTCCACCAATTGCCCGGCGGCACCGCGGGATGGGAGCAGCCGCACGAGCGATACGGTAACCATCACACGCGCCGTGACAGCAGGCAGCGAGCGTGTCGGCACGCTGGTGGTCACCATGGGAGTGCCCTCGCTCCGCGAGGTGATCCGGAACTATTTGGGGACGGCGGGCATCATCGTTGTATTCAGCTTGGTAGTCGCCATGGTGGTGGCCGTTTTTCTGCAGTCGCGTGTCTCGGGGCCCATTCTGGCCATGGCCCTGGTGGCCAAACGGATTGCCCAGACGCACCGCTACGAAGACCGCGTCTCCGTGACCACTGGAGGCGAACTGGGCGTGTTGGCCAGTTCCTTCAACGCCATGATCGACGAAGTGGAACGGCGCGACGCGGAACTGGCGCAGCACCGCCGCAGCCTGGAAGAGCAGGTCGCCGAGCGCAGCCGGGTAAATGCTGAGCTGCTTCTGGCCAAAGATAAGGCCGAAGTGGCGGCGCGGCTCAAGGCCGAGTTCCTCGCGAACATGAGCCATGAAATCCGTACCCCGCTCAACGGCGTCCTGGGAATGATCGGCCTGGTATTGGACAAGTCCTCCGACCTCGAGGCGCGCCAGCAGTTGAGCGACGCTCAGAGAGCTGCCCAGTCTCTGGTGGCCATTCTGAACGACATCCTGGATCTCTCCAAGATCGAAGCCGGCAAGTTGAGCCTGGATGAAATCGATTTTAATCTGCGCGAGACAATCGAAGAAGTTCTACGGATGTTCGAGATCACATTGCGGGAGAAGCAACTGGAACTGGCGGTGTCGGTTGCCGGGGACTGTCCGCGGTGGGCGCACGGGGACCCCATCCGTCTGCGACAGGTCTTAGTCAACCTGGTAGGCAATGCCGTTAAATTTACCGCCGCCGGCGCGGTAGTCGTGACCGTGACGCGCCTGGATCAGGAGCGACTGCGCTTCGACATCGCCGACTCCGGCATCGGCGTTCCGCCCGAAAAGATTCAGTCCATCTTCGAGCCGTTCACACAAGCCGACGGCTCGCACACGCGCCGTTTCGGAGGCACTGGCCTGGGACTCACCATCACCCGGCGTCTGGTCGATTTAATGCATGGCAGCCTCTCGGTGGAGAGCAAGCCCGGGCGGTGCAGTTGCTTTTCCATCGAACTGCCACTGCCTGCGGGCGCCGAGCCAACCCCCGCCGAAGCCGCCGAACCGCTCCCCCTTCCGGCCGACCTGAAAGTCTTGGTGGCCGAGGACAATCCCATCAATCAAAAGGTGATTTGCTCGGTGATTAAGCGGCTGGGGTGGACCGTGGCGCTGGCTGCCAATGGCAAGGAGGCTTATGAGTCCTTCTTACGGGAGCGATTCGATCTGCTGTTGATGGATGTGCAGATGCCCGAGGTGGATGGGCTCGAGGCGTCGCGCCTCATTCGCCAGGACGAAGCTGGCCGCAACATCGAACGCACTCCGATCATCGCTTTGACCGCGCATGCCTCCCAGTTCCAGCAGCAGCAGTGCCTGGCGGCGGGCATGGACGGCGTAGTTACCAAACCCTTCAATCTAAAGACGCTGTTACGGCAGCTCGGCTCAATTCTTGGTAGCCGCGTGGCTGCGGACGCGTAATCCATCCGGTGAGATCACGGTTTACAGCTTCAGCCCCTTTAAGTACTCGCGGAATGGTCCGCCCAAATCCGGCCGCTTGAGCGCGTATTCCACGGTAGCTTTTAGAAACCCGAGCTTGTCCCCCGCGTCATAGCGCGTACCCTCGAAGCGATAGGCATAGATGGGCCGCGATCGCAGCAGGTGTTTGAGCCCGTCGGTCAGTTGGATTTCGCCGCCCGATCCGGGATCTATGGCCTGCAGCGAATCGAAAATCTCGGGCGTTACAACGTAGCGCCCGATAATCGCCAGGTTGGACGGGGCTTCTGATGCCTTGGGCTTTTCTACCAGGTCGCGGATGCGGTAGACGCGATCGTTGCTCCCGTTGTGGGTGATCGGTTCGGCATCGATGCATCCGTAAGCCGAGATCTTCTCGCGCGGCACCTCCATGACTGCCAGCACCGGCGAGCCGAAGAAGGCGTACACGTCCAATAACTGCCGCAGGCACGGCGTCTCGGCGTCGATTAAATCATCCGCCAAAACGACCGCGAACGGTTCGTGCCCCACCAATTCCAGAGCTCGCAGCACTGCGTGTCCGAGCCCCAGCGCCTCCTTCTGGCGCACGTACGAGACGTTGATCATGTCCGAGATGGAGCGAACGGTTGCCAGCAAATCCTTTTTGCCGCGCGTCTCCAGCAGATTTTCCAGCTCGAAGCTGACGTCGAAATGATCTTCGATCGCGCTCTTGCCGCGCCCTGTCACGATGATGATATTCTGAATCCCCGAATGGATCGCCTCCTCCACCCCATACTGAATAATGGGCTTATCGACAACCGGCAGCATCTCTTTGGGCTGGGCTTTAGTAGCCGGTAGGAAGCGGGTGCCCAAGCCCGCCGCGGGAAAAACCGCCTTTCGCACTTTAGCCTGCATCTTCTACAGTTTGGTGTGACCAGGGCGACGTTGGCAAGCACTCGATTGTCATATCCAGTCCCGCTGTGTTATTTCTAGGGTACCTGGAACAACTGTAATGGCATACGTAATCGCAGAACCTTGCATTGGCACGAAAGATACCGCCTGTGTGGACGCCTGTCCGGTCGATTGCATTCATCCTAAGAAGGATGAACCGACCTTCGCCGAGTCGAACATGCTGTTTATCGACCCGGTGGAATGCATCGACTGCGGAGCCTGCGTGCCGGTGTGCCCGGTATCCGCAATCTTCGCCCTCGACGATCTGCCCGAGAAGTGGTCGGAATACACCGCCAAAAACGCGGCCTTCTACAACCGCTAACCTCCGCATCAGGTTCACACAGAGCCGCGACCGTAAGGGAGCGGGGCCTGGTCCTCACGCAGTCGGCCGATAGGTGGCGCTCGAGGTATCCGTTTCCCAGAGCTTTACGGAATCGATTCGCACGTCGGCGGCGGCGCGGATTCCCTGGCGGACTTCGTCGTAGATGTACTTGGCAATGTTTTCGGCCGAGGGGTTGAGCACGTCGAAAGGCGGAAATTCATTGAGCCACTGGTGGTCCAGGCGGTCGATCACTGAGAGCAGTACTCTCTTCAATTCGACGAAATCCATCAGCAGGCCGGTCTGATCGAGCTTCTCCCCGGCGAGGGTGAGCTGGCAGCGGTAGTTGTGACCGTGCACGTTCTCGCACTTGCCGTGATAGTTGCGCAAGGCGTGGCCGGCAGCAAAGGTCTGTTCGATCGTCACTTCAAACATCGAAAAATCTCTCCACGTCCTCCAGCCGGGTGGTAAACCCGTAGTCCGGAAGACTGTCAAAAAAGACCTGCCCGTATCGCTGTTTGGTAATCCGGTGGTCCAGCAGGACCAAGACGCCGCGATCCGACCGGCTGCGAATTAAGCGCCCGAAACCCTGCTTCAGCGCAATCGCAGCCTGTGGAATCTGGTAATCGTAAAACGGATTTCCCCCCGCTCGGCGGATATTTTCGATCCGCGCACTGACCACGGGATCGTTGGGAACCGCGAAAGGCAGCTTATCTATAATAACGCAGCTCAATTGCTCGCCCGGAACGTCGACGCCCTGCCAGAACGACGACGTCGCGAACAAAACGCAATGCGGCGTAGAGCGGAACTCTTCCAGCAGCGCGTTGCGCGGGCCGGTGCCCTGCAGCAGCGTGGGGTAGTCGATGGCAAGCGACACGGTATCGTACACCAGGCGCATTTGCTGGTAGCTGGTGAAGAGCACGAAGGCGCGGCCTCGGCTGTGCTTGAGAATCTGCGTCACTTCCTCCGCCGCTGATTTGGTAAAGGCCGGGCTGCGCGGCTCCGGCAAATGTTGGGCCACGTAGAGCAACGCCTGCTTCTGGTAATCGAAGTGTCCGGGGACCACCAGCGTGCGCGCATTTTCCAGGCCCAGCCGCTGTTGCGCGTAGGTGAAGCCGCCGGCCACCGCGAGGGTGGCCGAAGTCAGAATGACGCACTCCACTTTTTCGAACAGACGCGCCGAGAGAAGCTGGGAAACATCGATGGGCGTGGCCTGCAAAAAACACCCGCGGCCCCGCTTTTCGATCCAGAAAACATAGCCTTCGTCTTCCTTCTCCATCACGAAGCGGAGCGCCTCCGCCAGTTGCTGGCTGCGCCGAAACAGCGGCACGATCTCTTCGGGCGGGTTGTGGAGCAGTTTCAAATGAGAGCCGATCAAATCGAGCACCGCCAGCACGTCGCGATAGACATCTTCGTGCGCTTCCCGAAAGGCCACTCGGGCCTGGAACGGACCGCGGCCGTCGCTCTCTCCGAACAGCGCGAAGAATTGAATCGTCAATTCGTCCAGGCGTTCCAGTACGCGGTCAAGCTCCGGCGTCCCGAACTTTTTCAGGCGCGCCACCACGGAAAGATCGCGGCGCAGTTCTTGAAAACGGTAGTTGCTGACGGAAACGCCGAAATACTGGCCGGCGACGTCTTCGATCTCATGGGCCTCGTCGAACACCACGGCATGGTAGTCGGGTAGAATGCCGCCTTCGTAGTTCTCGTCTTTGAGCGCGAGGTCGGCGAAAAACAGGTGGTGGTTAACGATGATGATGTCGCTCTCAGCCGCCCGTTGGTGCATGGCGGTGAGGAAACAACGCTCGAAGCTGGGACACTTCTGGCCGGAGCACAGATCGGCCCGGGCATCGATCTTGCCCCAAGCGGTGCTCGCTTCGGGCAGCGTCTTGAGCTCGGCGCGGTCGCCGAATTCGGTGGTCTTCTCCCACTCGCGGATGATCTCGAAATCGGCCACCTCTTCGAGACCGGTCAGCATTGGCTCTTTTTCGGCGTCGTAGATTTTCTGGCGGCAGGCGTAGTTATTCCGCCCCTTCATGTAGCAGATCTTCAGAGGCCGGGAGAAGTGCTGCTGGAGAAACGGAACATCCTTGAAGAAGAGCTGCTCCTGCAAGTTCTTGGTGCCGGTCGAGACGATGATCCGTTTACCCGACTGCAGCGCCGGGACCAAGTAAGCGAGAGTCTTTCCAGTGCCCGTGCCGGCCTCGACGATGAGGTGACGCTTATCGGCCAGCGCCGATTCCACCGCTTCGGCCATTTCCACCTGCCCCGGCCGGAATTCGTAATTGGGATGCCACTGGGCAAGCGTGCCATGCCGTGCAAAGAAGCGCCGCGCGCCGGAAGTTCGGGCCTGGGTGGGCATGGATTGATTCGATTTTAACAGGGGGGCAACTCGACGCATCGGAGGGCGGACCCCGGTGAGGTTTATGCAATAGTTGCATTATGGCTTTGATCCATGAATAAAGTAGCTCGCAGCGCCGCCGAAGCCGTGGCCGACATCACCGAGGGATCGACGGTGATGATCGGCGGCTTCGGCTTATGCGGTGTTCCCGACAATCTGATTTTGGCCCTGGTCCAACGCGGTGTGGCGGGCCTGCACACCATCAGCAATAATGTCGGGGTCGACGGCTGCGGTGTCGGCCTGCTGCTGGAGGCCGGTATGATCGCCTCCCACATCGGCAGCTACGTCGGCGAGAACAAACTGCTCGAGTCGCTCCTGCTTGCCGGCAAGCTCGACCTGACGCTGGTCCCGCAGGGCACCTTCGCGGAGCGCATCCGTGCGGGCGGGGCCGGCATTCCCGCATTCTATACGCCGGCGGGTGTCGGCACGATCGTCGCGGAGGGCAAGGAGACGCGCGAATTCGAGGGCCGCAGCTATCTTCTGGAACGCGCGCTGACTGCCGACTTTGCGCTGGTAAAGGCGTGGCGCGGGGACCGGTTGGGCAATCTCGCTTACCGCAAGACGGCTCAGAATTTCAACCCTTTGATGGCGACGGCGGCGCGTGTCACGATCGCCGAGGTCGAAGAGTTAGTGGAACCTGGCGCGATCGATCCAGATCACGTTCGCACGCCTGGCGTGTACGTGAAACGCGTGGTGTTGGTGGAGAAACCAGAAAAGAGAATTGAGCGCCGAACCGTGCGGACGGCCTTGGCATGAGCGGCGGAACGATCGATCCGCGCGAGCGCATCGCACGCCGCGTCGCCCAGGAGTTACGTGATGGCTACTACGTGAACCTGGGCATCGGGATTCCCACGCTGGTGGCCAATTATGTGCCGCCCGGTATCGAAGTCTTTCTGCAATCGGAAAACGGCATGCTCGGTGTGGGGCCTTATCCACTCGCCGGGCAAGAGGACGCCGACCTCATCAATGCCGGCAAGGAGACGGTGACCGAGTTGCCGGGCGCCGCCTATTTCTCCAGCGCGGACTCCTTCGCCATGATCCGCGGCGGGCACATCGACCTGAGCGTTTTGGGAGCGATGGAAGTAGATCAAGAGGGGAACCTGGCCAACTGGATGGTGCCCGGAAAAATAGTGAAGGGAATGGGCGGCGCCATGGACCTGGTGGCTAGCGCGCGCCGCGTAATCGTGGCCATGGAGCACACCACCAAATCCGGCGGGCCCAAGATCCTCGAAAAATGCACCCTGCCCCTCACCGGCCTGCGCGTTGTGGACACCATCATCACGGAGCTGGCTGTAATTCGCGTCACCGCGGACGGCCTGGTCCTCGCAGAGATGTCGCCTGGGTTGACCGTGGATGAAGTTCAGAAGGCCACGGTGCCCCGGCTGATCGTTCGCCGCAGCTAAAACGGGTCCCGGTAACGAGTGTGCGACACGCCAGTCGCGACGCCGATACCCGCGAGGATGATTACAACCACCGCGATCCAGTGCGCCGGCACATGCATGTAGTGTGCTCCCAATGCCACCCCAACGATGACGATGAGAAATCCTAGAACGTAGAGCGCGAACGACATCCGGCACCTCCGTGCGGTATTCGAAGGAGCAAACGATCTTCCAGAATGGTCGCCAGTGCCGGCAATCGTGGATAGTTCCATACGTCCGAATGTGTTAGGCGTCGCCCCAAACTTCTCGAGCCGTTTCCACCACGAGCCGCAATTTGGCGATCTCCTCATCGAGCGCGAGAGCATTGCCCTCGAACGTGGAGGAGAACCCGCATTGCGGGCTGAGGCAAATCTGATCGAGCGGCACGTATTTCGCGGCCTCGTCGATGCGCCGTTTTAGGTCGTCTTTTTTCTCCAGCGCGCCCTTCTTGGTAGTTACCAGACCCAGCACCACGCGCTTGCCCTTGGGAACAAACCGCAGCGGCTCGAAACCGCCAGACCGTGCGTCGTCGTACTCCAGAAAGAAGCCGTCTACTTTCAGATCGCTGAATAACGGCTCGGCTACGAAATCGTAACTCCCCGAGGCGGCCCAGGACGACCGGAAATTGCCCCGGCACATGTGTGTCGACACCGTCATGCCGGCCGGCTTGTGCGCCAGCACCGCGTTCAAGACCCGGATGTGTTGCAAGTGCAGGCGCTCGCCGTCCCCGCCCATCTTAGTGATGATCTCGCGTTGCGCCGGGTCGCCCAGGTAAGCCAGCGAAATGTCGTCGAACTGCAGATAGGTGCAGCCCAGCTTGGCCAGCTCCTGCATTTCCTCAACATATACACGCGCCAGATCATTCCAGAACTCGTCCATATCGGGGTAGACCGCTGGATCAATGGCTGCGCGGCCGCTACGCAAGTGCATCATGTTGGGCGACGGGATCGTCAACTTGGGAGTCGCTTGAGTCAGCGATTTGAGAAAGGCGAAATGATCCCCAAAGATACACTGTTCCAATTTCAGCTTTCCAGTAATGGCGTGCGAGGAGACCGTAAATTCGATGGTCCGCTGCTCGTTACGAAACTCGACTTTCCGATTGCCCGCAACCTTCGCGACGCCGCCTATCTGATAGAGAAAGTCCATATGCCAGGAGGCGCGGCGAAACTCGCCGTCGGTGACGCTTCGTAAACCGAGAGACTCCCGCATCTTGACTACGCGGCGAATCGCTTCGTCTTCCACCTGGCGCAGTTGCGACTTGGTCATGCGTCCCTGCTGCTCCGCCTCGCGGGCTTCGAGAAGCTGCGGCGGGCGCAGGAGACTGCCGACGTGATCGGCTCGGAAGGGCGGTGTTGGTAGATTGCTCACGGACTCAAGGGAGCAGACGCGACCAAAAGCTGCGCTCGCGAGCGAAGCCTTCGAGCATCCACAGATTTCGTTTGAAATTGCCCGCGCTATAGACGAAGCTCTTGCCATCGGGCGCGATGCTAAAGCGGATGGAGGGGCTCACATCGCTTCCCGGCTGGAATTCTCTGCCTAAGTCGCCCAGGATCTTTTCGGCGCCGCTGGCGGTATCGACCGAGAACAAAAGCTCCCGTTCTTGTTCCTTTCGTATACCGTAGAGGAGTTTGCCGTCGCTGGAGAACATGTAGTAGGGAGTGTGGTGATCGCCAAGGGACCGCTTCGTGGCGCCATCCGGCGAAATCAGGTCGTCGTCGTAAGCGATCCACTCGCCGGTGGGAGACCAGGCAGGCACCATGATGTCCTTAGTATCCGCGTGGAGCACTGTAGGCGTGGCCTGCCCGGTGGTTTTGACCTTCATAAGGCCGCCCTTTCCATTGAGAATGCGGAAATAGGTGAACCAATTCCCGTCGGGTGACCACGAGCCTGGCAATTCGACCGCAGAATCGTCGGTCAACCGCACCACCGCACTGCTCGCGACCGCCGAAATCCACAGATGCGCGGCGGTAACATTCTTTTCGACGCGGGTATAGATCACGCGGTCGCCCCCTGGCGAAAGGGCTGGTCCCATGAATGATTGGGTTGTCTCCGGAGGGAAGTCGGAACGCATCACCAGGGGCCGATCGGGTCCGGATGGAGGATGAAGCCAGATTTCGTCAGGGCCATTCCGATCGGTCACGTATACGAGCGACTTCGCGCCCCACGCCGGCATGGATTGGTTTCGCTCGGTAGCCATCATACGATGGCCGGTAGCCGTGGAGAGATCGACGGATACGATGTCGAAGTTTCCAGTGGTTTCGCCAAAGATCAGCTTGCGTCCATCGGGTGAGACGGCGGGCGAAAAACGCCCGGTGGTGCCACTCGTCAATGCGAAGTGCTCGTCGGAACGGGTATCGGCCATCCACAACTGCCGAGTAGGGTTGGAGGTAGTGGCTAGCGAAAGGACAACGTGCCTGCTATCCGGCATCCAGGAGAACTCGGGAGTGCCGCCGTACGATTGCAAGCTGCCGAGAACTTGGCGCGGAGGATGCGAGGAATTTGGGGGATAGGGCAGCAGCCAGGCCTCCTCTCTTCTACGATTGAGCAACAGGAGAAGAGACTTCCCGTCGGGAGAAAACTTGAAGCGTGGATTGTTGAAGACCTCGTTGGCATTGAACGGAGCGGGTAGGTAAGGTTTCGGT
>DASZIV010000041.1:0-3320 GCA_035948775.1 Bryobacteraceae bacterium
GCTTCTTCCATGTGCTCCATTAGCGTGAACACCACCGGACCTTGGCCGGACACCAGAACATTTTCCTCCAGCCTCGTGGTCTGCTGAAGGCCGGGATGTCCCGCGAAAGTCTCGATGGCGAAATACATGTTTTCTTTTATCTCGGCCGGATACTTGAGCGAATACGCACGCGAAATCCACATACCCTCATAGAGAGTCAGGCCAATGCTGTGGGCAAACTGCTGCAGGGTGACAGTCCCATATTTGTCATCGTCATATTTAGGAAATGCGGCGGCGATATCGGCAGTGGTGTTGCCCGGGCGCAGCTTTTCCAACCCCGCATACATGGAGTCGTAGACTTCCCGGTACAGGTCGATTTCCTGCTGGTTCATCTTGGCGGCGCACTTGAAGCAGCGCACAAAGTCGATGAAATACCCCGAGGGCCCGACCGCATTGATGTCGACAATCACCAGATCACCCTGGCGAATGATCTTGTCGGTCGCCCAGCGCCGGTACGGACTGGTATTCCCCCCGGACGCCACGATGATGTCGTAAATGATTTCGCACCCGCGCTCGAGCATAAACTCGTGCACCTTGGCCTCGATCTCACGTTCGCGCACGCCCGGCTTAAGCCACTCGTGCTTGATCCGCCACATGGCGGCGTCCCCGATGCTGGATGCCTGTTTTAACAATTCGATCTCGTCGCGAGTCTTAATGACGCGTGCCGCGGACACAGCCGGCCATGCATCGGTGATGTTGAGGCCGCACTCCTGGAACGCCTTGAGCGCTGGCCAATCGAAGTTGTCGATGCCGATTTTTTCCTTGCGCAGGCCGTGGGTCTCGAGAACCTCGACGATACTTTGTGCCATTCTGCCGGCCATGACAGGAACCGCACCCTCCGCCCATTGCCATGTGATCGCCGGCTGAATGCGGTCTTCCATCCACGGCAGATCAATCTCCGCGCAGTGTAGGTCTGATCCCGCGGTCTCGAAAAGCACCGGCTCGCCGCCGTTCGGCACCACGGCGTAGCGGATATTGATGTTGTATTTCCAATTGCCCTGATAGGAAGCCGTGACATAGCGAATGTTTGCGCCCGCAAACAAAACGAGAGCGCCGAGGTCACGAGCCGTCATCTGATCCTTCAGGCGCTGCAGACGGTCTTTGCGCAAACGGTCAAAGTCCACACGATATTGCCAATCCGCACCCGTCTGGCTGTAGACCCGGCGTGGATCCCACTCATGCGGTTTGCCGATGAACCTCGTATCCATGGCCGACCCCCGTTTCGGTATCACTCCGGTAAAAACCGAACAAGTTCATAAAACAGTTAGGCCACTATACATCCGTCTCCGGGTATCAGTCCAGAACCAGGGCGTCGATCAGCAGGTCAAACCAATTCGAATCGCAGTTCGCCCACGCGGCACGCGATCTGGTCGCCGGCCTTGAGCCAGACTTGCCGGTCTTTGGGGTAGCCAAGGATCGGCTGGGCGCCAGCGAGGTGATCGGCGGCATTAGCCTCCGCAACATTTATTGCTGCGGTTGGTTTCCCTTGGCGAATCCCCTGGGTTCTCGGTGCGCTGCTTTACTCGATGACACTTCTTCTGGTGTCAGGCCGGCAGGGGCTTGCCCTTGGTCTCCTCCCCAAACGGCAAGAGCAGAAGTCCGATGACAAAAGCGAAAGCTGTCAAAGCCACGGGCGTGCCGAGAGTCTGAAAGTGACGCACTCCGGCGCCCACCAGAAAGGTAAAAGCTGCGGCTGCAAAGCGTCCGATGTTGGTGATAAATGCGAACGCGCTGGCGCGGCACTCGGTTCCATACTGTTCGGGCAGCCAAAAGGAATAGACCACGAAATTGGCGCCTCCCAGGCCAAGAAAGAAGACGCACACCAGGAACCATCCCACGCCGCCAGTTTCCATATAGAACACGCGGCCGAACGCGATCCATATAGAGCCCAGCATCACGGCGTAAAAAATGCCAAGCGTCGTCCTGCGACCGAGTCGTTCAGCCAGCAGCGGGACCATCAGAGCTCCCAGAATGGTGGCGCCTCCCAGAAGTGCCGTCGAATAGGAAGCGAGGCGCGCGCCCTCGACCACGGTTCGGCCCGCGCGCGCCGCAATATAGGTCATCGCTGCCGGCACGTAAACCGAACCCGCCCACAAACCGGCCAGGGACACGATCAGGTAGATGGAATTGAAGATGGTGCGGCGGCGATACTGCGGCGAGAACAGTTCCAGGAACGAATGATGCATTCGCCACTGCTTGCCAAGTTCTTCCAACTTCCTCTCCCAGCGCGCCGGCTCCTGCACGTTGTTGCGAATGAAGGCCACCAGGATGGCCGGAGCGCCTCCCAGCACGAACATATATCTCCAACCGAAGCGGCTCCCAATGAAATAGTTGGCGACAGCGGCCAGAAAAAATCCGAAGTAGTACCCGGTGTGCATCAAAGCCCCGCCCATGGTTCGGCGCTCTTCTGGCCAGTCCTCGGAAACCAGAGAGGCTCCGACTGACCATTCCCCTCCGATGCCCACTCCCGCCAGGAATCGGAACACCGCGAGGCTCCACACACCGCTGGAGAATGCCGCCAGGAGAGTGAACAGCGAGAACCAGCTAATGCTGAACATCATGGTTCGCACACGACCGAAGCGATCGGCAATGGGCCCCCAAAACAGCGCCACACCCCACCCGACCATGAAAAGCGCAAACAAGATACCGCCGTAATAGCCGACATTGGGGGCGGTAGCGGGAATTCCCGACCTGGGCAAGAGATCCTTCAGTGCGGGAACGAGCACCAGCGAATAGATGAAAGAGTCCATCCCGTCCATGGTCCAGCCTCCCCACGCTGCCCAGAAACTACGCCACTGGTTACCGGTCAGCCGGGGCGTGGTTCTCGAGGATGACTCCAGGATGCGGTTCACCACGACTCCCTTTCTCGACCGGCTGTCAATATTCAACGCGGACTTCGCACCGGTTGCGTCCCTATCGAAGGGTTAATATACGCGCGGCTTTGCGCGGCGTGTACTGCCTATTTTCGGCGGACGAACAGCTGCCCGTTGTTGACACGGCTTGTATCCCTTGTATACCGTTGGCGGCGTGCTGCCCCAGAACTCTCATCCGTCTGATCCGAGCGCTCGCCCACTGACAATCGAGCGAACGGGAGATGTCCTCACCTTTACGTTGGATAATCCCGCGCGCGGCAACCAGTTCAGCGGATCGATGTTCGACGCCATGTTGGCCGAGTTCGAGCGAGAGGCATCTCGCCCCGCGGCGCGGGTACTTCGGATTCGCGCGCGCGGCAACGTTTTCTGCACCGGGCGCGAACGGGCAGGCCGGGACGCCGAGGCCAT
>DASZIV010000042.1:0-3629 GCA_035948775.1 Bryobacteraceae bacterium
AGCCGCACTTTATTTCCGCGTGAGGATTACCATTCGCCGGGAACGTTCACATAGGAACGGTTCAGATCGCGAACTGAGTTACAGCCAAGCAGCTTCAGCGTTCGATCGAGATCGGCGAGCAGGATCTCGAGGGCGCGAGTGACGCCAGCCTCTCCGGCAGCGGCCAACCCATACGCATACGCCCGCCCGCAGAGAACCGCACGGGCCCCCAAGCACAACGCTTTCACCACGTCGGTTCCTCGGCGCATGCCGCTGTCCACCAACACTTCAGCTCTTCCATCGACCGCAGCGACAATCTCCGGAAGCACGCGCATCGTCGCAGGAACACCGTCAAGCTGGCGGCCGCCATGATTCGAGACCACAATAGCCGCGGCGCCATGATCCAGAGAACGCCGAGCATCTTGCACAGTAAGAACTCCCTTGATCACGATCGAGCCTTTCCAGAGATCGCGGATCCATTTCATGTCTTCCCAGAAGAAAACGCCGCGCGTCAGCGCGGTATGCGCATCGCCAACTCGCAGCGGTCCTTTGCCCGGCACCACGATATTGGGCATAGCAGGGAGACCGCCGTCGAGTAAAAAGCGGGCTAACCATTGTGGACGCGCGAATAACTGCGGCGTGAAAGGAATCCGCGACCAGATGCGCCCGCGCCACAGCGGATCCATCCCCTCTCGTACCTCGCGCTCGCGCAGGCCGATCACAGGGTGTCGATGGTGACGACCAGGTCGCTGTAGCCGGCTTCCTGAGCGCGCTGTATGGCGTCTTCTGCCGCCGCGCGGCCGCCGGTCAAATAGAGTTGAAACCATACCGGCCCCGAAGAAGCTGTCTTCACGACCTCCAGTCGATGGCCGGATACCGTCGAGAGGATGTACGCCGTTCCCGCCTTTCCAGCAGCCCTGGCGGCGACTACCTCACCGCCGGGATGCATGATGCGGCGGTAGCCGACGGGAGCAAGTAGCACGGGCATCGCCAGGTCAATGCCGAGAACGCGCATACGCAAATCTGCATTCGCAACCGCCACCGCCTGGCGCGGCCGAAATGTGATCGCGTCGAAGGCGCGCCGATTCTCTTGCCGAGTGAGTTCGCCTTCGGCACCGCCGTCAATGTAATTAAAGACTATTTTCGGAACGCGGCGGCGGGCCAGAGAACGCAGATCGTAGATGTTCACCACACGGGGACAAGCTAGTGCGCGCGCATTCGCGGTGTATTTGGCCATCTTCCTCTGCAGCATTGTCTCACCGCGACATCCATCCCCCATCGACGATGAGCACGTGGCCATGGACATAGTCGCTGGCAGAGGAACAGAGAAACAACGCGGCTCCGGCAACATCTGCCGGACTGCCCCAACGCGCCGCTGGAATTCGCTCCAGGATCTGCCGACTACGCTGCGGATCGTTTCGAAGAGCCTCGGTGTTGTCGGTCGCCATGTAGCCGGGCGCGATTGCGTTGACGTTGATTCCTTTCGAGGCCCACTCATTGGCCAGCGCTTTTGTGAGAAGAGCCACGCCACCCTTGGCGGCAGCGTAGGCGGGAACCAGAATGCCGCCCTGAAAAGAAAGTAAGGAGGCGATGTTAACAATCTTGCCTCCACCGCCACGCTTCAGCATATGCTGCCCGGCAAGCTGCGACAGGTGAAATACAGAAGACAGGTTCGTGGCAATCAATTCGTCCCAAAAAGCTTGAGGATATTCGGCCGCCGGGGCTCGTCGAATCGTGCCCGCGTTGTTAACCAGAATATCAATGGAGCCAAATTCATCGATGGTCCTTGCGATAAGGGCTGCGGGAACTTCCGCCCGGGACACATCGCCAGCGTGGAAGAAACACTTTCTCCCCATCTGCCGAATCGCGTCGCAAACGCCGTCTCCAGCTGGTGAGCGCCCATGCAGGCCAACGTTCGCCCCGGCCTCCGCCAGCGCCATTGCAATTGCGGCGCCGAGTCCACGGCTGGAGCCGGTTACAAGCACATTCTTGCCATCAAGCCGAAAGCTATCGAGGATCATATTAAGGTCATTCGACGTTGGCGGGTTCGAGACGCGGCGTGAGAGCGTGGATCATTGCCAACGCCAGAAGATAGGCTGAGCCCGCAATCAGAAATGGAATCATATAACTGCCGGTCCACTGCAAAACGTAGCCCACAATCTTCGCCATCAGCATCCCGCCGATGGCTCCTGCCATGCCGCCAATCCCAACGACGGAACCCACGGCCTGCGCGGGGAAAATATCCGAACTCAAGCTGAACAAGTTGGCAGAAAAACCCTGATGCGCGGCAGCGGCAAGACCAATGAGCAATACGGCACCCCACAAGCTCTGCACGCGGTAGGCGAATACGATCGGGACGACGCTCAACGCGCACACGAGCATCGCGGTCTTCCGCGATCGATTGACGCTCCTCCCACGATGGATCATCGAGGAGGAGAACCATCCTCCAGCCACGCTGCCGATGTCGGCCAGGATATAGATCACCATGATGGGCAAGCCAATCTGCATCAGCTTGAGGCCGTGATTACGCTGTAGAAAATCAGGGATCCAGAACAACAGGAACCACCAGATGGGATCGGTCGCGAATTTGCCGGCCACGAACGCCCAGGTTTGGCGGTACGCGAGCAGTTTGCCCCACTTGATCTTGGGCGGAGATTTCGGGCGGTTGCTAACGATGTATTCGAATTCGGCCGGCGACAACCGCGGATGCTCTTCCGGCTTGCGGTAAAGCAAGAGCCAAAATACCAACCAGACAAATCCCAACGAACCCGTCGCGATGAACGCCGCCCGCCACCCGTAATGGATCGTGATCCAGGGCACGATGAGGGGAGTGAGAATTGCGCCAACGTTTGATCCCGCATTGAAGATTCCTGTAGCGAGTGCGCGTTCCTTTTGGGGAAACCACTCCGCCACCGTTTTAATGCTGGCAGGAAATACCCCCGACTCCCCCAGGCCCAAAGCGGAACGCGCAACGACGAACCCGAAGAAGGAGCCTGCCGCAGCGTGCGCGATCGACGCCAGACTCCAGAAAATCATCGACAGCGCATAACCCAGCCGCGTCCCCAGGCGGTCCACAAGTTGCCCCACGACCACCATGCCCAAGGCATAGGCTGCCTGAAACGCAAAGACAAGATTGCTGTAGTCGATTTCGTTCCAGCCAAGATCGTGCTGCAGGGTCGTCTTCAGAACACCCAGGACCTGGCGGTCCATGTAGTTCTTGGTGACACCGAACAACAGCAGAGTGCAGATCACCCAGCGGAAGTGACCAACTGGCACCGAAGTCGACCGCGAGAGATTCGAGCTTACGGGCTGGCCGGACGTCTCCATGCCGGATTGGGTTGAGGGCTGCATAGGCTCATTCTATTTCTTTCGCCCAGCTTCCAGTCCGGAACCTCCTTGCTCGAGTCCGCGTTCGAAGTTTACGACCCCGAACCGCCGGTCTTCCACCGCGCGATGGGCCGCCATCGCCCGGAGAAAAGAAATATAAGAAATACGATGACCCGGCACCGAAACATTCGGATGAAAACCACTGGGCGTCGCCATCACGGCGCGGAAGACTTCGTCGGCGCACAAAGGCCGAATCAGGCTTGCGTATCCGCGTCCGGACCGATCGCAACAACATAGTAATTGGCCGTCGTCGTTCCCACATT
>DASZIV010000043.1:0-60780 GCA_035948775.1 Bryobacteraceae bacterium
CCCAGCGCCCGGTAGATTTTTTGAATTTTGGGTGTGTTCCAGTTTGCGAATAGATTAGAGGCCGCCTGCGGTGTTTTGGCGAAGAGGACGATGCCGGTGGTGGCTCGGCCCAACCGGTGGACAGGGTTTGCGTTGGGGGTTCGCCTTTGCACGCAGCGCAGGAGGGTGTTTTCCATGAAGCCGCCGCCGGGGAGGGTGGGGAGGCCGCTGGGTTTGTTTACGGCCAACAGATGGGTGTCTTCAAACAGCACTTCGAAGTGCTGAGGGGAGTCTGGTTCGATCCAGGGTGGACGGTTCCAGACAAGGGTTTGGCCTAAAGTGACCGATTCGCTTCCGGTGGCGGCGACGCCGTTGAGGGTGACTTCGCCGTTTTTTAGTTTTTGTTGCCAGGCTTGTGGGGTTGAGTGGGGGTAAAGGCTTGCCAAGTGGGAGAGCAGGGTTTGTCCATAGTATTTGCTGCTGATGATTGTGGTGTAGGCATAGCCCCGGTTGAGCATGTAGTTTGAGTGTAAGCTATGGCATCTGCGGCGCGTATGCACTGGACGGCGGCGTCTAGCGCTTCTTCAAGGTTGATGCTTTGATGGGCGCTCTTCGTTTGGCTGTCCCAGGAAATTGAGAGGCTGAACCCCGTTGGGGAAGTTTGGACGTGGCTCGTGACGGTAATCTTCCCGGTTCCCAAACGCGACCAGAAAACCAGTGTCCGTGATCGTTTTCATTTACGGGAGAAGCCTTTGCGCGTCGAGAGGTCGCTCGGTCCAACCATCGCACCGGCCAAGCGAAGGAAGAGACGATTGGCAGAGTTTCGCGCTCTCTCAAGTTCCTCTCGAATAATGCGGCCCTTAGGCAAACCCCTTTTGCGTGCGGTATGGTCCAGCCATTTCGCCAGATCTTCGGGCAGCCGCACGGTGATTGTATTACTCATCTGCACAAAGTGTAACGCGGGCACCGTCATAACCCTCAAACGGATCGTCCTGATAAACGGCGTCCGCCAGCTCTACGGGACGAACGGGAGCTGGCGTAGCAATCGCGGAAAAGTGAGGAGAAAAGCACCGCTCCCTTTTGGTCACGGCTCGGTAAAACGCCGTTTACAGCACTGGTGTGAGCGCGCTCAGGCTGCGCGGGGCAACTGCCTCCAGGGCCATGTAGAGTGAGATCACCGAATCGTTGGCGCGGCGCAGTTGGTCGGCGGTTTGGCCCCAGCCGGCTGGATCGAGCCCGACACGGCCGGCGAGCTGGCTCAAAGGTAACAACCATTCCATCCGGTTCTCCTCCGGCACGCGGTTCTGGATCAGGAACTGCAACATCGACTGCAACACGAATTCGCGGGTGGGCCCATTGGGAACCACGATCAGTAGCTCACTGAAAAGTGCGACCTTTTCGCGAAAATGTTCTACCGGCGTAAGTCCCGTGCTCCGTGTCCAGGCGGCCATGGCGCTTAGAAAATCGCGAGCCTTCGCCTGCCAATCATTTTCTTGGCGCTCCTGAGTCTGTTTGAAAGCGCCATTCTCACCCACGACCAACGCGAGGTATTGTTCGCGCATCGCATGGCACTCCGGATCCTCGCACCAGACCAAACCCTTGACCTCGCCATCGGTCTTCGCGGCAGTCGTGGCGCCCGTGTCGATCGGCTGGAGCGGCGGGGTCGCGAGTTTGTCGTTGAAGAACGATACCACGTTGGTTGCCGAAGCGCTCCAAACGCTCTTGGTGTCATCTGCGCAGCGCTGCCCGGCCAAGTGACTGGCCAAAAACTGCCGGTACGCCTCCAACACGATCAGAGGCGAGGTCTGCCGGCGACGGGATAGTTCCGCCAGCCTCCCGATGGCGGGCCCGGCCGCGCTCGCGCCAAACACAAAAGACCGGTCGTCACTCGAGATCCTACTGAGCGCCCCGGCGAAAGCCGTGGCCAACGACTGGAATTCGGCGTCCTTCCCCCCGACGCTTTCCAGAAGGTGCGCCACCGGGGCTACCTGAGCGGCCGAGGTGATGGTTGTGATGTATCCTGCCAGGAATTTGGTGGGCTCCTCGTTGCGCACTTCTTTCGCGGAGAAAGTTTGCCCGGCTACCTGGCCCAGCACCGCATAGAAACGGTCGACGTCATAAACCATAAAGTCGTCACAACTGAGCTGCGGAAGGCTCAGGGGGGCGATCTCCAGGAAGTGCTCGCGGGCTTTTTGCGGCGCCAGGGGCAGCAGGCCTTCCACCGCGCGCAACTGCAAGGACAACCCATCCAAGTCTTGCTCGTAAGCGCGATTGAGGAAGCCCGAAGGACCTATGGCACGGGCCAGGCTGGTGCGTCGTTTGTAGGGCTGGGGCGCGAAAAGCGCGAGCGCAAAAGCCTGGTCGTAAAGTTCTACGCGGCGCGGTTTGGCGATCTGATCGAGAGCGGCGACGCGGATCAATGCGTCGGCTGCGACCTCCGGGGGCGCGCTACCCGCCAGATCGACCACGGACTGGATTTCGAGGGATGGTCCAGCGGCCACGGCAAGCGCAGGCAATAGGACGAGCGCCAGAAGTCTCATGAAAACTGGAATCTCGTTTTATTTTACGCTGCTCTACGCAGAGCCGCTTGAGAAAGGCTCTAGCTGGCGTATATATTGCCGGCGATCAGTTGCGAACTGCTCTTGTTTACGATGCCGGCGATCGACGAATTTCCCATGCTGAAGAAGCTAACGCACGCCATCGCAAGAAATGCGATCAATAGAGAATACTCGATCAGGTCTTGGCCGTTTTCTTCACGCCATAGATACCGCAACCGTTGAGCCATTCCTGCCCTCCACGGCCATTACAGCGTACTGCTGGTACTTGAGACAAGAAATAAATGCGGGGACTGGTACCCGATAGTCACTTAGGATAGCGCTTCTATATACCGACGAAAGTGTGTGGTTTAAGACATCTACTAACTGAAGTGAACGGAACACTACTAACTGAAGTAAATGGAGCGCTACCACTCGGCCGTGCCGACCCCCGTTATTGACCCGCGTTTGTAAACGGGGTGGGCGTCCCCCGAGCGCCTTTAGGCTTCTCCCTTGCCCGCTATCGGACCAGGAGCTTGCTCACCAGCGCGTTGTGATCGAGGTGGACTCCGCTATTTTGATAGTGTTGGATCAAAATAGGTGGACCAGCACCTGCATCGCAGACACGCTCCGAAAGAATCTTAGCAGATTTTGAGCGATTGCGGCTACTTCTCGCCGAAATGAAAATCCAGGATCATTTCGCTGGGCACGGGATGGCCATTCGTCCGGGCCGGCTCGAAGACCCAGGACTTGGCGGCCGTGGTAGCGGCTTGCGTGAGGCGGAAATCGACGAAGGCGCCCGAAGTAATCGGCGTCACCTTGGTCACCTTACCTTCAGCATCGATTTGCACGCGGACCTGCACTTGCGAACCTGCGCCTGACTGAATGGGCCCGATGACTTTGGGGCTGACCTGCCGCAGCGCCTTCGGACCCTCGGTAACGGGCGCCGGCGCCGCGGGTGTGGATAGCGCGGAAAGCGGCGAAGGAGTCACGGCACTTGCGGAAACCGCACGATTCTCCCGTAGAACGGGCACGCCCGCCATTGGCGCAGATATGATCGGAATCGTGGAATTCGCAGGCGAGCCGGCTGACGCGGCGAGGGATGGGGGAGGTGGTATGTCGGCCGCGGCGTTTTTACTGGAGGACGAATCCAAGGTTCCATTGGGTGCCGGCGTAAACGGACGTAGGGTCCGCACACGGTCACGAATCACAACCTTCACCGGTTCCGCCGAGCCGGCTACGGGCAACGGTTCGGTTCCAGGAGGCCCTTGGAGCACGCGAACATGTTCTTCCGCTACTTGGTTTCCGGGCATGACGATGTTCAGGCTGAAGAGCAAATCGTTAGTTTGCGGTGTGTAGAAAAAAGTTCCGCTGGAAAGATCGGCCGCCGTCAGACCGAGCTGCTGCTCTTTGTTGCCGCCGTCGCGGATGACCAACACGCCACCCGTCGGATTCAGAGCGGCTACTGCTGCGCGGTCCCAAGTGAGCTTCCAGAGCGGACCCTCTCGCACCGCCGAGAAGCCGGTACGCACCGCCGACGTTGCGGGAATGGGCACTGACGCTTCCCCTAAGGCGAGACGGGGTTGCGGCTGCGAACTGAAATGGAGATATCCGCCCAACGCGATGGTCGCCAGCAAAACCCCACCGCCGATGAACCAGGGGGTCCGCTCGCGATGCCAGATGCTCGGCTGTTCCGCGACCGGGGAGGCACCCTGCATCCAGTCCGAGTGCATGACGGCGCGGCGCTCCTGAGGAGCGAAGGCGTGGGCAGGAGGCTGCGCCGGAGGAGTTGGTTCCGGGTAGGAATAAGGATGCGGCTCGGAGTGGGGCACGGCGAGCGGCGGGGCTGGCCGCGCCGACGGTTGTTCCAGCGCCGAAGCGGGTGGCGGGGGATCTTTCGGCGGCGCCTCGAACTCGATGGGCTCGGAAGGCGACATAGGGTTGGACCGCAGCGTCACATGCTGCCAGTCGTCCCAACCGTCGTCCTTGCGCACCGATACCGATGCCGTCATGTTCATCTTGGAGAGCGGCGTGAATGCAATGTAGTAGTGGAAATTGGAGGCGAAGGATGTGTGCGCCTGCTCCAAGACGGCTAGCAATTCGCTGTCGCTTTCCTGGGAGCCGCTGTCATTTCGAGTGCGGCTGCGATAAAAACCCACCACCGCCTTCGAGGGGTCCTTCTGTACTGACGCCATCAAGGTCCGGATATTGTTTATGTCGAGGTCGGAAAGCCGGAAGGACGGTCCGAAGCGGTATTCAATGCGGATTGGAACCACTTCTTCGGCCAGAACGATGCCGGTCTGGCTCTGCCGGCCCAGAAGCAAGCCGCCCACTTCCGCTCCGCCGCGCGGCACGGCCCCCACGCCTTCGTTGACCTGGTCCCAGATGGCGGTCACGAGTGCACTGGGAACAGCCAGAGGGAATGCTGAACGGTCGCAAAACACGACGTCCTTGGTTTTGGGGTGCTGGCCTTCGAAGCGACCTGCCGAACTGCTCTGCGGCGCAAACATAAGATCCCCCCGCTGTTCAGCGGGCTAGGGTCTAGTGTATAACAAATCACTTCCGGGGGAATCTCGAATTACGCTACTAATTTCGGTTGCGAAAAGAGGAAATGGTCGAAATAGTAGTGCATCAGCAAAACACTCAGTACCACTACAAAGTAACTCTGATCGGCAGCCAGCGGCGTGACCGCGCGCACCACCAAGGTGAGCAGCACGAGCACGCCAGTGGCGGCCAGAAAGCACACGTAATATGCAATCATGCTGTTACGACGCACCAGGTGACGGACTACACCGCTTTCGATTTCGCCGCGCTCGTCGCGCAGGCGGTTCAGCAGCCACAGCAGGAACAGATATTGAAATGAGTGCCAGGTGTTATATCCCTGAAATAAAACGTCCAGATTAGACCCCATTGGCAGGCAAAACGATACCACCGTAGTTATGCCGATTAAAAGCGTTTTTGGCAGACTGCATCGCTGTTCGCGGAATTCAATCGCCGTTTTGCCAATCCAAGCCACCAGGAAGATCGCAAAGACCACTCCGGCCAGTATCGGCAGATGGAGCGGCCGCACCCAGTCGGGGTAGGGAAGCACGACGCCGCCCACCTGGAATTCTCGCAGCGACAGTTTGTAGAGACCGATGGGATACATGCCGCTCAGGATTAAGCCATAATCCACGAAGCGCGACCACGACGGTTCCGGCTGGCCGTTGCGCGTGCGGTAGCAATCCGTCAGATAGATGATCTGGTGCAGCACGTGGAGCGAGGCCCAAGTGAAGAAGAAGGTAATCAACAAAGTGTACTGTTTCACACCAAAGTAAACGACCAGAACCGGGAGCAAGAATGCCAGCGCAGCGTACCGCGGGTGACGGGCTCGGAAGCCGCCGTCCAGAAACGTGTAAGTGACGGTGGAAAACAGGTGCGGGCCGCCGATCAGCGCCGCTACGGTGATGTTGATCAGGTTGATGGCCTGCTGCGGATTCATCAGGCCGGAGGTTTGAGCGATCCACGCCACCAGGAAGGGCAAGGGAACCAAAACGGCGCTAAAGATCAGGAGCGGCAAGTCCCAGGATGGCTTGTAGATCCAACCCTGTTGGCGCTGAGGCACCAGAATAGGAGAAGCGGCGACGGCAGCCATAGCGAGAATGATACGTCAGACAGGCGGAGATTTCATCCCCATGCGGGCAGACTTTACAGGATCGTACGCCGGCCCCCCTGACGCCACTGCTGAAATTTTCCGCATTGCCCGTTGAATTCGGAGTCCAACGGGTTTAGCATTAAGGTGATTGCGGATATTAAGATTAGAATATCATTTATAGCGTGTCTCATGGCCACAGGCTTGGCCGCTTATGCTCAGGAAGGCACGCCGCGCATGTTTACGGCGGAACCAACCAGCGCTCAACGGGGGGACGTCGTCACGATTGCGGGGGACTATCTCGACACTGCTTGCGTCGCCAAGGTCTTCCTTACGGACGGGAAAACCGATACTCCGGTGGACGTGACGGAGCAGTCCAAAACCACCGTTAAGCTCAAGATTCCCGACAAGATCGGTGCTGGACGGTGGGCCGTGATGGTGCTAACTGTGGGCCCCAATGCCAAGTACATCGAGGAGCCGGTTAAGGTTTTGATTCCGGAGTAGCTGGGACGCCCGGCTTTCGGAACCATAGCCAGAAATACTGCGTGCCGGCCCCGGCCTGGGCTTCGAGGGCGAATCCGGATTCTTTGGCAAGTCCCGCCGCGGTTTCCGGGGAGAAGGGGTATCCGAGCCAGGTATCGAGGTCGCTCTTGCGGATCACGCCGTCCCCGCCTTGCACCTGAAACTTGAACAAGCTTCCCGGCTTCAGCACGCGGAAGACTTCGCGGCAATAGGATGCGATCACATCGTAGGAAGGAATGTGCTGGAAGACGATAAACGAGAAGGCGTAATCGCAACTCGCGTCGGCCAGGCTGCTGAGCGTGCAACCATCTCCGACGATCAACTCCACGTTGCTCAAATCCGCGGTATTCTGCCTGGCCCGGGCGATCATTTCTTCGCTGATATCGACACCGGTGACATGGCCGAAGACTCTCGACAACATGCGCGTCATGCGGCCTACGCCGCATCCGATCTCCAGGGCTGACAGGTCCAGAGGCGACCGTTGCCCGCCGCAGATCGTGTGCATGTCCGGCAGCACGTCATTCGCTACGTTGATCTCACCGGTTCGAAAGAACTCTCTCTGGTCCCAGTCCTTAGCGGCGTTTTGGACGTAGTATTGGGCGTTCTCTTTGGCGCGGTCGTTCCAATCCGACCGCATTTTCGTAAGGACTTTGGTATCCATTAGGGGTTAGTGGCGCTGCGTTAGGGTGACCGTGGCTTCCACCGGCTTGCCGTTGCGTAGCACTTTCACTTTAACCACATCGCCCGGCTTCTTGGCTTGCAGGGCATAGGTGAAATCGTAAAGGTTGTCGATCGGTTTCTCGTCGAACTCCACCAGAACATCCTCGCCCTTGAGTCCTGCCTTTCCCGCGGGCGATCCCGGCGTCACGTCCGAGAACTTCACACCTTTGGTTCCCTCGCCGAAATCCGGTATGGAGCCGAAGTAAGGTCCGTAGCCGGAGGCCTTGGAATCGCCTGAACCTGTGATAGCTCCCGCATGGGCGTTTTCCCCGCCCGTCGGCGGAGCGATCCGCACGAAGAGCGGCCGGTCAGGAGCCTCGCGCAGGTTGTCGGTGATGTCGGCCACCAATTGCAGGACATGCGCGGCATCCGGCGCATCGATCTTGTCCCAGGTGTCGCCCGGTTTGTGGTAGTCGCTGTGCAGCCCCGAGAAAAAGAACAGCACGGGCACCTGCTTGGGAATGAACTCCATGTGGTCGCTGGAACCGTAACCAGCGGTGTCGGAATAGTCCAGGTTCAATCCGTACTTCGGCGATTTTTCGAGAAGAGCGCGAAGAGTCGTGCCGGTTCCGGCACCACCGATGTAGAGCTTGCCGTTGCGTACGCGCCCGATCATGTCCATGTTGATCATGGCCACGGCCTTGTCGAGCGGCAAATCGGGGTGCGCGGCATAGAAGCTGGAGCCGAGCAGGCCCAGTTCCTCACCTGCGAAAGTCATAAACAAAATCCCACGTTTTTGTTTCGGCTGTGTGGAGAACCAGCGCGCCAGTTCGATCACTCCCGCTGTGCCGGACGCGTTGTCATCGGCTCCTGGATGGACGGTTCCCGCGAGATCGGGCGCCAGCGAAAACTGTTCGCCCAATCCGAGGTGGTCGTAGTGGGCTCCCACAATCACGTACTCGTCCGTTTCGCCCGGAAGGTAGCCAACTACGTTATGGACCGTCTTGACCGCACGCTCGACATCCAGGTTGGCATCCACGCGCACAGCGTCGGGAAAGGCGAACGGCTGTGGTTTCAAGGTCCGATCGATCTGCTCCACGATGGCGGTGAGATCTTTGCCGGCAGCCGCAAACCAGCTCTCAATCTTGTCGGCTTTTACCTGCAGAAAGGGTATTCCCGCGTCGGCCGGGCCCGCTGTGCGCCCGAAGGTCTCCAGTTGGTCAGCGTCGGCGCGGTGGTTGGCGCGATCGTTAATCAGGATGACGCCGGCCGCCCCGTGAATTTTCGCGTTGGTGGCTTTGCTGGAGAACTGCGCATGTTGCGTATAGGCCTTCCCGGCGAAGACGCTTTTCTCATCAAATTCTTGAGGTTCGTGGCGTAACATCAAGACAACTTTGCCCTTGGCATCGATGCCCTGATAGTCGTCGTAGTTGTATTCGGGCGCCGTAATGCCGTAGCCGACGAAGACTACTGCACCGCTCAACTTGCCAGGCGACGAGAAGTTCAGGGGCACGAAATCTTCCGGAAAATGAAGCACCGTAGTGCGGCCCGCATCCGTGAAGTGGAAGCGGTTGGCCTTGCCTAAGCGGGCGTCGGTGGTGACGGTAAAAGCCTGGTAGTAGCCCTTGCCGTCCGCGGGCTTCAGGCCGAATTCTTTGAACCTGGCGGCAATGAAGGCGCCGGCCTTTTCGAGCTCCGGACTGCCAGTCGCGCGACCACGTAACTCCGGCGAAGCCAGGAACTTGATGTCATCTAGATAAACATTTGGATCAATATTGGCGGTGGCGCCAAACGCGACCCAGGAAACAGCAGCGGCAAGGGGCAGCAGCCCATACTTCCAGATTTTCATTTGCGATACCCAGCACTCCCGGGTTCCCAGGAGGTTATTTCTTCTTGGCCGACCCCACCGGCGACAGCGGCGAAGGGGCCTGTGGCGCGCCCGGAAGATCCAGCCGGATCGAGCAGCCGCAATCCTCGCCAGCATTTTTGGTGGTCCTCTGATAGTCGATCTCGTAGTCGATGATGGCTTGCAACATGGGCCATTCTGCCGCGGTGTTCAGACGGCGGCCGTTGATAAAGAGCGTCGGCGTGGAATCGACATTTAGGGCGTGACCCTCGGCGATGTCCTTATCGACTTCCGCCTCGGTGGCGCGGCTATCCATGCAACTGGTGAGTTGCAAGGTGTCAATGGTCTTTTCGTCCTGCGCCCACCCGAGCACTTTCTGCTTCAGGTTGTCGGGGTCAATCTCCATCTGATTTTGGAAGATCCAGTCGTGGTATTTCCAGAACTCGTCTTTGTTCTGGCGGTAGACGCAACGCGACGCGATGGCTGCGGCTTTGGACCACGGATGTATAGACGTAAGCGGAAACTGTTTGAAGTACACGTGCACCTGCGTAGGATAAGTGCTCAGCAGGTTGTCGCGCAGCGTCTTGGCCTCTTTGGCGCAATAGGGACACTCGAAATCGCTGAATGCGACAATCACCACCGTGGCGCCCTGCGTCCCGAAATTTGGAGCGCCATCCGTCTTGAGCTTATCCAGGTCTTTCTTGAACGGGTTCTCGGTCGCGTCATAAACCGTGCCTTGAATAATTTTGGTGCCGTCCTGGGAAACCAGCAACTGAAATTCCTGGCGGGCATTATTCATAGAAGCCGTGACGGTGACCTGGCGGAAACCTGGCAGGCCGGATGGTGCGGGGTCGCCCACCTCAACCGTGACACGTTTATCCATCACGTAGAGGTGACGCAGATAGGTTTCGAGCGCCTTCTTGTCGATCGGCACCGGAGTGTCGGGCGGCGCCGGCTTTTTGGCGGCGAAGCCGGAGACGGCCAGCGACATGACAACCAGTGCGGCAGACAAAAGCGATCGCAACATATTTCCTATTGTAGTGGAAACGGAGCAAACGGCAGATTCGTTACATAATGGGTCTGGATGCCTCGGAAAATACCCCGTATTTTGTGGTTGGTTCTTCCGCTGGCATATTTTCTCTACCTGTATCAGCTGGATGCTTCCGGCCTTTTGGGACCGGATGAACCGCGTTATGCGGCGGTAGGGCGCGCTATGGCGCACACGGGCGACTGGGTAACGCCGCGCCTCTGGGGCCAGCCCTGGTTTGAAAAGCCGGCGTTGCTTTACTGGATGACGGCTTCTGGCTTTCGCCTGGGGTTAGGACCGGAACTGGCTCCGCGGCTGCCTGTCGCATTGATGGCGCTGGGCTTTCTCGGCTTCTATTGGTGGATCTTGCGGCGTGAATTCGGTTGCATGGCCGCGTGGTTCGCCACGCTGATTCTGGCGACCTGTGGGGGCTGGGTGGCTTTCAGTCAAGTTGGCGTGACCGACTTGCCGCTCGCGGCTACATTTTCCGCAGCCATGCTCTTGTCATTACCGTGGATCGCCAAGGGTGATACGCGATGGCTGCCGGTGGCGTCGGCTCTGCTGGGGCTGGCGGTTTTGGCGAAAGGCTTGGTCCCATTGGTATTGGCCCTGCCGCTGGTGATGCGCGGGCGGATTCGCGACCTGATCCGCTGGCGCGTGGTGCTGCCATTCTGCGTAGTCGCCCTGCCCTGGTACGCGCTGTGTTACCTCCGCAACGGCCGCACCTTCCTGGATGTTTTCTTCGGACAGCATACGTTCGGTAGGTTCTTGTCGCCGGGATTACAACACGGCCAGCCCTGGTGGTTCTATCTTCCCGTTCTTCTCACCGGGCTCTTGCCCTGGACGCCTTTGGTGTTCCTGGTGGCACTGCGCGGGACGTTGCGAGATCCTCGCCGGTTATTTCTCGGGGCTTGGCTGTTGTTCGGAATGGTGTTCTTTTCCGTGGCGGTGAACAAGCTGCCGGGCTACCTGTTGCCGTTGCTTCCGGCCTTGACTGCGCTCATCGGGATTGGCCTGGAAGAAGTCGAGAATCCCGCTCCGTGGCTAGCCGTAAGTGCAGTATCCCTGGCGACGTTTCCGATGGTAGCGCGGGCGCTACCAACCGCTGTGGCCGCTGGCTTATCGCGTGCATCCTTGCCGACATTCTCTTGGACCTGGCTGTTGCCGGTAGCTGCCGCGAGTGCGGCGTGGGTCATGTCGCATCGCGGTTGGCGGCTGGCCGCTGTGGCGATGCTGGCCGCCTGCTCCACAGCGGGCTTCGTGTATCTCAAGCGTTCGGTGATGCCGGAAGTGAGTCAGGCTGCCTCGGCGCGCAGCCTTTGGAGCGAAATTGAGGCACGAGCTGGCGAGGTGTGCGTGGATGACATCCATCGCAATTGGCGCTACGGGCTGAATTACTATTCGGTCACACCGCTGCCCGATTGCGAGCAGCAGCCCAGACCGCTGGCGGTCCGCCAGACCGAAGGACAGCCGCCACACGTAGCTCCGACAGCTTTGGTGGATCGGACACAGCCGGGCCGGACGTTGCTGGAACGTTCCCTGCCGGGCGATATAATTTCACCTTTCCGGAACTAGCCCAACATGATTCTTCCCCACAACCAACTCACCGCGGTCTTGGTCCTGATTTTGGGAATGCTTTGCTGGGGTTCGTGGGCCAACACGTACAAGCTCGCCGTTAAGTGGCGCTATGAGCTTTACTACTTCGATTGGATCATGGGCGCGCTGGCGGCGACGCTGATTTTGGCGCTCACTGTGGGCAGCCTCGGGTATGACGGGTTTTCTTTCCGCGATGATTTGATGATTGCCGGCAAGCGCCAATGGTTGTGGGCCTTCCTGGCGGGAGTGGTCTTTAATGCCGGCAACATGCTGCTGATGGCTTGCCTTTCTGTGGCGGGGATGACGGTGGCGTTCCCGATGGCTGCGGGAGTGGGCATTATTGTGGGGGCAATCGTGAGTTTCGCCCTGGCGCTATCCGGACAACCGGTGTTCTTGTTGCTTGGCTGCGGGCTGGTGGCGGGGGCAGTGGTGGCAGCCGCCCTGGTGTACCGGCACATGCTGATTCTGCGCCACGAGCGAATCGCGCGCGCCGGAAAGGCGAAGAGCACCCGGCGGCCCGGCAGCGCCAAGGCGGTGATTTTGGCGGTTGTGAGCGGGCTATTTTTGGGCAGTTACGTGGTCCCACTGAGTTTTGCGAGGCAAGGAGATAACGGCATGGGGCCCTATTCCACGGCCGTGCTTTTCGTCTTCGGCGCATTGGCTTCGAGCCTCATTCTGAACCTGTTTCTGATGAACCTGCCAGTGGAAGGCGAACCGCTGGAGCTTTTGGAGTACCTTAGCGGGTCAGCGAAAAACCACTTCTGGGGCTTGATGGGCGGCGCTATCTGGGCCGTGGGCCTGATCTCCCTGTTAGCGGTTGCGACTCTCCCCGAGCCGACACGGCCGGGGCCGGTCACGCTCTACGGCTTGAGCCAGGCATGGGTCGTTGTGGCGGCGGTTTGGGGACCACTGGCCTGGAAAGAGCTGCAGGAAGGGGACGGCCGCGTAAAGGTGTTAGAGGGCTTGAACCTGCTGCTGCTGGTAGGCGGAATCTCGGTGCTGGCGGTGGCGCCGCTGTTCGTGCACCGGTGAGGGCGGCACCGGCGGGTTTCCGCGACACGGGCCATTTGCGCGCGAATGGCCTGTCGTGGAATCATCGAGTCGTGGCAGCGCAGGACAACCTTTGGCTGATTTCCCGGCAAGGCACACAGATCCAGTTCCGGTATCAGATCGCCAAAGACTGCACATCCGTGGGGCGAAGTCCGGAAAATGACGTGATCATGAGCGGCCCGGAGAACGTCAGCGTATCGGTGCATCATTGCGAAATCATTCGGAACGAGGAGGGCTTCCGGGTTCGCGACCGGGATAGCACGAACGGAACCTTTCTCAATGGTGAGCGGATCACAGAAGCCGAATTACAGACGCCGGCGACGATCCGGCTGGGCGCGCACGGACCGGAGCTGACCTTTGAACTTTCCGACGAGATTGCTCCCGCGCCGTTGGCGGAAACACAGGTGATCCCCGAGGGCATTGTGGCTCTGCCCGCCGCCGGAACTTATGAAGTGCTGCTGTCCGACGCCGTAGAACAGTCTCGCCGGGCGAGGGCTCACGGTCTTGCCGACCAGACCTTGACGATCATGCGGGATGCCCTGAACCGGGCCTTGCGGCATACCGGCAGACGTTTCCGGTGGCTAACGCTCGCCCTGGCGGGCCTGGTGGTAGTGATCTCGGCAGCCGCGTCCTGGAGAATCACGCAGCTCAATCAGGAAAAGAAGGCGATCGACCGCAGGATCCAGGATGTGGAAACGCGCCTTCAAAACGCGCAGAATGCCGGCGAAGCCGACCGCCTCGCCACGCAGTTGGACGGCTATGAGGACGAGGGCGAACAATTGCAGCGGACGCTGCTTTACCGGTTTGGCGGGCAACAGCCCGATTTCGTGACTACCGAGATACGCCTGGTGATGGCGGAATTCGGCTCGGAAGTGTACAGCGTTCCGCCTGAATTCACGGAACGGGCCAATCACTATATCCAGGAATATCAGGGCGCCAACCATTCTCTAGTGGAGCGCGTGCTAGGCGAGTCCGGGCGCCAGATGACGCTGGTCCGGCGCGTGCTTGAAGAAAACCACTTGCCCCCTGATCTGGGCTACGTTCCGCTGGTCGAGAGTGCGCTCGGAGGCGATCAATCCGAGGCCGGAGCGGCAGGTATTTGGCAGTTCACAACTGCTACCGCAAAGGCATATGGTCTGCGCGTGGATAGCGAGGTGGACGAACGCCTGGACGTTCTGAAAGCCACCCGGGCTGCGTGCCGGTATCTCCGGGAGCTCATTCTCGATTTCGGCGCGGGCAGTTCCGTCATGCTGGCGCTTGCGGCCTACGATTTCGGCCCCACCAAAGTCAAGCAGGCCATCAAGAAGAACGTGCAAGATCCCATCAAGCAACGAAACTTTTGGTATTTGTACCGGACCCGCTCGCTGCCACCGGAGACGCGCGAGTATGTACCGAAGGTGATGGCGGCGATAATCATCGGCCGGAACCCGCGGCACTTCGGGTTCTAGCAGCCAACGATCATTCGTAGCGGAGTGCCACGACCGGGTCAATCTTGGTAGCCCTGCGCGCGGGCACGTAGCAAGCCAGAAGTGCCACACCGCCCAAAATGCCGGCAACTGACGCCAGCGTGAGCGGATCCAGTCCGCCAGCGCCAAACAGAAATGCCTTCATCAGTCGCGGTACGCCAAGCGCGCCGCCGATACCCAAGACCAGTCCGGCGCCGGTCATCCAGACACCGTTCCGGAGAATGAGACCAACCAGGCTCGCCGGGCTTGCTCCCAAGGCTGCGCGAATCCCCATCTCGCTAGTGCGGTGCGCCACCGAGTAGGAGATCACGCCATAGATTCCGATGGCCGCCAAGAGCAAAGCGACTCCGCCGAACACGGCCAGCAGGACGGAGAGCACGCGGTCGGATGCTACTGATTCGGATTTGAGCTGCTCCAGAGTTTTGACCTCCGTGAGAGGCTGGCTCTTGTCGATCGCATAAACGGCTTGGCGAAGGGCTTTTTGAAGTACTGTGGGATCGCTTGCGGCCCGCACCACCAGGCCGCCAAAATATACCGGGCTCTGTTCGTTGGTGACATACATGCCGGCGCTGTCTTCCTTCGCGTCCAGGCTGTTTACCCGTTCGTCAGCCACCACACCTACCACTTCCCAGGGCATCTCCGGACCGAGTTGTGTCTTCCCGGGAATGATCTGTTGAACCAGGATGCGCTTCCCAACTGGATCTTGCTTAGAAAAGTATTTCCTGACCATGGTTTCGTTGATGACGGTCACAGGTGGAGTTCCGGCGACATCCCGGTCGCTTAACCCACGGCCTTTCCGCAGCCTCATGCCGAGCGCATGGAAGTATGAGGAACTCACCATCTTGAAAAAACAGTCCTGCCGGTTGGCGCGGTCCACAACCGGCTGGTCGGCAATTTGAAACGGCATGCCATACCCCCAGCCGCGCATGGGCAGCGCCGAAGCGAACGCGGCTTCGCGGACACCGGGCAAAATCTCGATATTTGCGAGGATCTGGCGTAGATAGAGATTGAGCCGCGCGGGATCGGGGTATTGCTTGTCGGAAAGAGGTAATCCCGCGGTGATCACATTGGTGGAGTCAAAGCCCGGGTCCGCACGCAGCATGTGGAAAAAGCTGCGGATGAGCAGGCCGGCACCGCTAAGTAAAACGAAAGCCAGTGCGACCTCGCCCACCACCAAGGCCGCGCGCAGCCGTCCATGCGTTCCCCCAATCGCGCCGCGCGCGCCTTCTTTCAAAGAACTCGTCAGGTCCGCGCGAGTCGAGCCGATGGCCGGCACGAGACCGAAAACGAGACCGGTCAACACAGACAGCAAGAACGTGAAGAGCAAGACGCGGGCGTCCATGATGACATTTACTTCCCGCGGCAGTGTATAAGGCGGGATCGCAGCCTGAATCGCCCGCATGGTAGCGTAGCCGACGGCCAGGCCCGCCAGACCGCCGGCGATCGAGAGCAACACGTTTTCGGTTAAGAATTGCCGAATCAACCGGTGCCGTGCCGCGCCTAACGCAGCACGCACCGCAACCTCCCGTTCTCGGGCCGCGCCTCGGGCCAAGGTGAGATTCGCCAGGTTTCCGCAACCGATCAACAGAATCATGCCCACCGCGCCCAGCAGAATATACAGTGCCTGGCGCGTTTCCGGAGTGATGAAAACTTCGGAAACCGGTTCCACAACTACGCCCCAACCTTTATTGGAATCCGGATATTCCCGGGCGATGCGGGAGCCAATGGCATCCATCTGCAAGCGAGCTTGCTGCAAAGTAACTCTCGGTTTGAGCCTGGCAAAGGAGCCGAACCAGTGAAAATTGCGCGTCATGTTTTCCGGCTTGAACGCCAGGGGCAGCCAAATCTGGTTAAAAGCGCGGTCGAACGCACTGCCGGCCGGCAATACGCCGATCACCGTATACGGTTCGCCATCCAGGCGAATCGTCTGGCCGAGCAGTTTGGAGTCGGCACCAAACTGTGTTTCCCAAAGTACGTGGCTGAGGACGGCAACGTGATCCCTGCCGAGTTGATCCTCGTCGGGCGCGAACGTGCGGCCAAGCGCGGCCTTCATGCCAAAAATGTCGAAGTAGTGCGCCGATACACGGCCGCCGCGTAGTTGGACGGGCTCGCCGCGGCCGGTCAGGGTAACGGGGGAGCCGGTCTGCGCGGCCATGTAGTCGAAGACCGTGTTATCGTGCTGCCAATCGAGGTAAGTCAGCGTGGAAATGCCGTTCCTCGGGTAGCCGGGTGGCTTCTCCAGGACACGGACGATGCGGTTCGCATCCGCGTAAGGAAGGGGCTTCAAAAGGGCGGCATCCACGAAGCTGAAAATCGCGCTATTGGCGCCGATACCGATGGCGAGCGTTAGTACGGATACAGCCGTGAACCCCGGGCTCTTTGCGAACGTCCGGAGCGCGTATCGCAGATCCTGCATTAAACCATTCACAGAATGCTCCTTCGGCGGGTTCTTACTGGATTTGGAGGATTAGACGAAAAATCGCGCGGGAAGTTCCGCGAACAGACTGGATTTTGGCGAGGCCGTTCTTCTGAGTGCTACGCGTTGGCACTCTTGGAATCAACTTCGTGATAGGGGAAGCGGTTCACGTTCTTGATGCATTCCGACAGGGCTAGCAGCATCGTTCTTCCCCAACCACAAGGCGTATAGGGCATGACCTTCTGGTTGGTCTGCTTATCGGCTTCGGCGAAGAACAGCATCGAGCCGTCCTTCGGAGTGACGAACTCCTTCACCTTGATCGTGAACTCGATTTCCTGGCCATCCTGGTGCTTGACCATCGAAAAAAAATGCAAGCGTGCCAACTGTTCGGATGGATCGTTTTGTGCGTAGCCCCAGTCGTTCATGACTTTCTATCATACGTCACTGGGTCTAACCATTGGACGCCCGGGCGATCACGGTCAGGCCGGTACCGCGACACCCATCTTGTGATACCAGGGAGTGGCGCTGCGGATGCTGTCGTTAACCGCGTTGATGTTCTTCACGCCCTCTTTTTGCAGCCAGGCCTCGAGTGCAATGGCTCCGTCCTTGGCGTATACCGGAATGCCTTCTTTCCAGGTAGCACGGCCGCAGAGGACGCCGGAGTAATCGGTGCCGGATTCCGTCGCCATCTTTAGCGACTCGTTAAACTGTGCATTGCTAACGCCTGCGCTTAAGTAAATGAATGGCTTGGTGGCGACAGCGGCGGCATCGCGGAAATGCTTCAGGGCTTCGTCGCGGGTGTAGGCCTTCTTGCCCTTGTACGCGCTGCTACCTTCGACGAACTCGGCGTTAATCGGAACTTCGACCTTCAACACATCCACTTTGTATTGCGGCTTGGTGAACTCCGCCATGGAGCCTTTGACGACTTGCGGCTTCAGTTTCGCGAATTCCAGGCCTTTCTCATCGCCGCCCTTCGGGTCGTAGCCGACGAATTCCAGGAAGAACGGGATTTCGTAGGTCTCGCACTCGGCCCCGATGCGCTCGATGAACGCGTGCTTTTCGTCGTTGATCTCTTTCTCATCAAACGGTGTGTAGTACAGGAGGACCTTCACCGCGTCGGCGCCCCAGTCCACAATGCGCTTCACGGAAACGTTGGGCAGCAGGTCGGGCCGGCGCCCCGGCCGGGTGTTGTCGTAGCCGCTTAGCTCGTAGGCCAGCAGCAGGCCGGCATTGCGGGAGCGGGCGGCGGCCGCTTCGAGGCCATATTCCGGGTCGAGCAGGATCGCACTGGCGTGGGGCGTCAAGACTCTGGTGACTACAGTTTTGAACTCGCTCATCATCTGCGGTGTGATTTGTTTGGCATCCACGCCGCGAGTGCTGGCGAGCGACTTTTGCAGGCTTCCTCTTTGGTCCATTGCAGCTGCGGCAATGACACCACGCTCGTTAGAAAGCGCCTTCATCCGGCGCAGTTTGCCCTCGGATAGTTTCATATAGCGCATTATAACCGGCGGCATGTGGCCCGGTGCCGCGGACCGATTCTGATATACACGGCGGTGCTTCTATAATTGAGCTAATGGCAGAAGAGCAGAATGCCGCGCTGGCCGCGCGAAGGAGGAAAAATTGACTTTCCCCGAACGGGTTACGGCGCTGGAGCGCAGTGCGGCACAGCACGATAAACAGATCAAGGCTATCCGTGATCTGGTGCATGAGGGAATGCGGCTGATGGTGGAGACACGCAAGGAAATGCGGGCGTTGGCCACCGCTCAGAAGCGTACCGAGGAGAGCCTGCGGGCGTTTTTGGAAGGCCGCCGCGGTGGCAACGGTCATGCTAAGCGCAAGGTGGATTTGCAATAACTAGCCATGGCACAACGCCGTAACCGCCGTCACAAACGGACCGGCTTCGCATAGCCCGTCATTTCGACGTATCCAGTTCCGGTGGCCGATCCGCTGTACGTGACCGCGCCTTCCCAGTAGGTTGGCCCAATGGCATCTTCGGAGAGAAGCTCCTGGTTGGGGAGGGCTGCGGAGCACTCCAGCGTGATTCGCAACGAGGGGATGGAGATCCGCCAGCGAATCGGGTAACGCGCGCCGTCTTGTGGGCTGGTCCAAAACTCGAGGGGCTCGAGGCGAAACTCGGCGCGGCTCAAATGCACGGCGCGGCCGGTGCGGTCGATATAAGTGCCTGCGGAGTGCGGATCGATTGCGCCATCCTGATGCCGCAGGTCGAAGAGCATCAACTCCGTACCATTGTCGAGCTGCACGCTGAACCAGTCCCAGCCGGTCTGATCGGGAGCGAGCTGGCTGGTGAACCATTCGTGATCCATCCAGGCGTTGCCGGTCACGGGCGCGCCATTTACCGCGCCATCCACGGATAAGCGCGAAAACGAGACATAGTGAGATGCCTGGCCGGTCCCGTCGGATTTTTGGCTGACACCGTTTTCGCCGTTTATGACGGGCGGCTTTTGCGGTGTCAATCGCAGGTGTAAGTGGATGTCCTCAGCTACCGCGGATAGCGTCTGAACACCCGCCGGTAGGTCCCATTTGGATTCCCAGTTGCCGTTCCAGATGCGGCCCTGGTCGAAACTGACGCCAGCGATTCCCGGCCCCGCGCGGTTCAGACGCTTGTAGTAGCGATAGCGCTTGCCGCCGATATCGGTCAGGGCGAGGTGCGCGAGGTACAGATCGTCTGCGCGCCAGGACGACGGATTATCGCTAGGTCCGCGACGCTGCCCATGGCGGAAGAAGACCAGTTCGAAGCCGTAGCGTGCGCCGCTCGCCGTGTGCAGGTTTCCGGTGTAATACCACCACTCGGTGCGAAACTCGGGATGATCGAAGTGGTCGCGCGGGAATTCATAGTGATAGCCGGGAAGGGCCTGACGGTATTGTGACTCCGAAGCGAAGAGTGAGGCGAGGAGGAATAACGAAACGGCGGGACGCATCGGCCTGAGAGCTATTGTAGGTCAGGCTGGGGGAAGGCATAAGACAGCTGCGAAACTATACGGCTTCTTCCAGGCGCAAGGTCAGGCATTTCGAGGCGCCGCCGGCCCGCAGGAATTCTGAGAGCGGAGACTGCTCCGTCTGAAAGCCCGCTTGCGATAGCGCCGCCACCAATGGCTCGCTCGCGCTGTTCAGAATGACTTGGTCGCCAATATTCACAGCGTTGCAAGCGAACTGGAGCGCGTCTTCTTCACCCACCAGAATCGATCGGTCCCAGGGAATCACGCCCCGCAGGAGACGCTGGGAGGCCTCCGAAAATGCCTCCGGGTAATACATGACATAACCGCGAGCGAGAGGACAGAAGCAGGTATCCAGGTGATAAAAGCGCGGATCCGTCAATTCGAGCAGGATCACTTCAAGACCGACCATTTCCTCAATGTGGATGCCGGCCTCACGAGCGCTTCTGTGTCCGTATCCCATCCACACGCAGCCGCGTTCCCGATCGAGCAACGCATCGCCAGCGCCTTCGAAGGGGATGGAGTGCGCGAGGCGTCGAACATCGAAACCATGGTCGCTGAACCAGCGCTCAAAGTGCCGCTCTTCCGTCTGGCGCTCCGGGTGCCGAAAGTTACTAACGATGGCGGTATCTCCCACCACCAGTCCGGCATTGGCCGTGAACGGCATGTCCGGCAGGCCAGGCTCGGGATCGATCAATTCCACGGCGGCCGCGTCTTGCACCTTTCGATGCAGGGTCAACCATTGCTCATGCGCGCGCGAGTGGGCGACCCGATTGACGTTGTCAGCCATCCAGGGATTGATGACGTAACTCACATCGAAGTACTGCGGCTGACACATCAGGAAACGGGTTGTCATATTCGTGCACTAGAAACGTTTTGGGCCAGGGAAAAGTCCTTGGGCGGAATCGAGCCCTGGGTGGCGGTAGCGCGGAACGGGAGGAGCAGCCAGCTCTGGGCGCCTGCAAGCCGTTCACAGTCGGGGCAGTCAACCGGGCATTCGGGGCGCTTGTGACTGAGTAAGTATCTCAGTTGTTCCAACATCACCTCCGTCACACAAGTCGTGTCGAGGTAACAGGCGCTGCGGACACCGGCGACTCCGCTGGTGACGTAGGGCTGGTACGCGGCGGTGGATGTTGAGCGGTTCGAACCCATAATGGCCTCCTCCCGGTTAGCGGCGCGCTGTCCGGTTGTTTCAATATGGCGTGTCCCATCCTGGGGGAACAGTAACGAAAGTACTGGGGCGGTAACGGGGGCGTACCAACGCTTTTGTTATGATGGAAAAACTCCCGTAATGATCGTCGAATCCAACGTTGTCAGGTTCGATTGCATGCCTCTGGACAACGGCGCGACGCTCGCGCCGGTGGAGACGGCATACGAGACGTACGGTGAATTGAACGCGCGGAAAAGTAACGCCATCCTGATCCTGCATGCATTTTCGGGGGATGCGCATGCCGCCGGGATCAGCCATGAAACCGGCAAGCCGGGCTGGTGGGACAACATGGTCGGGCCGGGCAAGGCATTCGACACGAACCGCTACTTCGTCATCTGCGCCAACGTTTTAGGCGGATGCCGGGGGAGCACGGGACCGTCGTCGGTCAATCCTGCCACGGGTTGCCCATATGCGATGACGTTTCCGGTGATCACCATCGGCGACATGGTTCGGCTGCAGAAGATGTTGATCGATTGGTTCGGCATCGAGCGGCTGCTTTCGGTGTCGGGTGGCTCTATGGGCGGGATGCAGGCGCTGGAATGGGCGGTGTCGTATCCCGACCGCGTGAAAAGCGCCATCCCCATCGCCTGTACCACCAGGCATAGCGCGCAGCAGATCGCATTCAACGAAGTAGGCCGGCAGGCCATTATGGCGGACCCGGACTGGAGCGGAGGCAACTATTACGCACAGCGGCCGCCGGCGCGCGGGCTGGCCGTGGCTCGCATGGTGGGGCACATCACGTACATGAGCGACGACTCGATGCGCGAAAAATTCGGACGGCGGCTGCGTGGGAAAGAGAACTTCGGATACGCCTTCGATGTGGATTTCGAGGTCGAGAGCTACCTGCGCTACCGCGGCAGTGAGTTCGTCAACCGTTTCGACGCCAACTCGTACCTCTACATCACCAAGGCCATGGACTATTTCGACCTGGTGAACGGCCACGGGAGCCTGGCGGCCGCCTTCGAAGCGGCGCGGGCGCGGTTCCTGGTGATCAGCTTCAGTTCGGATTGGCTCTATCCCAGCTACCAGTCGCAGGAAATCGTGCGGGCATTGCGCGCGCGCAATTGCGACGTGGCGTATGTCGAATTGCAATCCAACTACGGGCACGACGCGTTCCTGGTGGACGTTGCCGAACAGACCGACCTGATCCGCGGCTTCCTGGCCAGTACCTACGAGAAGGCGCAATGACGGCCCAGATTCCCAAGCCGCAGGCGTTCGTCCGCGAACTGCTGGGCCGCAGCGACTACGCCATTATTGGCGAGATCGTAGAGCCGGGGACTAAGGTTCTCGACCTCGGTTGCGGCGATGGTGATTTGCTGCAATGGCTGGCCGAGAACAAAGGCGTGGATGCGCGCGGCGTCGAGATCGCGAGCGCCAAGGTGCAGCGCGCCATTGCTCGCGGGGTGTCGGTGTATCAGGGTGACATCGACGAAGGTCTGGCCGATTATCCCGACGGCGCCTTCGATTACATCATCCTAAGCCAGACGCTTCAGGAGACACACCATCCGCAAAAAGTGCTGCGCGAAATGCTGCGTGTGGGCCGCCGGGCGATTGTGGCGTTCCCGAACTTCGGCCATTGGCGGATGCGGGTGGCCCTGCTGTTGGGGGGCCGCGCGCCGATTACCACGCTGTTTCCTCACAGTTGGTATGATTCGCCCAACATTCACATTCTGACCGTGCAGGATTTTGAAGAGCTGGTCGAACTAGAGGGTATTCGCGTGGAGCGGCGTTATTTCCTTTCGGGGGGACGCAAGGTAAATTTACGGCCCAATCTGCTGGCGGAGACTGCGGTGTATCTGGTCAGCGGGGCGACGCTGTAGGACGTTGCGAAAGCATCGCTCCCTCTGGTCGAGCGAACCGCTCTTGCGGCAACTTCGCCACAGTTTGCAATCACCCCAATCCTGAGGCTTTGATCTCATCCGAGATGCGTTGCCTCCGCAATCCCATCGAACTCGTTTGGAAACAATAAGATCCCAGAAGACTCTAATCAGAATCGTGATGACGAAGATAAAAATTTTTATCTTGTGTCCATAGTGGCTTCATAGGATGCTAAATGAAATCAGATCGCGTGCACTGTGCCGTGTACGTAACCGGTGCTTGCTTCTCCGGGCATAACCAGTCAAACGGTAGTGTCGATAAGACCTTGTAGGTCGTAGTGTGACACTTTACCGGCGCGGCGAGTCTTGCACAGCCGAGGCCCGAGCCTTAGCCCCCAGACACACCTATCACAGCAATTTGTCAGAACAGGAGAGTTTTATGAAATGCTACGTGAAGAATTTCGCGACGGTCGCTCTATGCTTTGGGTTAGCCTCGATCTGCGGCGCGCAGACGCCAGCGCCGGACCAAAAGCCAGCCGACCAGGCGGCCCCCGCTCCGGCCGCGCCGGCGGCCCCGGCGGCGCTGCCCACTCCTGCCATAACCGGTCCTTTGTCGGAACTCCCGCCGGCCGTATTTGATGCAGGACCGTTCGGCAAAATTTCAGCGAACGGCATGCTCAACGGAATGGGCCTCGTGCAGAACAATCACCTGCCTGGGGATAAGTCCTCAGAGGTGACTCTAGGTAATGGGCAAATATTCCTACAAAAGGCCGACGGTGTGTTCCAGTTCTACATACAGGCCGGCATTTACGATATCCCAACGCTGGGCACGCCTTACCTCGCCGCCGACAAGACGGTAAGCAACCTCTTCGGCCCGGTGCCCGTCGCCTTTGTGAAACTTCAGGCGGGGAAGAACACCTCTTTCGAGATTGGCGCCTTGCCCACGCTGATTGGCGCTGAGTATACGTTCAGCTTCGAGAACATGAACATCAACCGTGGCCTGTTGTGGAACCAGGAAAACGCCGTCAATCGTGGAATCCAGGTGAACCAGACGATGGGCAAATTCACCGCCTCGCTGAGCTGGAACGATGGCTTCTATTCCAACCGCTACTCCTGGCTTAGCGGTTCGCTCGCCTATGCCAACGGGCCGCACGCCTTGGCGTTTGTGGCGGGCGGAAACCTGTCGCAGACTGCTTACACGTCTTTCGCGAACCCGGTCCAAAACAACGGCGCCATTTACAACGTGATTTACACGTACACGAAGGGGTCCTGGATCTTGCAGCCCTACTTCCAATACACCGATGTCCCGACCAACGCCAAGATCGGCATTGCGAAGGGAGCTTCGACCACGGGCGGCGCGATCCTGGTGAATCACACCTTCAAGCACGGCTTCTCACTGCCAGTGCGCTTCGAATACATCGGCAGCTCGGGGAGCAAGAATGATCTCAGTGTCGTCAACCTGATGTACGGTCCTGGCAGCAAGGGCACGTCGATCACGGTGACGCCGACCTTTCAATACGGCGGCTTCTTCTTCCGCACAGACATCGCCTATGCGCACATTAGCGATTACACCCCGGGTTTTGTCTTCGGCCCGGCTGGGCAGAATAACAACCAGACCCGCGCCGCCGCGGAAATCGGTTTCATCTTCGGCAATAACATCGTGGAGAAAAAGCCGTAACTGCAGGAAATTCGGAGGCGGCTTAGTCAACACCCAAGCACCGTTCCCTTTGGTCACGGCTTAGTAACGCGGACAACGCTTACGGGGCCATGACCAAATGGGGCGGTGCTTTGCGCTGTCGACAGGGCTGACTAGCGGGCATAATACCCGTTTCGCGCGGCCACGTTGGTATGGGGGACGTCGGCTTTCACACGGATTCGGTGCCATTTGCCCGACGTATCGGCGTCGGGAGGGCGGTATCCGATCACGTACACGTTTCGAATCGCCTGCCCGGCCTTCTTAACGGCCTCTCTCGCTTCGCTTGCGTTATTCGCATCGAAGTGAAGTCCACCCGTCTTATCTGAAAGCTCTTCCAGAAAATTGCTCCCCCGGTTTTGGCGGGCCATGTCGATTGGTTTTCCGACCATGCTGGGACGAAATGGGAAGGCGCCGTTGGAACCGTCGTCGCCGGTGTGGATGATGATCGAGTAGATCTGAACATCGGCTTCCTGAGCCACCCGCATCAGCTCGCTTTTCGAATAGCGGCTGAAGTTGTCCATTCCGTCGGAGAGAATCAGCATTGCCCGCCGCGGCGAGCGAGCGGCCTTCATGTGGCTCAAGCCGAGATACGCCGTATCAATCAGCGCCGTCATGCCTCCGGGCGAGGTGAATTGCACACTTCGTTCGAGGGCCGCCACATCTGTTGTGAATCCGGAAATCGAATCAGGCTTGGTCGAGACCGTCAGCAGTAAAAACTCATCTACCGGATTAGCGGTCTTAAAGAACGCGTCTGCAAGTTCTTTGGCGTCGCCCAGTACGTTTCGCATGCTGCCGCTGATGTCCAGCACCAGCCCTACGCTGCACGGAGAATCCTCGTCAGCAAACGAGACAATTTGCGCGGGAGCATGTTCATCGTAGATTGTGAAGTTCTCGCGCTGCAGCCCGTTGACGGTCTTGCCGTTATGGTCGGTGACGGTGACCGGCACCAACACCATACCGGAGGTGGTTTTAAATAGAGATGGGCTTGGTTGCTCTGCAGCTACTTGGGTGCCGAGACCGGATATTGCCAACAGCAGAGGCAGGAACAGTTTCGCCGAGAAGGCCATATAATCCGCATCCAGCAGAGACCTCAGAATGCGATACAACCAGTGAAAAAGTCATGAATAAATGGGTGTTAAAAGCACCGGTGGGCGCGGATTGGCAGGAATATTTTGACTAAGTCAAATAAACGTTGCTTTATTCATGTGTTTTTCATGCTCTCGTAGCGCCAAGGAACCGCGATCGTTAGGGAGGAGTGTGAAAATGACCGGGATAATTCGCTACTGCGAGCGGTCGCCTTTGTGATGATCGCGAAAGTCCTGATCGATGGCTTTCCTGCCGGCGAAGCCTTCATCGGTGCCGTGCCAGAACGCAATGGCCGCCTCGCCCAGTTTCCAGCACAGGTAGACTTCACGGCCACGAAACAGAGTGGGGAAATCGATCAGCCCGACGTCCAGATCTTTGAGCACACAGCCGAATTCCTCGACCTCTTGAATCGCTTCGCGCAAACCCGTGGAAGCCGTGTCGCGGCGGTGCCGCACCTCCAGCGCCTGCTCTCGATTCACCACCAGGCCTCCCATCATCTGAATGCGCTGGCTGTAGGATTCCATCTCCTGCTCGGCTTCGGCGTAGTGCGATTTCAGCTCGATCGCCTTGCGGAGCACCGGGTCCACGCTGGGAATCAGGCTCTGGGCTTCGGCGAGAGTGAAACGCTTGGGCATCGGAAGGCCTACGAAGCGTAGTGCGAGCCCACGTATTCATTGAGGATTTGAATGAACTCGGCGACGATGTGGTCGCCTTTTAGCGTGGTCATCAGGCGGCCATCCACGAAAACGGGAGCTTTCGGTTCTTCGAATGTTCCGGGAAGCGAAATTCCGATATTGGAGTGCTTCGATTCTCCCGGTCCGTTGACCACGCACCCCATGACCGCCACCCGCATCGTCTCCACGCCGGGGTGCGCGGCCTTCCATTGGGGCATTTGCTCGCGCAGGTAGGTCTGGATCTCGTCGGCCATTTCCTGGAAAAACGTGCTGGTGGTGCGGCCGCAGCCGGGGCAGGCGGTCACTTGGGGGGTAAAGCTGCGGATACCCAACGACTGCAGAATCTGCTGCGAGACGATCACTTCTTCGGTACGGTCGCCATTGGGAGCCGGTGTGAGCGAAGTGCGAATCGTGTCGCCGATGCCTTCCTGCAGCAGCGGTGAGAGAGCCGCAGTGCTGGCCACCACGCCCTTGCTGCCCATGCCGGCTTCGGTGAGTCCGAGGTGCAGAGGGTAATCGCAAACCGCGGCCAGGGCACGGTACACGTCGATCAGGTCCTGCACGCCGCTCACCTTGGCGCTCAGAATGATCCGGTCGTGGCCCAGGCCAAAACTCTCGGCTGCTTTGGCTGACTCAATCGCGCTGGCGACCATGGCATCCAGGGTCACTTCGCGGGCGTCCTTGGGTTCCGGCGACCGCGCGTTCTCGTCCATCATGCGCGTGAGCAGAGCCGCGTCGAGCGACCCCCAGTTGACCCCGATGCGCACCGGCTTCTGGTTCTCGATGGCCACCTCGATCATGGTCCGGAAGTTCTCGTCGGTCTTGCGGCCGATGTTGGCGTTGCCGGGATTGATGCGATACTTGGCGAGCGCCCGCGCGCACTCCGGATACTTCTTCAGCAGGATGTGCCCGTTATAGTGAAAATCGCCGATGATGGGCACGGGCACGCCGAACTTGTCCAGCGTATCGACGATCTTGGGAACGGCCGCCGCGGCCTTCTCGGTGTTCACGGTAACGCGCACCAATTCCGAGCCGGCACGCGCCAGTTCCATCACCTGATTCACCGTGGCCGCGACGTCGACGGTATCGGTGTTGGTCATGGACTGAACGACAATCGGATGATCGCCGCCGACCTTCACACCTCCAACGTCCGTCACAACCGCCTTGCGGCGAGGTTTAACTGCCATTCGGTGTCCTCCAGGGGGAATTCAAATCTTACCGCAGACGGACGTATGGCCGTTTTAACGCTCAGAGGCGTCAATTCGTGGCCGCAGCTCTTTCGAGTTCAAACAGAAGACGGCCCAAGCTCCAAGAGTGAAATGGATACGACAGCCGTCCCTCCGGGTTGATCATCCACTGTATTCGGGCCCATCATCCGGGGCGCCTCAGGAGAAGGAGTGTCACGGGCTAGCGCTTGTCCACCACCACCACACCGCCCTTCACCACTACCTTCGTTTTCAGCCAATTCCAGTAGCCCTCCAACGGATCGCCATCGAGCAGGATGAGGTCGGCGAGCTTGCCCGGTTCTAACGTTCCAATCTGATCGGCCATCTGGACGTAGGACGCTGTATTCGGGCCCATCATCTTAATCAGGTCGCGCATCGAGAACATGATGTTTAACAGTTTGAGCTCATGGTCCAAGCCGGCCTTCGGGTCATAGTTGGTGTCGGTGCAGTAGCCGAGAGTCACGCCGGAGTCCCAGATGGTACGGGCATTCACGGGCATGTAGCCGGCTTCCTCGCCGAGGCGAACACCGTCGATGATGCCCTCGGGCCAAGGCTTTCCGTCGCGGAATCGCGGCTTGTTGTCGTTCGCAAATACGCCGAACACGGGGGTGCCAAAGCTCGCCGTTCCCAATATCTTCACACCCGTGGCCGCTACTCTCCTGGCGTCCTCTTTGCTGGTCCAGTCTTTGTTGGGCAGATGCACCAGCAGCGGCACGCCCGCTTCGGCGGCGGCCACCATCGTTGGGGTACTCACGGCGTGGACCTGGACCGTGACACCAACCTTCTTGCCCTCGTCCAGCACGGCGCGGAGATTTTCCATCTCCTTGGCGGTGGGACCGGGAATCGGAGTCAGCACGATTTCTCCCGTGAACTTGACTCCCATGCCGGCCATCTTGCGGATCTCGGCGCGAGCGGTTTCGGGAGTGAGATTGCCCAACTGAAATAACGCTCCCGACGGGAGAATGCGCGGGCCATTGATGAGCCCTTTGTCGATGTGATCGCGCAGAGCGATATTCCCTTCGGCCGGACCACCGCCGGAAAGGACGGTGGTGTAACCGGCTTCGAGCAGCGCCTGCATCTCCTGCTTCTCGTTCGGCCCGGTATTGATGTGGCGGTGTCCATCGATGAACCCCGGCATGGCCGTCATGCCCCTGGCGTCGATGGTCTTGCCGCTCGCCGCAGCGGGCGCGCCTGCCGCAACGGAAGTGATTTTTCCGCCGCGCACTACGATGGAGCCGCGCTCGATCAGGGTGGCGTTGGGGCCGATGATGCGGGCGTTGGAGATGGTGAGGTCCTGGGCGGAGAGCCCGGCGGCCGCCGCTAAAGCCAGGCAAGCGAGTTTGGTCAAGGTGCGTGGTGTCATGTAGATTCCATCCTAAGTCCCTGATTATACGTGTGAATAGCCCCTCTGAGTAGTAGCAAACGGGGAACCAGAATGATATGATCGGCGGAGTCGAGATGTCTTGCGAGAAGTTCAAGTTACCAGCGGAGGAATTGTGAAGAGGATACTTCTCGTCGTCTGCGCGACGCTCTTGTCGACGGTTCTGGTCTCCGGCCAATCCGCCCAGACCGCCCCGGTGGTAAAGCCAGCCGCCAACACGGTGACGCGGGTGCCCGCGCCAGACGTTGCCGCACAGCGCGCCGTCATCGACAAATATTGCGTGGGTTGCCACAACACCAGGCTGAAGACGGCGAATCTGCTGCTGGACCAACTGGACCTGGCGCACCTGGGAGACCATGCGGAGATCGGCGAAAAGGTGGTGCGGAAATTGCGTGCGGGGATGATGCCGCCGAGCGGAATGCCGCGGCCGGACGCGGCTGTGCTCGAGTCCCTGATCGTCTGGATGGAGAATGAACTCGATCGCAGCGCGGTCAACTATCTGCCGGCGCCGGGCCTGCACCGGATGAACCGAACGGAATACACGAATGCGATCCGCGATGTGCTGGGGATCGAGGTGGACGCCACCAAGTTCCTGCCGGCTGACGATTCGACGCATGGTTTCGACAACATCGCGGGAGCGCTCACACTGTCTCCGGCATTGATGGAAGCATATTTGTCGGCGGCGGGAAAAATCAGCCGCCTGGCGGTGGGCGATGTCTCGGCGCCCACTCAAGCCGTCTTCGAGGTGCCCGCGGATACGGCGCAGAATTACCACATCGAGGGGCTGCCGTTTGGGACGCGCGGCGGCATCCTGATCAAGTATCAATTCCCAGTCGATGGCGAATATACGTTCAAGGTTAAGGGCGTCACGGGTTACTTCCAGGCTGTATTGGGCGGCGTCAAAGGCGAGCAGCTCGAGGTCACGGTGGACGGCGAGCGGGTGAAACTGTTTGATTGGGATAAGGAAATCTCCACCACGACCGGCAACGGCAAGGCAACGCCGCGGATCCCGGTCAAGGCTGGTTTGCACACGGTTGGCGTGACCTTCCTGGCCACCAACGACGTGCCGGGCAGCGAACTGAATCGACCGTTTCAGCGGACTATGAACACTCCGGGGTCGATACCGGGATTTATGTTTTATCCGCATGTCGGGCAAGTGTGGATTGAAGGCCCCTACAACGGGGCCGGCGCCGGCGACACGGCTAGCCGTAAGAAGATTTTTGTGTGCCACGCGACGACGAATCGCGACGAATCATCCTGCGCGCGCACGATCACTGCAACCCTGGTGAAGCACGCATTCCGCCGGCCGGCCACACCCTCGGACGTGACCGCATTGATGGGGTTTTATCAGGCGGGCCGGAGCGACGGCGGCAGCTTCGATGACGGCATTGAAGCGGTGGTGCAGCGGGTGCTGACGGATCCGGAGTTTGTGTACCGTCTGGAACCGGAACCGGCAGGTCTGACCGGCGGCAAGACGTATCGCATCAGCGACCTGGCGCTGGCTTCGCGGCTGTCCTTTTTCCTGTGGAGCAGCGTTCCCGACGAAGAGTTGATCGATGTCGCCGCGCAGGGCAAGCTTAAGGATCCCGCCGTACTCGAGAAACAGGTGCGGCGCATGCTGGCGGATCCGAAGTCCAACGCGCTGGTCACCAACTTTACGGGACAGTGGCTGGCTGTGCGCTCGCTCAAAACCAGCGAGCCGGTGGTGAATCTGTTCCCGGATTTCGACGATAACCTGCGGGCGGCATTCCAGCGCGAAATCGAATTGTTCTTCGGGAGCATTGCGCATGAGGATCGCAGCGTGCTCGATCTGCTGACCGCGGATTATACGTTCGTCAACGAGCGTCTGGCCAAACACTACGGAATTCCGAACATCTACGGCCCGCAGTTCCGGCGGGTGACGCTGACGCCGGATCTGGACATGCGCCGGGGTTTACTGGGCAAGGGAGCCCTCATGACCCTGACGTCGGCGGCGGCTCGCACCTCACCCGTCAGCCGGGGCAAGTGGTTCCTGCAAACGTTTGTGGGCGTGAGCCCGCCAGACCCTCCGCCCAACGTGCCTAAGCCCAAAGAACCGGCGGACGACCCCACGGGCAATACAAAAATACCAACGATGCGTCAGACGTTAGAAATGCATCGGGCCAATCCGGTGTGCGCATCCTGCCACAAGATTTTTGAGCCGATGGGGCTGGCTCTGGAAAACTTTGACGCGGTCGGAACCTGGCGTACGCGCGATGGGGATAGTGTCATCGATGCCAGCGGCGTCCTGGTGGACGGGACGAAGGTGGACGGCGTGGCGAGTCTGCGCGACTGGGTGGTTCGGCGTTCCGATCAATTCACGCGGGTGGTTACCGAAAAGATGCTGACCTACGCGTTGGGCCGCGGAGTGGAGTATCAGGACATGCCGCTGGTGCGGTCGATCGTGCATGAGTCGGCTGCGGGCAAGTACAAGTTCAGCTCCATAGTGCTGGATATCGTGAAGAGTCCGGCGTTCCAGACCAATATGAAGATAGAAGACAGCAACGCACAGCGGGCGTCCCGTTGATCAGGAGAGAACAGCGATTATGTTTATAACCAAAAGGCACATGTCCCGGCGGACGCTTTTGCGTGGCACGGGCGCCGCCCTGGCGCTTCCGCTACTGGACGCGATGATACCGGCCGGGGTTGCGCTAGCCCAGACGGCGGCCACTCCCAAGCCGCGATTCGTCGGTTGCTTTGTGCCGCACGGCATGGCGCCGGGCTATTGGATCCCCGGCACCGAGGGCGCTCTCGACGCTGCGCTTCCTTTCAACTGGAAGGCGCTGGAGCCATTCCGGGCACAGACCGTGATTCTGAGCGGCTTGCATTCCCGCTCGGCCGAGCCTCCTCCGGGTGCGACGGGCGCTGACCATTGGGTGGCCGCAGCTTTTCTGTGCGCGAACAAACCAAGGAAGACCGCCGGAGCCGACGTGTATGCGGGCACCACGATCGATCAGATGATCGCGCAAAAGATCGGACGGGAAAACCTGATGCCGTCCATGCAGCTGGCGGTGGAGGACCCCGGCGCGAATTCCAGTAACTGCGGCGAGGGTTACAGCTGCACATACACCAACACCATCTCGTGGGCTACACCGACCGACCCGCTGCCGATGGAGCTGAATCCCCAGGTGGTGTTCGAGCGCATGTTCGGCGACGGCAGTACCGTGGAGCAGCGAGCCAAGCGGCGAAAACGGGACGGCAGTATTTTGGACTCGCTCACCGGCAGCCTCGCTCATTTGCGCAGTGAATCGAGCGCCCCGGATCGCGCGCGTCTCGATAATTACACCGAGAACGTGCGCGAAATCGAGCGCCGCCTGCAAATTGCGATGAAGGCTTCGACCGCGGCGCCGACCGATATGTCGGTGCCGGTGGGTGTGCCACAAACCTTCGATGAGCACATCAAGCTGCAGTTCGATCTGCTGGCTCTGGCCTTCCAGGCCGATATTACCCGCGTGGGCACGCTGCTGTTTGCGCGCGACCTGACGGGCCGCACGTACCCGGAAAGCGAAGCGCCCACGGTAGGCTTCCACGGCGGTTCGCATCACGGCGAAGATCCGAAGCGCATCGCCGAGCTATCGAAAATCAACCAATATCACGTCAAGATGCTGGGGCATCTGATCGCCAACCTGGCTAAGACCCCGGACGGCGACGGCACTTTGTTGGATCATTCTTTGGTGCTCTACGGCTCCAACATGGGAAACTCCAATCAGCATGTGCACTACGACGTGCCGCATGTGCTGGTGGGCGGACTGAACGGGAAGCTTAAGGGCGGGCGTCACCTGGCATACCCGACGAAGACGGTGCCCACCGGCAATCTGTTATTGACCTTGCTCGACATGTACGACATTCACCAGGAAAGCATCGGCGACAGCACCGGCCGGCTGGAGAATCTGTAGGGAATATGAAACGCATCGTCGGAAGTGGTGTGGTGTTGTGGTTGCTGCCCGTTTTCGGTATGGCTGCGGGACGCTCTGAGATTGCCGATGCGCTCATGCGTAACGACAAAGCGGCGGTGCGGCAGCTGGTGGAGCAGCACGCCGATGTGAATGCGCCTCAGCCCGACGGTGCGACCGCTCTGCACTGGGCAGTGTTTCGCTCGGATAAAGAGATGGTGGAGTTTCTGCTTCACGCGGGCGCGAATGCCAAGGCCGCGAACCGCGAAGGGGCCACACCCCTGTGGCTGGCCAGCATCAACGGAGATGCCGCCATAATCGCCGCTCTGCTCAATGCCGGAGCGGATGCCAACGAGCATCTGCCTCTGGGAAGATCGCCGCTCATGGCGGCAGCGCGCACGGGCAAAGTGGATGCGATTAAAGCGCTGCTCGACCATGGCGCGGACGTGAATGCGAAAGAGACGCTGCGCGGAACCACGCCGCTGATGTGGGCTGCCGACGAGGGACATGCGGCGGCGATCCAGTTGCTGATCCAGCGTGGTGCGGATTTCAAAGCCCGATCGGATATGACTGAGCGCGGCAGAGGCCCGGCCCTTGGAAAATCGAACGATCCGCGGAAGGCGGTGGCGGCGCAAGCAGCAGCGCTGGCTGCCGGAAAAGCACTCGGTTTGGAAGATCTCGCCGGACTACGTGACGACCCGAATGGGATTGGCGGACAAGGGCGGGGCGGCGCTGCCGGCCGAGGCGGCCAAGCGCGCGGTGGCCGGGGCGGTGCTGGAGCAGCGGCAGGCGCGGATCAGGGCTTTGATCTGAATGACGACGCCGCGGTGGCAGCGTTTGGATTTCGGAACCGGCCGGCTCCGAAAGATGGCGGCGCTCTGACGCCGCTGGTCTATGCGGTCCGAGCCAACGATCTGGATTCTGTTAAGGCCCTCCTGGCGGCGGGCGCGGACGTGAACCAGGTCACCGGATATGGCTGGAGCCCCCTGCTGGTCGCCACGCAAAATCGGTACTACAAGCTTGGCGCGTATCTGCTGGATCACGGCGCAGATGTGAATCTCACCAACAAAGGCGCGTGGACGCCGCTGTATCTGGCCACCGACAACCGCAATATCGAATCCGGCGACTATCCGGTGCGGAAGCCGGACATGGATCATCTGGATTACATCAAGATCCTGCTGGACAAAGGCGCCAATGTGAACGCCCGCATGAAGGACAGCACCGAAACGCGTACGGTTTTCACCAACCAGTGGCTGGATGAGAACGGCGCCACGGCTTTCCTGCGCGCATCCCAGTCCGGCGACATCGTCCTGATGAAGCTTTTGCTGGCCCATGGCGCCGATCCGAAGATCGACACCACGTTGCATGTGACGGCGCTGCACGTGGCCGCTGGGATCGGTTGGGTGGAGGGGATCACTTACGAGTGGTCGCCAGAATCCACGCTGGAAGCCGTGAAGATGCTGCTTGACCTCGGGCTCGACGTGAATGCGCAGGCCGACACCGGACGCACTGCCTTGCACGGCGCGGCACACAAGGGACGAACGGACGTGATTCAGGTGCTGGTGGACCACGGCGCCAAGCTCGATGTACGGGATTACGGGAACACGGACAACCGTGGCGGCAAACTAGCGGTCCACACCTGGGAACCGGTGGACTACGCCGATGGGTTGGTTCGTGTCGGGGTGCAATCGGCGATCCCGCATCCCGAGGCCGGGCTTCTCCTGCGTAAATTGATGACTGCCGCAGGGCTTCCTGCGCCGCCGGTCGGCCGCACGCTGGAATCCATTTGTGTGACCGACGCGTGCGAGTGATTCCTTACACTGGACAAGGCGAATCAGCGGGAGGCGGGGCGTCAGCTTCCAGCGGGCCCTTGGCACTGCCATTCTGTTTCAGGAGGCTGGCGTTGTCGCCCGGAACCGCGGTGTTACGGAGCCAGGTCCTCAGCATGCGAGCCAGATCCTCGATGGAGACGGGCTTGGTGATGTAGTCGTCCATGCCGGCCTGGAGGCATCGTTCGCGGGCTCCGTCGAGAGCCTGAGCTGTCATAGCGACAACAGGGATAAGCCGGTTCCGGCCATTGAGCCGGCGGATCAGAGCGGTGGCATCATACCCGTTCATTTCCGGCATCTGGCAATCCATGAATACAAAGTCGTAAGAGAGGATCCGCAGCAACTCCACCGCCTCGCGACCGTTCGCCGCCACATCCGCCAGGATTCCGAGCTTTGCGAGTAGCATGAGTGCGACCTTCTGGTTCACGGCATTGTCTTCCACAACCAAAACTCTCGGACCATTTACCTTCAATTCACCGCCGGCCATCGCCGAGGATGATCGTCCCAGGGAAGCCGCGGAGCCAGTGTCACCTGCCGGCTCGACCCTCCTTTTCCTGGCCCAGAGTGAAGAAAGCGTGTTCATGAGCTTGGTGTGACGCACTGGCTTGACCAAACAAGCCTCAACGTCAGCGCGCTCGGCACCATTGCGGGTTCCGCGGTCCTGGCCAATCGCGGTGAGCAGGATGAAAATCGGCGTTCCCGCAACAGGGTCGGCCTTGACGGCAGCGGCCAGGGCAGCTCCGTCGATTCCGGAAATGTGCTGATTGGCAATCACGAAGTCATACGGATCGCCGGCTTCCTGTGCCGCACGGATAGCATCCAGCGCTTCGGTGGCCGCCCGGCAGCTTCGAACACGCATTGCCCAACTGGCGACCTGCTCTTCGAGCACGGCGCGGCTGCCTTCGGCGGTATCGGCGATCAGAACTCGCAAGCCGTTCAAGGCCATATCGCAGACTGGCTCCGTCTCCGCGGGAGCAGCCACAGCCAGGGGCAGCGAGAACCAAAACGTGGAACCGCGGCTAACCGTGCTCTCGATGTGGATGGAGCCGCCCATCAGGTCTACCAGCTTTTTGGAAATGGCCAGTCCGAGGCCGGCGCCGCCATACTTGCGTGTAGTCGAACTGTCGGCTTGGGTGAAGGCATCAAATAACCCCTCGAATTTCTCCGGCGGGATTCCGATACCGGTGTCGGCGACGGAGATCTTCATGTCGTTGCCGGTTGGATCCTGTGCCAGGTGCTCCACCGAAATCATCACGTGACCGGCGTGCGTGAATTTCACGGCGTTGCCTACCAGATTGGTGACGACTTGCCGGATGCGGTCCGCGCCGCCGACGTATCGAGTCGGAACTCCAGCCGGATAGTTGAGCACCAGATCCAGGCCCTTGGCGTGGGCGCTGGGGGCAAGCATCTCGCTGACCTCTTCCAGCAGGACCCGCAGATCAAACGGGAAAGTCTCGATCTGGAGCTTACCGGCTTCGATTCTGGAGCAATCCAGGACGTCGTTGATGATGCCCATCAACGCTTCGCCGGAGGTACGAATGGTTTCCGCGTAGTCCCGTTGCTCGGCCGTCAACTCCGTGCTGAGCAACACGCCTGCCACGCCGATGACTCCGTTCATGGGAGTTCGGATCTCGTGGCTCATGTTGGCCAGGAAGTCACTCTTTGCCCGAGCGGCTGCTTCGGCCTTTTCGCGGGCCTGCTCTAGCGAGTCGAGGATCTCCCTTTCCCGAGTAATGTCGAGGGTTGCTCCGACGAGTCTGACGGGCTGATCTCCTTCAAACTCGGGACACCCCCGGATTCGTTGCCAGATCGGTGAGCCGTTGGGCGATGTCCATTTCGTCTCAATCTGAAAACACGTCCGGCTGGCGATTGCCGCGTTGCTGGCTGCGGCTACGGCGGCGATACTCTCTGGATCGGATAACTTGCCGAACTCTTCCAGCGTGTAGCGCAAGGGTGACCCCTGCGGAAGGCGGTTCAACGGCAACATCCCTTCCGACAGGGTTATCGTATTCGCCCGCAGATCGACTTCCCAAATTCCGAAACCCGCTACCTTCTCGGCAATGTCCATCCTTTCGGCGCTGGCGTTGAGTCTCTCGATCATCACCTTCTCGTCATTGATCTCGATGATCGCCCCGACGATCCGGTCTGGTTGGCCCGGCACACGCTTCACACGCCCTTGAGAACGGCGCCAGCGGTAGGAGCCATCCTGCAAGCGGACTCGAAATTCGGTGAGGAAGTGGTCCCCGCTCTCGATGGCTTTATTGACAATTGCTCGCGCAAGAGGCCGATCATCCGGATGAATTCGTTCGCTTAGATCGACATCGGTTGCCCGTGTCGCTACCGGTGGTAGTCCGCTGAGGAGCGCAGCGCCAGCCGATAAAAGCACGATGTCGCTCGACAGATCCATCTCCCAGATACCAAAGCCGGCTGCTTCTTCGGCAAAATCCAAACGTTCGGTGCTCGCCCGCAGCTCTTCGAGCATGGCTTTTTCCTGGGTGACGTCGATGATCGCCCCGACCATCCGCGCCGCACGCCCATCCGCGAACTCCAAGCGCCCGTGACTTCGGCACCATCGCGTTGTGCCGTCGGGAAGGTTCACGCGGAACTCGATCTGCTGGTCCTCGCCTGTTTCCATGAAGCGTCGGGTTGCCGCTTCCATTTCCGGGCGGTCCTTGACGTCGACCAGATTTCGTAGTGCAGTCCCCTTCATCTGTGTGGGGGCGCGGGGAAGGCGCATCAGCGCCGCCGCACCTTCCGACAACGTAATCAGGTCAGAGGCTAAGTCCAATTCCCAGGTGCCGTATCCTGCCACTTGCTCGGCCAGCCTTTGTCGGTCCGCGCCTTTCTTGAGGCTTTCCGTCAGCGCTTCGACCGCGTCGCGGCGGAGCTCTAGTTGGGCAACCACTTGCGCTGCCAGGACCCTAAGTGTGTCGATCTCGTCAGGATTCAGATCCCGAGGTGGGCGATCCATTACGCAGAGTGTGCCCAGGGCAAAACCCGACGGCGTGATTAGCGGAGCGCCTGCATAGAAACGAATATGAGGCTCAGACGTGACGAACACGTTGCTGGAGAACCTGGGATCGTCTGCAGCATCGCGGACCACTAAGACGTCGCCACTCGCTATGGCATGGGCGCAGAATGATTGTTCGCGACGAGTCTCCAGAATCGTCAGACCGATTTTAGATTTGAACCACTGGCGCTCATGGTCCACGAGACTGATCAGAGAGATCGCGCACCCGAGCACCCGCGAAGTCAACTTCGTCAGATCGTCAAATGCAGGCTCAGGGTCCGTGTCCAGAACGTCATAAGCTCGCAGCGCGGCGAGACGGGCAACTTCTTTCTCGGGATGCAGGTTATCTAATCGGCTTGTGTACCCATCAACGGGTTCGGGTAACACCCCTAGGAGGACCTCCGTTTGGCATATCGTCTCCTCAGCAGCAGGATTCGACTCTTTTTCAAGTTCCCGGTTATCCTTGGATATAGGGTGATATCGGGGCAGACGGGCGATGACCGGCCCAGTGTCCCACCACACGGACAGCCAGAGCGGTATGCGGCCGGGCCGGGGCGGATGATAAAATCACTGATTCACATGACGATTGCCAGCCAACAATTCACACGCGAGCCCTCAGTACCTTTAAGTGAAAACAAGCACCTTTTGCGATGGGTCGCGAAGATTGCGGAGCTAACCAAGCCCGCGCAAATCCACTGGGTGGATGGTTCCCAGCAAGAATACGATACGCTCTGCGGGCAAATGGTAGACGGCGGCACTCTTGTGAAGCTAAATCAGGATCTGTGGCCGGGTTGCTACTATGCGCGGTCGGACGCGAGCGATGTCGCCAGAGTTGAGGACCGCACATTCATCTGCTCGCTCTCCAAGGAAAACGCAGGCCCAACCAACAATTGGGTAGATCCATTCGAGATGCGCCGGAAGCTTAAGGAGTTGTTCAGCGGATCAATGCGCGGCCGCACCATGTACGTTTTGCCCTTCAGTATGGGACCGGTCGGCGGGGCTATGTCTCAGATCGGCGTGCAGCTCACGGATTCGCCGTACGTGGTGGTGAGCATGCGCATCATGGCGCGGATCGGCTTGCCGGTATTTCAGGAGATTGATAAGGACAACAAACGGGTGGTGCCCTGCGTCCACAGCGTGGGGGCTCCGCTCTCTCCCGGACAGAATGATGTGCCCTGGCCGTGCAACAAGGAAAAATACATCGTCCATTTCCCGGAGACGCGGCAGATCTGGTCATACGGCTCCGGCTACGGCGGGAATGCGTTACTCGGCAAGAAGTGCTTCGCCTTGCGGATCGCGTCGAACATGGCGCGGGATGAAGGCTGGATGGCAGAGCACATGTTGATCCTGGGCGTGGAAGATCCAAAAGGGGAGAAGACCTACGTGGCGGGCGCGTTTCCGAGCGCCTGCGGCAAGACCAACTTCTCCATGTTGATCCCGCCGCCGGCGTTTGCCGGCTGGAAGGTTTGGACCGTCGGAGACGACATCGCGTGGATCAAACCCGACGCGAACGGACGTTTGCGGGCTATCAACCCGGAGGCCGGGTTCTTTGGCGTGGCGCCCGGCACATCGGTGAAAACGAACGCCAACGCGATGGCGATGCTCTCCCGGAACACGATTTTCACCAATACCGCGCTTACGCCGGAAGGCGGAGTGTGGTGGGAGGGGATGACGGACGAGCCTCCGGCCGAGTGCCTGGACTGGCAGGGAAAGCGTTGGACCCCGCAGATCGGCCGGGAAACCGGAGCCAAGGCGGCCCACCCGAACGCGCGTTTCACAGCACCCGCTTCACAGTGCCCGACCATCGATCCGGCGTGGGAGGATCCGCACGGCGTGCCGATCAGTGCCTTCATCTTCGGCGGCCGGCGCGCCACCAACATCCCTCTGGTCTATCAGGCGTTCAACTGGACCTCGGGCGTGTACGTCGGCGCCACCATGGGTTCGGAGATGACCGCGGCAGCAGTGGGCACCATCGGCCAGGTGCGGCGCGACCCGATGGCGATGCTGCCATTCTGCGGTTACCACATGGGAGATTACTTCCGGCACTGGATCTCGATGCAGCATGGGCTTAGCGAGACACCGCGCATCTTTCACGTGAACTGGTTCCGCAAAGACGAGCAGGGACGATTCTTGTGGCCCGGATTCGCCGAAAACATGCGGGTGCTCAAGTGGATCGTCGACCGTTCCCACGGGCGCGCTCTCGGTAAGGAGACGCCCATCGGCTGGATGCCGCGTTATGAGGATCTGGAGTGGAAGGGCCTGGAATCGCTCCCGCGGGAGACCTTCGAGCGATTGCAGGAGTTCGACCGAGCGGCCTGGCGCAGTGAGGTGATCGCGCATGAGGAGTTGTTCCTGGTTTTGCATGATCATCTACCCGCCGAGATGATTTATGAACGCGAGCTACTAATCTGCCGGCTGGGATCGGGACGTGAGACCGCACACCAAGCCGCGCCGCCCAAACACGATTTGGAAGAGGAAGACGTGCTCTGAAAACGAGCTGACGGCTACTAATTTGCCGAAGGCTTTTCGACCTTGTCAATCACCAGGACGTCGGTTTGCGCCTTGGTAGACTCCAGTTTCAGCCCCAGTTGCTGCTGGATGGCGGTGTACAGATCCGGTTGGGTTTCGGCTCCATCGGGTGGGGTTGGCAATGGGCCCGGTCCTCGGAGTGCGGCGAACTGCGTCTCATCGGGTGTCCACTGCAATTGGAAATCGAACCGTCCTGTCAGCCCGGTTTGATCGACCACCGGGCGATCCAGGACCGCGCCTTGCATCACACCGGCGAATTCCTCCATGGTGGCGTTGCGGCCGGGCAAATTACCCAGTCCCCGGAAAAGCAGCGCGGGGACGGTACCGGTGGACTCGCTCTTGGTCAGCTTGGGTCCATTCTTTCCCACCGTGAGGGCATACACCGTGAGCTGCTTCTTATCGTGGTGGAAGGTGAGCTGGAAGCGATCCGTCAGAAGTTTCTGAATCATCGTCTTCATTTGATTTAGGTTCGGTAGCCTTCCACCCTCGGGCTTGCCAGTGATATCGAATTTGTCCGAGTCCGTCCAAGCGGGCGCGCCGGTGATCTGCTGGACATGCATGCCATAGGCGAATACGATCAGGTCCTTTACGGTTGTGTTAATCGTGATGACCTCTGTACCCCGGATGGAGAACAGTTTCCCCGGCCGGTTCGGGTCGCTAGGTTTGATCGTGGCTACTTCGAACGCCGGATTCGCGTCTGGGGCCATCATTTTCGGCGGAGGCGGAGGCGTGGGGATTACCCATGCGGCTTCGTCTTTGACATGCGCCAAAATCAGAGGAATCGGCTTTGGGCCTTGGCTCCAACTCCCGGTCATGGTAATCGCGTCGGAATCCAGCTTGCCTTCGTACGTGCCCCCGATTCCCGGGACCGGTATTTTTACGTTCGAGCCCTGGATGGTGACCGCGCTGGAGGCGATGCCCGGGCCCGGCTGGTCGATGCTGTAAAACATCGCCTTAAGAGCATTCCCCTCAGTCTTCGCGATCTTGACGACAACCCGTAATTCTCCATTGGGCGCTTGGGGCACCGCCAACTTGCCCTGCCAGGTACCGGTTATATCCTGACCAAGCAACGCACCCACCGTCAGCGTCGCCAGAAAAATGATCCGCAGCATCCAGTTCGTCATGAGCCATCTCCTACGAACGTTGTGAGTCCTGGGGTAAGACCTATCATATCCGGTCTCCGGGGATTACGGGTTCCCGGGAAGCGGGACTGTATTCGATAAAATTAGAAGCCACATCTGTGAAGGTTCAAATTCGCCATACAGCGGCGTATGTCGCGCACCGCCTGATATCCGACGCGTCAGGTTCTTGCATCTACGATTACGCTGAAGGGCGCTACATAAAGTTTGGTGGTTCCGTGTCCGCCCACGAAGTGATGATCTTCGATCAAGATCGTTCTTGCTACATCTCAGGCAAAGCCGCAAGCGGGAAGTTCTCGCTGTTTGACTTCGGAGCTTCATCGCTTCTGACGCTTGAAATTGCGGGCAATCTATTCAAAGGATTCGATTACGGCACCTTAAAGCACTTCTCAGGTTTGGTAGAAGGCCGGCTGATACGCCTGTTTGATCACGATGACAATCGATTCCACACGTACGGATTCTGATTGGGGGAGCCAAGCCAGGAAGCGGGCTACGCTTTCTCTGGCCGCGTTGATATTCGTCGGCGCGGCAACCGCTCAGGATCTGCCGCCAGGCGTGCTGTTGCATTCGCGCGTCAAGAACCACATCCAGGGGGAGCTGCAAAGCCTGTACCGGATCAGTTGCCTGGAGACGGTGCGGCGCGAGCGGCAGCCCCCTAGGGGCAAGATGCGGCCTTTGGATACGGTTCGCCTGGAGGTTCTGACTACTGACGATAAAGAACTGTTCGCATCTCCCGGTGACCGGAAGTTCTCGGAGCAACACCCGCTAAGCTATGCGGGTAGCGGCACACTGAGCAACGGGCTGTTCGGGCCGTACTTGAGGGACATCGTGCTCGGCGGCGCCGTCACTGATGAGTACAAAGGAGAAGAGGAAGTCGGCGGCCGGCGCCTGGCGCGCTACGATTACCGGGTACCGCCGATGTTTAGCGGTCAGATGATTCACATGCTGGAGGGTTCAGGCAGGGTGGGCCTCCACGGCTCCTATTGGGTGGACCCGCAGACCTACGATGTGATCCGGCTGGAGATGAACGCTGACAATTTTCCTCCTACCTTGCCCGTGGCTGAATTCACGACGAGCATTAGCTACGTGCGAACTCGTCTGGGCAATGACGGGATGGCGCTTCTACCCGAGGCCGCAGACGTCCGCCTGGTGAAGGAGTCCGGCGAGATCAACCACAACCAGGTTGAGTTCACGCACTGCCGTGTGTTCGGGGCTGAGAGCACGATCGACTTTAGCGCCCCGGATGCCGCCGAACCGGCTCCTCGATTCGCAACCGTCTCGGTTGACGATACGCTGCGCCCGCTACCGGAGGGACTGCAAATCGCGGTGAAGCTGCGCAGCCGGCTCTCGGGGGACACAGCGGTGGGCACGCTGATCGAAGGTGTGGTGGCGGACAACGTACCAGCCAAGCACGCGGTGATCCCAGCGGGTTCCCCGGTGCGCGGGCGCGTCCGCCGCATGGAGCGTTACACCGAGCCGTTCCCTTACTTCATCATCGGACTGGAATTCACGGAAGTGGAGGTGGAGGGTATCCGCCACCTGTTCTACGCAGACCTGGTAGAGATCAATCGCACGCCCCGCGTGGACCTGACACTGAACATCCAAGACACCGCAACGACGGAGACAAACGCGGCCGGCGTGCTCACGAGAAAATCCAAGGAAAGCATCTTGCTGTATAACCTGCCAGGAGTCGCGACGTTCTTTTATCGGGGCGCCAAGCTGGATTTGCCGCAGGATTTCCGAACGGTCTGGAAGACGCGCCCGCTGAAGTAGCGCCGGCTCGCTGCCCGGTAACGCACCGTCTAACATAACGGAAGGAGATCGATCATGAGAGCAGACATCGTGCCGGGTTCCGTGTTTCCCGACTACGAATTGAGTGATCACACTGCGACTCGGCGCAAACTTTCCGAATTACAGGGACAGCATCCCATGGTCCTGGTGCTCAGCCGGGGCGGCTTCTGTCCGAAAGACCGGCGCCAGTCTGAACTATTGGTTCAGCTTCATCGCGAGATGGAGGTGGCCTATTGCCGGCTAGTCACGATCAGCACCGACAATTTGGCCGAGACAAACGAATATCGCAGCGGAGTCGGTGCACACTGGCCGTTTCTATCGGATCCCGGCCGCATGATTCAGAAGGACCTCGATATCGCTGAGTACACCGATGCGGCGCACAATCCCATGATCCCCCATACGATTGTTCTCGAGCCGGGGCTCATCGTGTTCAAGATCTACAACGGCTACTGGTTCTTCGGACGGCCGACCAATGAGGAATTGCGACAAGACCTTCGCGCCGTCACGCGAAAGTGTCGCCCCGATTGGGATATTACTACCGCTGATCAGAAGGCGGCGTGGGCGCGAGGCGAAAAAGATCGCTTCTACCCGTACGGCAAGAGCTACGCGAAAGTGTTTGGTGAGCAGGACTAGCAGGCAGACCCTGTGAAAAGGTTCTTGTGGGGCAGGCTTAAGCCCGCCCCACACAACACAGCACCATTGATAATCGCAGGCTACTTCCGCCCGAATACTAAGTACCACTTCGTCCCTGGAAACAAGTCGGGATGCTCTTCCACTAGCTTGAAGCCGGCATCCGACATCCATTGGAGGATCTCGTCACGCGCTACCAGCAATTCCGGCTGATTCTTGTGGGGCGTGTTCGGATCATCCTTGTTCATTTCGATGATCGCGATCCGCCCGTTCGGCTTGATGTAAACTCCTAGCGCCTTTAGATATACTGCGCGGTGCTGGATATGGTGCAGAACATCGTTGATGAAAGCCAGGTCGACGTCCCGCGCCGGCAATTTGGGATCGTCGTACTCGCCCAGAACGGTCTGAATATTGCGAATGCTCAATTCCTTATTCCGTTGGTTGATGTGGTCCAACAGGTCTTGCTGGATATCGACGGCGTACACTTTTCCCGCAGGAGCGACGGCTTTCGCCAAGGGCCTCGAAAAGAGTCCCGACCCGGCGCCGATGTCCGCCACCACCATGCCTGATTTCAACGAGAGCTTGGATAAGACCTCATCAATCTTCTGGGAGGCAACACGTTGCGGCCCCTCTAATGTGGTCACCCACTCTTCTGCCTTCCGCGGCGCCAGTTGCGCACGCGACGGGGCCACGTTCGCAACTAACAACACAAGCAGGCACCACATCATCGAGTGTCTTTTCCGGAACATCCAAAACCTCCTGTCGCTTGAGTGGCGTTGCCAGCTCAACTGATCATCACCTTGCGCGGGTACTGCGAGTTGTCTTGCAGGAACGTCTTCTTCCTCTTCAATTCCGCCTCCGTAGGCTGCACCATTCCTGTTACGTCGGTAACACGCGACACCACCGTATGCTCGCCCGGCGTGGCGCCTTCCCAACGGTAGGTGAACAGCTTCCAGGAGTACTGGGTGTTGTTGGAAGCCAGCGTGGCCTTCTGCCAGGGGCCATTATCGATCTGCACTTCGACCGACTTCAGGGGCGTTCCATCGTTCAGCACAAACCCGAGAACCTCATGCACACCGCCTTTCTTGCGGACGCGGGCGACCACGGACTTCAGGTGAAGGTGTGTGATCTCGTTCTCGACCCACTGCGTCTGCGGATCGTCGTCCGCGCCATTGCCGCCCACGCCGACCACCGAGCGATACCAGCGCGCCTGATAATTCCCTAGATAGCGGTCTTCCTGCAGGTGCACTTCCGCCAGCCACTTCACGTTGCACACCCCATACCAGCCCGGCAGAATCAGCCGCACCGGGAATCCCTGGGCGAGTGTCAATGGATCGCCGTTTAGTCCGTAAGCCAGTAGCGGCTCCGGCTTCATGGCGTTTTCCAGAGTAATACTCCGCCCGAACTGCTGCTCCAGTTTGAAGGTCTGCTGCCGGAAAACCACTTCCTGTGGACCACGGTCGGTGCCGAAGAAGACAACTTCGCGAGCCTTGGAATTGACTCCCAACGCTTTCAACACATCGCGCAAGCGCACGCCCTTGAAGAGCCCGCACGAAGACAAGCCCTCCACCGACCGCGGAGAATTACCGGAACATTCATAGCCCGCGGCCACCTCAATGGAATGCATTTTCTGCAGGTCTGCGAGCGTGAAATCCATCGGCTTGTTCACCATTCCCGTGAATTTCAGCCGGTACGTAGCGGGATCGATCTCGGGCCGATTCATGTGCTGCAAGGCGAAAAACTGGTCCTTGGGCGTAAACAACCCGTCGATCTTCCGGATATCCAGTGTGCGCGTCGGCGCATTCGGATTGTTGCCCGGATTGAAGTTCTTCGGAAGGTCGGTGAACGGCGCGTCCACCTCATCCTCAGCCAGCGCGGGCATGGCCCAATCGGGAAGCAGCGCTAAACCGGCCGCCGCCATTCCTCTTTTCAAATTCTCTCTGCGGGTGATCTGTTCCGCCACGGTGCACCTCGTACGATTTGCTAAATGACTCTAGTACAGCGAACCGCGTGAAATAGTGCTGAGTCGTGTGGGGCGGGCTTCAGCCTGCGGCGGACTTTAGTCCGCCATCCGAACCAGCGGGACTGAAGTCTCGCGCAGGCTCAAGCCTGCCCCACAAGAACCCTTTCACTCGGTCAGCCTACTAGCACATTCTACTCCCAGATCTGCCATGGAGTTGCGGGCAGGCCCTCGCTCGGGCAGGAGCCGCGTCTGGCAGCCGATTGGGCCAAAAAATACCAGATCGCTGGTATATGGAGGTGGGGCGGGATCGTCTTATGTTGTAGTAGTAGTTAGCAAGCCGCTGTCGCCCAGGAAATGATTCACCGAACTGTGCCCCACACTGTGGATCTCGAAAAGCTACGAGCCTTCGATAGCTGTACCATCTCAAACGCGATTGAGCGCCTGAACGTACGGATGCGGAACGAGGGCTTCGTTTCAGGCGAGGTACGCTGCCAGTTCCCCGATCTTCCTCCGATGGTTGGGTACGCAGCTACCGGGCGAATCCGCACGACCACGCCTCCCATGAGCCAACGCTGTTACTACGACCGCCCGGACTGGTGGAACTATGTCGCGTCCATCCCGGAGCCGCGAGTGCTGGTGTTGCAGGATGTGGATCACCGCGCCGGCTTGGGCGCATTTATCGGAGAAATTCACGCGGCCATCGGCAAGGCTCTGAAGTGTGCCGGTTGTGTCACAAACGGTTCGGTGAGGGACCTGCCAGCGGTCGAAGCCATGGGGTTTCAGATGTTCGCCCGCGGTCCTTCCGTTTCCCATGCTTATGCGCACATTATCGAATTCGGGGAGCCAGTCGAGATCGGCGGCGTCAAGATTGCGTCGGCGGATTTGCTTCATGGCGATATGCATGGAGTGGTCACGGTTCCGATTACCAGCGCCAAAGAAATAGTTGAAGAGGCCACCAAGCTTCGTCGCGAGGAGAGTGAACTGATACGGTTTTGCCATTCGCCGGGCTTTTCCTTGCAGGAATTGGTAGCGCGCATTCAGCAAATGAATATTGGTTGTTATCTTCCCTGGGAGCCCCGTTGAAACTCAGTTGCATGATTTCAAAAGTGAGTTCCAAACCGCGCAACATTCTCTTCATCGGTCTGGCTACGGCCTGGGCCGTGAGTCTTGCGTCCTGCGGCGCATCCGGCAAGGTTCAGTCTAAAGACCCGGGGGATTCGAATTCCGCTGCGGTCTCGGTCGGCGTCGTGAAAGTTGGCCGGAAAGATTTGGGCCGCATGTTGACACTTTCCTCTGAGCTGGTGCCGTTTCAGGAAATCGACGTGTATGCCAAGGAGTCCGGCTTCGTGAAGCAATTGGACGTCGACTATGGAACGCATGTTAAGGCGAACCAGATCCTAGCAACGCTGGAAATTCCCGAATTGCAACTTCAGGTGAAGCAAGACGAAGCTGCCATCAAGAACGCCCAGGACCAGATCACACATGCCAATAACGAGTTAAGCCGCGTGGAAGCGCAACACAAGGTGCTGCAACTCCAATTTGACCGCTTGGATAGCGTCTCTAAATCACGGCCTGGGCTGGTAGCGCAGCAAGAAGTGGACGAGTCGCAAGGCAAGGCTTTGGCGTCGGCGGCGCAAGTGGAGGCGGCCCAGTCGAACCTGCAATCAGCGGAGAGCCAGCTCGAAGCGGCAAGAGCGAAGCGGGAGCATGACCAGGTGCTCTTCGATTACTCCAAGATCACCGCACCGTTTGCGGGCGTGGTGACACAGCGCTACGCGAATCTGGGAACCCTGCTGCAGGCGGGCACAAACTCCAGCACCCAAGCCATGCCGTTGGTCCGCCTTTCCCAAGATGACGTTTTCCGGCTGGTCATTCCCGTGCCGGAATCCTACGTGCACTACATTCGACTTGGGCAGCCGGTGAAAGTCAACGTACCGTCACTCGACCGAACGTTCCCCGGCACAGTCAAGCGATTCTCCGCGGATGTTCGGGAAGATACGCGCACGATGCACACCGAAGTCGAGGTGTTGAATCCGAGCCGCGTACTTCTTCCGGGCATGTATGCGGAAGCTACCATCACGCTCGAACAGAAAAGACAGGCCGTCGCGGTCCCGCTGCAAGCAGTAAATCAGGAGGACGGGCAGACGTCGGTTTACATCGTGGACCCGCTCAATAAGATCGAGCGCCGGAAAATTGCCCTTGGCATCCAAACCGCCACCGACGCGGAAGTGGTCTCCGGCTTGCACGGAGGCGAGATGGTGGTGGTGAGCGATCGCAGCAGTTTGAAGCCGGGAGAAGAAGTACGAACTAAGGTCATCGAACTGGTCCAATATCAGGGCCAGGACGATCAGAACTAGCACCGTGGCCGGTTTTTCCATCCGTAATCCTTACTTCATCGTAGTGATTTGCCTTGCGCTGCTAGTGATCGGTGCCACCAGCCTGGCGAGGATGCCCGTGGATCTGTTTCCGCCGATCAATCTTCCCGAAGTCGTGGTGGCGACGTTCTATTCCGGAATGCCGCCGCAGGATATCGAGACCGATATTACGAATCCTCTGGAGCGATTCTTTACGCTGGCTTCCGGCATCGATCACATGGAATCGCGATCGCTACTGGGTGTCAGCATGATCAAGGTGTATTTCCAGCCCGGCACCGACGCCGACGCGGATGTCACAGAACTTTCCAATCTCGCTCTGGCCGATTTGAAGCGCCTGCCGCCGGGCACTTTGCCACCCGTCGTTTTGAAGTTCGACGCCTCCAGCCTGCCCGTCTGCCTGGTCACGCTGAAAGGCGAAGGACTATCGCAGACTCAGCTCCACGACATCGGCCAATTCACCATTCGCAATCAAATCGCTGTGGTCAAGGGCGCGGAGATCCCGCCGCCTTTCGGTGGAAAGTATCGCCAGGCCATGGTGTATGTGGACCCCTACAAACTGCTCTCGCGGCAACTCAGCCTCATGGACGTGGTGGATGCCCTAAACCAAAGCAACCTGATTCTGCCGGCTGGCGATGTCAAGATGGGTCCGTTCGACTATTACGTCTACTCCAACAGCCTGGTGAAGAAAGTTTCGGACCTGAATCAGGTTCCTATTAAGACCAAAGGACAGAGCTGGGTTTCCATCGGAGATATCGGCGAAGCCAAGGACGCCAATCAAATCCAGTACAACATTGTTCGCGTGGATGGGCAGCGCTCGGTGTACCTGCCAATCATGAAGCAGGGCGGCGACACCAACACCATCCAGGTGGTCAGCGGTATCCGCGATATGCTCGGCAAATTGTTCGACATCCCGGCCCAGCTTCGCGCCGGTGTGGTGTTCGATCAATCGGTGTTCGTGAAAGAAGCGATTCAGACACTTCTGCATGAGGGCCTCATCGGACTCGCGCTGACCAGTCTGATGATTCTGGTTTTTCTGGGCAGCTTGCGTGCTACGGTAGCCGTATTCCTCTCGATTCCGCTCTCCGCCCTGGCCACATTTGTCGTTCTGTACTTCTGGGGCAGCACCATCAACACCATGATTCTTGGCGGCCTGGCGCTGGCGTTTTCCCGCGTGATCGATAACTCCGTGATCGCCCTCGAAAATATCTACCGGCACCTGGAAATGGGCGCGTCGCCCGAATCAGCCGCGGTACAAGGCGGCAGCGAAGTCAGTCTCGCCGTCTTGGCGGCCACCCTCACTACGGTAGTGGTGTTCTTCCCGGTCACCTTTCTGTATGGGGTCAGCAAGTTCTTGTTCTCCGCCCTGGCGTTGGCCGTTGCCATTTCACTGTTCGCTTCGTACTTTGTGGCGATGACCGCGATTCCCCTATTCTGCGCTCGATTCCTCAAAGGCTTTCAGCATTCCCATGGAACCAGCGGTTTCAACGCGTGGTTCAACCGCCAGTTCACGCGCCTGCTCGATCTCTATGAGCGCTGGGTGCGGCGCGCTCTCCGCCATCCGGTTCTGACGATCGCTCTTCTTACCGGAATGTTCGTTGCGAGTCTTGCGATTTATCCCTTGCTAGGCGTGGCGTTCTTTCCGCAAACCGATGCCGGCCAATTCACCATCAATCTCAAGGTGCCTACCGGCACCCGCATCGAAGCTACCGACGATTACGTCGCGAAGATTGAAAATCTGGTCCGGAGTGTGGTCGATCCGGGCGATTTCAAAATGGTGGTTTCCAACATCGGGATTGTGCCGGATTTTTCCGCTCTTTACACGACCAACGCCGGGCCATATACCGCGACGATTCAGGTGGCTTTGAACGACTCTCACCGCCTGAGCAGTTTCGAATATATGAATCGCATGCGCCGGGAAATCACCCGCCGGTACCCGGACCTCCGCACGTTTTTCTCCAGCGGCTCCATGGTGGACGCAATCCTGAATATGGGCGCCCCCGCGCCTATCGACGTTCAGGTCAGCAGCCGCGATCTGAACACGACTTACGACGCCGCCGAAAGCCTGGCGAAGGAAATTCATAAATTGTCGGGCATTGGGGAAGTCTACGTGCCGCAGGACATGAACTATCCCGCCCTTCGTCTCAAAGTCGATCGCGTCCACGCGGCGGAGCTCGGGCTCACGCAGAAAGAGATAGTGGACAACGTCATTACGGCGTTGAACTCAAACACCATGATCGCGCCCAACTACTGGGTGGATCATCAAACTGGCAATGACTATTTCTTGACGGTCCAGTATTACGAGAGCGGCCAACAGGCCATTCACAATTTTGTCGACTTGGGGCAAATCCCACTGCGGCAACGGGCGAGCACGGGCCGGCCCGGGCCGCAGGCAGATCACCAATTTCACGTGGTTGGCGGTGCTCGGCCAGTCACCACACTGGGCAGTGTCGCCAGTTTGGATTTCGTGCAGTCACCCACCGAAATTGACCACTATCAAATTCAGCGGGTTGCCGACGTATATGTAACTCCGTCGGGTGAGGATTTAGGCAAAGTCTCCGGTGAAATCCGAACCTTATTGGCGGCTCAGAAGCTTCCGGCAGGCGTTCGGGTCAACCTCCGCGGCATGGTGCAGGCCATGCGCGAGTCCTTCACCAGTTTCGCGATTGGGTTGTCCCTGTCCGTGGTTCTGCTCTTCCTGATTCTGGTTGCGCAATTCCGCTCTTTCAAAGATCCCTTCCTCATCATGCTCGCGATTCCGATGGGATTCATCGGCGTGCTGGCAATCCTGCCGCTTACGCATACCACGCTGAACGTGATGTCGCTGATGGGGATTCTCATGCTGGTCGGCGTGGCTGCCTCCAATAGCATCCTCATCGTCGAATTCGCGCATCGCCTTGAGGAGCAAGGCCGCTCCGTCGAAGACGCGGTCATCACTTCCTGCCGCGTTCGCCTGCGTCCGATTTTGATGACTTCGCTTGCCACCATCATCGGGATGGTTCCAATGGCTTTGAAGATGGGTACCGGCAGCGAACAATACGCGCCGCTGGCCCGCGCCATCATCGGCGGCCTTGCTTCGTCGGTGCTGCTTACCGTGTTCATTGTCCCGGCCGCTTATCTACTGGTGTATCGAAGGAGGCCCGCAACCGCGGAATAACTCGATGCCACGATTCTCCATTCGCAATCCTTACTTCATTGTGGTCATTTGCCTGGCGCTGGCGGTCATTGGGATCACCAGCCTGGCGCGCATGCCAGTGGATCTCTTCCCCGCCATCAACATGCCCGAAGTGATCGTGGCAACGTTTTATTCGGGCATGCCTCCCGAGGATGTCGAGACCGATATCACGAATCCGTTGGAGCGTTTCTTTACGCTCGCCTCCGGCATCGACCATATGGAATCACGATCGCTGCTGGGTGTCAGCATGATCAAAGTGTTTTTTCAGCCTGGAACGAATGCCGATGCCGACGTCACGCAGCTATCCAACCTTGCTCTGGCCGATCTGAAACGCTTGCCGCCGGGAACGCTTCCTCCCGTCGTGCTCAAGTTCGATGCTTCCAGCCTTCCGGTCTGCCTGGTCACCGTCAAGGGGGAAGGACTCAACGAAACCCAGCTCCACGATTTGGCGCAATTCCAAATCCGCAACCAGATCGCGGTAGTCAAAGGCGCGGAAATTCCTGGCGTGTTCGGCGGCAAGTATCGCCAGGCCATGATCTACGTCGATCCCTACAAGTTGCTTTCGCGACAGTTAAGCGTGATGGATGTGGTGGGTGCGGTCAATGACAGCAACCTGATCCTGCCGGCCGGCGACGTCAAGATCGGCCCGAACGATTATTACGTCTACTCCAACAGCCTGGTCAAAGACGTCAAGGACCTGAACGACATTCCTTTGAAGACTGTGGGTACGAATTGGGTCTCCGTCGGCGATGTGGGCGAGGCTAAGGACGCGAGCCAGCTTCAGTACAACATCGTTCGCATCGACGGCCAAAAGTCCGCCTACATTCCCATCATGAAGCAGGGCGGCGATACCAACACCGTGCAGGTGGTGGATGACGTCCGCAATCTCACTGCCCATCTGTTTGATCTGCCCCGGCAGCTGAAAACCAGCATCGTCTTCGACCAGTCTGTTTTCGTTAAGCAAGCTCTGCAGACGGTACTTCACGAGGGTGTCATCGGTCTGGTGCTGACCAGCCTGATGATCCTGATCTTCCTCGGAAGCATGCGTGCCACGTTCGCGGTTTTGCTCTCGATACCCATTTCAGCGCTCGCGACATTCGTCATCCTCTACATGCTGGGTAGCACGGTGAACACCATGATCCTGGGTGGGCTGGCACTGGCTTTCTCAAGGGTCATCGACAACTCCGTCATCTCGCTCGAAAACATCTATCGCCATCTGGAGATGGGATCCTCGCCCGTGGTTGCCGCTCAGGAGGGTGGAGCGGAGGTGAATCTCGCGGTATTAGCCGCGACGCTCGTGGATGTGGTCGATTTCTTCCCAGTAACGTTGCTGGTGGGCGTAAGCAAATTTCTGTTCTCGTCGCTGGCCCTGGCCTTTTGCCTGTCGTTGCTGGCTTCGTTCGTCGTGGCGATGACTGTTATCCCGCTATTTTGCTCCAAGTTCCTCAAGGGTTTCCATCACGAGCATGGCTCCCAGGCGCATGAAGCTCGATCTTTGGGCGGGCGCTTCAATGCCTGGTTCAATGGAATGTTCAATCGCCTGCTCGATCTCTACGAACGCGCGGTGCGGCGAGCGTTGAAGCGCCCCGCCCTGACGCTGGCTGGGTTGTTGTGCATCTTCTTCGCGAGCCTGGCGATCTATCCGTTCCTTGGTCGTGCCTTCTTCCCGCAAACTGATGCCGGGCAATTCACACTCAACGTTAAAGTGCCTACCGGAACCCGGATTGAAGTTACCGATCAATACGTGGCGAAGATCGAGAATCTGATCCGACAGACGGTGCCGCCACGCGATCTAAGGATGATCGTTTCCAACATCGGCGTAGTCAACGATTTTTCCTCGCTGTACACGACCAATGCCGGGCAGTATACGGCCACCGTTCAGGCGGCTCTGAACGACAATCACAGCATCAGCAGCCTCGTCTATATGGACCGCGTGAAAGAGGCGCTGACCGCGCAGTTCCCGGATGTCCGCGCATTCTTCCAAAGCGGGTCCATGGTAGACGCCATTCTCAATTCGGGCATGCCCGCGCCGATCGATGTTCAGGTCAATACTCGCGACTTGGGAACCACCTACGACGTGGCTCAAGAGTTAGCGCGCCGCATCCGAAAGCTTCCCGGCGTGGGAGAGATCTACATCCCACAGGACATGAACTATCCAGCCATCCGCCTGAATGTCGATCGAGTTCACGCCGCCGAACTGGGGCTGACACAAAAAGACATCGTGGATAACGTAATCACGGCGCTCAATTCGAATACCATGATTGCGCCGAACTATTGGGTCGACTATCAGACCGGCAATGACTACTTCTTAACCGTACAGTATGCCGAGCACGGCAAGGCTTCCATTCACAACCTGGTCGATTTGAAGCAGATTCCGCTACGCGCGCCCAACCTGACGAGGCCCACCACGCTCGATTCCGTGGTGTCGCTCGAGAAACTCCAATCACCTACCGAGATCGATCACTACCAGATTCAGCGGGTAGTAGATATCTATGTCACTCCTTCCGGCGAGGATCTGGGCAAGCTGACCAGCGCGATTCAGCGCACCATCGTGGATGCGAAACTGCCTTCTAACATCCGCGTCAACCTGCGCGGCATGGTGGAGGGTATGAATGCCTCGTTCAAGAGCTTCGCTGTCGGATTCGGAATTTCATTCATACTCTTGTTCCTCATCCTGATCGCGCAGTTCCGCTCCTTCATCGATCCTTTCCTGATCATGCTGGCGATTCCGATGGGGTTCGTGGGCGTGCTCATCATACTGCCGCTCACCCACACCACTCTCAACGTGATGTCACTGATGGGCGTGCTGATGCTGATCGGTATCGCTGATTCCAACAGCATCTTGATTGTGGATTTTGCGCACAAGTTGGAGGAACAAGGCTTGTCCGTTGCCGATGCCGTGATTACAGCATGCCGGGTGCGCTTACGGCCGATCCTGATGACGTCGCTCGCGACGATTATTGGAATGATCCCCATGGCAATGAAGCTGGGTGAAGGTGGTGAGCAGTACACTCCCATGGCCCGCGCGATCATTGGCGGCCTCACTTCGTCGGTAATACTTACGGTATTTATCGTGCCGGCAGCGTATCTATTGGTTTATGGGAGGAAGCAAAGGAATGTTCCGCAATCTTAGCCGTACCATACTCTGGACGGCAGTACCCGTCACACTCGCCGCACAGACGCCGCCCACCTTGACACTCCAGCAGGCCGAAGCGTTGGCCATCAAGAGCCATCCACAAATTCAAGCGGCTCTCAACGAAGTGAACTACTCCGTCCAGCAGGTGGCCATCAACCGCGCTCCGTATTTTCCAAATGTGACCGGAGATGTGACTGGATCGCAGGGCAACAATTTGTCGCGCATCGGAGCGGGTGATTTGACGGCTTCCCGTTTGTTCAATCGCGAGGGTCAAGGGCTTGTCATCCGCCAGCTAATCACCGATTCCGGCCGTACTTCGAACTTAGTCGCCAGCGCGCGTTTGCAATCGGCTGCGGCAACGCAGAATTCGCAAGCGACGCGGTATACCGTTCTGCTGGACGTAAATCGCTCCTATTTCGATGTGCTGCACGCCCAGGCGGTGGTAAAAGTAGCAGAGCAAACGGTCGCCGCGCGACAGCTCTTAAGCAACCAGGTGACGGAGCTGGCAAGGAACAATCTACGGTCGCAGCTCGATGCCAGCTTCGCGGACGTCAACGTGTCAGAGGCGAAGCTGTTACTGCTTCGGGCGCAGGACAGCGTGCAAACCGCGCTGGCTGAACTGGGCAGGGCTCTCGGATCTGACCAGCCCGCCAACTACCAGCTTGCCGACGAGCCCTTGCCTCCCGCGCCGCCCGCCGCGGCCGACCCGCTGGTCGCACAAGCCGTTAGCAGCCGCCCGGAAGTCGCGGCGTTGGTCTCTTCACGGGATGCCGCCTACAAATTCGCCGATGCTGAAAAGGATCTATCGCGGCCTACGGTCAGCGCGGTCGCGGTTGGGGGATACACCCCTTACCTTCACACGCCTCCCAACGCTCCGATCCCTTCGGAATATGAGGGCATCGGCGTAAATATCAGTGTTCCGATCTTTAACGGGCATTTGTTCACGGCCCGCCGAGAAGCAGCGTACCAGCGCGCCATGGAATCCGATCAGCGGCTGCGCGACCAGCAGCAACAGGTCAGCCGCGACGTTCGCATGGCTTGGGCCAGCGCCAATGACGCGTACCAGCGGATTGATGTTACCGGCCAGTTTTTGCGGCAGGCCACTCTCGCTCTCCAACTCGCGCAAGGGCGATACGATCTAGGTCTGTCCTCCATCGTCGAGTTAACGCAGGCCCAGTTGAACGTGACGCAAGCTGAGCTGGAAAATCTCAGTGCAAAATACGATTATCAAAGCCAGTACGCGGCGCTCCAATACACCATTGGCCTCCTCCGATAGCCAGCCAGTATTCCGCGAAGTGCAGCGTTTGCCGCTGAGCCGCGTGGGGGTTGCGCTTGCAGTACCACCGCTCTGCATGTCTGGCCTCCTCATCTGGCAGGTGGTTCTCGGCCATGCTTGGGGCAAGCTGCCGATGTCTAACGGGAACATCATCGGTTGGACGATATTTCTCTGGATCATCTACCTTCGGCTAATCACTGTTCGATTGGTTACCGAGGTCCAGAAGGGGGCGCTGATCGTCTCCCTGCGTGGCTTCTGGCGTTCGCGTCGCGTTCCATTCGATGCCATCGTGTCGGTTGAAAGCGTCACTTATGATCCGGCACGCGACTACGGCGGTTACGGAGTTCGTTCCACTCGTGAGGGACAAGCCTACCTCGCCGGCGGCACTCACGGGATTCGTTTAACTCTCGCGAACGGTGAGAAGCTGGTGGTAGGATCGCAGAGAGCTGACGAACTGGCCGGCATTTTGTCTGGTACGGCCAAATAGTACCGATGAATCAGTCCAACGAACTTTTCGAACTGCTATTCCTCGAAGACTTACACGTAGGCCAACGCTTCACCTCTGGCTCCTACACGATGGACGAAAGCCGCATCAAGGCCTTCGCAGCGGAGTTTGATCCGCAACACTTCCACTTGGACAACGCCGCAGCCGACGCCAGTCTGTTCCAGGGGTTGGCCGCCAGCGGTTGGCACACGGCCGCCGTAGCCATGCGACTCCTGGTAACCGGCGGGTTGCCGTTCGCTCACGGCATCGTGGGTTTGGGTGGGGAAATCTCATGGCCCAAGCCCACGCGTCCCGGCGACACAGTGCAAGTCGAGAGCGAGATCGTCGCTATAACACCTTCGCGCTCGAAACCCAATCAAGCTGTGGTGACCGTCAGAAGTACGATGTTTAACCAAAATCGCGAGCCGGTCTACGTATTCACCGCGAAGATCCTCGCATTTAAGCGCTCCGTGGAACCGGATACTGCGGCTTAACATCCGAATGGTTCCGGTAGGTTCGCGTTACAGTCATATTAATGCCCATTCAAATTGGCGATATTCTCGGCGATTATCAGGTCACCGGTGTCCTGGGCCGAGGCGGAATGGGTAAGGTGTTCCGCGTGCGCAGCCTGCTCACGGACCGCGAGGAAGCCATGAAGGTTGTGCTGCCCGATCTCGATGAGGATCCCGCGCTAGCCGACCGGTTTCTCCGCGAGATCAAGGTGCATGCCAGCCTGCAGCATCCCAACATCGCGACTCTGCACACGGCCCTGCGCATCGAAGGCCGCCTCGTCATGATCCTGGAACTGGTGGAAGGCGTCAGCCTCGAAGAGCCGCTGCGCCAGGGAGCCCTGGAGGTCCGCACCGCCGTCCACTACATCGACCAGGTCCTGGCGGCGTTGGCGTTCGCGCACGAGCGCGGCGTGATTCACCGCGATATCAAACCCGCCAACATCCTGATTGCCGCCGGCGGCGTCGTCAAGCTCACGGATTTCGGCATCGCACGCGCCGCGGGTGGGCAGCGCCTCACCGGCACGGGCCGAGCCGTGGGAACCCTGGCCTACATGTCGCCGGAGCAGATCCGTACCGGTGAAGCCGACGCGCGTTCCGATATTTACTCCCTGGGCCTCACGTTTTACGAGATGGTCACCGGCCGCCGCCCCATCCAAGGCGAGTCCGAGCACGCCCTCATGAATGCTCAGCTCAGTTTCCTGCCGCCCGACCCCGCCACCGTCAATCCCTTCGTACCCCAAACTGTGTCCGCCGCCATCATGCGCGCGCTCGCGAAAGAAGCAGGCCTGCGCTTCCAGACCGCTCTGGAATTCCAAGCCGCGCTCCGGAATATCGGCCAAACACCGAGCCAGGCTCCTGTCTCTCCGAGTGCCATCCCTTTTACCACGCCGGAACTGGTCGATTTGGAAGCCCGCCTTTCCCGTGCCCTCGGTCCCATCGCCAGGCGCCTGGTTGCCGATGCCGCGCGCCGCTACGGCACTGTTTCCGAAATCCGGCAGGCCCTGGCCGCGCAGATCGACGATCCCAAGGAGCGCGCTACGTTTCTCAGAGCCAATCCGCCTGTCAAAACCGAACCCGACGCTACCGTGACTATGCCTGGGCGCACACCCGCCCCAAAGGCGGCATTCGATCCCTCTGTGCTGGAACGCCTGGCGCAGGCTCTCGCTCCTTACATTGGACCCATCGCCAAGGTGGTAGTCGCGCGTGCGGCTCGCACGGCCAGTAGTGCCGAGGAGTTGCAGAATGCGTTGGCTAACGAGATCCCCGCTGCCGCTGACCGCCAGCGTTTCCTGGCCGCCGCTCGCTCGGTTTTCTAAGACCCGAGCATCTTCAGCGCCCGTTCCAGGCTGCGTCGCATCCGGTTGAACGATCCAGCCAGGACAGCGATTTCGTCCCTGCCGCGGACTGGCAATTCCGGCATATCCATTTGCCCCACGCTGATCTGGTCGGCCATGCTCGAGAGCTTGCGCAACGGTCGCACCACCGTAAGCAAGAGCACCAGGTCCAGCAAGATGAGGCTCGCTAGAAAAACCGCCGCCAAATAGATCACCAGCGTTTGAAACGCTTGGTTTGCCATTCGTTCGGGCACGGCCATCGGCACCGACACGATCTGCGCGCCTATAATTTCGTTCAGTTGCCAGCCGAATCCGTTGTTCGGCCCATACCGTCGCACCAGTGCTGCAGGCGCTGCACGCGGCACGCTGTGGCATTCCAGGCACGGTGGCCCGGCTTCGAGCGGCCGTGCTAGATAAAGGGATCGCCCGGTGGGCGTGTCTCGCTCACCCACCAGGTCCTTCGGCCCGCTCGGATGATTGCGAAACATGTTGATGATATCCGCCTCCCAATCGACCGCTCGATCGCGTGGATTGGTCGGATTCAACGTGGCCTCTTTGTACGCGTAATCCGAATAATTGGCCCGCAAATAGGCGAAGTTCTCCGTGGCGGCAAACGCTGGAACCGTCTGCGGCAGGAAGGATCGCTGGTGCTCCTGCTGGGTCTCCAGCAGCGGTTTGATCTGCTTGGTGGTGTATTGGCGCGCCGATTGCATCGCTTCCATCATCAACCGCGCCTGTCGCAGCACTTCTTCGCGGGCGTCATTTTGCAGAAATTGATGCGAGACTACGGCCGCAATGGCCAGTCCCGCGCCTAAGACGAGTCCTAGAATCAAGTTGAATTTAGCCAGGAGTTTCATGTCGATTGTCGGTGCGGAGTCATTGATGCACGGCGATGCGCTTATGGCTAACGGTTACTGATCCGCCGGCTCGATTCTCAGCACGCTTCCATCGGCGGTATTACCTTGGGACGCGCGCTCCGTGGCTACGTAGATGTAGCCGTCCGGCCCCTGCTGGACGTCTCGAATGCGCTGATGCAGCGGCACCAGCAGGCCTTCTCGCCGCTCAGCTTGCGAGCGCTGGTGGAAAGCGATGCGTATCAGTTGTTGCTGCGTGAGCGAGCCGACGAACAAGTTATTCTTCCATCGTGGAAACTTGTCGCCGGTATAGAAAATGATGCTCGAAGGGCTGATGGACGGCACCCAGTGAATGCGCGGATTGTCCATACCAGGCCGTGCCCACGGCTGATCGGAAACCAGCGTGCCCGTATAGTTGCGTCCCGTCGATACGAGCGGCCAGCCGTAGTTGTGCCCCGGTAGCAAGATGTTCACTTCGTCTCCGCCCATCGGGCCAATCTCGGCCTGCCACAACTCGCCCGTTTCCGGATTCACCGCCAGGCCATAGCCGTTTCGGTGGCCGTAGCTGAAGATCTCGGCTTTGGCTCCTGCGCGTCCTACGAAAGGATTATCCGGCGGTACGGTTCCGTCGTCGCGCAGGCGGAGCGTCTTTCCCACGTGGTTATCCAGCGCCTGCGCCTTCATGCGGAGGCTGTTGTCTTCGGTCCCCGTACAGCACAGGCGGTCGCGATCGCCGACCGTCACATACAACATTCCGTCCGGCGTGAAGAAGACTCTTCCCGCCAGATTGCCGCCCGTCTCCCAGGCGTCGGCGACAAAAATCTCCTGAACGTCGGTTAGTTTCGAGCCGCTCAACCGCCCGCGCGCCACGGCCAGTGTGACCCGCTCTTGATCGCGCTTCGGATAGGAGACGTACACCAACTGATTCTGCGAGAACTTCGGATGGATGGCCAGGAAGTGCAGCGCATCGCCGGATTCTCCTGTGGCCGAAGGCGAAGTCCATACCGGTTCGGACTGGAGAGCGCCATCGCGAATCATGCGCAGTCGCCCGTTACGCTCGCTCACCAAAATCGTGTGCGCGTCGGGGAACGCCAGGCTCCACGGATGGAACAGGCCGGTGGCGACCGTTACAACGCGAATCTTGCCGCCATCTGCATCTAGTATTTGAGGGGCATCCGTGCCTGACGACGCCTGCTGCCCGCGCCCCGTTGCAGCGGCAAGGAGCAACACAAATACAGGACAGAATCGCGATCGGAAGGTGAGCATATTCCCAAGTAACCTATCTGAAGGGGAATTCCCTGTCAAGCCCGACGACGCAAAAGCGCCGGGTCCGCGAACCTGCAGGGATCACCTGACTCCGTCGTAATACCCACGACTAGGCCAGTGACGAGCGTCTATTCGGACTGCGCCCCCACGACCGAGATCACCTTTCCGTCTTCCACTTCGACCTGGACCAGATTGTTCCGGCTCGAATAGGAGAGTGCGCTTCTGCCGGTCTCTCCCATGATCGACATGGATGGCGGCCCAAAGCGGCGGACCAGTTCGTCATACGCAATGCCCGCGTGGATTTGTTTGGGATCTTCGTACGCGGCTCCTGCCGCCGCTGTCGCCGTTGGCTTCCTCCCAGCCGGCCCGATGGCCTGCTTGGACCGGGGAGATCGTTGGGGCTTGGGCGACAACATGCCGGATGAAGCCGATCCAGATGCGGCCCCCTTGTCAGGCTCAATGGTCTTATTAAGAGTGTCGAACACGCCCTTGATGCCGTTGCCGAGATTCGCAGCCGGAGCGGTCATGGTGACGGCACGCGCGGCTCCTATTCCATATTCGGCAGCGGCTTGGCCAAATGCCGCTGGGCATAGTGTTGCCGCCAAAAGGAAGGTCTGGAACACGAGTCTAATGGAGTGAACCCCAAAACTGAGACATAAAGTTAAGGACCAAATACATTGAATGGAGTGAGGAATGGATTTGGCCCGAACCATTTACAGCCGCGATCTGAAGATCGCCGCGATGCGCGCCCTGGATGCCGGTTCTACGGCCGGTGAAATTGCGCGGAAATACCAACTG
>DASZIV010000044.1:0-133529 GCA_035948775.1 Bryobacteraceae bacterium
GCCCGCGGGTTCTGTGCCTATGTCGCGGTGTTCTGGGGCATTCGGGTTGCGCTGCAGTTCATCTTCGATGTGAAACAACACCTGACCGCCTGGTGGATCAAGATCGGATACATCGTGTTGACCCTGATGTTCGTCGCGTTCACCATCATATACGCCTGGGCTGCGCTATTTGCTAGCGAGTAGCTTCTCCACGTCGGCGCACCCCAAATGCAGATACGTGAGTTTCGTGCCTAGCGCGGTAAGCCCCATCTTGCCCGGGACGATCTTATGGCATAGCGTGCAGCCAAACTCGTCGAAGCGTTGCGCTTTCGTCTTCTCGTCCGCCGACCGTTGATTCGCGGGCAACTGCGCGATCACGTTCATCGCCGTCAGCATGCGGATGCAGCCTTCGAATCCGTTGGTCAGTTGCTTTCCCGTCTCAGTGAACCCCAACTTCCCGTTGTCGCCCACCGTGTGGCAGCGTTTGCATCCCTGCGTGTCGAAGACGTACTGGGCCAGTTCCTTCCGGCTCTTTTTGGCCGCGATCATCTTGTGGAGCGCTGTGCTGGTGGTTTCGGGCGACGATGGTTTTGTCTGGGCAAGCAGGACGATGCTTACGCAAAAGGCCGTCGCCGCCAAAGTGATGGAGAGACGTGTCATTTACTTCTCCCTTTTCTCAAGCTAGCGAAGTAAGTCGGGAACCAGGAACGAGAACAGGCCGTTGCGGATGCCATCGGTTACGTAGATCTCGCCGTCCTTGGCATTGAGCGCCACGCCAGTTGGATGCAGTAATTGGCTGAAAGGGCCGCCAATCTTGGCGCGCGGCGGCACGTCGCCCCGGTCGCGCACGCTCCACACTCCGATGAAACCTAGCTCCGGATTGAGCCACGGGTCTTCCGGAACTTTGCCGCGGCCATCGCGGTACTCCGGCTTGAGCGTTACCTGGCTGTACAAATTCACATGCAGATGGTTCGACGCCGCAAGGAAAATCTTGCTCTTGTGAATTTGCAGTTCCCAAGGTTCGTCGCGAATTCCCGTGTGCTCCCCGCGGATCTCGCCCAGGGGCGCAACGTTGCCGGTTGCCGTGCGGTCGAAAAACAAGATATCCCGGGCGTTGGCCACCACCAATACATTGGTCTCGGTATCCACGCCCAAGCCCACTGTGTGACCGAGACCCGTCCTGGGTCCTTTTATATAGCGAATCGGCGTGACGTTGCCCTGCGCGTCCATCGGGAAAACCGCGATCGCTTGGGCGCTCAAACTGGATACGAGTAATTCGCGATGCTCCAGGTCGAGACTAACCGAGTGCGGGTTTACCAGCCCGGTGCATGGTCCCCGTATCATGCGCACGGGAGGTTCGGCCCCGTTCGCGCTGCCGCGGAACACCAGCACGGCGTCGGCCAGCGCGTTCGAAACGTAAATCTCGTCGCGGGCTGGATCGTACGCGATGCCATGCATGGTTCGCGAGATCTTCGTGGCGGAGCCACTGATCACCCGCGCGGGAGCCATGGTTCCGTTCGCCGCCCGGGCGAACGCCGCGATGCGCGGCTGCGCCACTCAATTCGGAACCAGGATCTGGTCGCGCTTGGAATCGTAGGCAACCGTTTGCGGGTTCCCGAATCCGGGGCTCGGAGTTCCAGCCGGAGCCGTGCGAATGATGCGCTTGGGAGCCCGGTTGCCGTTGGCCGTGCGATCGAAAACCAGCGCCGAGTGATCGAGAAAATTGGACACCCAGATTTCACCGTTGGCCGCGTCGATAGCCACGCCCATCGGCCGATCGATTCCCGTCTTCGCGCCGATGATCACTCGAACCGGCACGGCATTTCCGATCGCCCGGCGGGCAAACACCAGAACAGAATTGTCCCCATTGTTGGCTACCGCAAATTCGCCATTCAAGGGATCGTCCGCCAGGCCCATGGGAAAATCCAAAAGCGTCCGATCGCCTTGGATGGTGCGCAGTGGCGTAGCATCTCCCTTCGCGTCGCCGGAATAGATGGTGATCGAGGGAGGAAGCACGGCTCCGGCTTCCGGCTCTGCGGTTCCGGTCGGAACACAGCCGGCACCCTCGTCCTTCATGAGCCCTCGATAATTTCCGTGGTTGGCAACTCCGATCTCATTGGAGCGTTCGTCCCAAAAAATGCCATGCGGATCGGCCAGCCCGGCGTGAGGGCCCCGAATTACGCGCATGGGCGCTTCCACGCCGCGCGCTTCGCGTTTGTAAATCACAACTGCTTCTTGAAGTTCCACGGTGATTCCAATCTCATCGCGAGTGCGGCTCATGGCCAGTCCCCAGGCCTGGTGCGGGACCGAGAGAATCCGCTTCGGCGCCTGGTTGCCCTGAGCGTCATACGGCATCACCACCATGGTGTCTTCGATGTCGTTATTGAGTGCGATGATTTCTCTTCGCTGAGAATCCAGGAGAATCCCAGCCACGAAACCGATGTCGGTCAGCGGCCCGATCACCTGGTGCTGGGGCGCCGTGATCTCATTCGGCTTCGATTGCGCCAGGCGCGCGTAGCTCAAGAGACTCTTGCGATTCACGTCCGACATGGCGACCAGGTTGTTCTCCGGGTCGATTCCGATGCCGTTGAAGGCCGGGTAAGGATCGTGGACCTGGCGTAGCGGAATGATGTCGCCGCCGGCCGGGATGGACTCGGTCTTTTGGGCGTAGAGGATCAGCAGCGCCCCGGCCGCGAGGATCCCGCAGAGGATCATCACTTGAGTTCTGCCGGCGCGTACCACGATCATTTGGCGAATTTCAATTCCACCCGGACGAATCGCAAAGGGGTATCGCTGAGATTCTCGTCTTGATGTGCGGTACCGGGTTCCACCCAGCGGACCTGTTTCGCCGGGTAACGGCTAACGCGGGTCGTGCCGTCGGCGAGGGTTAGCCGCATGTCCTGATCGGTCAAATGCACCAGCACGGCGCCCGTTGGCGGATGCTCGTGCACGAGCAGTTTTTCGTGAGGTCCGATGCTGACGCGGATCACGCGGACATATTCGTTCTCCAGCTCCACATGATAATGCTGAGGATCCACTACGGTCGCATCGCGCCTACCCACGGTGAACTGGGTCTCCAGCGTACCGGTTGCCCGCCTCCTGGGCTCGATTTGAACAGCCTCGAATGCGGTATCGCTGAGATTCTCGCTGCGATGGGTACTGGCAACGGACCACATGAGGTCTCCGGCGTGATCGCGCAGTTCCTGACTGGCGCCTTCTGGAGATGTGAGACGGTTGTGCCGGTCGGTCAAGAAGACGATCACCGCCCCGGGCAACGGGTGCTGGTGCATCGGCATCGTCTCACGCGGTCCCATCCGTCCGCGAATCACCCGAACCCACTGGTTCTCCAACTCCAGGTGGTAGTGCTGCGGATCGGCCACCAGCGGATCGCGCGATTGTGCCTGCGTGGAAGACGTCCCCGTCCAACTGGCGCAGGCCGCTACCAAGACCATCGCAGTCCTCGAGATCATGGTCAACGATCTTACCACTGCCGCAACAGCGGCAGAGTCCTGGGCGAATAGATCCTCGACTATGCTAGCTTCTTAGCTGTGATACGACTATCCCCCGTGTTGAGGATCGGCGTCGTTGTTACCTCTGCCTGCCTCTCGATGCAAGTGCAAAAGAGCCGGGGTGCGGAGGCGCCAATCGAAGCCAAGGGCTTGCCTCCTAGAGCGACTCCGGCCGACTACCAGGCCCAGGCTCAGGCAGGGATGGCAACGGTTGCTGCCGAGTTCCGGGGACACTCGGTCCCCACGCCGGAGGGGACGCTCTCGACGGACGATTATGTAGCGGTTGAAGCCGGGTTATTCGGCCCCCCGGGGGCGCGGGTCACGATATCCTCTAACGACTTTACACTCCGTCTCAACGGGAAGAAGACTCCGTTGCCCAGCCAGCCATATGGATTGGTAGTGCAGTCGGTAAGAGATCCGGAGTGGGAGCCTCCCACGCCGGCAGCATTTAAGTCGAAGACCACTTTCGGCGGCAGCGGAAATGAGCAGGGTGATGCCAAAACGCCGCCAGCGCCGGTAACGGTCCCCATCGAGGTGCAGCGCGCGATGGCACAGCGCGTTCAAAAGGCCTCGCTGCCAGAGGGCGTCCGCGCTCTTCCCCAGGCTGGCCTGATTTTCTTCCAGTTCCGGGGCAAGATCCAGGGCATTCATTCGATCGAGTTGATTTACGCCGGCCCTGATGGAGCAGCCACCCTGACGCTCCAGCCATAGCATCTCATCCGTTTCGGCGATAGAATCTCCTTGATATGAAGAACAGATCTCGGCGCTCTTCCCTCGTCGCTCTGGGCGCTATTGCAAGCGTCGCGGCCGCCGTGTTGATAGCCTACTTCGCTCCCGGCGTGCATGCCTCCACCGGACCGATTCCGCTGAACTGCAGCCGTGCCTGCCTGGAGGACCTGGTCAACCAATATCTCGGGGCGTTGGCCGCGCACGATCCCAAGCGCCTGCCGCTCTCCGCGGATGTGAGGTACACCGAAAACGATCAGGCCATGGACATTGGCGACGGTTTCTGGAAAACCGTGGAAGGCCCGGGCAACTACAAGCACATCTTTGCTGACCCGGAAAACGGCCAGGTGGCCTTGATGGGCACCATGCGGGAAGCTGGCACGCCGCTGCTGATGAGCCTGCGCCTGCGCGTCCAGCTCGGCCGGATCACGGAGATCGAGAGCGTCTACTACCGGCAGGGCAACGGTGGTCCTTCCGGTATCGCCACCCTGGACGCGCCCGGCTATAAGCCCGAGGATATGTGGTTCAAGTCGATTCCTCCGGCGCAGCGGCTCTCGCGCCAGGAGATGATCGCCGTCACCGACGGTTACTTTTCCGGCCTGCAGAAGAATGACGGCAAGGGTGTGAATGGCACTGGCACCTATCCGTTCACGAGTGACTGTGACCGAATCGAGAATGGGGCCCACACCACCAACCTTCCGCGGCCGCCCGGCCAATCTCCCGACGAAGTCAACGGTTTTTCCATGGATTGCCTGTCGCAGTTCAAACTGGGCTACTACTTCGTGGTGCAGAACATCCACCATCGCCGCTACCCGCTGGTCGACGCGGAGCGCGGGGTGGTCTGGTCACACGTGGTGTTCGATCAAGGCACGGTGAACTCGGGCACGTTGTCGGATGGCAGGAAATACACATTCAAGGGCTTTAACCGGCCTGGCAGCCTGCTGGTTACCGAGGCGTTCCTGATCGAAAACGGTAAGATCCGCAGAGTGGAAATGATCGGACCGTCGGCGACTTACCACCTGTCTTCGGCTTGGGGTGGCCTCAGCGGACGTTGACCTACTCGTGAGCGCGGATTTGCGCCAATCTGTCGAGCAGAATCTCAGGAAGATCCGCTTCCATCTCAGCCGTAAGCAGTCCAGCCTCTTCCAGGTCTTTGAGGTGGGCTTGGTCCTTGAGACGGAAACTCGTCAGCTTCATGCGGATCAGGTGCTCCAGCGGAACGAGGCGGATTCCCCGAATGCGACGGTCAGGTCCCATATCGGGAGTCGCCGCGGGATATTCCGGTCACACTTTCTCGCCGGTGAAAACCAGGTGCACCGCGCGCCGCGCCGACGGTTGCCCGGTTTGGACCAACATGTCGACTGGCGCTACATGGCGATATTCGAGTCCAACAGTTTTGCACCGCTTTCGAGATGGCGGGTAGATCCTCCCGTCGTACTGCAATATCGATGTCTTTGGTCAAGCGGCCAGCATCCGGTTCCGCTTCTTCGACATACAGATAAGTAGCCAATCCACCGACGACGCGGTAATCCAGTCCGGCTGCAGCGAAGGCTGCCTCCACGCGTTGGGCTAAATCGAAGAGTTGTTCCAAACGTTTCTCGAAGAATGTATTGACGAAGGGTTGCACGGTCATCCCTCGGGCTCTTCCGTCAGCTCGAATCCCTTCTCGGCGATGTGTGTCACCAACACCTCCGAGTCGCGCCCCTGCAGCCGGAAGATCTGGCGCACCAGGTCGCACACGCCCTCGTAGCCGCGTTCAAAAAACACCACAATGGACGGACCCGCGCCGCTCAACGCGCATCCCAGAAGCCCGGGCGCGCGCAGCTTGAGGATCTCGTCCAGCCCCGGCACTAGCGGCACTCGATACGGCTGGTGGAAACGGTCTTCGAGGGCAGTCGGAAATGCCGCGATCGTTCCCGTGGCCAATGCCGCCACCAGCAAGGCCGACCGCTGTACATTGAAGACCGCATCTTCCTTGCTGTAGCAGGTGGGCAAAACCGATCGTGACATGGTGGTCGGCAAATCGAAATCCGGGACCACGATGCCGACTCCGAAGCGCTGCGGCAGGTCGAGCCGCACGGCCCGCGCTACGCCCCCGGAATCAACGGCGCTGGCCACGATCGAACCCAGGATGCACGCGGCCACGTTATCGGGGTGCCCTTCCAGCCGGGCGGCTTCATCCAGCACCCGCAGGGGCTTCCAGTTCAACTCCAGCAACCGATCTGCGATGATCACGCCTGCCGTCAATGCCGCGGCGCTCGATCCCATGCCTTTGCCCAGCGGAATCTCGTTGTGGATTTCGAGTTCGATGGGAGGCATCTCGGCACGGTGGCTCTGCGCCACGGCCATCGCGGTCTGCCAGATGAGGTTATCCGGACCGAGTGAGATGCGGTCCGCGTCCCGCCCGGAACCACAAATGCGAAGTTTGGCGCTCTTGCGGAAGCGGCATGTCAGGTATACGCCCAAGGCGAGGCCCAGGGCATCGAACCCGGGCCCGAGGTTGGCGCTCGAGGCCGGTACCCGGACGGTGAACCATGGCATTTGAATGAGATTCTACCGTACTGCCACGGCTAACTTCCGTTAACGGCCTACTTAATCTCCAGGATCTCTTTCTCTTTGGTCTTGGACGCCTGGTCGATCTTGTCCATGTAGCCGTCGGTCACCTTTTGGATGTCGTCGTGGGCCTTCTTTTCGTCATCCTCGGTGATTTTCTTGTCCTTGAACAGCTTCTTGACGGCCTCATTTCCATCCCGGCGGACATTCCGCACCGAGACGCGGTGGTGTTCGGCGGCAGCGTGCAGTTTCTTTACGAGTTCCTTGCGGCGTTCCTCGGTCAAGGGAGGAATCGGAAGCCGGATCACCTTCCCATCGTTGGCAGGATTCAGTCCGAGATCGGAGACGCGGATGGCCTTTTCGATGGGCCCGATCTGCGAGACATCCCAGGGCTGAACGGTAATCAGGGAGGGCTCGGGAACGTGCAGGTTGGCGAGCTGGTTTAGCGGGGTGGGCGTCCCGTAATAGTCCACCCGGATGTGGTCCAGAATTCCCAACGAGGCGCGGCCGGTGCGGATGGAGGCCATCTCGTGCTGCAAATCGCCGAGAGCCTTCTCCATGCGCGTCTTGATGTTCCCCTCAACTTCCTTTACCGAGTTGAACGTCTGCCCGCTCGGTGCGGCCTGTGGTTCGGTTTTCATAAGCGGTTCTCCGAAAATCCGGCTAGTGAATCAAAGTTCCGACGGGCTCGCCCATCGACATACGCATTATATTGCCAGTCGTGTTCAGATTGAAAACGATAATAGGCAGCCGGTTATCGCGGCACATGGCGATCGAGGTTGCGTCCATTACTCCCAGCGCTTGCGAGAGCACTTCCAGGTACGTAATCTGCTTGTATTTGCGCGCGTCGGGGAACTTGAGGGGGTCCTTGTCGTACACGCCGTCGACGCGTGTCCCTTTGGCGATGACCTCCGCCTTGATTTCGAGCGCACGCAGGGTAGCTGCGGTGTCCGTCGAGAAATAGGGATTGGAAGTGCCCGCCGCGAAAATCACAATGCGGCCCTTTTCCAGGTGCCGGATAGCCCGCCGCCGGATGTATGGCTCGGCCACCTGGTGCATTTCGATGGCGCTCATCACGCGGGTGGGAATGCCCATCTGCTCGAGCGCATCGGAAAGTGCCAGCGAATTGATCACTGTGGCCAGCATGCCCATGTGATCGGCGGTCACGCGATCCATCTTCTGGGCCGCGGCGGCGACTCCCCGAAAGATGTTTCCGCCGCCTACCACCACACCCACCTGGACTCCGGCGGCCGACACTTCGGAGACTTCCCGCGCCATCTCCTTCACGCGCTCGGCATCGATACCGAACGTCGCACCTCCGGCCAAAGCTTCCCCGCTGACCTTCAGCAGGATACGCTTGTAGCCGGTCATTTAGGAAGACGAGCCGGCTGCGGCGTCGCCATCCGCTTCCACCGCCGCCACGTCGCCCACCTTGAAGCGCACGAATCGGGCGATTGTGATGTTCTCCTGCAGCTTGGCAATTTTGGTTTTTACCAACTGCCCGACGCTCAGGGTGGCTTCCTTCACGAAGGGCTGCTCCAAAAGGCAAACCTCTTCGTAGAACTTTTGCAGTCGGCCTTCGACAATCTTTTCGACGACCTTCTCGGGCTTGCCCTCAGCCAGGGCCCGAGTGCGCGCGATGTCTCGTTCCTGATCGAGCACCTCAGGCGACACGTCTTCCTTCCGGATGAAACGGGGATCTGCCGCGGCGATGTGCATGGCAACGTCGTGCACCAGTTCGATGAAATCGGCGGTGCGCGCCACAAAGTCGGACTCGCAATTAATCTCCACCAAGACGCCGAGTTGGCCGCCGTGGTGGATGTAGTGGCCGATCAGTCCCTGGCGAGTGGTACGGGCAGCCTTCTTGCCGGCGGAAGCGATGCCCCATTTGCGCAAGAGCACTTCCGCATCCCCGACGTCGCCTTTCGACTCGACCAGCGCCTTTTTGCATTCCATCATGCCTGCGCCCGTCCGGTCGCGCAGGTCTTTCACTAGTGCTGCGGTTACTTCCGCCATAGTACCGTCTTGATCCTTTTAACCTGGGACGCCTGCCGCTTCCTCACGGTCGCGGTTCTGTGCCGGAGCCCCACGCTCCTCCGACGCTTCTTACGGCCACGAGCGGTCCTGTCTCTAGTGTCCGCTCTCGCTGGTCACTGCCGGCTCTGATGCAGGTTCCCCCGTCTCCGATGCCGGACCCTTGCGATGCGATGAAGCCGAAGGCTCTTCTTCCAGGCTCAGGCTTTCCGCCATGATCTCGTTGAGAACCTTGGCATCCACGTACTCCGTGTACTCCTCCATACCCTGCTCCGCGGGAGTCTCGTCGGTCACAATCTTGTCCACCGTGAAGTCTTGTTCCGACGCGAGCGAACGGCCTTCCACCACAGCGTCGGCGATCTTACTCGCAAACAGCCGGATGGCCCGCAGCGCATCGTCGTTGCCCGGAATCACGTAATCCACTTCGTCCGGATCGCAGTTGGTGTCCACGATGGCCACCACCGGAATGCCCAGACGCCTGGCTTCTTTCACCGCGATGGCTTCTTTATTGGAATCGATCACGAACAAAATATCCGGCAGGCCTGGCATGTCTTTGATCCCCGCCAGGTTCGAATCCAGGTGCTTGCGTTCCCGCTCGAGCCGGATGATTTCCTTCTTGGGCCGTCCCGCGTAGCCGCCCTCGACCGACGACATCGCCTCCAGCTCTTTCAACCGCTTGATCGATTTCTGCACGGTGAGCATGTTGGTAAGCAACCCGCCCAGCCACCGCTGGTTCACGTAATACATACTGCAACGGTTGGCCTCTTCGGCAATGGCCTCTTGCGCCTGCCGTTTGGTGCCAACGAAAAGTACGGTTTTGCCCTGCGCCGCCATCTCCCCTACATAACGCGCCGCATCCTTGAACATCTTGAGCGTCTTCTGCAGGTCGATGATATAAATTCCATTGCGTTCGCCGAAGATGTATTCCTTCATCTTCGGATTCCAGCGCTTGGTCTGGTGCCCGAAATGAACGCCTGCTTCGAGCAATTCCTTCATGCTGATTGCCGGCAAACTACCTCCTGTTTCTTTCAGAGCGCGCCCAAAGCGAGATTTGCGCCCGGAAAGCTTCTCTGGCCGGGGGAACGTCTCCCCCTTCTGTGAATCGTGAATAAAGCTCCCAAGGACCAACTGCTACATCCTTGCGGAGCCTCATGAACAACCTACCGTTTGGAGAACTGGAACCGCTTGCGAGCGCCTTTTTGCCCGTACTTCTTGCGCTCGTGGGCGCGTGGGTCGCGGGTCAGAAAGCCGAGCTTCTTCAACCGTGACCGCAGCTCCGTATTGAACTCCACCAAGGCCCGTGCAATTCCCAATCGGGCCGCGCCCGCCTGACCGGCCACACCGCCGCCGACGGCGAGAATCAGGACGTCGAACTTGTCCAGCGTCTCGGTCGCCAGTAACGGCTGCCGCACCACCGCGCGCGAACTTTCGGTCGGGAAAAAATTATCAAACGGCCGGTCGTTGACGGTAATCTCGCCCTTACCCGGCCTTAAGAACACCCGAGCCACCGATCTTTTCCGGCGACCCGTACCCAAATACTGAACTATCGTCGCTGCCACGAACAATCCCTTCCGCTATTTCAGGGTCAGCACGGCTGGTTTCTGCGCCGCGTGCGGATGGCGATCACCCGCATAGACCTGCAATTTCCGATACATCTGTTTGCCCATCTTGGTTTTCGGAAGCATCCCCTGGATGGCGTCCTCAATAATGCGGATGGGTCTTTCGGCGCGCACCCGCTTCAAGCTCTTCTCCACCAACCCTCCCGGGTATCCGGTGAAGTGGCGATAAATTTTGTCCTCTTCTTTACGGCCAGTAACCCGGACCTTGTCGGCGTTAATCACGATCACGTGATCGCCCGTATCGATGAACGGCGTGTAGATGGGTTTGGTTTTGCCCATCAAGATCATAGCCGCTTTACTAGCAAGCTTGCCCAAAACTACACCCTCGGCGTCGATGACATGCCAGTGGCGCTCGACGCCATTCTTGGAGGGAAATTCAGTACTCATTGACACACGTCTCCAAAGCTCTATTACAGACTATTTAGGGTACCGGGAGTCAGGGGTCGATGTCAAATCCCGTATTGCTACTATGAGACCATCGGCGACGACCTCCGTTCCAACCTGCGCGTGGTCATGGTAGCCACCCGCAACCCGCTCAACCTCGGCGCTGCCGCCCGGGCCATGGCCAACTTTGGTTTCCCGCGTTTACGAGTGGTTAGTCCATACGATGTGGCGTTCCGGGAGGCGCGCTCGGCAGTGGGCGCAGCGCCTCTGCTCCAAGCCGCCGAGGAGTTCGCGGGGGTGGCGGAGGCGGTCGGCGACTGCCGCCTGGTGGTGGGGACCACGTCGGTGGGACATCGCGAGTTGCAACATTCCGTCCGGCGACTGGAATACGGCGCCCTACTGATTCGGCGGGCGCTGGCCGGAGGGCCGGTGGCGCTGCTATTCGGCTCGGAGAAGTTCGGCTTATCTAATGAGGATCTGAGTCACTGTCATTGGTTAATGCGTGTCCCGACCGTGAGCGCCGATCTTTCCATGAATCTGGGCCAGGCTGTAGCGTTATGCCTCTACGAATTAGCGCGCGATGCCAAGGCCGCGGTGGCACGGCCAGGGAAAATCCGGGCCGCGTCGGCCGCGGAGACGGAACAGGTGACGGCCCTGCTGCTCGATGCCTTGCGGCGCAGCGGGTACGTGAATCCGCGGGTTGCGGCTTCGACGGAAGAGAAGGTTCGGCGGATGGTGCGCCGATTAAACCTGACCGCCAGCGACGCGCCGGTGCTGTTGGGGATGTTGCGGCAGATTCTCTGGAAGCTCGGGTGATTTCGGAAAGCGGCGAAAGGCGCCGCTCCCTTTGACCGCTGCTCAATGACGCACATTCGGATTCGGCGCCATGAACACCAGCAACATCAGCCGCGTTTCGGCCGTGTTGCGAACGCCGTGCGGGACGCCGGACGCAGCCAGCACTACCGCTTCAGGGCCGAGCCGACGCTCTTCGGAACCGATCGTGAAAGTGCCGCTGCCTTCTATCACTACGTAAACTTTGTCGGCTCCATCATGAGCATGCACTTTTTGCTCCTGGCCGGGATCGAGGCCGTAAACATCGCAGAACATCCGATCGGTCTCGAACAGGTTCGCCTTCGTCATCTTCTCGCTGGAGAAGCGAACTGCATCGCGAATACTCTTGACCGTCATGACAGTATCCGCCGCATCCACGGATCTACCACCAGATTGCCTTGAGAGGGCATCGTGTGGCCGCCATCGAGCAAATGGAATTCGACATCGGAAGCGCGCAAGCGCAGCCGCGCCGGGTACTGCTCGGTAACCTTCGGCGGGTAATATTCATCTTCGCGCCGGGCAACGTGGAGCAGCGCGGCTTTCACCGGCTGGTAGTCGCCTTCTTCCCAATCGCTCGGTATGCCGCCACAAATGGCAATTACGCCGCGGACGGCCTCGGGGCACGTCGCGGCCAGCCGGTAATTCAAGCTCACCGCCTGGGAGAACCCGGCCAGCAGACGCCGCTCGGGAGTGATGCCGAACTCCCGACCCGCCTCCGCCAAGACATGCAAGACCATGTCGCGGTGTAGACGGATGGATTCGGCGGGATGGCGACTGGTGATCCAACCGAAGCCCACCTCCCGGTTCTTCTCCCCGAGAAAGAACTGATTCGGGCCTTGCGTGGCTGCGACCACGGGCTTTGCCTCGAAAAGTCTTTCCGTAAGTGTCAGCATGGTTTCGGGATTGGCGCCGAATCCATGTAGTGTCACCACAAGGGCGGTTTCGGCATCGACTACGTTGGGCGCCCGCAGCAGGTAGTGGCAATCCAGCCGAGCGGAAAACGTACGGCGGTTCACATCGCTCATTTCTTGCAGTTGTACCACGACCCGGCGCGACGTCTTCGGCAACCGGTTGGTGCAGACGCGTGAGTTATCATCGTGGTGGTGCGCACGCGGCTCGCCCTATTCCTTGTGCTACTGGCTTGGGGAGCTATGCCACCGACGCTCCACGGTCAAGTGCAGAAGTACGAGGGGCTCAGCGTGGTGAACATCCAGTTCGACCCGATGAATCAGCCACTCGAACCCAGTGAACTCTTTGCCATCCTTCCTCTGAAGCGCGGACAGCCTCTGCGCGCGGCCGACGTTCGCACGAGCATCGACCGACTCTTCGCCACAGGACGCTACGCAGATATCCAGGTGGACGCAGAGACCTATAACGGCGGCGTGATCATTCGTTTTATTACCAAGAACAGTTGGTTCATCGGCAACGTCAAAGTAGCGGGTAAGATCTCTAATCCGCCCAATGCCGGCCAGCTCGAAAATGCCACGCAACTGGAGCTGGGACAGCCCTATACCGAAATCAAGCTGCAGCAGGCCATTGAGGGCCAGCGCCGCCTGCTACTGAACAATGGCCTCTACCGTCCCACGATTCGCCCGATCTTCGACTACGACGACCAATACCAGCAGGTTCACATCCGGTTCGAAGTGGACAGCGGCCCGCGCGCCCGCTTCAGCACGCCCACGCTCCTTGGCGACCTCAAGATGGATCCCACCCGGATCGTGGCCGCCACCAAATGGCGCCGCTGGTTATTGCATACCTGGAAACCTGTGACGCAAGACCGCGTGCGGCGAGGGACCAATGGAGTCGAATCGCTGTACCAGAAGCAGAACCGTCTCGAAGCCAAAGTGATCCTGGAGCAGATGACTTTCGACGCCGAGACGCAAACAGCCTTACCCACGCTCCGGATCGATGCCGGCCCCCGCATCCAAGTGAACGCGATCGGCGCCCGCATCCCGCAGAAGAGGCTGCGGCAATACGTCCCGGTCTATGAAGAGCACGCGGTGGATCACGATCTGCTGGTGGAAGGAGCGCGCAACTTGCGGGACTACCTCCAGTCGGAAGGATTCTTTGAGTCCGATGTCGAATTCAAAGAACAGACTGTGGAGAACGATCAGGCGTCGCTCGACTACCTGATCAATCGTGGGGAACGGCACAGGTTGGTGGCCCTGAATGTCACCGGCAATAAATACTTCACCACCGATGCCATGCGTGAGCGAATGTTCTTGCAAACCGCCTCGTTCCTCCAGTACCGTCATGGCCGCTACAGTGAAGCGCTCCTGAAACACGACGAGAACGCCATCACCAGCCTTTACCAGTCCAACGGTTTTCGGGACGTGAAGGTGACGCACCGCGTGGAGGACGACTACCAGGGCCGGAAGAATGACCTTGGCGTATTCATTCAGATCGAGGAGGGTCCGCAGTATTTCGTTAGCACCCTCACTGTGGAGGGTATACAGAAACTGAATAAGGCCGCTATCCTTGCAACCCTCAGCTCCGTGGCCGGACAGCCCTACAGTGAATTCAATGTGGCAGTGGATCGTGACACCATTCTGGCTCGCTATTTCCGGAACGGATTTCCGCAAGTGACCTTCGAATGGAGTTCCCGGCCGGCGGAACAATCCTACCGAGTCGACCTGCGCTTCGTTATCAATGAGGGACCGCAACAGACTATCCGGCAGGTGCTAGTCGGGGGCCTGGGGGCGACCCGCCCGGGGCTGGTTAACCGCGCATTACGGCTGAATCCAGGCGATCCCCTGTCGCCCACAGCAATAGCCGACACGCAGCGCCGGCTATATGATCTCGGCGTGTTCGAGCGCATCAACGCCGCTATTCAGGACCCCGATGGCGATACTCCTTCCAAGTACGTTTTGTTCCAGATCGATGAGGCCCACCGTTACTCTGCGGCGGTTGGACTCGGCGCGGAACTAGCGCGGATTGGAGGATGCCAGACGTGTCTGGATGCACCCGCGGGGGCCACCGGGTTTTCCCCCCGCGTTTCGTTCAACATCACCCGCAATAACATTTGGGGAATCGCGCACAGTCTCAGCCTACGGACGCGCGTCTCCACTCTGGAACAGCAGGCGCTGCTCAACTACTCCTGGCCGCGCTTCCGAAACAACGACAAGTTGAACCTTTCATTCATCGCGCTGTACGAGCAATCGCGCGATGTGCGTACCTTCACTTACAAGAGGGAAGAGATTTCGCCGCAGCTTTCGCAGCGCCTCACCAAAGCCACTACACTGCTTTACCGCTACACATACCGCCGCGTGAGCATCGATCAAGCCACCTTGAAGATCAATCCCCTATTGATTCCTTTGCTGTCGCAGCCGGTGCTGCTTGGGCAGCTATCGGGCAACCTGATTCAGGACCGGCGTGACGATCCGCTGGACCCACATAAAGGTATCTACAACACCCTGGACATCGGCCTCGCGGAACACTTTTTTGGCTCGGAGAGAGATTTCGTGCGCTTCCTGGCGCGCAACTCCACCTATCATCCCATTGGAAAGAAACTAGTTCTGGCGCGGAGCACGGAAGTTGGGGATATCCACGCCTTCCACTTCCAAGGCGATGTGCTGGACGCGATTCCCTTACCGGAGCGATTTTTTGCGGGCGGCGCGAACTCCAACCGCGGGTTCCCGGACTTTCAGGCCGGCCCGCGCGACACCGAGACCGGGTTCCCGCTGGGCGGCACGGCCCTCTTTTTCAATCAAACGGAACTGCGCTTTCCCTTGATCGGCGACAATGTGGGAGGCGTGTTGTTTCACGATGCGGGTAACGTCTATTCCAGCCTGGGCAATTTTTCGTTCCGCGTGCATCAGAAGAATCTGCAGGATTTCGACTATATGGTCCATGCCGCCGGCTTTGGTTTGCGCTACCGCACGCCCATTGGTCCGGTTCGGTTGGACCTGGCTTACAGCATCAATCCGCCGAACTTCTTTGGGTTTAAGGGCAGTCAGCAGGATCTGGTCAACGCGGGCGTGAATCCCTGCTCTCCGCCACCCGGAGTCGCCAGCCAATGCGTCGCGCAGAACGTGAGCCATTTTCAATTCTTCTTTTCCATAGGGCAAACATTTTGAGAGTAGAGATACCATTCGTTAGTCGAAGGAAAAGCACCGCTCCCTTTGGTCACGGCTCGGTAAAGCTGGCGGAAGCGGTCATCATCTTCCTCTCAGTTGTGGCCGCCCGCGCCGAGATTATCGACCGGATCGCCGTGTCCGTGGGTAACAGCGTCATTACCGCCGCAGACGTGGTGCGCGAGATCCGCGTGACGGCATTCCTCAATGGGTCAAAGCTCGATTTCAGCGCGGCTACTAAACACGCCACGGCAGAGCGCCTGGTGGAACAGAACTTGATCCGGCGCGAGTTGGAACTCACCCGCTTTTCGGTGCCCGAGGCCGCCGCAGCCGCGCCGGCGTTCCTCGAGTTCCGGAAAACCCAGTTCCCCAACGACGAAGAGTTTCAGCGGGCCCTAAACGACGCCGGCATCACCGAGCAGGATTTGAAGGACGAATTACTGTGGCAGCTTACGTTCTTGAGTTTCGTCGATGTGCGCTTCCGCCCCGGCGTCCAACTCACGGAGAAAGAAATCGGCGACTACTTCGAAAAGGTGGTCCGCCCCATAGCACAGGCCGCTCACCCGGGTGAGACCGTTTCGTTGGAAGACTATCGCGACAAGATTGACGAGACGCTCACAGGCAAGCGGGCGGATGAGCAAGTGGACCTCTGGCTTCAAGAAACGCGTAAACGCACCGATATCGTCTTCCACGAGGAGGCACTCCAGTGAGCCGCCGGCGAATCGCCTGGGTCGCTCTCGGATCGCTCGCAGCCATCGTCGTGCTGGGTCTCGCGGGCGTGATTCTGGTTTTGCGAAGCGACTGGTTTCACGAAAAGGTTCGGGCGCGTATCGTCAGCACCATCGAGACGGCCACAGGTGGCCGCGCCGAGGTGGGCAACTTCCGTTTCGATTGGAAGCAACTCCGGGCGGAAGTCGATCAGTTAACGCTGCACGGCAACGAACCGGCGGACCGGCCGCCGCTATTCCGTGCCTCGACAATAGCGGTGGGGTTGAAGATCGTTTCCGCATTTCGCCGGGATATCGATATTCAGTATTTCGAGGTGAAAGACCCGCACATCTATCTGATTGTGTACCCGGATGGCCACACCAACGTGCCGGAGCCGAAGATCAAAGCGAAGACCGCGCGCTCGCCCGTAGAGACCCTGTTGAACCTGGCGGTGGACCGCTTTCAGATTCAGAACGGTCTGTTCGAAGTGGAAGCACGCGGCCAGACGCCCTTCGACGCCAGCGGGCGCAACCTCAACGCGAAATTCCTCTATGATCCGGCCCGCCCGCTCTACCGCGGTGATATTGCCATCGATCCACTCGGCGTGCGCTGGAAGGGTGCGGAGCCACTACCCCTCAGCGTCCAAATGCAAGTGACCCTGGAACGAAACCGCATCGGCGTCTCTTCGGCTCGCTTGGCTACTGGCAATTCGCGCATCGAATTTTCCGGAGCGGTGGAAGACCTGGTATCGCCCCACGCCAATTTCAACTATCAGGCCAGCGCTTCGGTGCCGGATGTGGCGCGCATCTTCCGGCTGCGAAATCTGCAACGCGGCAGCGTGCAATTGGCGGGCAACGCCACTTGGGCCGGGTCCTCGAACTATACGGTCACCGGCAAACTGCGTGCGTCCGCAGTCGATTTCCGAGAGGATCCGGTGCGTTTCCGGAATTTTCGTGCCGAGGGAGTGTTCAAGGCCGACGCCGCGCGGATCGACCTGAGCGGCATCCGCCTGGCTGGTGAAGCCGCGGATGGGGGCGACTGGATTCCGGTGGCAGGCAACGTCGCTGCCGCGACGCTGCGCGATCAAGATATTAACTTCCACGGCGTGTCGCTTGGTCTGGTGGGAGGTAGTTTTCAGGGGGACGGATCGATCCAGTCTTTCAACCGTTTCCGCGTCGGGGGCACGCTGAGCGGTTTCCCGGCCCGGCGGGTGGTCGCGGTGTACAATCGCCGGCAGCGGCTGCCATGGGACAGCTTGATCTCGGGGCCAGTAATGCTGGAGGGCTCGCTGCGGCAAAGCAATGATATCCGAGCCTCCGCCAACCTCACGCTTGCGCCCGTGCCGGGAGGACCGGCCGTGTGGGGGGAAATCAACGCCACATTCGACGCGCGCGCCGGCACATTGGACCTGGGTACCTCGATCCTGAACCTGCCCTCCTCGCGGGCCGTGGTTTCGGGCGCCATCGGAAGGGAAATACGCGTGCACCTGGAATCCCGCGACCTGGAGGATTTTCTGCCGGCTCTGGGAGAGAGTTCCGCGTCGCTGCCCATCAAGCTGGAGAATGGCGCCGTTGTCTTTGATGGCACCGTCACGGGCAAGCCGGAAAATCCGCAAATCGCAGGGCGGCTCAGCTTGAACCGCTTTGCTTATAGCGGCAAGATCTTCGATTCGCTCCAGGCCGGCGTTCAGGCATCGCCCGAAATGGTTCGCCTCGAAAATGCGGTCCTGACCTGCGGCAAGGTGCGCGCCGAGTTCCGAGCGGCCCTGGGATTACACAACTGGCAGGCGGACGAAACCAGTTCCATCACGGCTACCGGTGCGGTGCGTAACGCGCCGTGGAGCGACCTCGCCAGCCTGGTGAACCAAACTACACTGCCTGCGACGGGCACGGTTTCGGTAACGGGGCAAGTCGCCGGCACGATCGGGAATCCCGAAGCAACCGGCGACCTGGAGGTAACTAAAGGATCCATCCGATCCGAAACGTTCGATCGCCTCACGGCCCATGTCAACTCTACCGGCAGTAGCTTGCAGGTTTCCTCGGGACAACTCACGGCGGGCGTCAAACAAGTGCGCTTCGACGGCGCCTTCGATCACGCCCCCGAAAGCTTCCGCACCGGGCGCCTGCGACTCGACGCGCAGAGCAACGCATTGCCCCTCGACCAGATCCAGGTGCTGCACAGCTCTCATCCGGACATGAAGGGAACCCTGCAGTTTACGGCCAAGGGCGCGGTAGATGTCTCGCCCGCGGGCTATCGCCTGGTCGATCTCGACGCCGACGCCACGGGCCGCGGGCTCCAACTGACCGGACAGCGGCTTGGGGACGCGCATTTCACCGCTCACTCTCAAGGACCCCTGCTGCGCGTTACGCTTGATTCCGACGTGGCCGACTCCATGCTGAAGGGCCAAGGCGAGTGGCGTCTGGACGGAGACTACCCGGGCAACGCCGTGTTCACGTTTTCGAGAGTGGATTTGGCCGCGGTCCGCGCCTGGCTGGCGCCCACAAAATCGAGCGGGTCCCCCAATGTCGACGGGTTCGCCGAAGGGGAGTTGCGGATCGAAGGCCCCTTGCGCAAGCCGGAGCTGCTGAAAGCGGAGTTGCGTCTCCCGACCCTGGAGTTGAGCCCCAATGCCACCAACGGCGCAGGTACAGCGAGTTCCTTCGCGCTGCGCAATTCCGGACCGATCGTGGCCGCGATCACAAACTCAACCGTAACGATTCAGAGTGCCCACCTGGTTGGCCGGTCCACCGACGTGACTGTGGGAGGCAAGCTCATGTTGCAGCAGAAGCCCTCCTTGGACCTACGGGTCAACGGGAAAGCCGACCTGGCGTTGCTACATGAGTTTGACAACGATCTGACATCCTCCGGCAGGTTGAACCTGGATGCGGGCGTACGCGGCGCACTCGACATGCCGCAAGTCACGGGCCGCCTGGAAGTGCAAAATGCAGCACTCAGCTACTCCGACTTGCCCAACGGTTTGGCCAATGCCAACGGTGTGATTCTGTTCTCCGGTGACCGCGCCACGATCCAGAATCTGGCAGGTGAAACCGGCGGCGGTAAGGTGCAGCTCACGGGATTTGCCGCTTATGGCGGAGGCGACCCGGCCTTCCGCATACACGCTGACGCCGAGGGAGTGCGGCTCCGCTATCCCGAAGGTGTTAGCACGGTGGCCAACGCAAACCTCAACCTAACCGGCACCGCCAAGCGAAGCATGCTTTCGGGAACCATCACTATTCTGCGATCCACCTTCAACGTGCAATCCGACTTCAGTTCTTTGCTGGCGAAGTCCGCCGAGCCGGTGCGCACGCCTTCCTCCCAAGCCGGGTTTCTCGACGGGCTGAACTTCGATGTCACCATCGACGCGTCGCCGGACGTACAGCTTGAGAGCTCACTAGCGCAGGGAATCACGGCGGACGCGAGCTTGCGCTTGCGGGGTACACCGGCCAACCCGGCGCTGCTGGGCCGCATTCACATCAGCCAAGGTCAAATCCTGTTCTTCGGGACAAAATACACCATCGACCAGGGATCCATTTCCTTCTTTAATCCGGTCAAAATCGAGCCGGTCCTGGACATCGATCTGGAGACCAGGGCCCGAGGGATCGATATTACCTTGTCGGTTACCGGACCGCTTAGCCGGCTCAACGTGACCCCCCGATCCGACCCGCCACTCCAATTCAACGAAATCGTGGCGCTATTGGCGACTGGCGAATCCCCCGCCACCGATCCGAATCTGCTGGTGCTGCAAAGCGTCACGCCACAGCCTTTCCAACAGTCCGCATCCGCCCTACTGGGCCAGGTAATCTCGAGCCCAGTCTCGGGGCGCTTGCAGCGATTCTTTGGAATCAGTAAGGTACGCATCGACCCCACACTGCCCGGGATCACCAACAACCCGCAAGCGCGCCTGACCTTGGAACAGCAGGTAACTCCTGATATCACATTCACTTACATAACCAACGTGGCGAACGCGAACCCCCAAGTGGTAAGCGTCGAATGGTCGGTGAGCAGAAAATTCTCTGTGCTGGCGCAGCGCGAAGAGAACGGGCTTTTCGGGCTGGACTTCTTCTATAAGCGGGTCTTCAAGTAACAAGTACTATCGAATGATCGTTACCAAAGCTAGTACTTTTGGTTCTGTTCCGTGGCAGATCTGGTCTGGCAGAATGGAACTGCGGTCCCGATGGGGCTTAGGGCATGTCAAATCCTCCCAGAATCTCTTAATCCGGAGAAGGGGCCGCACTCTCATCCCCTGCAGAACACCCGCACGATAACCTAGGTTTCGATTCGGCCATTTACTAAGGAAGGGATTGTTACACTGCCGGTGATTTCCCTACCCTTTTTACAGCAATGGCTGGACGAAGCAAACCACGACGGCGCATTAACGCCAATTACCTGGTCACCTGGAAGGATGCGCAAGGGCGCGAACAAGCGTTACTGGTGCAGGGCAAGGATTCCTCCAAAACCGGAGTCGGCTTGGAATCGGGTACGCCGATCGAGCCTGGCACTGCGGTCACGATCGAAACGGAGTCGCGCGAACCCGCCGGCACGGGCGTCGTCCGCTACTGCGTTCGTCGCGGAAACGGCTTCGGTATTGGCGTGGAGTTCACTGAGGATATCCCAGGAGCCCCCAAGCGGCCGGGCATTGACGATTATTACGAAACGCTGCAAATCAGTCCGCGAGCCGAGGCCGAGACGATTCGCAGAGTCTATCGCATCATGGCCGCGCGCTTCCATCCGGACAACGAGCAAACCGGCGACCTGGAGAAATTTCTTCAGTTGAAGAAGGCTTTTGAGGTGCTAAACGATCCCGAGCAGCGCGCCGCATACGATGACAGTCACCAATCGCAACAAGAGGCGCCGATGGCCATCTTCGAATCGCGCGATTTCGTGGATGGAATCGAGGGCGAGATCAATCGGCGACTCGGCGTTCTATCACTCCTGTACAATCAGCGCCGCGTAGACGAGGCGCATCCGGGCGTGTCGGTACTCGAACTGGAAAAGCGCATGAGCTTTCCCCGCGAGTATTTGCAGTTCACCACCTGGTATTTGCGCTCGAAGGGTTATGTCACCATGGAGGACAACTCCGACTTGATCCTCACGGCCGACGGCGTGGATTACGTCGAACAGCACTCGCCGTCAAACACCCTGTTGCAGAGACTTCTGCTGTCGGCGGGTTCGCCGATGGCAAACCCCGCTGCTGCTAAGACTGCCACTGAATAGGGTTGGGCGGGTTTCTTAAAGCATGCCCCGTCAACTTACAATGGAAGGTCCGTGGATCCTCAGCGCCAGCTCGGCCTTGGAATGGCTGCCGGAGTCGGCGTGTGCGCCGCTTCCGGGTTTTTGGCGTGGGCGGTGCGCGGGCGCTCCGCGCGGGTCTTCGGCCCGTCGGTGTGGCGCGGCCCGTCTGACCGGCGAGTAGTGGCCCTCACCTTCGACGACGGCCCCAGCGAAGGTACCCCACAGATTCTGGAAATACTGGCGCGCTACGGCCTGAAGGCAACGTTTTTCCAGTGCGGCGCCAACGTGGAGCGCTTGCCGGAGATCGCACGCGCCGTTCACGAGGCGGGTCATGCCATCGGGAACCATACCTACTCCCACCCGCGGTTTTACTTCCGCTCGGCGCGTTTTATGGAAGAGGAACTGCGGCTGGGGCAGGATGCCATTGAGGAACACGCCGGGGTCCGGCCACGCTGGTTTCGCGCTCCCTATGGGGCGCGCTGGTTCGGGGTGGGTGAGGCGCAGCGCCGTCTGAAGCTGATGGGCGTCATGTGGACGGTAATCGGCTATGATTGGAAGCTGAAGTCTGACGCGGTTGTGCGCCGCGTCGCCAGTGGTGCTTCGAATGGCGCCATTGTGTGTTTGCACGATGGACGCGAGCTGCGTCCCAAGCCGGATATCGGAGTAACCGTCGACGCCGTCCGGCGCCTGGTTCCAATGCTGCTCGACCAGGGATTTGGGTTTGAAACGGTAGGCCGACTAATATGCCCGATGACATGAGCGAACGCGTCCTCAAAGTGATTGCCACTTCCAAACGAATTCCCCTCGAGCAGGTGACCATAGACAGCGAGTTCCAGCAACTGGGCATCGATTCCATGGACGCGGTCGAAATCCTCTTCGCGCTGGAAAATGAGTTCGACATCTCGATTCCGGACGACGAAGTTCGCCACGTGCGCAATGTGCGCCAAATGGTGGAGGGAGTGGAGAAGCTGGTGGCGGCCAAATCGGCCGATACGGCAGCCAGCCAGTAGCGAATGCGGCGCGTCGCGATCACAGGAATGGGCGTCATTTCCGCTCTGGGCCGGAGCGTACCGGAGTTTGCAGCGTCACTCTGCCAGGGACGTTCTGGTATCGGTCCAATCGAATCCACGGACTGTTCCCAGCTTCGTTTTCAAAACGGTGCCGAGGTGCGCGGCTATAGCCATCGACCGTATTTTGAGGACCGCCGCGCCGACTTCATAGACCGCTTCGCCCAGTTTGCGGTGATTGCGGCACGCGAAGCCGTGACCGGCGCCGGTATCGAGTGGACGCCGGAGCTGCGCGAAACCGCCGCCATCATCACTGGGTCGTGCGTGGGAGGTCAGAGCACCGAAGACATCGGGTTCCAGGAGGTTTACAAATTTGGACACAATCGGGTTCATCCGCTGACCATTCCAAAGACCATGGCCAACGCCGGGGCGAGCCATATCTCCATGGAATTTGGCATCACCGGCCCGAGCTTCACCATTTCGACGGCATGCTCTTCGGCGGCGCACGCGATTGGACAAGCCTGCTGGATGATTCGCAGCGGCATGACCGACCTGGCGATTACCGGCGGCAGCGAAGCGCCTTTCAGCTTTGGGATTCTCAAAGCCTGGGAGGCTATGCGCGTGGTGTCTCCCGATACCTGCCGCCCCTTTTCGAAGGACCGCCGCGGCATGGTGCTAGGCGAAGGTGCGGCGATGTTGGTACTCGAACCACTCGAGGCGGCGCGGGCGCGCGGGGCGCAGATCCATGCGGAGCTGGTGGGTTTTGGAATGTCGGCGGATGCCTGCCACATCACGCAACCTTCGGCAGAGGGAGCGGCGCGTGCCATGCGGGCGGCGTTGCGGGATGCGCAACTAGCTCCGGAACAGATCGGCTATATTAACGCTCACGGAACGGCGACACCCGCCAACGATGTTACCGAAACGGCTGCCATTCGAGCGGTATTCGGGGCGCATGCGGACCGGCTGGCGGTGAGCTCTACCAAATCGATGCACGGCCACGGGCTGGGCGCTGCCGCAGCTTTCGAGTGCCTGGCCGCGACGCTGGCTCTGCGCGAGGGGGTGCTGCCGCCAACCGCTAACTTCAACGAGCCCGACCCGGAGTGCGACCTGGATATCATTCCGAATCAGGCACGGCGGGCTCAGGTGGAATACGCGCTGTCGAATTCGTTCGCCTTCGGGGGGCTGAACGCGGTGCTGGCGCTGCGCAAAGGCTAGTCTGGTTTAGAGGACTTGTGCAAGAGCGGTGCTCTTGGACGTCGAGGTCGTGATGCGACGAATTGCGTGGGTGGGCCTCATGGCGGCTACACTGAATGCGCAAACCTTCACGCGCGGCGTGGGTGTCTATCCCGGAGACCCACGTGAAGATTTCGGGCCGGTGTTGCGCGTAGACGCCACAACGTATCGCAACCTGGCTCTGCATCGGCCGGCATACCACTCCAGCAGTTACGACTACAACCTCACGGCGCAATTGATCACCGACGGCATCACGGACACGAAGCTGCCTCGCTGGGCGGCGGTCGCGACCAGCCAACAGGGCTTTCTGCAAAAACACGAACGGGAACTGGTGCTGGATCACAACCCGCTCACCGCGGTAGAGCTGCGCGGGGCTTCCGCGTGGGTCCAGATCGAGCTGCGGGGTGGCGAAGCGGCTCCCCAGGTAGATCGAATGGATATCGCTGCGTCCGCGCAGGCCGGCTCGTCCCCGGCTGAAGGCTGGACGTGCCTGATCTCCAGCTCCGATGACGGACGCACGTGGAAGGAACTTGGCCGAGTCTCGGGAAGCGGGCGCACCGAAATGGGGTTCAAGGGATCGATCCTGTTCAGCCAACCCTCTCAGAGCCGCGCGTACCGCGTCGAGTTTCGCGCCTCTGGCGTGCGCACCTGGACCGTTTCCGATATCGACCTGTTCCGTCAGAACCGCAACGTGGAAGCCGGCGGTCCGTTCGATTTCACCAGCGCGTGGATGAGTGCCGGCATCGGCCGTGAGTGGGTATACGTGGACCTGGGAGCTCGCTGCACCTTCGACCGCGTGGATTTGCACTGGATCCGGCGTGCGGTGGAAGGCGCTGTTCAAGTATCCAATGATGCGGCTAACTGGCGCGCTGTGCAGACGTTCTCCGGGCGCGACACCCGGGTAGACAAGTTCCAACTGAGGCAGCCCGCCGAGGGCCGCTACGTGCGCGTGCTCATGACCAGGCCGGCATCGCCGGAAGCATACATCCTCAGCGAAATGGAAGTCTACGGGCGTGGCGGCCCGGTGGCGCACGCCAAGCCCAGTCCCGCGCCACGAGCCGGTGGGCGCCTGGATTTGTCGGGCGGCGCGTGGCGAGTGGAACGTGATTCGCGGGTGCATGCGGATGGGGAAACACTCTCGCGGCCCGGCTTCTCCGATGTGGAGTGGTTGGTCGCTACCGTGCCCGGCACCGTGCTGGCCGGCTACTACAACGCGGGCGCGGTTCCAGATCCTAATTATGGCGATAACCAGTTGATGATCTCGGACTCCTTCTTCTACGCCGACTTCTGGTATCGCAACGAATTCACCGCCCCCGCCATTGCGGCGGGTCAGCACACCTGGCTAAATTTCGACGGCATCAACTGGAAGGCGGACGTCTTTTTGAATGGCGAAAAGTTAGGACGGATCGAGGGCGCGTTCCAGCGCGGCCGTTTCGACGTGACTGAGCGGATTCGCGCGGGGAAGAAGAATGCCCTCGCCGTGAGAATAGAGAAGAACACCACGCCGGGCAGCGTGCATGAAAAGACTTCCGACAACACGGGCAAGAACGGAGGCGCTCTAGGTGCGGACAACCCTACGTTTCACGCGTCCGTGGGCTGGGATTGGATGCCCACCATCCGTGGCCGCAACACGGGCATCTGGAACAAAGTGTTCCTCAACACAATCGGACCGGTGACCATCGAGAACCCGTTCGTCAGCACAAAGCTGCCGCTGCCGGACGTCACTTCGGCGATGGTCAGCGTGACCGTGACTTTGCACAACCATGCGGCCGGGCCCATCAGTGGCACGCTGCGCGGGCGTTTCGGCGAAATGGCGTTCGAACAGGCGGTGACGGTTGAGCCGTCATCGGAGAAGACCGTGAAGCAGGCGCTGGAACTGCGGAGCCCGCGATTGTGGTGGCCGAATGGATACGGCGAGCCGAACCTCTATGCGGTCGCGTTGCAATTCGATACCGCCGGCGGGAAGGTTTCGGACGCCACATCGCTCCAGGCGGGTGTGCGTCAGTTTACCTACAGCGAAGACGGTGGGGCCCTCCGAATCTGGATTAACGGCAAGCGCTTTGTGGCGCGGGGCGGGAACTGGGGCTTCAGCGAATCGATGCTGCGGTACCGCGCGCGAGAGTACGACGCGGCGGTGCGTTACCACCGCGACATGAACTTCACCATGATCCGGAACTGGGTAGGACAGATCGGCGAGGATGAGTTCTATGAAGCGTGCGACCGGCACGGAATCGTGGTCTGGCAGGACTTCTGGCTGGCCAATCCGGCGGACGGACCGGAGCCGGATGACAACCAGATGTTCCTGCGGAACGTGAGAGACACCGTGCTGCGCATTCGCAATCACCCTTCGATGGGGCTCTACTGCGGGCGGAATGAGGCCTACCCCCCGAAAGCGTTGAACGACGGGATGCGCAGCATCGTGTCGGAACTCCATCCGGAGCTTTACTATTTCCCTAGTTCGGCCGATGGGGTGGTGAGCGGACACGGACCCTACCGGCTGATGCCTCCGGCCTTCTATTTCGAACAACGCGCCACGCCAAAGTTTCACAGTGAGATGGGCATGCCCAACGTTCCGCCGCAGGAGAGCGTGCAGGCGATGATGCCGGCGACGGATCAGTGGCCGCAGGGTTCGGTGTGGGGCTTGCACGATTTCACTTCGGGCGGTGCCCAAGGCGGTTCTTGGTTCCGCGAGCGCGTGGACCAGACTTACGGCGGCGCGGTCGATGCCCCCGACTGGCTGGCGCTGGCTCAATTCGCAAGCTATGAAGGCTACCGCGCCATGTTCGAAGCGCAGAGCAAGAACCGCATGGGCCTGTTGATTTGGATGAGCCACCCCGCCTGGCCGTCATTTGTGTGGCAGACGTACGACTACTATTTCGAGCCGACCGCCGGGTACTTTGGCGCCAAGAAAGGATCGGAGCCGTTGCACATCCAATGGAACCCCACGGCCCAGACCATCGAAGTGGTCAATTACACTGGGAGTGCGGCAACCGGTTTGACGGCCCGGGTCGAGTTGCGGAATATGAACGGGACGGTGGTGTGGAAGAAGGAAGCCCCCCTCGATAGTCCGGAAGACAGCACCACCTCGTGCTTCCCGATGGAATACCCGGCCGGGCTGACCCCGGTCCATTTCCTGAGGTTGGAACTGGCACGCGGAGGCCGCACGGTCTCAGAGAATTTCTACTGGCGGGGCTTGGAGGAGGACAACTTCCGCGCGCTGCGCGAACTTCCCAAGGTGAAACTGGAAGCGGCTACGCGTGTGGAACACAACGGAGTCCGCTGGCAGTTAACTACCGAATTGCGCAACCTGGCAGCCCAACCGGCGCTTATGGTGCGGCTGAAGGTAGTGCGCGACCCCAGCGGCGACCGCATTCTGCCCGCGATTTACAGCGACAATTACGTGGCGCTCATGCCAGGCGAACGCCGGACCATTCGGACGGAGCTGGCGGATCGGGATACACGCGGCGAAAAGCCACGGATGGTGATAGAGGGATTCAATGTCGAAATGGCGCCTTGATACGGCGAAGCATGTAGCCCTGCTGGCGGTTGTTTGCCTCGCTCCGCTACTGGCGCAGAAACCGAGTGCGGTTCCGAAGGGTCCATGGATGGATAAAAGTCTTCCACCGGATCAGCGGGCCGATATGGTCATCGCTCAAATGACTCTCGACGAGAAGCTTTCACTGGTGCACGGCGCTGGTTTCGAGGAGGCCGATCCCGGATCGAACGGCGGCGCTGGAAGGATCCCGGGCATAGCTCGTCTGGGACTGCCGTCTGTGCAGTTGGCCGATTCCGCGGTGGGAGTGCGATCGGCTGCCATGCGCGGACGCTATTCAACGCTCTTGCCATCGACTGTCGCGGAAGCAGCCACCTGGGATTTGAAACTGGCCCACGAATACGGCGCCTTGATTGGACGCGAACTGCGCGATCAGCAATACAACGCTTCGCTTGGTGGGGGGATGGACATCACGCGCGAGCCGCGCAATGGACGCAACTTCGAGTACCTGGGGGAGGACCCCATCCTCGCCGGCAAGATGGTAGCCCAGTTCGTACGGGGATTACAGGAGCAGAAGATCGTCGGCGATGTGAAACACTTTGCATTTAACGATCAGGAGACCGGCCGAAACATCGGGAACGTCAAGCTCGACAGGCGCAGTATGCGAGAAACGGACCTGCTGGCATACGAGATCGCGGTAATGGAAGGGCAGCCCGGCATGGTGATGTGTTCCTACAATAAGCTGAACGGCGACTGGGCTTGCGAGAACCGCTACCTGTTAAGCGATCTGCTCAAGAAGACATGGGGGTTCAAAGGCTTTGTAATCTCCGACTGGTGGGCCACCCACAGCGTCGCGAAGGCGGCCAATGCGGGCCTCGATAATGAAGAACCCAACGATGAGTACTTCGGCGAGAGGTTGAAACGGGCGGTTGCGGGCGGTGAGGTTTCGATGGCCCGGCTCAATGACATGGTGCACCGCATCGTGCGCACGGAGTTCGCCGCCGGGATTGTGGACGATCCGCCCAAGGGCAGGGTGGTAGATCCGTTCCGTGGGGCCGAAGTCTCACAGATGATCGCGGAGCAGAGTTCGGTGCTGCTGAAGAATGCGAACCGGCAGCTTCCGTTGAACGCCGCCACAATCAAATCGATCGCGGTAATCGGCTCCCACGCGGATACGAGCGTGCTTTCCGGCGGAGGATCTGCACAAGTCGATCCGCCTGGTGGCGAGCGCAGCGTCTTCGGAGGGCCGCCCGTATGGTTCCCCTCTTCACCGCTCAAGGCTATTCGCGCCAAGGCGCCGCATGCCAAGGTGGAATTCCAGTTGGGGGCAGACGTCGCCGCCGCGGCGGCGCTGGCCAAAGCGTCGGAGGCTGCCATCGTGTTCGTCAATCAACCCACCAGCGAAGGGAAAGACCTGGCCACACTGTTACTGCCCGATAATCAGGATCGGCTGGTGGATGCGGTTGCCAACGCGAATCCGCATACCATTGTGGTGCTCGAAACCGGAGGGGCGGCCGCCATGCCGTGGATTGGCCGCGTGAGCGCGGCGATCGAGATCTGGTATCCAGGCATTCGAGGCGGTGAGGCAGTAGCCAATATCCTATTCGGCGACGTGAACCCAACCGCCAAGCTTCCGATGACCTTCGCCAAAACGGAAACCGATCTGCCGCACCCGAAAGTCTTCGGCAGTGGTTTGCAGCCGGTGGCTGGCAGGACGCTGCCGCCGTTCGACATCGATTACACCGAAGGCCTGAAAGTTGGCTACAAGTGGTTCGACGCTGAAGACAAGGAGCCCCTATTTGCCTTCGGCCACGGGCTATCGTACACCACGTTCGCCTATTCCGGGCTCAACGCGGGCATCGATAGCGTAAAGTTCACCGTGAGGAATACGGGCAACCGAGCCGGCGCGGAGATCGCGCAGGTGTACGCGTCACTGCCCGCTGTGGCGAAGGAGCCGCCGAAACGCCTGGTGGCCTGGGAGAAAATTGCGCTTGGCCCAGGCGTGTCGAAAGAGGTCCGCCTGCGCATCGAGCCGAAGTTCCTGTCCATCTTCAATGAGCAGAAAGACGATTGGGAACTGCTGCCGGGCACGTATCGTTTTCTGGTAGGCGGATCGTCGCGAGAGACGCCGTTGGCTGCGACTGTGAACCACTGATGTGGGATGGAGAACGGGAGATGAAAATGAGAATTATCCAATCGCTTGCATTTGCAATCGCTGCACTGGCCTTCGAATCGGCATTGGTCGCGCAGACACTCAAGCCTGTTCATACGGAAGCGGGCTTAGTCCAGGGCACGATGGAAGGCGGCATCGAGGCTTACAAAGGCATACCCTTCGCCGCGCCGCCTCTTGGCGACTTGCGCTGGCGTGCGCCGAAGGCGCCCGTCGCATGGACCGGAGTCCGCAAAGCTGACAAGTTCGCGCCGGCGTGCGTTCAAGTTCCGATCGTCAACCGCACGCTCGGGATGGACCCAGTCGAGACCAACGAAGATTGCCTTTACCTCAACGTGTGGACCCCGGCGAAATCCCCTAATGATCGCTTGCCGGTGATGGTCTGGATCTATGGCGGAGGCTTTGCTATCGGAGGCACTTCGATCGCCCAGTACAACGGCGTAAACCTGGCGAACAAGGGCGTATTACTGGTGAGCGTGGCCTATCGGGTCGGTGCGCTCGGCTTTATGGCTCATCCTGCGCTGACCGCCGAACAGGGCGGCCATTCCGGCAACTACGGCTTGCTTGATCAGATCGCCGGACTCCAGTGGATCAAGCGAAATATCGCCGCTTTCGGGGGCGATCCTGGCCGCGTCACGATTTTTGGCGAGTCCGCCGGCGGAATCGCGGTCAGCATGTTGGCGGCTTCGCCGCTCGCCAAAGGATTGTTTCAGGGCGCTATCTCCGAAAGCGGCGGGAACTTCGCGCCGGCGCAACGCGACAACGAAGGCGGCGAGAACATGCACTTACTTGCGAGAGCCGAAAAGGAAGGAGTTGCATTCCTTTCAAAGCTCGGGGCACCGTCTATAGCTGAGGCACGCAAGAAATCTGCGGACGAGATTCTGAAGGCTTCCCCTCCCGGTTTGGGAGGGGCCTGGCCGATCTTCGACGGCTACGTGCTTCTCGGCGACCAATACAGGCTTTACGAAGCAGGTCACTACAACGATACGCCAGTCCTGATCGGCACCAATTCTGATGAGGGCGCTCTGTTCGTCCCGTCCATCAAGGCCGCCGCTTACGAAACCAGCATTCGCTCCGGCTATGGAGACTATGCCAGTAAGATTCTGGCCGCATATCCTGGGGGTTCAGATGCCGAGGCTCTCCGTTCTGCCCGCGACACATTTCGGGATACTGCTTTTGCATGGCCTACATGGGCGTGGGCGCGGCTACAGACCCGAACTGGCAAGGGCAAGGCCTACGTCTACTATTTCAGCCACAGGCCGCCGTATCCGGATATACCGGAGTTCAAAAGCTGGGGTGCGGCGCACGCGGGCGAGATTTCTTTCGTGTTCGGCAACTTCTCCGACGCCATGCGTCCCAGCGCGGCGGACCGCGCCGTCTCGGATGAGATGTCTTCCTATTGGGTAAACTTCGCCAAGACGGGAGACCCGAATGGAAAGGGACTCCCTCAGTGGCCAGCGTTCACCAACAGCGACGCACAGGTGATGAACTTGAATGATCCATCAAAGCCCGTGCCAGTTCCGAATATCGAGAAACTCCGGGTATTGGAAAGCTACTATGCCTGGCGCCGCAGCCAGGCCGACACGAAGCACTGACTCACGCGGTGCTCTCTTATGCTGTTAAATACCCGCGTACCACGCGTATCCACCCTCCGGCGACGCTGAGCCCAAGCCCTTGCCGAACTGTTTCAGGCTATCAGTTACGGTGAGCCGGGTGATGTACTTCACGCTCTTATAACCGAGTTGCCGGGGAACGCGAAGCCGAAGAGGTCCGCCGAACGCAACGGGAAGCCCACCGCCGTTCATACCGTGCGCGACGAGGGTTTGAGGGTGCACCGCATCGGCCATGTCGATGCTTTCCCACCAGTCTGACTGAATCGAACGGTAGACAACGTATCGGGCGTGGGGGAGCGCCCCTGCGATGTCCAGGATGTGGGAGAGCCGCACGCCCATCCATTCGGCGATATACGACCAGCCCTCTTCGCAGGCCAGATGAGTGATCTGGCTGTGCCGGGGAAAGCCCTTGAGTTGATCAAGCGAGAAAGACGCCGGTCGCGCGACCATTCCATCCACGGCGAGGCGCCAGTCAGCAAACCCTCCCTCCTGTTGACGCCGGAACGCTGCGCCCAATGGAGCGACTTCGTTTGCGAACGGAGGCTTTGAAATCTGGTTGCGATTGAACTCGCGCGCCAGGGAGTGGCGAGTCAGTAACCGCTGCGCAGCATAGGTCAGGGTTTCGCCCGGTCCGAAGAGGCCACCACCATCGGGCGGGATGAGTCCATAACGCCGCGCGAGGCTCGCAGCCACGGCGAGCCCGGAGGCGCCTGCAGTTGCTACCAAGCCGGTCGTGATGAGGTTTCGTCTTGAGATCTTGCTCATGCTCGCTCCATGTGTGCGGCGGCCCGACCGGTGATCATCGCTCGCACCCGGTTTCGGAATCCGGCCAGACAAACCATAACGACATGAACCAAAAAGAAGACGACAAGGGCCACGGAGACGAAAAAATGTATCGTGCGTGCGGATTGTTGGCCGCCCAAAACAGTGACCGCTGCCGGAATCGCGGACGCGATACCGGGGGACATCGCCAGGCCCGTCCAGATTACCAACGGAAACAGAACGAAAATTACGAGCAGATAGGTGAGCCGCTGAAGGACGTTATACGACCAAGCTTCTTCTGCACCCGCTGGCCTGAAACGCAAATGTTGGGCGATGACCCTCGAGAGCCCGCCACCGGAGAGGTCGGCGCGGGCAGGAAGCAAATTCTGCCGGAAATGCCCTGTGAAGAATCCGACGCCTACATACAGTAAACCAGTCAAAACAGCGACCCAGGCGGATTGGAAATGAAGATAGCGGCTCCAGCCGTTCTGGTCGGGAAGCACGTAGTCGTAGCCGGTAGGTACGGTGGCTCTGGAAGCTGGAATCGGCAGTTGGAACAACGGAGGAGTCAGCACGTTGCCGGCTTCACCCCAATAGAAGCGCGGGTGAGAGATGAGAATTTCAACTCCGGTGATAAGCAGCGTCAGGAAGAATAAGGTGGTGATCCAGTGGGTGGCGCGCACGAGAGCAGAGTGTCGCGACCGAACGGTCGCGGCTGGCACCGCGGCAGCGGAAGTGGGGGCCCAAACGGAATCGGCCACTTGCGGAATTGTACCAATTCAGAGTAGGGAACGCTTCGCTGCCCGTGGCGAACGCCGCGACGGCGTTCCCCCGGCGACGTCGGCTAGTTAGCCAACGGATCCGGCCGCATCTGAAACTTGATGAGCTTGGGCGGGGTCCCTTTGCCGCCTTCCATATGGAACGGCGCACGAGTCGAGATGGGTGTGTAGATGCCCTTCCCCTTCCAGCCGGCGTTCGGATTATCGATGCGGCCGTCCAGGCCTTTGGCGTAGTAGCCCATTGGATACGGCACGCGCAGCGTCATGAACTTGCCGTCCACCAGCACCAGCAATCCCTCGGACAGATTGCCTGTCGCCAGCGGTACGTCCTTGCCCATACCGAGCATGTCGAACCGATCAACGAAGTTATAGTACGCCGAGTCGGCGCTGCCGTTTTCCACGGCTCCCTTGTAGTTCGGACCCGGGAACGTATACAGCGTCCAGCCTTCCGGGCAGTGCTGCCCCGTAGCCGCGGCCGGGCCGTTCAGCGGCCCCTTGCACTTGCTGCGATCGAAGCTCGCGTAATGCCCGCTCGAGAGTACGGTCCAGACCACGCCCTTGCTGTCGACGTCCATGCCGCGCGGTGAGAAGCCTTGCACCGGCGCCTTCGGGTTGTTCCAGGGCACCTCATAGTACTCAGCCAGCGCTGTCTCGGGCGGGTGCGATCCAGGATTGAAACGAACCAACGCGCCAGGCATTCCCAGAACTGATCCCCAGACCGAGCCGTCCGGCGCCGGCGAGTCGCCATAGAACGACACGTTGATCCGCTTGTCTTTCGTCGGATCGGCGGGCTGATCCGGTTCGGTGTAGGCGTCACGCTTGCCGTTCCCGTTGTAATCGAGGACGAACGCGCTCCAGCCCTGTGCTTTTTTCTCGTCGTGGGTCTTGTCCCAGATCCTGGTGTCGAACCACCCCTCCACGCCAGTCGGTCCAAACGAGGACCACAGCACATCGTTGTCGTCGAAATTTACGTGGCCCCACGTGAAGCAGGTGTCGATCGTCGTCGTCTCTTTAGTCTTCGGCTCGTAGAGTTCCAACCCCCGCTGCCCGTTAGTGATCGGGAACAACTTGGCCGACGGATGATCCGATCCTGCCTGACACCATGCCGGCGTCTGCGGTTTTCGGACGCGCGCCGCAGCCCACACGCGACCCTGCTTATCCATCGAGAAGCTATGGACCGTCGTCTGGCTGTTCCAGATCGCTTCGTCGCCCCAGTAGGGCGACGGCGCCGCCGGCTTCGTAGCGAAGGAACTCGGCGTCTGCGGATCGCGAACCCTCAGCTTCACCTGGCTGGTCGCGTTGGCCTTCGGATCGACGACCGTCAGGTAATCGCCGCTCTCTTCGAGCGCTCCGTATATTGGACCGTTGGCGTTCACAGTCGGATTCCGCTTGTCGCTCGCGATGGCGTCATGCAGATAGACCTTGGGGTCTGCCCAGTCCCAGAGAGTGACAACCACGTTGCGCTCGCGGCCCTGGGGACGGGGAGGAGCGGCTGCCGGCAGCTCTCCGTGAGCCACCCGGTCTGACCAATCAGCGTACATGGCCAGCGCGCGTTGACGGCCAACCTGGTCGAAGCGGGCACTCATCCCGCCGCCCGCTTGGCCTGCCTTAATCCGGAGATCCCAGGCGGCCTTTGAGTCGTGGATCTGACTGAGGATACTCTTGGGAATCTCGCGCGTGGCCTTGTCCCCCATCTGATGACAGCCCGTGCAGCCGTCCGTGTTGACGATGTCTCGAATCCACTGACCCTGGCTTTTGACGGTTGTGGCAATGCCGTTTCCGGAGGGCCCCGTACCGGGGAAATCGCTCTTGGGCGGCACCTGCAGTAAGGAAAACCAATAAAGCGCGGGATAATATTCGACCGCAGCCTTCTTGTCCGGCGCCACCACCGCCTTCAGGTTCAGCGTCTGGCCCGGTGTGGCTTTCACCTTCGGTGAATCCACCAGCCCATAGCCGCGCACCCACACGCTGTAGTTCGCCTTGGGCAGCTCCGGCACCAGGTACCGGCCCAGATCATCAGTGACCACGATCTTGACGAGTTTGGTTGGAAGCTCGGTGGTTTCGGCAATCACCCAAACCCCTGCCTCGGGCCCCTTGGGGCTGGTCACCACTCCGCCCAGATCGGTATTGCCAACGCGGACAGTCTCGCTCTTGACTTGGGCCGCGCCCAATCCCGCCAGCAAAGCGGCCAAGAGCACGGCAAGTACGATCACTATTCCCGGATGCAAAGCTTTTTCGCGCATAATGTCATACTCCTTCGAGAGTCGAAATCACGACTTCAGCTATCGGTCGTCGATTGTAGTCAACTGGGGACGCATGTGCAAGCCCCGTGATAAACTGCGCCTCATGGTGCGCCCCACTAGTTTCGCTGGAAAGGCCCTCGCGAGTGTGGTGCTTGGATCGCTCTGGGCATGGTTTGCGCAGGCGCAAGCCACGAGCAAAAGGGCCGGCGGCGAAACTGTTTACAAACAACGCTGCGCGGGGTGCCACGAGCAAACCAATCCAAGAATTCCGCCGCGTTCAACCCTGGTCCAGATGCCGGCGGCCCGCATCCTTCGTGCTCTGGATTTCGGTGCGATGATGACGGTGGCGTATCCTCTCAGCCGGGATCAGCGCGAGGCCGTCGCCACCTATCTTGGAACCGACGCGCCCGCTATCGCATTTCCGCCCAGCGCCTATTGCAGCGACCGTCGTGTGACAGTCTCCGACAGGCCAAAATCGGCCTGGAACGGTTGGAGTGCATCTGGGAACAATGCGCGGTATCAATCCACGGAAGCCGCCGGCTTGCATATCGATCAAGTGCACGGACTGAAACTGAAATGGGCGTTCGGTTTCGATGGCGATGTGACCGCATTCGCGCAGCCAACCGTCATCGATGGACAAGTCTTCGTCGGAAGCGCCGGCGGCGTGATTCACGCGATGCGCGCGGAGACGGGCTGCCTTCAATGGACGTTCCAAGCCAACGGTCCCGTCCGCTCCTCAGTCCTTGCTGTACCGGTGGGTGCCAAACACGCGCTCCTGTTCGGCGATCAGACCGGCTGGTTCTACTCTGTGGAAGCGGAAAGCGGCAAGTTGCTGTGGAAGAAAAGAGTCGAAGAGCACGACGCCGCCCGTTTGACCGGCGCGCCCGTCGCTTACAACGGTAACGTCTTCGTTCCAGTTGCCTCCTGGGAAGAAACGCGGTCGCTCGACCCCAACTATGCCTGCTGCACATTCCGGGGTAGCGTGGTTGCGCTTCGCATTGGTGATGGGCAACAAGCTTGGAAGACCTACCTCGTACCAGAGCCACAAGAAACGGGGAAAACGAAGCGAGGTACTCCGAAGTTCGGGCCTTCCGGCGTGGGCGTGTGGGCCTCGCCGACACTCGACACCAAGCGCGGGCTCATGTATATAGCGACTGGCGACAATTACTCCACGCCCCCGACCTCTCTGAGCGACGCGCTAGTGGCGCTCGAGATCCGTACGGGACGGATCGTCTGGTCCAAACAGACAACTCCGGGTGATGCCTATAACTCCTCGTGCGGGACGGACAAACAGAACTGTCCGGAGGAAAACGGCCCCGATTACGACTTTGGGTCGTCGGCGATTCTAACCAAGCTGCCGGATGGTCGCGACGTTTTGGTTGCCGGGCAGAAATCCGGAATGGTTTATGCTTTCGATCCCGAGAAAGCTGGTGGGATCCTCTGGCAAGTGCGTATCGCCAGCCGCGCCGCCAATATGGGCCCCAGCGTAGGAGTGCAATGGGGCATGGCGAGCGACGGCCAACGAGTTTACGCGGCAGCTTCCGCGAGCGGCAGGACTCGCCCGACCGACCCCCTCGACACGCGCAGAAATATTTTGGATCCACACCAGGGTGGCGGCCTCGCCGCGCTGCGCATCGCAGACGGGAGCACGGCCTGGTCGGCTCCTCCAATTGTCTGCGCGGCAGGCGCGCCGTCTGGCTGCAGCCCCGCGCAGTCCGCGGCGGTCACTGGAATTCCTGGAGTGGTTTTCTCTGCTTCGATGGATGGTCACGTGCGCGGTTATAACGCGGAGGATGGAACGGTTATCTGGGATTTCGACACCGCCCGCGAGTTTCAGACCGTGAATGGCATCAAGGCGAAGGGCGGATCAATCGATGGTCCCGGCGTTGTAGTTGCGAATGGCATGGTGTTCATCAACTCGGGCTATTCACGATTCGGTGGGATGCCCGGTAATGTTCTGCTGGCGTTCGCCCCGTGAGCGCCAGGATGCGGGGCGCGGCGCTCAATCCGAGATTTGGAGACAACCTGAATGAGTCGCAATAGCTATTGGACATTGGCGGTGTTCGCCGCCTGCAGCGTAATGCCCATAGAGGGGCAACAGGGAACGCCCACAACGGGCGAATGGCGCGTGAACGGAGGGGACTCCGGCAGCACGCGGTATTCGCCGCTCGATCAGATCAACGCAGAGAACGTCAGAAACCTCCAGGTAGTCTGGCGGTGGAAGGCTCAGAATATGGGTTCCGCGCCCCAATCGGCGTGGGAAGTGACTCCGCTGATGGTAGGCGGCCGGTTGTTTTTCACCGCCGGTGCTGGACGCACCCTGGTCGCGGCGGATCCGGCCACTGGAGAGACCCTGTGGGTCTACCGCGGTGATGACACCGCCGAGCGCGGCTCGGTTCGCCCCAACAACCGCGGTGTTTCCTATTGGACCGATGGGCGCGGCGACGAGCGCATCCTGTTCGTTACGCCCGGCTACCAACTGGTCGAGTTGAACGCCAAGACGGGGGTACCAGTGGCAGGCTTCGGCACCGACGCTCACGTCGATTTGTGGAAGGGCCTCGATCGGCCCGTGGTCGAAAAAGGTACCATCGGCGCGACGTCGCCGCCCATCATCATTCGCGATGTGGCGGTGGTAGGCGCGGCCCTGCGTGTGGGTGTGGCACTGCCCAAGAAGGAGAACGTCCCGGGCTACATCCGTGGCTTTGACGTGCGCACAGGAGCCTTGTTATGGACCTTCCACACCGTCCCGCAGGGAGGCGAATTCGGCGTCGAGACCTGGGGTAAAGATGCCTCCGGCGTGGATTCGTGGAAATTCACCGGCAATACCGGCGCATGGGGCCCGCTCACCGGCGACGAAGAGCTCGGCTACGTTTACATTCCGGTGGAGGCGCCGAGCGGCGACGTCTACGGAGGCCAGCGCCCCGGAAGCAACCTGTTTTCCGATAGCATCGTTTGCCTGGACGCGAAAACCGGGAAGCGCGTCTGGCACTATCAACTGATTCATCACGAGATGTGGGACTACGATATCCCCGCCGCCCCCATCCTTCTCGACCTTACGGTGAACGGCAAGAAGATCAAGGCTCTGGCGCAAGTGAACAAAACCGCCTACACCTTCGTCTTCGACCGCACCAACGGCCAGCCGGTGTGGCCGATCGAAGAGAAGGCTGTACCCAAAGGCAACGCACCCGGCGAGTGGTATTCGCCCACGCAGCCCTTTCCTACTAAGCCGGCCGCATTCGACCGGCAGGGAGTCACCGAAGCGGATTTGGCCGACTACACGCCGGAAATCAAAGCTGCCGCTCTGAAGGCCGCTTCGCAGTATGTATTGGGGCCCATCTACACGCCGCCAATCGTCAAAGACACTGGCGGCAAGCTGGCTACGATTCAATTGCCGGGGGCTGGCGGCGGCGCTAACTGGATGGGCGGTTCGGTCGACGTGGTAACCGGCATTCTGTACGTGCCCTCGGTCACCGATCCCTACCTGTCCTCACTTCAGCCTGGTGGCACCCGCTCCGAGATGGAGTATATCGCGGGCGGTGGCCTTGGCGGTCCGACTGTGATGGGGCTGCCGTTGATCAAGGGTCCTTACGGCCGCATCACGGCGATTAATCTGAACACCGGTGAGCACGTCTGGATGATTCCCAATGGAAAACCGGTCGACAGCATCATCAACAATGCGGCCTTGAAGACCGCGAACATTGATGCGAGCAACTGGGGCGGTAGGCAGCGTTCGCCGATCCTGGTTACCAAGACGCTGCTGTTCGAGGGCAGCAACAACTTGCGCGTGATAGACAAGGCTAGCGGCCGGCAGATCCATGCCATCGAACTCGGCGCGAGCCTGACCGGAGGCACGATGACCTACTTGGTGAATGGCCGTCAGTTCATTGTGGCCGTGGTGGCGGGACGGCCAGACGAAGGTGCGGAGCTGGTTGGCCTGGCGCTGCCGCGCACGGGTGAGGGCCGGGGGCGTGGCGGCCGTGGCGGCAACGCGAATCAGCAGCAAGAGAACTGATTCCGTGCGTTCGCCTCGGGATGTCACTCCAGGTTTCAGTTGTGGGCGACAGCTGGGGCATTTTCAGCGAACCGCAGGTGAAACCGGTCGACGAAAGCCTGAAGATTCGTGGCGGCTTGCTCCGATAAAGCTAGAGCGACATACCCATCCGGTCGCACGAGGTACACGGCGTCCCGCTCGATTCCTGCGCTGTTTGCTTCGTCGCTCCATCGAAAGACGTGCACGGGGAGGCGAAGCTCACGACACGCTGTTTCGAAGGCTTGCTCAATTTCGCCGTACACATGTAACTGCCACTCCAGCGAACTTAACGGGGTGAAGTTGTCGTCCACACCAGTGCCCACCCAGGGCAGCCGGTCTCCGCCCTGTACTTCCCCGGCTTTCCCCTCACTGAGCGGGCTTTCGTCATAATGCACACGCGTCTGAGAGACGAAGCGAAATATGGCATGGCGGCTCAGGGCGAAGCGAGTGGCAACCGTAACAAAAAGGGGTGCCAAGAACTTACGTGTAAACTCCCCTCGAAAACCCTCCGCAACTATAGGCGTAAAGGCGCGATCGGTCGTGTCTACCAGGGAACGCGCGAAACCGATCCGCTCGGGTTCGTAGCTATCAAGGAGCGACGAATCAGCGCGCCCTTGGATTACCTGCGCGAGCTTCCAACCAAGATTGATAGCATCGCCGATTCCGGTGTTCATACCCTGACCACCGACCGGGCTGTGAATGTGCCCGGCGTCGCCAAGGAGAAATGAGCGGCCAACTCTAAACCGCTCCGCCACGCGATGGTGGACGCGGTACGTAGAAAACCAGTTCACCTGCGTCACTTTTACGTCCAGTGGCTGCTCCACCTGGCTGCGGATCTCCTCAAAGCTCAGATCCTGACGCTCCGACAGCTCCGGCGGTACGAGGCCGATCAAGCGTTGCACTCCACTCGAGCGCACTGGAAACATCAGCGTTAGGATGTGCTCGCCAAGGCTGATGTAAAGGTCGCGCTCAAATCCTCGGGCGATCTTTACATCCGCTACGTAAAAGAGCTGCTCGTAGGTTCCGCCCGGGAAACCGACGGCCAGAGTCTCGCGCACGCAGCTATGGGCGCCATCGCAACCGCAGATATAACCGGCTTGGATCTCTTCAGTTTGCCCATCATGCGATACCGTGGCTCGCACGCCGTCGCCGTCCTCCCTGAATCCGGTCAGCTTTGAGCACCATTCGACAGTGCCTCCGGCCGCCTTTAGCTTGTCGATTAGGAAGCGCTCGTGGTCGTCTTGAGGGTAAGCAAGCGCAAATGGATATGGGCTGAGGCCCTTGCCCAGGTCGTTGAAATTGAAAGACACCACATTGCGGGCACGGCCGTTGGGGCCGACTTCTCGCAGATGAGCCGCACCGGCCTTTACTCCCTGCTCAATCATTTCGTCGGCAAAACCGAATTGCGAGTAGAATTCGAGCGTGCGCGCCTGCACGACCATGGCGCGCGAATGTTCGCCCGGCCTTTCCGCTTCCGTAATTAGCCGGAAACGTACACCGCGGCGAGCCAGGCTCAGTGCCAGGTTTAGGCCGGTCGGCCCCGCGCCGACGATCAATACCAACGTATTGTGATGATTTTCTTCGGTAGTGTCGGTCACCATAATGATGGGAATGCAATTCCACTGCCACCGGCCCGTTCACCCGTATCTGGCGCAACCTAAGTACAGGGCTTTTTGGTGGACCTAGCCGTTACTCCGCCCTCAGTGTCTCGATCGGGTCGATACGCGCGGCGTTTCTGGCCGGTACGAAGGCTGCCAGCGCGGATACCAGACCCAACAACAAAGCAGCCGCGGCAAAGCTCACGCTGTCGAGCGAACCAACGCCAAAAAGCAGAGAGCCCAAAAACGGACGAACCGCCAGCGTGACCGCGAAGCCGGCAACAATCCCGGCGAAGATTAACCGGCCCGCACCCGACACGATCGATCTCACGATGTGCCACGGTTCTGCGCCAATGGCCATGCGTATACCGATTTCCCGACGCTGCGCAACCACCATCTGCGCCACCAACCCATAGAGGCCGACCGCTGCCAGGAGCAGGGCCGACAGGGCGAATAGCGTCAGCAGCCGGGCGTTCGATCGGGGACGGTCCAAATCGTCGCCGAGGTCCTCTTCGAGCGTGCGTACACCGAAGACCGCGCGATTGGGAACGGTGGTGCGCACCAGGGCGCGGATCGAAGAGAGAACGCCGCGAGGATCTCCGGTAGCACGCACCATGTACTCGGGGTCAGGCCACATTCCACCCATAGCGCAATAGTAGACGAACGGGTAAGCGGGTGAGCCCACTGAGTCCTCTTTCACATCGCCAAGAACGCCGACAATCTCCATGGGAGTGGTATCCAGGGTCACGTGGCGGCCTACAACGTTTTCGCCGCGCGCGTACACTTCCACAAAGCGGCGGTTGACCATTGCCGTGGGTTTAGCCTTCAAATCCAGTCGCAGCTCCGGGCACCATTGGCCCGCCAACAGCGGCACTTGAAGCGCTTTGAGATAACCAGGGCTGACGGTGCGTTCTCCCGCGGGCATTTTGCCCTCGTCCTCGGTGCGGGCAACGCCTTCCAGGGATGCCTGGTAGCGCAATGTTGCACCGGAAGCCGGCAGGAAATTCGTGATGCCCGCCGATTCGACTCCAGGCAGGCGCTGCAACTCCGCTACCAGCCGCTCTTGAATGCGCCCGATCAATGAGCGATCTTCATCCCAGGCTGCGCCGACATGGAACATCACCACGTTGTCTGGATGGAATCCCAAGTCGACCTGACTCAGGTTATTGAAGCTGCGGACCAGCAGGCCAGCGCCGGCTAGCAGCGCCATCGTCAGAGCAATCTGGCCGGCCACCAACGCGCGCTGTAGCCGTTGATGGTTGCCGGCAATGCCTCGTCCCATTCGCAGGAAGCCGGCGGTCAGATCGGCACGAGTGGCTCGCAGGGCCGGCAGCAGTCCAAAGCCGACGACTCCCAGGAAGCTGACTGCCACCGCGAACACGAGGGGTCGCCAATCCAGCGCCAGCTCGGAAATCCGTGGCAGCGTGGAAAACACGCGCGCCAGCGAGCGCAGGGACGCAGCTGCCAAAGCCCATCCCCCCACCGCTCCGGCAAAAGCGAGAAGCGCCATCTCGCGCATCACCGATGCCACTACCTGGCCGCGGGCGGCCCCGATCGATGCGCGGATGGCTAGTTCACGTTCGCGCTGATGTAACTGCGCCAGCACCAGCCCGGCGACATTGGTTACCGTGATCAAAAGAAGCAACGCGACCGAGCCGAGCAGCAGCATCAGTGGACGCGCCGAATTCCCCACAACTTGTTGCCTATAATCATTGACGGCCACCGACCAGTCCTTGTCCGTTCGCGGGAATTGCTCGCCCAAGGCACGCTGCACGGCGACGATATCCGCTCGAGCCTGCTCTCGCGTGAATCCCGGCTTGATGCGTCCATAACCCGAATAAAAACGTGCATTGCGCAGCCGCATCATGAAGGCCGGGTGCTGCGCGGGGATCCAGACGTCCAGCGAGGCCGACAGGAAATTCCGGGGCATGACGCCCACGACGCTGTAGCCTTGACCGCCGATCACCAGCCGCCGCGAGGTGACGCGCGGATCACGCCCGTAGCGCCTTTCCCAAAGGCCGTAACTGATCACCGCAGCCTGCGCGCCGCCGAAGTGCTCCTCATCCGCGGTGAACGTGCGCCCCACCAAAGGCTTCACGCCGAAGACCTGAAAATATCGGGGTGAGACGCGACGGCCACTCAAGCGTTGAGGTTCGGAGCCGCTGGTGTCCGTCACGTTTTCGGTATAGGAGCCGGCGATGACCGAGAACGTCCGGCTGAGCCGGTTCCAATCTTCCAGGCGCACCGGCGCCACCAGGCTATCCTTCTGGGCCTTGGCCGGGCTCGCCTCCATCAGGACGACGAGTTGCGACGGTTCGGGATACGGCAGCGGTCTCAAAAGGACGGTATCCACCACCGAAAAGAGCGCGGTGTTGACAGCGATCCCCAACGTCAAGAGACCGACCACTGCCAGGCTAAAACCAGGTCGCCGAACCAGCGAACGCAGCGCGAACTTCCATCCCTGCATGGCGGTTTAGACGAAACTGGGGATTTGCGGTTAGGTTTCGGTCAGCCGCGGCCCCGCGCCTTCCAGGTGTAATACCCGATCATCGTCTTCGCGTCGTCCAACTTTCCGGTGCGGATCATCTCCGCAATTTCCTTAGCCGTAAACCAACGAGCTTCGATACGTTCGTCGTCCATCGGGGTCGCTTGGCCCGCAGTCAGATCGGTGGCCAGGAAGATGGTCATCCTTTCTTCCACGTAGCCGGGGCTGACCCAAAACGACGCCAGCTTCGACCACGTCCGCGCACGATAACCGGTCTCTTCCGCCAGTTCGCGCTTAGCGGCCTGGAGCGGCTTTTCGCCGGGATCCAGCCGGCCCGCCGGGAGTTCCCACAGATAACGGTCAGCCGGCAGACGGTATTGCCGCACCAACAGAATGCGCCGCTTGTCATCCACTGCCATCATCACGGCCGAGCCGGCGTGTCGCACCACCGAGCGCCGAATTTCGAAGCCGGTTTTGAGGTCGACGGCCCGGTCCTCCGTTACGCGGAACAACTTGCATTGGTAGACTTCGCGCGAAGAAGTGATTTTCATGGTCTGCTTTTGAGCGCGGCGGCGAAGCGATCGGCCGGTAGCGTATTCATAATATCCGCCGGGCCCAGCCAGCCGCGGCGCGCGGTAATTACGCCATAGCGCATGTTATCCAGGTGCTTGGGGTGATGCGCGTCGGTGGAGATAGTGAACTTAGCGCCCTTGGACCTGGCAGTCCGGATCATGGCGGCGTTGAGATCGAGCCGCTCGGGGCTGGCGTTGATTTCGAGCCACACGCCGCGGCGCACGGCCTCCGCCACAATGCGCTCAAAATCGAAGGGGAAGGGGTCGCGGTGAAGAAGCATGCGTCCGGTGGGGTGCCCGAGGATTCTGAGGTGCGGACATTCGAGCGCGTGCAAAATCCGGTCGGTCATTTCTGCCGCTTCCAGGTTCATATGGCTATGCACGCTGCCAATCACCAGGTCGAGCTCGGCCAGCGCATCGTCAGCCAGATCGAGTTCGCCGTCGCGCAGAATGTCGCACTCCAAGCCGGAGAAAATCCGAATCCCCATCTCCTTCTGGTTCAGCTCGCGCACCTGCTTCGCGAACGCCACTGCGCGAGCTTCGTCCAGACCGTTGGACATGGCTAGTGCCTTCGAATGGTCGGTGATCGCGATGTATCCGTAGCCGCGCTCGCGGGCGGCCTCCGCCATTTCCTGGAGCGTAGCGCGGCCATCCGTTTCGGTGGTGTGCATGTGCACATCGCCGCGGATGTGCCCCAGTTCCACCAGCTCAGGCAAGTTGCCCGCTTCGGAGGCTTCGATTTCGCCGCAGTTCTCGCGCAGTTCCGGCGGAATCCAGCGCAAGCCCAGCGCCTCGTAAATTCCCTCCTCGGTCGCGCCCGCAACCTTGGTATCGTCGTCCACGCGAAACAACCCGTACTCGCTGAGTTTCAGCCCCATCTTCACGGCGCGCGTGCGGATGGCCACGTTGTGGTCTTTGCTGCCGGTGAAGTATTGCATGGCCGCGCCGAAGCTGTCAGGCGGCAGCGCGCGCACATCCACCTGCAAACCCTCGCGGCCGACTCGGGCGCTGGCTTTGTTCTCGCCGTGGCCCAGGACTTCGTCTACGCGGGAGTAGCCGATGAACCGGTCGAGCACCGCCGTGGCGTTTGGTCCCGTAACCAGCAGGTCGAGATCTCCCACCGTTTCGCGCCCGCGGCGCAGGCTGCCGGCGGGCGTGATCGCGTCCACACCGGGAACCTGGCGAAACACATCGGTCAGCTCCTGCGCCACGCCTTCGGCATAGCTCAACAGGTAGCGGCCGGTTCGCTGGCGGTATTGCGCGATCGAGCGGAGCACCTTCTCTTCCAGCTTGGCGCCCATGCGCGGCAGCCCGCGCAACTTCTGTTCCTGGCAGAGCCGCTCTAGCTCGTCGATGGTGGTAATGCGGAAGTGTTCGAAAATTAACGCGATGCCTTTCGGTCCCAGCCCCTGGATTTTCAGAAACTCGAGCGCGCTCGGAGGGAATTTCTGCAGGAGCGCATCGCGCCGGTCGCAGGAGCCGCGCTCGACAATCTCGGCCAGCACCTGCGCCAATCCTTTGCCGATGCCCGGAATGTCAGTCACCTTGCGCTCCGGATCGCGCAGAATGTCTTCGATGCGTTCGGGATTCCCTTCCACGGCCGTGACGCCGTTGCGGTAGCTTCGTATGCGGAACGAATCTTCGGCGGCAATCTCCATCAGATCGGCCGTTTCCGACAGTATTCGCGCGATTTCGCGGTTCTCCAAACCCTCTCCTCGATTCAATTGTAAGCGAGGCGGTTCGCTATGCTGGAGTTTCCATGAACCATGGTTCGTTTCGGTACTGCGACGTCAGTCTGCCGGTGCCGCTCGATCAGCCGTTCACGTATGCGCTCCCCGAAACGCTCCGGCATCGCGTGCAGCCGGGAAGCCGCATCGTGGTTCCGTTCGGCCCGCGCAAGCTGACGGGAGTGATCCTGAGCTGCCACGACGACGCGCCGGCGGTGGCCGCGCGTGAAGCGCTGCGGCTCATCGATGCCGAGCCCGTGCTCAATCCGGAATTGCTCGCGCTGGCGCGCTGGATCGCCGGCTACTATTGCGCGCCGCTCGGCGAGGTATTGCGGAGCATGCTTCCTCTGGCTGCGGAGATCCGCAGCGGCAAGGTTTGGTCATTAACCGACGCCGGGCGCGATGCCGCTCGCCAGCTGATGCTGGACGCCTCACCAGAGGACCCCGCGGTCCAGGTGCTGCGCATGCTGGAAAAACGGCCGCTCTCGGCGGCCTATCTTTCCAAGGCACTGCCACTCGCGGACAAAGCAGTGCGGTCGCTGGAGCGCCGCGGCTTCATCGTGGCCGAGCAGGTGCAGACCGAGCGCGACCCTTTGCGCGCGCCCGCGGACCGTCTGCGCGTGGAGCTTGCCGCACCGCCGTCAAAGAGCCGCGACCGTGAGGGAGCGGACGTTCCGGCCAGCGATCCCAAACTGAACAAAAGCGAGCGTGAGTTACGCGCCTTTCTGGAACTGCACCCGGGATCGCATCAACTGAAAGACCTGGAAGCCACCGTTAAGAATGCCAGCATCGCGGCCCGGTCGCTCGCGCGCAAAGGCCTCGTCTCTCTCACTCCCGAACCGATGAGCATGCCCGCCGGCCCGGTGCGGGCGCGCCATGCGCTCAACCCACCGCAGCAAGCCGCCTTCGACGAGATCCGCGCCGCGATTCTGGAAAAGCAGTTCCGCATTTTTCTGCTGCATGGCGTTACCGGCTCGGGGAAGACTGAAGTCTACCTGAATGCCATCGAAGCGGTGGTGGCCGAGGGGCGGAGCGCGCTGCTGCTGGTTCCCGAGATTGCGCTGACGCCGGCCATGGCGGGACAGTTCTTCTCGCGGTTCGGCGATCGCGTGGCTATCCTGCACAGCGCCTTTACTGACGTGGAGCGATCTGAGCAGTGGCGGCGTATTCGATCAGGCGCTGCTTCCGTGGTAGTGGGCACCCGCTCAGGAGTTTTTGCGCCGGTCACGAACTTAGGCTTGATCGTCGTGGATGAGGAGCACGATGGCAGCTATAAGCAGGAAGAAACGCCGCGCTACAACGGGCGGGACGTAGCTATCGTGCGCGCGCAGGAAGCCGGCGCGTGTGTCATCCTGGGCTCGGCTACTCCCAGCCTAGAGAGCCGCTACAACACCGAGAAGGGCAAGTACACGCTTCTGGGACTACCGGGCCGGATCGAGGAGCGGCCTATGCCGACGGTGGAACTGGTCGACATGCGGCAGGAGTTCCTCGAGACGCGCAAACAAGCCACCTTTTCCCGCAAGCTGCTCGATGCGCTAGCCAAGCGGCTGGAGAATGGCGAGCAGACCATCGTTCTGCTCAACCGTCGCGGGTTCTCGAACTTTGTCGCCTGCCGCTCCTGCGGCGAGCGGATTCAGTGCATCAACTGCTCCCTCACACTGACTTACCACAAGCGCGACCGCCGCCTGTTATGCCACTACTGTGGCTACGCGCAAAAAGTACCGACCGTGTGTCCCAAGTGCGCCAGCGAACACATTTACTTCCTCGGTTTGGGGTCGGAGCGCGTGGAAGAGGAGCTGCACCAGGGATTCCCAACGGCTAGGATCGCCCGGCTCGACCGCGATACGGTCACCGGCAAGCGCCAATACGAGTCCATTCTGCACGAGTTCAGCGAAGGCAACTTCGACATCCTGGTGGGCACGCAAATGATCGCCAAGGGGCACGATATTCCCAACGTCACACTGGTGGGCGTGATTTCCGCGGACGTCGGCCTGGGCATGCCGGACTTTCGCGCCGCCGAGCGCACTTTTCAACTGCTGACGCAGGTGGCTGGCCGCGCGGGCCGCGGCAGCGTTCCCGGAATCGTCCTGGTGCAGACCATCAATCCCGAACACTATGCCGTGCGCCTCGCCGCCGAGCAGGATTATCAGGCGTTCTACCAGAAGGAACTGGCCTTCCGGCGCGCGTTGCACTATCCGCCATTCAGCGCGATGGCTAACCTGCTGGTGCGCAGCGAATCGAAAGAAGCGGCTATGCGGATGAGTTCCGAGCTGGCGCTGCGGTTTACGCCGCCGCCGGAAAAACTCAAGATCATGGGCCCCGCCGAAGCCCCCGTGGCGCGGCTCAAGAACGAATACCGCTACCAGTTCCTGATCAAGGCCGCCAGCCGCAAGGCGCTCAACCAACTGTTGCAGAGCGTGCGCTGTTTTGCGCTGGAACACAAATGGGGAGCGACGGCGTTGGTGATCGATGTGGACCCGCTGTCGCTCATGTGACAGAGTTACCGGGCCGGCGACCAAAGGGATCAGTGCTTTTACCCGAGCTTGGTTAACAGAAAGAACATGCCCACGAAAGTCAGGACCGCGAGCGTAGCCGCGACTACGAACTGCTCCGTCGTGAGACCGGCCACCGGCGTGGGCTGACTCTTTTTGGTAACAACTGCCGTCATCGCCACGGAGAGCGGGGGAAGAATCGCTTCCGCGGCAGCGCGCAGTTCGGGATTGTAGACCTCCTCGGGAATGAGGTCCTTCAGGAGCTGCAGCTTCACGGAACGATCGAGGTAGCCAAAGGTCTGGTTGGGGGTGTTTACCTGGCGGAACGGCCCGGGGTCATCGAAGACCACCAGCAGCGATCCCGGCGCCACGTGCGCCTGCACCAGCGAACCGCGATTGGGCTGATCGTAAACCGGAACCGGCGAGTGGGACAGTATCCGGTAAACCCGGCCCAGCGGGTTGCCCACCGTCAATGCGGAGAGCTCATCCTGCGCCGCCGAGGGATACAGCTCCATCACCTCGACCATTGGGTGCTGCTCCGTATAGTCCTTGCCTGCTTCGATGGCTTCCGCCAGCGCAACAGCCGCCGTCGGACCATGAAACTCCGAAAGCCGTTCGATGCGCTCAGAGAGGGGCGGGTGAGTGGCCATCAGGTTTCCGTTGAACCATCCTTTCACCGACGCGCTCGGGTTGGCGAAATACAAATGGGCATACGCGGGGTTCGAGCGGTGCACCAGGGAACCGGCGCCGGCGATCTTCCCGAGAGCGCGAAGCAATCCTTCCGGGTACCGGGTGAGCAGAGCAGCATCGGCATCCGCCAGGAATTCGCGCTCACGGGAAACAGCCGCTCGCAGCAGCGCCGCCAGAACAGGAGCGATGAAGAGAATGTAAATTCCTACTGGCGAGAGCGCCAGCTCCCAAAAGCCTAGTCTGCGGCGCCGGCGAGCAGTCCCTTCCCGCAGCTCACGCTTGAAAAGCAGGTACGGGATGCGGAGGAACAGGGCAATCATGGCGACGATGGTGTTCAGCCGGATGTCATGATTGCCGATGTGCGACAGTTCATGCGCGAACACGCCTTCCAGTTCCCGCTTGTCGAAGAGTTTCAACGCCCCGCGCGTCACCGCGACTACGGCATGGTGCGGATCCATTCCCGCGGCGAAAGCATTGGGCGCGCTCGTCTCAATTACATATAGTTTGGGCCAGGGGAGTCCCGCGCCGATCGCCAGATTCTCCAGCAGGCGTCGGGCTTCCACTTCGCGTTCACCAGCAGGTTGCGCACCGGCCTGCACCAACAACTTCGAGGTCGGCGACGACGCCATTCCCCAGAACAGGAGGCCCATGACCACGACCAGTCCAGCCGATATCACGCACGTAAGCTCGGTTTGCAATCCCGAGTTCGATTGCTGCTCGTTTTGAATCGCTTCGCGCTGGTCCTGAAGCCTCCGCTCAAACGCCGCGCGGGTTTCCGGGGGGATGTCGGGTGTGTTTCGGAGATAGTCCTCTTCCCAGCGCATTTCGCCCCGGTTGTTGTGCGAGTGCGGGCTGATGCGCGCGACTACCCCCCACGAGACGACAAAGCTAATTCCAAGGATGAAGGGGACCACCGCAGCGATCGCCAGCGACGCCAAAAGCCAGGTTGTGCGGCGATTCTGCGCGATGCGGTTGTATACCGGCACCGGTTGGCCGGGAGGAGCAGCTATCATGTCACGCGGCCGTGAAGCTTACCTTCACATCCTCCTTCGTGGTCTCTTCCGCAGTGAAGAAGTCGAAGGGCTGAAAACCGAAACAGCTGGCAAACTGGTTGCCTGGGAAACTCTGGATGCGCGTGTTGTAATCGAGGGCGTTCTGGTTGTAGAACTGGCGCGCGTACGCGATCTTTTCTTCGGCGTCAGCCAGCTCGTCCTGTAATTGCTTGAATGACCCAGCGGCTTGCAACTGGGGGTAGTTTTCCGCCACGGCCATGAGACGGCCGACCGCGGCAGTCAGCATCTGGTCAGCGCTCGCCGCGGCCGTTGGACCGGTGGCTTTGGCCAGCGCGCCGCGCGCCTGCGCGACTTCCGAGAAAACTTCATGTTCGTGTTGCGAATAGCCTCGGACACTTTCTACCAGATTGGGAATCAGGCTGGAGCGCCGCTTGAGCTGCACGTCGATTCCCGACCACGCCTCGCGAGTGCGATTGCGCGTCAGCACCAGGCTGTTATATAGAAAGACACTCCATAACACCGCCAATGCGAGCAGAAGGGCCGGAATCAAGGCCGGCAGAGCCGCCGAGATATCCAGTAAATAGAGGCCGGGTTGCAAGATGAGAAACCTCCTCGGGGATACTACCCCCCACCATAGAATGGGCCGGTGCAGGCTTCAGAGTCACTATTGACTTTAGATATCGGGAAGGCCCGTGTTGCGGTCTTTACCCCTTGAGGAACTGGCCGACCTTGTGGAGCGTGCTCTCTGCTTCACCCGGCGTTAGGTCTAAAACCGCAACGTCTACCTGTACAGACGGACGCACTGTCTTGCCGCCCTGCAAGCAGACGTAGGCCCCGGAGAGTTGAGCCGCCGCTAGCTTTGCGCTGGCCAGGGTTTCCTCCTTGGGTGTGGACAGAACCACCACGAATTCTTCCTCCGCCCACCGCCCGATAAGCGCGTTCGGCAGCAAACAGTTCCGAAGCCGTTTGGTAAAAGCGCCAGCGAGCTCCAAAGCGACTTCCGGCCGAAACCTGGTTTGGGCCAGTCGGAATCCTTGCACCCGGATCAACAGGAGCGAGCCGCGGGCTTCGGCGGAGCGAATGCGGTGCTCCATCTCTACACGCGTAAACAGCTTGGTCAGACTGTCGACGGACACTGCGGATTCCAAAGCGTCGATGCGCTTGTGCAGCAAACCGATCTCGACCAGGAATTGCGACACGGTCACCTGTTGCTGTGCACGCATCTGGTCCAGGCTCTGCTCGATGGTCTCGATGGCGGCATGCAGGGCAGGCCGGATCGTGGCCGCTGTTGGCGAATCGGCAGTTTCGCGCGTCGTTTTGATGGCCTGCCGCAGTTTAATCTCGTGATCGCCCTCCGACTGCGAGAGTGTATCGAGAATCCGCTGCAGGGCGCCCGCGGTGTTCGCCAACTCGCCGTGCAGCTGGTTCAAGTACTCGGATGCCCTGTCGCGATAGTTCCGCAGCAGGCCCCGGAGATTCGCGCGGCTTTCCACTAATGCCTGGGCGGTAGCACTGCGTTCGAGGTCCTCGGCCACAGCAGCGACGCTGGCCTTGTACGGGCCGACGATCCCCGAATCCAGCTGGATGGCATAGCGCGCTACATTCTTGATGGCGGCGAGGTAGCAATCCAGCGCCAGACGCCGAACTTCCTCGCTCTTTTCCAGGTCGTTGATCGAATCCCTGATGGAGATCATAGGCATCAAAATCAGCATCGGCTGAGGAGGCCCTAAACTTTACCATTGCATTTCCCCTTTTGTTCGCCCAAGATGTTAAGAGAGAAACGCATATGCCTCTGACCAAGCGACAAAAGCAGGTGCTCGATTTCATTTCGCATTTCCAGGACGACAACGGTTATTGTCCGAGCTACGAAGAGATCGCCCACGGGCTCGACTTGGCGTCGCTGGCGACCGTCCACAAACATATCTCCTCGCTGGAAACCAAGAACTATTTGAAACGCGGGTTTAACCAGAGCCGGTCCCTGGAATTGGCGCCCAAATACCTGCAGGAACAGCGGCGGGCGCGGCCGACTGTCGAGATCCCGTTACTGGGACGTATTGCGGCAGGATCCCCAGTGGAAGCTGTGGAACAGCGCGAGACCCTCAACCTGGCTGAATTTGCGGGGAACGGGAACACCTTCGCGCTCGAAGTGCGCGGTAATTCCATGATCGACGACCACATTTGTGATGGCGATCTGATCCTGCTCGAAAAGACCGCGCAGGCTCACGACGGCGAGATTGTGGTGGCGCTAGTGGCTGGCAGCGAGACAACGCTGAAGCGATTCTACAAGGAACCAGGAGATCGCGTGCGCCTGCAACCAGCCAACTCTACACTGAAGCCGATCGTTGTTCCGGCGCGCGACGTGCAAATTCAAGGACGGCTCTTAGCCGTGCTGCGGAAATACCGGTAGCTAGTTGGACGCCACCAGGGCCTGGAGGCGCAGTTCCTCCTCGGCGCGGCGCCAATCTTCTTCCGGGGAGCCGCCTTGGCACCCACGGGCCAGCCAGTACGAGTGAGCGAGAGCGCTAATTTCTTCGTGCGAAAGCTTCCGCTCACTTGTGGACGCGGCAGCTGGGGTTTCCTTTTCCGACTTAAGTACAGGTGCTTCCGGGGTATCAGCCGTAGTCGGGGAGTGCTTGGGCCGGGCGGCACTGGTTGTTCTGCGAGCCCGCGTCGCGGCCGCGCTGGATGTTACTACCAAGTCATTCTCGGGATTACGCTTTCTAGCCATAACGATTCTGAGTTCCCTTTACCACTAAACCTCTCATCATTTTAACGGATAACGTATTCAGTCCCTATCGAAACTTTCTATGCCTTGAATAGTCTTGAAAACTTTCGGTTTCGTTAGCGTTATTTGCAGCCGGAGGTCAAGCTGGTAGAGCATGCCCCGCCTTGTTTTCAGACCGCGATATCCGAGTAGGGTAAGATGAAAGTACAGTGCAACCAGCAGCGATCCTCGCGGCGCTGTGCGCCTTTGTGGCGCAGACCGCATGGGCGGCGCCGAAGGTGATAGCCGTCGATGTGGACGGCATGGTGCACCCGGTCACCACCGAAATCGTCGCGAGCGCGTTGGCCCAGGCGCGCAGTGAAGGCGCATCGCTGGTCATTGTGCGGCTCAACACGCCCGGCGGTTTGATGGACGCCATGCGCGAGACGATCGAAAAGATCGTCGCCTCGCCCGTGCCCGTGGTCATGTATGTTGAGCCTAGCGGCGGCCGGTCCGCCTCTGCCGGCTTCTTCCTGCTGGAGAGCGGCGATGTGGCCGCGATGGCGCCGGGAACCAACACCGGCGCGGCGCACCCGGTTGCTCTCGGCGGCGAGATGGACGCGGTGATGAAGGAAAAGGTCGAGAACGACGCCGCGGCATACATGCGCAGTATCGTTACCAAGCGCGGCCACAACAGCGCGCTGGCAGAAAGCGCAGTTCGCGAGAGCAAGTCCTTCACCGAAAAGGAAGCGCTTGATCAACATCTGATCGATTTGATCGAGCCCAACGAAGAGGAACTCCTGGCGGCTCTCGACGGGCGCGAGATCACCCGGTTCAACGGCAGTCGGCAGACCCTGCACACCAGGGGTGCCACCATTGAGGTTTACCAGCGCTCGCTGCGCCAGAAGATCATCGCCGCTATCGCCGACCCCAACATCGCGCTCATCCTGCTGGTGATCGGCGCGCTCGGAATCTACGCCGAGTTTTCCTCGCCGGGGTTGATCGCGCCGGGCGTGGCCGGCGTGATCCTGGTGCTGCTTGGTCTCTCGGCGCTCTCGGTTCTGCCCATCAACTGGCTGGGAGCTGCCCTGCTATTGTTGTCGCTTACGTTTTTCGTCCTGGAAGCCAAGTTCACCTCGCATGGCGTCCTCGCCCTCGGCGGCGCGGTTTCGATGGTATTGGGAGCCGTCATGCTGGTGAACGGCCCGATCCCCGAGATGCGTATCCATTGGGGAACGGCCATTGGCCTGGCGCTGCCTTTTTCAGCAATTACGGTGTTGCTGTTGACCCTCGCAATGCGCGCGCGGCGCAACAAAGTGGAGACGGGCCCTGAAGGTATGATCGGCACCATCGGATCGGCGGTCACCGAGCTTGCTCCCGCGGGCAAAATCTTCGTGCGGGGCGAATATTGGGACGCCGTGGCGGTGCAACCCGTGACCTCCGGCGCGCCCGTCCGCGTCACTGCCATTGACAATCTCAAGCTGACAGTAGAACCTGTTCCTGAACAGACAGGAGGTCCTCGATGATCGACCCCACGGTTATCTTCGTTGCGGTAGTAATCATTTACCTGCTGAGCTCCATCAAGATTCTGCGGGAATATGAGCGCGGTGTGATCTTCCGGCTGGGCCGGCTGTTGCCGCAGCCGAAGGGACCTGGCGTGATCCTGGTGTTCGCGCCCCTCGACCGGATGGTTCGCGTTTCGCTGCGCATCGACACTCTGGAGGTTCCCGCCCAGGACGTCATCACCCGTGACAATGTCACGGTCAAGGTGAATGCGGTTCTCTATTTTCGCGTGGTGGAGCCACGCCTGGCGGTAGTCGAGGTCTCCAACTTCCTATATGCCACATCACAGCTCGCCCAGACCACGCTTCGCAGCGTGCTGGGTGAAGTGGAGCTAGACGAATTGCTAAGCCAGCGCGAAAAACTCAACCTGCGCCTGCAAACCGTTCTCGATCAGCAAACGGCCCCTTGGGGCGTCAAGGTGACCCTCGTGGAGGTCAAGCAGGTGGACCTTGCCGAACAGATGATTCGTGCCATCGGGCGGCAGGCCGAAGCCGAACGCGAGCGCCGCGCCAAAATCATCCATGCCGAAGGCGAGTACACGGCGGCCGAGAAACTCGGCATGGCGGCGGAGGTAATTCAGAGACAGCCCGCGGCTATTCAACTGCGTTATTTGCAGACCCTGGTGGAGATCGGCACCGAGAAAAATACGACCATCGTTTTTCCCTTGCCGCTCGATATAATCACATCATTGGAGCGCGCTCTGGAGCGAGTCGGCCAGGGTAACGTCCCCAAAACATGAAGAACAACGAGACCGGCGAATTTGAACTGGTGCTGGGAAACCGGCACCTGTTGAGCGGTTTTTTTGTAGTGGCGCTTCTCTTCGGAGTGGCTTTCGCGATGGGCTACATCGTGGGGCGGAACTCGGCGCCCTCGGGAAAACTAGGGGAGACGGCCGCCGCAACTCCCACCCCGACGCCCCGGGACACGCGTCCGCAAGCCGCATCTCCCGCCGAACCGCCCTCGCCTGCGGCAGCGCAAGAGCCCCCACCCAGTGACCAGCCTTCAACTCCCGATAAGCCGGCTGAGGCTCCCGCGCGACCAACCACCCAGCCTGCGCGCGACGGTCCGGCGGCAGCTCCTCCGCCAGCGCCCGCGCCCGCCGCCGAATCCGCCGGAACCTACTGGCAAGTCATCGCGGTACCGCAGGCACAGGCGGAAATTGTAGCGAAGGCTCTTACGGACAAAGGCTTCCCGACCTCCCTCGGTCAAGGTCCCAACAATCTGGTGCGGGTATTGGTGGGCCCCTACCCGGACACCCAATCCTTGGGCGAGGCCAAGTCCAAACTGGAAAACGCGGGCTTCCATCCAATCCTGAAACATTAGCGTGAGCGATTCCCTGGTACAGCTCGGGAACGGTTCGCGGCCGCGCCTGCCGGAATGGGCGCGCAAGCCCCGCACCCATTTCGAATCGCTGAACCGGCTCAAGGCCGACTTGCGCCGTCTGAATCTGCACACGGTTTGCGAATCGGCCCGCTGCCCCAATATCCATGAATGCTTTTCCAGGGCCGCCGCCACATTCATGATCCTCGGCAATCGCTGCACGCGCGGCTGCGGTTTCTGCTCCGTTCCTAAGGGCAATCCCGCCAGGCACGACATGCGGCTCGATCCGGCGGAGCCGGCCAACGTGGCGCGCATGGCCGAAGCCATGCATTTGCGTTACGTAGTGATTACCAGCGTGAACCGCGACGATCTGCCGGATGGCGGCTCCGCGCACTTCGCCGAGACCGTCCGCCAAGTCCGCCAGGCCCTTCCCGAGGCGCGCGTCGAAGTGCTCACACCGGATTTCTGCGGCGATCTCGATGCGGTAGCGCGCGTGCTGGAAGCCATTCCGCACGTTTTCAATCACAACATGGAGACCGTGCCCCGGCTATACCGGCGCGTACGGCGGCAAGCCGATTATCGCCAGTCGCTCCGAGTCCTGGCCTTCGCGCGCGAGCACGGGGGTGGCGCCCTCACCAAGTCGGGCTTCATGGTGGGTCTGGGCGAAACCGAATCGGAAGTACACGACCTGCTGCGCGATCTGCGCAATGCCGGAACCGATGTAGCCACCATCGGTCAATACCTCCAACCAACGCGCCACAATCTTCCCGTGGCTGCCTATGTCGAGCCGCAGCAGTTCGATCGCTATCGCGAATACGGGCTCTCGCTGGGTTTCCAGATGGTGTTCAGCGGCCCCCTGGTGCGCAGCTCCTACATGGCTGACGCGGTCCACGAAGAAGCCCGAAGGGCGTTGTGTTGAACTGGGCGCTGGCGCTTGTCTCGGCTGCGCTCCTGATTCTCAGCTTTCCCGGTTTCGGCCTTGCCTGGCTCGCTCCTATCGCTCTGGCGCCGCTGCTGATGGCGGCAGCCCGGGAGGCCCGGCCACTACGCCGTTTTCTCGTGGGCTGGGCGGCGGGCGCGGTCTATTGGTTTGGTGTCTGCTATTGGATCGAGTACACGCTCGCGGTTTACGGCGGCCTGGGAAACGTGGCCGGCTGGGCCGTCTTCCTTCTGTTCGCCTTAGCAAAGGGCCTTCACCTGGCGTTCTTCACACTGCTGGCCGGCATTCTGATGCGGCGGTGGTGGGCGATTCCGGCAGTTGCGGCATTGTGGGTGGCAGTGGAAGCAACCCACGGATTCCTGGGGTTTCAGTGGGTCACGTTGGGCAACGCTGCCATCGACATGGGGGTCCCGTTACGGCTCGCGCCCATCACCGGCGTATGGGGAATTTCGTTCATCTTTGTGATGATGGCTGTGGCCCTGGCGCTGGCGCTGTTGCGTCGTCCGCGGCTGGAGCTCTTGTGGCTGCTGCTGCTGCCGTTCCTGGTGTTCCTGCCCCCGCTGCCGCCAGCCTTGCGCGGGCGCGATCAGGCGGTGCTGGTCCAACCGAACATCTCCGAAACGCAAGAGTGGACCCAGGAGTCGCTCTATACCACCGTGACTAGCCTGGCCGAGCTCACCGAACGCAGCGCCTTGATCGAAACTACGCGTCCGCCATCGCTGGTGTTTTGGCCGGAGGTGCCGGCGCCGTTCTATTACTATGACGACCCGCGCTTCCGCGAAATCATGGATAACCTTGCGCGCACTATCCACGCGCACCTGTTGATCGGCGTCGTGGCGCACACTGACGATGCCCGGCCACTGAACTCTGCCGTCCTGATTTCCTCCGCGGGAGTGCCCATCAGCCGATATGACAAGGTGAACCTGGTGCCGTTTGGCGAATTCGTGCCCTGGCCGTTCGGTTTCGCCAAGAAGATCTCCACCGAAGTCGGCGATTTCGCGGCCGGCAGGCGCGTGGTAGTTTCCCCCGTGGATGGCCACAGGATCGGCGGTTTCATCTGCTATGAGTCGGTGTTCCCCAATTTCGTGCGGCAATTCGCCGCCGGTGGAGCCGAGGTGCTCTACAACATTTCGAACGACGGTTGGTTTGGGAAGAGCGCGGCCCGCCAGCAGCACCTGAACATCGTAAGAATGCGCGCCGCCGAGAATCGCCGCTGGATCCTGCGTTCGGCCAACGATGGCATCACTGGGACCATCGATCCGGCCGGCCGTTTGCGAGGCACTCTGCCGCTTTATACGGAAGCCGCTTCCTACACCGGATTCACGTATATTGCGGAGCAGACCATCTATACGCGGTACGGCGACTGGTTCCCTGTGGTGTGCGCGGCTCTGGCGGTGATCGCTTTAATTGCTGAATCTCGTTCGCAGGGCACGGCCCCGCGCCAAGTGGGGCAGGGCCATGCCCTGCCCCGGTAGAGATCACCGGCGATCCGTTATGGCGTGACGACAACCAGCTGCTGCGTGTAATCGCTGCCCTTTGCGTTGGTCACTGTGACCGTGACCTTATAGGTGCCGGGGGCGGCGAACGTGTGCATGACGACGGCGCCGAACGCGCTGGAGTGATCCCCAAAATTCCAGCCGTAGGAGAGACCTCCGCCGGTGGAACCCGTCGCATCGAAGGTCACTGTTAATGGAGATGTCTGTGTCGCGGTAAAAGCGGCCTTGGGAGTTGTCAGTGGGGTGGGGGGTGTCCCACAGTCGTGGCGTAGTTCGTCGGGGGCGCCATCCGGCGGCGTGCTCGTGGCATTGTCGATGCAGGGGATGGCGCTCAGATATGCGTAGATGGCGCCGATGTCAAAGTCGGTCATGTTCGCAAACGTTGGCCATGGCATGACCTGGAGAAGATCGCCGTTGACTGGTGCGAAGGGTGCGCCGGGAATGCAGATCGGAAATGGGGGCAGACCTGTATTGATTTGGGCCAGTTGCGCCGCTGTGCAGGTTGGATGGAGGTGATCGAAATCCGTGCCATTCCTAAGAATCTGTTTAAAATCTGCCAGCGACATGCCCCCTTCGGGAAGCCCAGTTTTGTCGGGTGTCAAGTTGCGGCTGATGATGTGCGGACCCTGGTAGCCGGTCGGCCCGGTGGGAACCCCGACTGGACCGAAGTCCTGGCCTCCGCTTAGGTAGACAGTCGGATCGACCTTGGTCGGCTGGCCAAAGTAGGGGTTGCCGCCTGCGGCGTAATTGAAGTTTGGAACCGTGCCACCGGTATGGCAACCATTGCAGTCGCCTATAGCGTTGACCAGATAGCTGCCATATCCTACCAGCACCGGGTCTTTCCCGGCCAGATTCGGTGGGACTGGCGAAATCGCCAAACCTTGCGCGCTGAGTACACCGATACTGTCTTGCGCTTGAACGCGCGGTGACTGAATCGAAAACGCCGCGATTACAGTTCCGATACAGGCCGCGCTGATCGCCGCCCGCAAAACGAGATGTTTCGTCGTCATTACAATACTCCTCGGTGGAGCGAAAATCGCTCCGCATTTTTTCATTTGTCCTTGGGGCGGAAGGAGTATATACCAATCCCGATCGATTTGAAGCCGAAGTTTTCGATTCGCTTTTCCGATTTTGCCCCGTTACTGGCAGTACGGCTGGTCCTGTCGTACGGGGTGCTGGCGGGCCTTCAAGCCTCCGGCCGGCCCGCCAGTTGCTGCATCTCCCAAATATCGCGGCGGCTTTGCCCCAGCAGCGGTGCCAGAGCGAGCTTCCCCGCGCGTCCGATTCGCGATTCCAGCCAGCTCAACTCCTTCAGCTGTCTCGGCAACTCCGGGTCAGGGGTCACGGGGAAACCCATTTCGCGGCGCAACAGGTCGCCCTTGGCGTGCGCGCTCAGTTCCAGCATGAGCTGCAGATAGCAAAGCATGTCGCCGAGGATTTCTGGCGTGAAGGCGCTTTCGAGCGACCGTAAGTAGGAACCGGCGTGCGAAGAGCTAAAGCTTCCCGTCGACATCATTTGCAGCAGATCGATGTCCTTATCCAACTTGGTACCGAGCCACTTCTCGAGCGCCTTTTCGCTGCGCCAGAAGATCAGCGCGATGATTACCGGGAGCGCGGCCAGAACCGCTGCGCCGGCCATCACAGGTGCGGGCCACGGCTGATTATAAAGTTCGTGGATAAGAGTGGCGATGGCCCAGCCGGGCAGGAACACGAGCGCAGAACGTGAGCCGCGAATCTCGCTGAGACTGCTCGAAACCGCCCCGAATATCGCCGTGCTGCCGCCGTGCATCATGGCAGTTCCCAGACCCCGGATGGCGCTCGCCGCCAAACCGCTGGCGCTCACGTCCGGCACATACGAGATGTTTTCCAGAACCGCAAAACCGGCCCCTACCGCAAATCCCGCAACGGCCGAGTCCACCATGAATCCGAGGCGGTTCGACCGAAGCAACCAGACCACATACAATCCCTTGGCCAACTCCTCCAGCACTGGTGCGCCAAAGCGGGCCCACCGGTCTGGCGAAACGATGCCTAGCCAGTATAGCGAAGTATTCAGCGCGTAGCATACAAGCGCCACCCCGCCCCCCGCCGCCAGACTGCGCAGCACGCGCCGAAGCGGCAGCAATTGATAAGTGTCTATGACTTCGAGCGCGCCCAGAAAGAGCAGGACCGGCAACCCGCTCAGGGCGATTTGTAATAGCAACAATCGGAGGGAGGGCGATACCATCAAAGCCCCGCCATCAGAGAATGCGGAGAGAGACCATGTACTCTCCCGAGGTGTGGCCGTTCTGATCGATCGCGCGGGCGTATCCGCCGGAAATCGTCGTATTCAAGTAGGTAAAGAGCACCACTCGGAAGTCTAGCTGCGTTCCCAGGTTAGCGTAGTAGCCCCGGATCGCAGGGCTGCTCAGGTTGGTGAATAGACCGGAGGAAAACACGGTGAGCCGCGTCCAGTTCACGTAAGCCCACGTCGTCCCGAACCGCCGGAACCGCAGCGGCGGAAGATTGTATTCCCCCAGCACCTTGCCGAAGCTGCGCGCGCTGATCGCATCAATCGCCACACCGGGGAAGCTGTAGTATTCCCGATAACGACTGATCGCGGCGTGGTCGATATAGTTATTGCCGAAAGCGCCGAAATAGAAACTCGCGAACGGGCTGGTAAAATCGCCGAACGATTTGCCGGCCGAAGTCCGCAGCCAGAAGGAGCTGTTACTTGGCAGCAGGAAGCCGCGATCATAGTTGGCCCACAACCGCGGAAAACCGCCGTTAGCGTAATACATGCGCCCGTAGACTCCCCACTCGGAGCCCTTCTCATCGTCGACTGCGCCTTGCGCCCGGCTCAGGTTCGAGTACTTGAGCGAGGCGCTCGCCTCCATGAGGTTTCGCACCGTAGCGGAGACATTCTGGTACTCCGGCAACCGGTCCAGATCGAAATAGCCGCCCACATTCCATTCGAGCGAGAGCGTACGCGGCATGTCATAGATCAGAAACTGCGAGTGTCCTAACTTCACCTGTTCGCCCTTGCGGCTGACTTTGGTGGGCCCGAACAAGTCATAGAAATCGGCATAGTTGTAGGCGCCGCTGAATTTCCAGTCCCAAAGATGAGCATCGAAGGACGCGTGCGCGCGCTCTATCGCCGGCAGATTCGGATCGGGCGAGAAGCCCGCGTCCACGTTGATGCCCGCCAGACGCAGCCGGTCGGCGAATTCGGCGCGCATTCCGGCCGCCGCCGTACTTTTGTATCCCTGCACGATGGGATATGCCGAGATGAGCTGAACTTCGTGCAGCGGATCGTACGCACCCGCGCGCGTAAGCAGGCTTTCTGAGTTGATGGATGCCGGAGTCGTTAGTTTCCACGACCGCAATTCCGGGTACTTGCTCAGCAGCGCCGCGCCCAGATACTTTACGGCGCTGACGTCTTCCAGGGCCTTCGTAGGAACGCGTACCGGAATGAAGCCCTGGCTGGTGTATTCGAACGCGATGAGCGAGCCGTCGGCCAGCGGCAACGGCCGGAACAGCCCCGTTTCGGCGTTGCTGATCACATCCATTTTCTTTGTCTCGAAGTCGTACCGAAACAGGTTGGAAACGCCCGTCCGGTACGACGAGCCGCACAAATACCGGCCATCCGGCGAATACACAAAGTTGCCCGGAGTGTTGTATTGGAAGTCGTAGAGAACTTCGAACGACGCATCGCCCTGGCGCAGTTTGTCGATCGCGAAGCGAACCAGCTTCTGTTTCCCGCTCAGATCCGACACCGAACCTGTCAGGTACAGACCGTCGGGCGACACATCGATGTCGAATAGATCCGTGCCGTACTCGAAATCATGGAGTCCCTTGAATTCCTGGTATGGCGCCGCAATCTCCACCAGGCTCGATAGGCCATTGTTGTGTCGCACGCCCCAGAGAGATCGGTCGCGGGAGTCGAAAGCCAGGTCTCCCGTGGGGATATCGCGGAGCAGGCGGCGCGAATGGTGTGTTTCCACATCGTAGACATTCAGGTCGCGCCAATCGTTATTGTCGCTGGTGTAATAGAGCTTTCTGGCTTGCGGATCCCAGGCGAGCGACGTCACGTAGTATAGGCCGGGGCCCTTGACGTCTTTCAGCTCCTCGATTTTCCCAGTATCGAGATGAATCGCCGCTATGTTGGCGAGGTGCCCCGGATAGCGAGTCCCGGCATAGATCACGTTTTGCCTGGAGTCGTAATACGCCCGCGACACGGAACCGAGGGCGCGCCCGGAAAGCCGCTCGACCGCGGTCAATGGATATTTGCGAATGTCCTGGAGATTGGATTCCTGCCAGCGGCGCTCGTCGGCGATCCACTTCTGCCATGCCGTTTCCATCCCCATGCCATAAACCTGCGCGAAGCGCGCGCCAAAATAGCGCCTGGTTTTTTCGCCGCGAGTGACCCATGCCAACAGTTTGTCCGGTCCAAACGTGTAGGCCAGCCACGTCATGAAGCGCGTGCCGTAGAGATACGAATTGGCCCCGGTCTGAAAATCCGCGGCCGTGCCTTCCGCCTCCAGCCCCACCACATCGTAGATATAGGCTTCATCGCGGACCATGCTGCGAAAAACCATTTCGTCGTACCCACCCATTGCGCGGCCTAGGCCTCCGGACATCCAGGTCTCCATGAAGGCTGCTATGCCCTCGTGATACCAGCGGGTCGAATAGTGACGGGGGCTGGTTAAGGAGCTGTAGACCATGGAAACCGGGTCTTGATCGGTGGGAGCGACCTTGCCGAAGAACAGCGAGCGGAACCGGCGATCTAAATCATTCGCGTTGTCGCCCATCACGACATGGATCGATTCGTGATTCATGATCCAGGTCATGCGCTCGTTGGCGGGCAGTGTCTCGTAGGTGTAGCTGAAGGGGGCAATACCCACGCTGATGAAGTTGGAAGGAACCGTGCCGGCGGCGCCGTGGCCGAAGTCGCCAAAATCCTCGATCAGGACGCTCACTTTCCGAGAAGGCGTGAAGTGGAACAGGTTACGCTCGAAATTCAGCGCGTTCTCGTAGGAGCGTATAAGATGCGTGACCAGGTATTCGTGGGCGGGGCTGTAGTAGAGGACCTCGATGTGTTCCGAAGACTGAATGAAGATCTTAGGGCGCGCCTGGCAACCTAAGGGCGCCAAAAAGAGAAGGAGTCCCGCCATCCAACGCGGGACTCCTGTTCGCTTCCACAATTTGATCCGAGACAAGTACTTCAGTGTAGCGGAAGCACCAAGACCCGGTTAGTGGTGGGGAGTTGCAGGACCGCCGCTGCCTTCGCCGGCTTGCAACACCAGGTTAGCGACGCTCCCGCTCAACATCGCATTCTGGAAAGACGACTGCGAAGCTAAGTTGGTGAATGCCGAATTCGTCATCAGACTCTGCAGTGCATTGGAAGCCACGAGATTATTGAATGCCGAATTACTAGCCAAGCTGGTGAAGTTCGAGTTATGCAAAAGGCTGGTGAACGCCGAGTTGTTGGCGAGCGCCTGAATCTGCGAATTTTGGGTCAAGGATGCAGTCGAATTCTGACTGGAGTTCTGGGATGTAGCCGCTGCCAGCGAAAGCGCATTATTCTGTGCCAACGAGATGAACGCTGAGTTTCGCATCAGCGATGCGAATTGCGAATTCGATAGCAAGTTCACGAAGTTTGTATTCGTGGCCAGGTTCAGAAATGCGCCGTTGTTCATCAGTGAACTGAATGCCGGGTTCTTGGCCAGCGACTGGAACTCTTTGCTCTCGAGAATAGCCTTCATGGCTACCGGTGCAGCTCCTGGAGTTGCTGCAACGTCGGCGGCCTTCACTTCGCCATCGCGGTACACGTCGCGCTGTCCAATGGCCCCCTGAGTCTTCTGCGAATTGATGTGCCCGTTAGCGAAGTACACCAGGACGCCAGCTGCGATAATGCCGCCCCCAATCAACATCGGGAATCTCAATCTACGAACCGTCGTAGTGCTCATCTGTATGTCTCCTCGGAACCACTCAGGGGTATCACGTACTATACTGTGTCACGATATTGAGAAATGTTACACGGACGCGCAGAATCACGGTCTTTTCTCAAGCCCCACCCTTATTCGGGCCGGGGAAGGTGAAGGAGATGGTGTTGCGGTCCTGTTCCCGCCGATAGCTCAACGAACCCACGATATTCTTCACCAGAAACACCCCCAAGCCTCCGATGGGCCGCTCCGCCAAGCCTCCGCCCAGCACCGGCGGATCCGAAACTAATGGATTGAAAACACGGCCTCCATCCGATATCTCCACGAGCAGTTTGCCAGGCTGTTCCACGGCATATCGAACCTCGGTGTCGCCCGTCTCGGGCTGATAAGCATACCGCGCGATATTCACCAGGATCTCCTCCAACACGAGGTCCAGCCAATCCATTTCCGGCGCTTCCAGGCCGGCGGATTCCGCCCCCACGCGCACGAAATCCCGAAACGCCTGCATCGAATCGATGCGCGCGGGCAAGGTCAGGCGTGCAAATGGCGAGTCCATCAGAGAGCGGCGACGGCCTGCGCGACATCGTCATAAACGGGGAACAGGCTGAGGAGCCGGGTCATCTCAAAAACCTGCCGCGGCAGGCCATGTAGTCCGCACAGGATCAGCGATCCCGAAAGCGATTGCAGTTTTTGGGCGACGCCGAGGAACGCGCGCAGACCCATGCTGCTGACATACTGCAATCCGTCCAGATCGGCAATCAGATGGCGGGAGCCTTGCGCGATCCAGCGCTCGCAGGCCTGTTGAAACTCGTCGGCATTCTCGGCGTCCATGCGCCCGATCACCTTGAGAACCACGGCCTTCTCAAGTTCCGTGGGTTCGATATTCATGAATAGCTGGCTCCCCATCTTACCGCGAAGGTTCTTTGTTTCCTTATGTTAAGATGGACGGCAAACACTGGTGGGCGACCGCGTTTTCGGGCCATCTCCATGATCTTTTCCGACGAGGATATCGAAAAATTACGCCCCAAAGTGTCTTTAAAGGTCAGTTACGAGGTTGGCTTCTATTGCCCCGATATCGACGACCTGGTGCAGGAGACTCTTACCCGTTTCCTTTCGGCCGCCCAGAAAAATAAAATCCGCGACGCCGAGTCATTCAGTGCCTTTCTGAACGGCATCTGCCGGAACGTCATTTTGGAATACTGGCGTCGCTCTACGCGCGAAGCACCTATGCCGGAAGTGGTTCCGGAATCGCCCGCGCAGGGGATACCGGAAGCCGACTTATTGGAGATGCGCCAAGCCATCGCGCTCGGTATGGAGCAGATGAGCAGCCGCGACCGCCAGATCCTGACTGCATTCTATCTCGAAGATAAGACAAAAGATGAAATTCTCAAGCTGACCGGAATGAGCGATGAAAACTTCCGCGTCGCACTTTGCAGGGCCAAAGAAAGATTTCGAAATATTTATACCCAGCATGCGAAACATCGCGGCGCCTCGGCTCACTAAGTAGTATGAGCATGGATTTGCACCGCGATCCCGTACATCGTGAGGAGCTGATCCGAAGCTACCTAAGCCGGAAGCTCAGCCCCGAGCTTATCGAAGAGTTCGAGATACACTATCTCGCTTGCGACGAATGCTTCGAGGAGACGCAGGCAACCCGGCTTCTCATCTGCGGGCTGGGGGAGCCCCTGATCGCGCGCCAGCGGATCAACGACGTGACTGTGATCCGATTCCAGCAGAACGCCCGGCTCCTGGCTGCGTCGCTCGAACTTAGTGAGCTGACCAAGGTGGTCCGGCTACAGAAAGATACCAAAGTCCTGATTGACCTTAGCAGAGTCAGCCGTATCGACAGCACGGGACTGGGCGTGCTCATGAACTGCTACTGCCATGCCATCAGGAATTCGGGAGTTCTGAAGCTCTTGCATCCGGATGCGCCGGTAAAGCGAATGCTGAGCATGACCAGGATAGACTCAGTCCTCGAAACCTTCGTAGACGAAGCCTCCGCGATCGACAGTTTCGGCAGTCTGGGCTAGGCCCGACCCGGCCCGAAAGGGCTACCCGAAAAGCACTGCTCCCGTTGGTCCTGGCCCAACAACCCCCTAAATCGCGGGTCTTTTTGGAACCTCTTGCGACTGGTACGAATACTAACCAAGCTCAGTAACGCGAAACGCCTGTAACGCACCTAAGCGAGGGTAGCCTGAGAAAGCGCCACCTACAGCACAATACAGCACATAGTCCGGAGGATGCAGTCCATGTTTAATCGAGTAAATTTACGATGCCTGCTGCTGGGAGGGGCTTCAGCGCTGCTATGCTCAGCGGTGGCGAGTGGTATGACGGTCACGGTGAGTCCCGCGGTGCCGTCACCGGCGCCAGTGGGAACGCCTGTGAGCTTCACCGCCGTAGCAGCTAATGATGCTGGCGACACACTTTGGTATCGCTTTCGCGTTCGCAAGCAGGGTGGGGACTATCAGATGGTTAGAGACTTCGGGCCGGCCAGTACCCTCAATTGGAGCACGCTGGCGCACGAAGGCGTCTACGAAATGGAAGTTTCCGTACGGGATCTGGATACTGGTGACGTCGGCGCATCATCCGTTTCATTCCAGTTCCAATCCATGATCAGCGACAGTCAACCGGTGATTTCTCCCACCTCAAACTCGCTCGTCTTTGTCTATAGCGCGCCTGCGTGCGCGGGTGGTGGACGGATGCGCGTCGTGTTTACGGCGCCGGACGGCACAAAGCAACAAACACCGTATCAGGCCTGCCGGTCCGGTTTGACCATGAACTTCTATCTTGCGGGATTGCAGGCCGACACGGTGTATACCGCGCACCATTTGCTGGATACAGGTTCTAGTTTCAAGACCGGTCCCGATGTAACCTTCACCACCGGGGATCTTCCCGCCAACCTTTATACCGATTCCATCATACTGCCCAGCCTGGGAGCCGAATCGGATCACATCTTGTTAGGCAGTCCATTGGGGACAAATCCAGTAGCAAATGACTTGGCGGGTAACATCCTTTGGTACGGACCCGCCGATCTGACGTTTGTCACCAGAGTCGAATCTGGCGGGGTGTTGTGGGGCATAGTGGAGACGCCCGGTGGCGATCCCTCCCAACAGGTGGTACGGAAATTCGACTTGACGGGCATGACGTTGTTGGAAACCAATGCGGCCCGTATCAGTGAGCAGTTGTCTGCTTTGGGAAAGCGCACCATCACAGCGTTCCACCACGAGGCACGCACGTTGCAAGACGGAAATATAGCGGTCCTGGGGAGCGTCGAACAGATCGTGACGGACGTCCAGGGGCCCGGTCCGGTAGACGTGTTAGGCGATATGATCGTCGTGTTGGACAAGAACCTGAACGTCGTCTGGACTTGGGACACCTTCGACAATCTGGATATCAGTCGTATGGCCCCGCTCGGGGAGACATGTCCCGCAGCCGGATGTCCGCCGTTCTATTTGGCGCCGACGGCCAACGATTGGACCCACGGCAACGCCCTTCAAGAGACCGCGGACGGTAATCTCCTTTACTCCACCCGTAACCAGGACTGGCTGATCAAGATATCCTATGACGGCGGCAGCGGCGACGGTCACATCATCTGGAGACTCGGCTTCGGCGGTGATTTCCAGGTCAGTTCCAACGACCCATTTCCGTGGTTTTCTCACCAGCATGATGGGAATTTCACAACCTCAGACCCTACCAAGCTTCTGGTGTTCGACGACGGTAACACGCGTGTCGCGGCCATGCAGGGGGGAGACAGCCGGGGCCAGGTCTGGCAGATTGACGAACCAAACCTTATGGCTACTTCACTGCTGAATGTGGACTTGGGCGTATATGCGGCCGCCGTTGGCTCCGCGCAACTGTTGCGCGACGGGAATTATCACTTCGATGCAGGCTTCGTACAGGAGAACAACACCATCGACTCCTATTCATTCGAAGTGAACCCGTCCAGCCTGATTGTATACGAAACGCACCAGAACGCCATTCTCTACCGCACCTTCCGAATGACGGACATGTACACACCCAATTAGCAATGCGACGAAGAACTTTCATCAAGAACACCGGCGCCGCCGCCCTTGGCCCAATGTTCCGAGGCAGGGCGAATGCCGCAACGCCCTCTAACGTCGTTCTGATCGTCGTCGATGATATGGGTTACGGAGACCTGAGCTGCTACGGCTCTCAGATCCAAACACCCAACCTGGACGCGATGGCCCAGGAGGGCGTTCGCTTCACCCAGTTCTATTCCGCTAGTCCCGTCTGCTCTCCATCCCGGGCTTCCATATTAACGGGACGCTACGGAGTCCGCTGCGGCGTCCCTACCGTTTTTCAACCTACTGATTTGGGCGGCATGGCTAAGAGCGAAACCACCATCGCGCAGATGCTGAAGCCTGCCGGTTACAACACCATGTGCGTTGGGAAATGGCACCTGGGCCGCCCGGCGGATTACCTGCCCACGGCGCGCGGCTTCGATGAATACTACGGTATTCCTTACAGCAACGACATGACGCCGTCTATCCTGATGCACAATACCGACATCATCGAAACGCCCGTCAATCTCGCTACGCTCACCAAACGCTACACGGATCAAGCCGTAAACTTCATTCACAATTCCGGTAAGACTCCGTTTTTTCTGTACATGCCCCACACCTTCCCGCACATTCCGCTATGGGCCTCGCCGGATTTCGTTGGCAAGTCCGGCATGGGCCTCTACGGCGACGTCATCCAGGAACTGGATTGGAGCGTTGGGCAGGTGCTGGGAGCACTTAAAGACACGGGTGCCGATCAGAATACCCTGGTCATGTTCACCAGCGACAATGGTCCGTGGTTTCAAGGCAACCCCGGAGGCCTGCGCGGCCGCAAGGGTGACACATTTGAAGGCGGAATGCGCGAGCCCTTCATCGTGCGATTTCCTGGCCGCATTCCCGCTTACACCTTGCGGCGCAAGTCGGGCCGATTAGGGCAATCGAGAACCGTGAACACGATGGCCACGGCGCTCGATTTGCTGCCCACCATCGCCGCGTTCACACAAACCGCGCTGCCCAACAATCCTGTGGACGGAGTGGACCTCAGCCCGCTGCTGACGGGTCAGAGCACTGACGTGGCTCATCCCGTGTTCCTGTACTTTTCGAACTGGGACTTGCAGTGCGCGCGTATGGGTTCCTGGAAACTGCACATGTCCCGCGGCAACGTGCCTGCATACACGGCTGAGCCCAAGGTTGGTTTCTTCAATCTGCGCCTGCTGAACCCGGAACTCTACAACATCGACACGGACCCCGAGGAAGCCGAGGATGTCTCGGCGCAGAATCCTACGATTGTCGCGGAGATCCAGCAGAGCGTGGCGCAAATGCTTCCTTCGCTCCCCAGCCAGGTGCAACTTGCCTGGCAGACTACGCAGAGTATACCGGTGTATCCCAATGAACCGGGCGCTTATCCCACACCCATACTTCCATGAAAGGCGCAGCCGCCGAGAACCCGTTTCGCATCGTGCAGAGCCTCGAAGTGGATCGCGGCGACCCCTTGCCAAAGATCGGCTCCCTGCTGATCAAGCCCGCCTCCGCCCTCTGCAATCTCGACTGCACTTACTGTTTCTACCTGGACCGCACGGCCGATCCCTACGAAACCAGCCGCACTCGCATCATGTCTCGCGAAACGCTCCAGCGCCTGGTGGAAGGGTACCTGGCGTATTCCTTTCCGCAATCCTCCTTTGCCTTCCAAGGTGGTGAGCCGACGCTGGCGGGCCTGGATTTCTTCCAGTCGCTGATTGAATTTCAGAAAAGATTCGGCCGGCGCGGCCAGTTCGTCTCCAACTCCATCCAGACGAACGGGACCCTTCTTACGCGCGAATGGTGCGAACTTTTCCGGAGCTATCACTTCCTGGTGGGCATTTCGCTCGACGGTCCTGAAGACGTTCACGACGCCTACCGCCTCAACAAGGCCGGCCATGGCACCTGGAAAGCCGTCATGGATGCGGTCGCCTTGCTCCAACGGGAGCAGGTGGAGTTCAATATTCTAGCGGTGGTCAGCCAGGCCAACGTCCGGCGCGCGCTGGAAATGTATCGCTTCTTCCGCGGCCTGGGCCTCGAATATTTTCAATTCATCCCGCTGGTGGAATTCCGCCCGGACGGCCAACCGGAGCCCTTTGCCATCAGCGGAGAAGAGTACGGGCAATTCCTCTGCGATTTGTTCCAGGCCTGGTGGCCGGAACGCCGCACCGTCCGCATCCGCTATTTCGACAACATCGCCGAAGCCCTCGCCGGGCAGAAACCAAGCACCTGCACCATGCACCAGAGCTGCGATAGCTACGCGGTGGTCGAACACAACGGCGATGTGTATCCCTGCGATTTTTTTGTGGAACGAAGCTGGAACCTGGGAAACATCCACGCGGACAATTGGCAGGAAATCGCCCGCCGCGCCGGCCGCCGCCAGTTCGCATCGAAGAAAATTGTCCCCCACGCCGAATGCTCTCGCTGCGAATTCTACTCCATCTGCCAAGGAGGCTGCCCCAGTAACCGGCACGCGCGGCGCAGCCAGTTTGAAGATCTCGACCCGCTGTGCGCGGGGTACAAAATGATTTTCTCGAAATCCGTCGGCCCGTTGACCCGGGATTTGCGGAGCCTCGGAGTGCTATGACCTGATTACTCCAGCGCGAACACCCATACGGCTCCGCCCTCGGGCACTTCCGGGTACTCACCCGGAAAAGCGCGGTCGAGGTTCCCTTGCATCCCCCGCGCGTCTCCGCCCCAACCGGTGTGCACCGCAACGTACTGCTTGCCATCAATCGAGAATGTCGAAGGTGGCGCCAGAATTCCCGAGTTGGTGGGAAACTCCCACAGCAGTTTGCCGGTGGCAGCATCGAACGCGTGCATGTGGCGATCATTGGTTCCGCCGCTGAACACCACGCCGCCGCCGGTCACTAGCATTGCGCCCCAGTTCTCGGACTTCGCGTACGGGTGGGTCCAGGCCCGCTGTCCCGTATCCACGTTCCACGCCTGCACTTCGCCGATGTGATCCGCCCCGGGTACAACCGACATCCGCATGTTCGTTACGCCCGTGTAACCCTTACCCGCCGAATACTCGACCTCGGCACCGGTATTGGTCTGGCAGAGGTTCTCATTCGCCGGAATATAAATCAGCCGCGTCTTCGGACTGAAGGCGATGGGCGGCCAGTTCTTCCCGCCCCACAGCGAGGGGCAGTATTGCGCTTCCTTGCCGGTGCCTGGTTTGTGGGCCTCATCCACTTCCGCGCGTCCCGTCTCCGGGTCGAGGCGCTTGAAAACGTTCTGCGCCACGAACGGCTTCCCATCGATGAAGTGGATCCGCCCATCGGTGCGTTCGAGGAATCGCAGGTAGCCGTCGCGGGCGACATCGATTAGTCCCTTGATGGTGCGGCCCCCGCGCTGGAAGTCCACCAGGATCGGCGGCGAGACCTCGTCCCAATCCCAGGAGTCGTTGGGGTGGTATTGAAAGTAGCCCTTGATCTTGCCGGTGGCCACATCGAGTGCGATCACCGAGGCCGTATAGAGGTTGTCGCCGGGCCGCTTGTCGCCCATCCACGGGCCGCCGTTGCCGGTTCCCCAGTAAGCCAGGTTGGTTTCCGGATCGTAGTTTCCAGTAACCCATATCGAGCCGCCGCCGGTTTTCCACTGGTCCCCCTTCGGCCAGGTTTCGCTGCCGGGTTCCCCAGGAGCAGGCACCGTATAAGTGCGCCACAGCTCTTTGCCGCTTTCGGTGTCAAACGCGGCGACAAAGCCGCGGATGCCAAACTCGCCGCCCGAGCAGCCCACCATGATCTTGCCGTTGGCCACCAGCGGCGCGAGCGAAATGTAGTAGCCCGACTTGTTGTCGGCTACGGTGGTGGCCCACACTTCTTTGCCTGTCTTGGCGTCGAGCGCCACCAGCACCGCTTCCCCAGCCGCGAAGAGCACCTTATCGCCATAAAGCGCGACGCCCCGGCTGGTGTCGTGCGGCACCTGCGCTCCCGCGGGCCGGGTCCTGCGATAGCGCCACAGTTGATTGCCGCTCTTGGCATCGATCGCGATCACCTGGTTGTTGGGCGTGGAGACGAACAGGACCCCGTTATTGACCACTGGGGCCGCCTCGTGGACGCGCGTTTCTCCGGTGGAAAACACCCACACCGGCTTCAGCCGCCCGGCATTGTCGGGTGTGATCTGGTCCAGTGGGCTGTAGCCCCAGCCGTTATAGGTCCGGCGGATCATGAGCCAGTTGCCGTCTTCGGGATTCAGGAGGCGCTCCGCCGTTACCGCCTGGTAGTTGCGGAGGATCGGCGGCATCGGCACAGCGACCGGCGGTGCACCTGGTTGGGCAAAGGCAATACCTCCGGTGATGACGGCGGCACACCAGCGGCTGAGGTGGGGCATCTACGAGTCTCCTGGTCCGTCATCATACACCAACGGACGCAGGAGGCGGCGCAGATCTGCGCCGGTTTCCCACCAATCGAAAGGACTTAGCGGTAGATTCCCGCGCATTTTGAGCGGGCGGCGTCGGGGCGGGCGGAACCCTGGGGAGGGCCGCCGGCGGAGAGGTTGGCGGCTGGACGGCGAATGACCATAGATCGCGGTGACTAGAAATAGCAAGATACTTCCAAACTGACCAAACCCACAGACATACCGTTGGGGGCATGGGGCCGCCCACGGTTATACGTGACGGATCACTAACACGTCCCCATCCTTCACGATGTACTCCTTGCCTTCCAGGCGTAGCAAGCCCTTCTCCCGCACGCCCGGGTAGCCGTCAGCAGCGCATGCGTCGCGGAAATCAGGCGCTCCAGGGCCGATTCCTTGAGTCCGTAGCTGGCCAGGTAGTCGCACTGTTCCTCCGGGGCGAGCTCCACCAGCTCCGCTTCGATCTTGCCGCACACCGCGGTGGCCGATGTATTCCGGCGGCCCGCCAGCGGGCGCTAAACTAATCCCCACAATTCAGTACGCCGCCCTACCGACTACGCTATTTAGGTAATTGCCGCATCTCCCCACGATTCACCATAGTCTTAGTTGGCATCGGCGATTCGCTTTGCGTGTTCCGGTGACCGCGCCCGCCGATGGGCCGAGGGCATCGAAATAGATTGGCCAATCCATCGCCTGAGGAAATGACGGATGCGAAACCTCACTGTGCTCCTGCCACTCAGATCGTGGGGCGGATGTTTCGCTCGCATGCTCACGGCAGCTCTTCTTGTCATAAGTGCCGCCACGGCTCAGACATGGGTACAACTTCTGCCGACAGGGTCGGTCACCAATACCGCGAATGGGTATGGATCGGTCTACGATTCGGCAAATAATCGTTTCATAACCTTTGGCGGAGGCTTCATCCCTCGCCTTAATACGACCACGGTGCTGCAGAACGCTAACGGGCTGGGCGGATCTCCGACCTGGACGCAGCTTTCACCTACAGGCCCGCTCCCGCCGATACGCGCTGGTCACGACGCCGTTTACGACGGCTCGACTAACCGTATGATCATTTTTGGGGGTATCTCTGGAAGCGGTGATGGTCAGCCTTCGCTTAACGACGTCTGGGTATTGTCGAACGCAAATGGCTTAGGGGGCACCCCGCAGTGGAGTCAACTTAGTCCAGTTGGAGGACCTCCGCCGGCACGGTCAAGCGGGTCGGCGGTTTACGATTCGGCAACGAACCGAGTGATCATCTTTGGCGGGTCCTGTTGTGCTACGAACTTTGGGGGCTTCGAATATAGCGACGTTTGGGTGCTGACAAATGCCAACGGTCTTGGCGGCACGCCTCAATGGATTCAACTGAGTCCGACGAATTCAACAAGTACCCGTGGACAACACACGGCCGTCTATGATCCGGGTTCCAACCGGATGATCGTATTCGGCGGGCAAAACCCGACAAACGGTTCGAACGATCTGCTCGTTCTCACAAATGCAAACGGTCTAGGCGGCCCGCCGCAATGGATTACTCTGAGTGCAACCAACCCACCTCCTGCTCGATACAACCATATTGGTGTTTACGATGTAGTCAACAATCTTATGACCATCGGTTTTGGAGCGGCCCCCGGACTGGTTAACGATGTTTGGGTATTGACCGGTGCTAATGGTCTGGCGGGCACACCCGCCTGGACTCAGCTCAATCCGGGCGGCACCCTACCGACTCCCCGTGAGAATGCGGATGGTGTCTATGACCCCGGATCAAACCGGCTCATTATGTTTGGAGGAAACAGTACGACAGGCGTAGTACAAGATGTTTGGGTCCTGACCCATGCCAACGGCGTTGCGGTGGTCTTGCCGCCGGCGATCAGCAAGTCATTTGGTGATGCCGCCGTCCCGATCAACTCGGCCACTAGTTTGACTTTCACCATCACCAATCCCTCTGCGAATACTGTTGCGTTGACCGGGGTTGGTTTCACCGACACGTTGCCGCCTGGGCTGGTGGTGGTATCGCCAACGCCGGGCGCGACCAGCGCCTGCGGCGGGACAGAAACCATCGCAGCGGGCAGTATCACTCTGGCTAACGCAACCATAGCCGCCGGTGGGAACTGCATTTTGTCCGTCACCGTAAAAGGCATTACTGGGGGGACGCAGAACAACATCACTACTAATGTCACCTCGAATGAGGGCGGTCCCGGAAGCCAGGCCAAGGCCAGCATCGTTGTGGTGTTGCCGCCGGTGATTAGCAAAGCGTTCGGCACTGCAGTCTCAGTGCCCGTTGGTGCATCAGCCGCTTTGACCATTACCGTTGAGAATCCGAATGCATCCACCAATCTGTCGGAAATTGCTTTTACTGACCCGCTGCCATCCGGGCTGGTAGTGGCCAATCCCAATGGTGTGACCGGTTCCTGCGGGGGCACTGTCACGGCGCTACCGGGGAGCGGCATCATCACGTTGTCGGGCGGAACCTTGTCCTCCGCCGCTTCTTGCACCTTCAGTGTTGCTGTTCTCGGCGTCAGCGAGGGTGTTAAGAACAACCTGACAAGCCAGGTCAACTCCAAGGAGGGCGGCTTGGGCAATACGGCCGCGGCAACTCTCGTCGTGGGTGACAGCTACCAGGTTCGCTATATCTCAAACCTGAACGCCGGAGATTCCTTTGTGGATCTCACCGACACCGGTTTCAACGGCGGGGTCGATCCAGCCGGTGATATCTGCGCCAATGTTTATGTCTTCGCAGCCGATCAGCAGTTGGTTGCCTGTTGCTCTTGTCCGTTGACACCCAACCACCTCAAGACTTTGTCGGGGCAGAGCGATCTGATCCACAACGCCTTGACTCCGGGTGTGGCCAGCGCAGTCACGGTGGGGCTATTAGTGACGGCCAACCCTAATGGGAACGCAACCGCCTGCAATGCGGCTTCGGTGACGGCGTCGCAACTGACAGTAGGGCTGCGGGCTTACGGCACGGCGCTGCATGCCCTGCCTGGCGGCTCCTACGGAGTCGGCGAGACGGTGTTTTCGCCTGCTGGGCTCAGCGCCAGCGAGTTAATGAAGATGACTCAGTTTTGCGCCTTCATTCAGAACGATGGCTCGCGCTACGGTATCTGCGGCTCGTGCAAAGAGGGCGCTGCCGGCGCCAAACGGCAGTAAGTCCTACGGGTTATCCGTGACGGATCACCAACACGTCCCCATCCTTCACGATGTATTCCTTGCCTTCCAGGCGTAGCAAGCCCTTCTCCCGCACGCCCGGGTAGCCGCCCAGGTCCACCAGCGATTTCCAGTTCACCACTTCGGCTCGTATGAACTTCTTCTCGAAATCCGAGTGGATCGCGCCGGCCGCTTTCACCGCGGTACTCTGCATGGGAATGGTCCAGGCGCGCACCTCGGTTTCGCCCGCCGTTAGAAAACTCATCAGCCCCAGCAGCGCATACGTCGCGGAAATCAGGCGCTCCAGGGCCGATTCCTTGAGTCCGTAGCTGGCCAGGTAGTCGCGCTGTTCCTCCGGGGCGAGCTCCGCCAACTCGGCCTCGATCTTGCCGCACACCGCCGTCGCCGATGTATTCTTGCGCCCCGCCAGCGGTCCTTCGCGGTATTCCCTCTCGCGCTCGTGCAGCTTTCCGGCTTCGGACTCTCCCAGATTCAACACGTACAGCATCGGTTTCTGCGAGAGAAACTGAAATCCGCGGATGCGCTTCTCCGCTTCGGCATCCAGCTCCACCTGCCGCAGCGGCCGGTTCTCTTCCAGCGCGGTTTTGCACTTCTGAAGTAACTCGAACTCATGATCGAGTTCCGGGTTCTTGATCTTCTTGCGGTCTTTGTCGAGCCGCTCCAGGCGCTTTTCCACCACCACCAGATCGCTGAGGATCAGCTCCGTCTCTACGTCTTCGAGGTCGCGCAGCGGATCGACCGAGCCTTTTTCGTGCGGGACGGTCTCATCCGGGAACAGGCGCAGCACGTGTGCGAAAGCATCCACCACGCGCAGGCTGGCCAGGTAGCTGGGGTCGCGCAGGTTCTCTTTGGAAATCGCCGGCATGTCGGCATATTCCACCGTGGCATGCGTGATCTTGGGCGGCTCGTACAGGCGCGCCAGTTCATCCACACGCGCGTCCGGAACCCGGGCGATGCCCACCCGCACGCTGGTGGAGCCGATATGCGTCTCCTGGTGGACGCCGGTCAGGATCGTGAAAAGCGAGGTCTTGCCGACCATCGGCAGGCCGATAATAGCTGTCTTCATATGAGGAACGATTTACAGGGGAACTTCCACCTGGCTGAGGATCTCTTCAATGATGCGCTCACCGGTATCGGAGCGGCGCGGCACCAGGGTGGTGCGCGTGTTAATCACTACGCGGTGGGCGAAGATGGGGACCGCCAGCCGCTTCACGTCATCGGGGATGGTAAAGTCGCGGCCCTCCAGCAAAGCCAGCGCTTGCGCGGCGCGGAACAGCGCCTGGGACCCACGAGGACTGACGCCCAGCGCCAGAGATTCATGGCAGCGCGTCTTCTCCACAATGGCGAGCATATAATCCACCAGCGACTCTTCCACTTTCACCGTATGCACGATGTCCTGCATCCGAACCACGTCCTCGGCCGAGAGCGAGCAAGCCGCGGCTTCCGGCAGCCCCCGGTCGACATTGCGCAGGATCTGGCGCTCGCTGGCCATATCGGGATACCCCATGCGCAGGCGCATGAGAAACCGATCGAGCTGCGACTCCGGCAGCGGATAGGTGCCATGATGTTCCACCGGATTCTGGGTGGCGATCACCATGAACGGCCGCGGCAGCGAGTGCGGTTTTCCGTCGATCGAGACCTGGTTTTCGTTCATGGCTTCGAGCAGCGCCGACTGAGTTTTCGGCGTGGTGCGATTGATCTCGTCGGCCAGCAGGAAGTTGCTGAAGATCGGTCCGGGCTTGAATTCGAAGGCCTCTGAGTGGGCGTTGTAAATGGTGACTCCCAGCACATCGCTGGGCAGCATGTCGCTGGTGAACTGCAGGCGGTGAAACCGGCAGGACACCGAGCGCGCCAAGGCCTGGGCCAAAGTGGTCTTGCCGACGCCAGGCACATCTTCAATAAGCAGGTGTCCGCGCGCCAACAGGCAGACGAGCGAAAGCCGAATGACTTCAGGCTTCCCCCGGATCGCCGATCCGACAGCCGATTCCAATTCGGCGAGCCTGGCCGAGGTTTGAGAGGAGAATCCGGTGGGCGGGGCTACCGTGGATTCCCGCGGGGACATCACGCTTCTCATGATACTAAAGCGCTGAGTGGGGCAGCGCCGAGCGGCTAAACCGTGCTATTGGATCGTCGCTGTGCCAGCTTGTGAGGCGCCGCTGGAATTCGACATGGTTACGGTCACGGAGGTGATCGACCCGCTTCCAGTTACCGTGAACGGTTGCGTGTAGGCGAACTGGCTGCCGGTCGGCTTGGGGGGAATGTTGCCTTGGTAAAAGCTGCTGAATAACGACCCTAGCGGAATCGCGATGCTGGTGGTCTGCAGATTGGCGCCCGACGCAGCGTTGAACTGGAAATTCGCCTGGGTCATGTCGAGTGTGGTGCTGAAGCCCGTGACAGTGACGGTAAAACCGGTCGAGGTGCGGCTGGCCGTCACCGATAATATCGTGGGCGGGGCCACGTTGACAGGGATCTGCTCGGTCGGCCCGGCTTGGGCAATAGGGCTTGTAATCTGTGTGCTGATGGTGATCAGCCCAGCCACGGTTCCCGTTTGCAATTGTGGGCTCGGTGAGAGCGCGGTGAGCCCCGCCGGAATCGTGAAGGTAAGGGTGCGGCCGCCCGCGGCAAATTGGACTTCCGGATTGTCGCCCCCTATATCGGCTTGGAACGTCAGTTTAAGAGTTCCTGTGATGTTCGAGGGATAGGGTGCACCCAGGTTCACCTGGATCGCCGGCTGGGCATTCGGGCCCGCGTTCGTGCCTACGTTGACCGTCACCGGCGGCAGTGGCGGCACAGTCGGCTGGGCGAAGTTCACGGTATAAGTCTTGCTGGCTGTGACTGGTGTAGATGCGCTGTCCTTCACGTTCACCGTGATCGTCACTGCTCCCGTTACACTCGTCGTCCCCGAAATCGCACCGCTAGCCGGATCGATCGTCAAACCGCCGGGGAGCGTGGCGCTAAAGGTGTAGGGTGGTGTTCCGCCGGCGGCCGCCACAGTCGCCGAATAGGGCGAACCAGCGGTGCCGCCGGGAAGCGTCTGGGTGGTGATGGTGAGCGGTCCCGGTGCTACCTGCAGCGTGAACTGCTTACTCACCTGCGCGCCCTGCGCATCGCTCACCTGTATGGTGACGGTGAAACTGCCGGCGGCCTTGGGCGTGCCCGAAATTGCGCCACTGGATGGATCGATCGCCAGGTTTGCGGGCAGCGTACCGCTGAACTTGTAGGGCGGGGTTCCGCCTGAGGCCATTACAGGAGTAGTCGGATACGGCAACCCGCTGGTGCCGCTGGGCAGCGTCTGGGTGTTGATGGTCAGAGGCCCGCCAGCCACGGTGATGGAGATCGTGCTGGTCTTGGACGACCAGTCGGCATCGCCGCTATACACGGCGGCGATCTGATGGGTTCCGGGCGTCAAAGGTCCTATTACGCCTGTAGCTGTGGCGGCGGAGACCGTGGCCACACCGAGCTGATTGGTCCCTTCGTTGAAAGTAACTTGTCCGGTGGGGCTCGGGACTCCCGTCGGAGGCGCTGGACCGATTTGAACAGTCAGGGTGATCGGCTGAGTGGAGAGAGGCGCGGACGGTGAACTGGCCACACTCACAGTTGTGGCTACACGGTTGACCGATTGGCCAATACTAACCCCAGTCGAGGGGTACTGAAAGTCGCCGCTATAGGTGGCGTTGAGGGCGTGAGACCCCACCGTCAGGCTCGACGTCGTAAAGGTCGCTTGCCCGCCCGAAAGGGTAACCGGCGTACCCAGGAGCGTAGCGCTATCGGCGAACTGAACGGTCCCGGTGGGCGCCCCGTTTCCGTTAGCGACCGTGAGTGTGGCGGTGAAGGTTACCGACTGACCGATGGTGGACGGGTTCAAACTACTGGCAAGGCTCAAAACGCTCGTCGGTGAGGGCCCTACCCGCAACGGAAGGGAGGCGCTACTCAGGAAGTCAGAGTCGCCGGAGTAGCTCGCCGTAATCAATCCCAAAACGCCAGTAGTGGTGAGTGTCGCTTGCCCGCCAGACAAGGCGGCCGTTCCGATAGTAGTTCCGAAATTGCTGAAGGAGACCGTGCCCGTTGGGTTCCCGGAGCCCGGCGACGCAGCCGAAACGAACGCAGTGAAGGACGTTCCATTAGTATTGGCGCTGACGGCGGTGGCGGTATTCGCCTTGTTGACGGTGGTATTTACCGCGTTGGAACTGGACGACTGTATCTGATAGTTGGAGAACGCGCAAGTCCTTGGCGCCAGGCCTCCCCCGAACCGGATGCCGCCGCAATCCCCTCCTGAACCGTAGACCACGCCTACGGAGTGGCTTCCAGGGGAAGGAAATACGATTGTCGGGCTAGGAATGGCGTGGGTGGGATCGGGAATGTTAATGGTCGCATTGCCATTACTATCCAGGAAAATCGCGTTGAGAAACGTGTCGCCATAGCTCGTGTTGTCGACTACCAGTTGGACGACGCCTATGGCCGGTCCGCACGCCGGAGTCCCTGTGGTAGTCACCTGAACCGCCACACTCTGCCCGAATACCGACGGGGTAGGAACAACTTGGACGTTGATCGTGAGGGGAGGAGCCCCCGAACCAACAGGGCACTGCGCCCACAAAGATGGCGTCACCGTCATGAAAGCGGCAAATGTCGCTATCGAGTATGCGGCACCTCGCAAGATAAGCCTCCTGTGGAACACAGTTCGGGAGTTATCGAAGCCGATTAGAAAGTTAATTGTACCCCCGAAGTCGGCCTTTTTTGGCCGGGCCTTAGGACTATCTTGTCGCGACTGCCCAGGTACGGGTACTGACGTTCTGGCCCTTGGTCTTTCGCTGGTCCGGGCCGGTGCTGGAACTGGCGTTACTCTACAGGGCGCTTCTCGCGCGCGAAGTAGAGGGCCACGGCGCGGTCGATGTTGGCTTTGCTCATGCGCACCGGACGGCCTTCGTACTCGCTGATGGCCTTGACCAGGCGATAAACATCCATGGGGTAGCAGGCGCGCAAAAACTTGGTCCCTGCAGCCAGGCAGCGCTCGCGCAAATATTGTGCGGCGCCGGCTTCGTAAGGGGCCTCGGCATTGTGCATGGCGCGGTGGAAAATCTGATCGAAGACGTCGGCGGTGACGCTGTCCACCATCACCTTGGTCTGAATGCGCCTGAGGAACGCCTCGTCGGCGAGGTCGTGGGGGTCCAGGTTTGTGGAGAAGACCACCATCAGCTCGAAGGGGACCTGGAACTTCATTCCCGAGGCTAACGTGAGGTAGTCCACCCGCCGGTCTAGCGGCACAATCCAGCGGTTGAGCAACTCGCGCGGCGTCAGTACCTGGCGGCCGAAATCGTCGATGATCAGCACACCGTTGTTGGCCTTCATTTGACACGGCGAAATGAACACGCGCGTGGCATCGTCCAGGCGTAACTCCAACATGGATGCGGAAAGCTCGCCGCCCACCGTAATGCAGGGCCGCTCGCAGAGCACCCAGCGCGGGTCAAGCTGTTCATCGTTGCTAGGCACCGGACGGTGTACCACCGGATCGAACAGCGAAATGATGTGGCCGTCGACTTCCACAGCGTAGGGAATTACCACCGCATCCTGATAGATCCGCAGAATCCGTTCAGCGATGCTGGTCTTGCCGTTTCCGGTCCCGCCGTACAGAAACAGCGACTGGTGCCCGATGAGCGATGGGCCTAACTGGTCGAGCAAATGGTCGGGAAGGACGAGATCGTTAAATGCCTGGCGCAGGCTCTCGCGGCTGAGCCGCACTTGCGCGGACTGCGATTGCACCGTTCTGTGATAGTCCTGGATCGAAACTGGAGCCGGCCCCACATACTGGCAAATTTCATTGCGAGTGGAGGCTAAGGCGCGTCCCTGACCCGTCAACATGAAGGAATAGTCGTTGCCGACCATGCCTTTGACTTCCAGGAGCTGCTGCTGCCGGAACTGGTGAAACATGGATTCCAGCACTGGGAACGACAGCTTCAGAGCCTTATTTAATGCGGCCAGGTTTGCGGAACCGTGGAGCCATACATACCGCAGGATCAGGTCAGATACCATGGAGCGAGGTATGCCCAGGTCATCCACCTTGTCCGGCATGATAGGCCGGGCACCAGTTCTAGGGGTTTGGGGAACGATGCCAAGCGGCGCAGTCATACTTGCGCTTTGGACTATACACCACCGCTTCGCAAAGAGTCATGACTACCAGCGGAATAATAACTTTGGGTAGTTAACAATTCGGTTTAGGTTCGCCCGTCTCCGAGCGGTCACTCCGATTCCGAATAAAGTAACGCCGATTGCAAATAAATAACCAGGTTCGGGTACGGCCGTGGGCGAAAGTTGCGCAAGGCCCCAGAACTGTCCGCTGGGAATCGTAGTGGAAGGGCCTGCGCTGAGATTGGGGAAAGCCGCACCGATGAAAGTGACTACTGCGGTGGACGGATTGATCGAATACAGATTGCCGATGCTGTCCAAACCATACAGACCCGTAGTGGTGGAACCAAAGTCATTCCATCCGCCAACGGGAGTCGCCCCCGAAGTGGAGAAGGGGGTTAGTTGCCCGGTTCCCGGATTTACCTGGTAGACAGTGTTACCGCCGTTGAGACCTCCATATAGCCCATTACCGAATGCCCCCAGACCGGAAAGCAGACGACCCATATTGCCTATGTCGGTATAGACTCCTGTGGTCAGATCGATGGTTCCGAAGTGAGTGGCGCCCAATCGGTCTGTGCCGGTTGCTATGTATGCCGAGACATCCGCCCTAACCGCGCTGGCCGCAATCGTCATTAGTATAGTTGCGCTAAGTAGAAACGGTATAGTTGCGCTAAGTAGAAACGCCTTTGTCATATCTGATGCCTCGCTGATTCTGTGAAAATCCAGTGAAGGCGTCAGGTTAGCATGCGGATTGTGTTAGTTATGTGTCTTGGCGGCGAAGAAACAGGAGAATTAGCACTTATCAGGTCACTTCGTGGTGCGGTAACTTACATAACGATAACTACTGTTCTTTTACCAGTTTTTCGTACACCTGGCGCTTGGAAAGCCCGCGCTGGCGAGCCACCTGTTTGATGGCGTCCATCCGCGGTGTGCCGTTTCGAAGAAGCAATTCCACCGCCTCTCCGATCGGCGTCGTGTCGGCGGAAGTACCGGTGGCCTTGCCGATGAGTAAGGTGATCTCGCCCTTAATTGCATCCCGGGAGGCTAAGTGCTCACGAACTTCGGCGGGTGTTCCGCGCAGAAACTCTTCGTGGATTTTAGTAAGTTCGCGGGCTACCACCACTGGCCGCGCGCCCAACACCTGCTCCACGGAATCCAACGCTTCGAGGATGCGATGCGGCGCTTCGTAGAAAATGAGCGTGGCCTGCTCGTTCGCCAGCGCTTCCAGAGCCTTGGCACGCTGTCCCGGCTTAGAGGGGAGGAAGCCGCCGAAATGGAAGGCATCGGTCGGCAACCCGGAAGCAGTCAGTGCCGCCAGGACCGCGGAAGGCCCGGGAATCGGCTCGACCGAAATGCCCATATCGACCGCCGCTTTCACCAGGCGATATCCCGGATCGGATACCAGTGGGACGCCTGCATCCGACACTAATGCGATCACTTCGCCTGCCAGTAGCCGCTCGACCAGTTCGGCGCTACGCTCCGCCTCATTGTGCTCGTGGTAACTGACAGTAGGTTTGCGGATGCCATAGTGGTCAAGAAGTTTGCGAGTTTGCCGGGTATCTTCGCAGGCAATGGTGTCCGCTTCGCCGAGCACGCGGACGGCGCGATAAGTAATGTCCTCCAGATTGCCAATGGGCGTGGCGACCACATAGAGGCGGCCGGACATGGTTACGCGCCGCTCCCCACAACTCCGCCGGCGTAGCGCCGCTCCCATGCCTGCCGCGGGAAGAGACAATAGGCGCGGCCGTCGAGTTCGATATATATTAGTCGTTTCGGCTCGCCAATCTGCACCGCACTGATGCCGCGCCCGAATCCGTGAACCCGTTGAAAGTCGGCGAGTGTGTCGCGGAGGTCCCGGAAGATCGCTTCCGCCTCGCGCGAGGTGGGAACCGGAACGGAAACGGCCCGGAGCATCGGGTCGCCCAGTTGGAGAATGCGGCGGGCGGGCATGCCATACATGAAGATATCAGGCCAAACAATATCCGCAAAGGCGCCGTGCCGTGTAGATATGGCGGGCGAAACCCTGGACATCTGGCCGCTGTACCTCTACCACCCGGGCGCGGTCACGGTGAACTTTGCCATCGACCGCTATGCCAGTTGCGTGGTGGAGGCGCGGCGCAATTCGAAAATCGTGCTGCGCTCCCGCGATTTAGGCCATGAGGAAGTCTTTGCTACCTATAACACTCTCAACTCTACGGAACGATACCGGCACCCCATCCCCGCCCGGATCGTCCGCTACTTCGCACCGACGTCCGGTGTAACCATCACGACGCATTCGGAAGCGCCAGCCGGTGGGCGCCTGCTGCGCGAAGAGTGGGCGCACCGGCGCAAGAACGCCGCGGGCTTTTCCACGCCCCTGATCGACCGCCTGGTGGAACCCGGCGCGCGCGACCGGGTAGCCGCGGCCATCGAATGCGAAGGCGCCGAAGTGCTGCCGGTGAAGGTCGCGCCGCGCGGCGTCCAGGTGCGCGCGGTAGCCTGAAGACTCATGGTTACGCGCAAAGATCCGGCGCGGATTGCGCTCGCGGTGTTGGCTTACGTGGTGATGTACTATGCCGTGTCCAGCTACTTCTTCGTGCCGCTTCTCTATTGGGGAGGCGGCCTATTGGTGGCCGGCACACTGGGACTCCTGCTGTCCGCGTTGTTCGTCAACTGGCTTTCCCTTCGCATCTTCGAAAACCGCGCCCTCCCGGCCATTGGCGTGCCGCTGAACCGGGGCGCGGCCGATAACCTGGGGTTTGGCCTGCTGGGCGGAATCGGCGCCGCCTGCCTGGTGCTGGCGCCGCCGCTTCTTGTGGGGGCCGCACATTTGACGCGCATTGCCAACCCGCCCTCGGCCGGCACCCTTCCTTTTGTTACCCTGCTGCTCATGGCCGGCGCCATAGGCGAAGAGTTGCTTTTCCGGGGGTACGGCTTCCAGATCCTGCTGGCGGTTTTCGGGCCGTGGGCCACCATCCTGCCGGTCAGCATCCTGTTTGCTGCACTCCACGGGGGAAACCCCAATGCCACCTGGTTCGGACTGATCAACACGTTCGGCTTCGGAGTGCTTTTTGGCTATTCTTTTCTGCGCAGCCGCGACCTGTGGCTGCCCATCGGACTGCACTTCGGTTGGAATTTTACCCTCCCGTTATTCGGTGTGAACCTCAGCGGGCTTACAATGAGGGTGACGGGCCACGAGATGGCGTGGACCGCCGGCAAGCTTTGGAGCGGTGGCGATTACGGCCCGGAAGCAAGTGTTCTGACTTCCGCTGTACTGGCCCTGTTGTTCGCTTACGTCTGGAAGGCTCCGCTGCGCCGGCAGCACTCCGCACTCATGGACCCGCCCGCGGAGAACGCCTGATGCGAGCTTTTGTAGTCCTCGGAATTTTCGGTTTGCTACCCTCGATTTCCATGGCTGGAAACAATCTGACCATGGAAGATCGCATCGAGCTGACCCGCGGTCTGATGGCAGAGTATGCCAACGTCAAAGTGCTGCTACCCCGCTCTAAGAAGCCGCTTGATTTCGACGTCAACGGAACGTGGGACAAAAAGGTTTGGGAAGATGCCGCCAAGCAATTTGGCCCCGCCGCGCGCAATGGCGATCAGATCCAGATCACCAGGATCGCTATACAGGACGACTCCATCATTTTTGAGATCAACGGAGGTCTGAAGAGCGGCCGGAAGTGGTATGACGGCATACAGGTTGGAATGGGCACCCAGACTGCGCCCGTTGCGCGCGGAAATTCCAATGCCACCAGCGGCACCTACATTGCGCTGCAATTTCACAAGCCGCTAGAGCCGATGAAGGCCACCGAGGTTAAGAAGATGCTGGCGCCGATTTTCGATTTCGAACACCATAGCGCCACCGAACTCTACGTGGATACGCTGCCCCCCGAGACCAAACAGGCCATCGTGGAGAAGCGCGTGTTGGTGGGGATGACGCGGGAACAGGTGCTGCTGGCGGTAGGCCGGCCGGCTCACAAATCGCGCGAGACCGATAAGGACGGCAACGAAGTAGAGGACTGGGTGTTCGGGCAGCCTCCGGGGAAGATCTCTTTCGTGACTTTCCAGGGTGACAAGGTGATCAAGGTCAAAGACGCGTACGCCGGCCTGGGGTCGGAAGTGGCCGATCCTAAAGTTCCTCACTAAGCAACAGTCGCCGCGCTGAAGACGTCGTTCAGGATTTCGACGGCGCGGTCCATTTCCTCCAGTTGAATAATATACGGCGGCAACAACCGCAACACGGTTTCTTGTGTGCAGTTGATCAGCAGGCCGCGGTCGAGCGCGGCATCCACAAAAGGCCGCCCTGGGCGCGTAAGCTGGATGCCGTACATCAGCCCTTTGGAACGAATCTCTCGAATCACGGGATGGCGTTCCCGCAAGCCTTCGAGGCGTTGGCGAAACTGGTTGGAGAGTTCGCAGATTTGCGGCAGCGCCTCATCCAGCAGCGCTAGAAACTCGAGCGCCACGCGGCATGCCAGCGGTCCTCCGCCAAACGTGGTTCCGTGGGAATGCGGCGGCAAGAACTGGGCCGCTTCTTCAGTGAACAGCGTGGCCCCCAGCGGTAAGCCCCCCGCCAGCGGCTTGGCGGTGATCACGATGTCGGGGCGAATCAGCGCCCATTGATATGCGAAGTACTTGCCAGTGCGGCCCAGCCCGCATTGAGTTTCATCGGCCACCAGCCATCCGCCGGTCCGTTCGGTTACCTCGCGCGCCTGCTGCAGAAAGCCGGCGTCCAACGGATAGATCCCTCCCTCGCCGAGAACCGGTTCCAGAATTACGGCGGCCGTGCGCTCGCTCACGGCGTCTCGCAGCGCGGCGCAATCGTTCGGTTCGATGAACACGACCTCGGCTGCGAAGGGTTCGAAGCGACGTTGCAGGTCGGGCTGTCCCGTCACCGCCAGCGATCCTAACGTTCTTCCGTGAAACGATCCGCGAAGCGCGACGAGCCGGGCAGGCTGGGGATGAGCGCGCGCCCGCACCGCTTTGAGCGCAGCCTCCATGGCTTCGGTTCCGCTGTTGCTGAAGAAGGCCCGGTCCAGTCCGCTCAGGTGACAGAGCCGTTCCGCCAGCATGCCCTGATACCGGTGAAAAACGAGGTTCGAGGTATGGATGGACCGCGCAGCCTGCTTCGCCAGCGCCGCCGTGATGCGCGGATGAGCGTGTCCGAACGCGTTCACGCCGAGGCCGGAGATCATGTCCAGATAGCGCTTGCCGTCAGCGGCAGTCAGATAGCAGCCTTGCCCGGAATCGACCATCAAGGAGTACCGGTCGTAGTTTTGGAGCAGATATTGTTCCCTCATGTGGCCAGGGTACGGGCGGGATGATCGATATGTCCAATATTTGAAGTGGGGGTTGTTGATATGATTTCCGTATGGATCTTCGACGGCTTCGCTACTTCGTCGCAGTGGCGGAAGAGCTGCATTTCGGGCGCGCCGCGGAGCGTGTTGGTATCGCGCAGCCGCCGCTCACGCAGCAGATCCACAAGCTCGAAAGCGAGCTAGGATGCCGGCTCCTGGTGCGTGGACGCAAGACCGTATTGACGGCAGCCGGTAACACGCTGCTCGACGAAGCCCGGCGCCTTCTTGACCAGGCCGAGCGCGCGGCCGACATGACCCGGCGTGCCGCTCGCGGCGAGCTGGGACGACTGGTGGTCGGCGCGCCTCCCTCCGTGATGCTGTCGGCCCTGCCGGCGGTGATCCGCGCGTACCGCCAGCGCTACTCCGGAGTTCAGTTCACGTTACGGGAGCTCTCGACCAGCGCCATCGAGAACGCACTGCGCTCCGGCGAAATCGACGTAGGTTTCTTGCGCGAGACGCGGCCCGGGCCGCCGCTGACGTCGCAAGTGATGTTCGACGAGCCGGTAGTAGCCGTGCTGCCCGCCGCGCACCCCTTGGCGGCCCGCAAGAGTCTGGCGTTAGAGGCGCTCGGCGGCGAGCCATTCCTGTTTTTCCCGCGCCGGCTGGGCCCCGCGTTCTATGACCGGCTGATTTCCTTCTGTTCGCGAGCGGGCTTTGTTCCGGATGTCGTACAAGAGGCCACGCAATGGCAGAGCGTGGTGTGTCTGGTGGAGTCGGGAATGGGAGTGTCGCTAGCGCCAGGATGCGTGCAACGCTTCCGTTGGCCGGGTGTTGCCTATCGCCCTCTGCACCAGCTACGAACCTCGGTCGCGGCGTGCTGGCGCCTGGAAGCGACTTCTGCAACGGCGATGGCCTTCCTTAAACTAGCCCGCGCCGAGTTTCGCCAGGCGAACGCTTAACCTCTGTTCGCGACGGCGCAGGCGCGGCGTGTCCGCCAGGGAGAGCGCGCTGCGAGTTGTCTCGAGAGCCGCGGCGAAATCCCGCTCGCGGTGTTCATAGTGCTTGGCCAATTCTTCGAGTGCCCGCGCACGAAACGGATTCCGCGATGCGGCCAGATCCCGAATGACGGAGAGCGCGGCTTCGGGCCGGTCCAGGCGCTTCTCGAGTGCCGCTACGTCCCAGAGGGTGCGGAACAGCAGATCGTCCGGCAGTCCCAGATCCACGGCCCGGCGCAGCAGGCGCACGGCCTGGTCCAAATGGCCCGCCTTGAGCAGCCAGCGCGCCAGCCCGATCATGTCGGCGCCGTGGTGGAACGCGGTCTCCTCCGGGGAGCGGAATGCCAGCGGGACAATCGCGGTCAGGCAGGCCAGCGAAAGGATGTCGAGGGCGTTGTGGTGGAAGATCGGCACCAGCCGCATCGCCTGTTGGGTGCGCAAATAGTCGAAGTAGTAATACGGAATCATGGCGCCCGGCAGATCGCCCTGGCGCTCGACGCCCAGGATCTGGCTTTCCAGGTCGACCAGCCGGCAGCTCTCCAACCGCAGTTTCCACAAGCGGCGCGCGCCGAACAGCAGGTCGAGATGCTCCAGACGTGCGAAGGGATGGCGGGCGCGCGCCATGCGAAAGCGCGTTTCGAGCAGCGGCTGATCGTAGGCCTTCCCGTTATACGTGATGAGCACGTCGAACTGGGCGAGATACTCGGCAAGGCGCGCCAGCAGCGACGGTTCCTCGCCATAATCCCGCATGAAAAACTGGCGCAGCCGAAAGCCTTCGGCATCGATCGAGCCCACGCCGATCAGAAATGCGTAGGTGCCCGTGCCACCGGCCAGGCCCGTGGTTTCGGTATCGAGGAAGGCCCACCTGGCGGGGTGCGCGCTGGCGATCGCGCCATCGGAAAGAGAAGCGAGCAGATCGGGCGGCAGGCCCACCAGGTCGCCGATATCGATGCTTCCATGACGGCGGTGGCGCTCCCAGAGCTTCTCCGTCTCAAAATGCTCGCCGAACGAGGTACGCACCACTTCGCCCGAAAGCAAATCTTCGATGAACCGGCCCGGTTTGGGCGGCGGGGTCTTAACGGGCGGGGCGCTTATCGGCGCAGTCGCCGCGTACTTGCGGTCGATGCGCGCGATCTGGCGCCGGAGCGCGGCGAGTTGTTCCTGAACGTCCTCCACTTCGCCTTTTCTTTGCCTCCACTATAATCGGAGTGCACGGTGCATTTCAAGCCTCGTTTGTTTTTTCCGGCGCTGGCGGCGCTGCTACTGGCGGCGCGTTTGTGCCATACCGGCATCTTGTGGGCCGAGGAAAGCCTGCCGCTGGCAGCCGCGCTCGAAATGCTTCGCGGCAAGGTGCTCTACCGCGATATCTGGTTCGACAAACCCCCGCTGGTAGCCGCTTTCCCGCTCTTGTGGGGCGCCGGCGCGGGTTGGCCGCTGCGACTGGCAGGAACGCTTTACGTGCTGCTGGCCTGTTGGATCGCGTACCGCTTTGCGCGGGACGTCTGGTCGGAACGCGAAGGGTTTTGGGCGGCCGCCTTACTGGCCTTTTTTCTGACGTTCGACCTGCCTTCGGCGGTCATACCGCTGGCCTCAGACCTGCTGCTGCTGGCGCCGCATCTCGCCGCAGTCTGGCTGGCTTGGAAACGAAAACCATTCTGGAGCGGTGCGTTGTTAGGTATCGGCTTCCTGATCAGTCCCCGCGCAGCGTTCGTGGCGGCGGTCTGTGCGCTGTGGAATCCTGGCGGAATTGTCTGGCTGGCAGTGGGCTTCGCTGCAGTTAGTGGCGTTGCGGCGGCTTGGCTATGGCTGGCCGGAGCGTTGCCCGCATATTGGGATGAAGTCTGGCGCTGGGGACGCCTCTACGCCAGCCTCCCGCTTACGGAGAATCCGGTGAAAACCGGCGTGTTGCGGACTGCGGACTGGGCGGGCTTTCACGCGGCGCTGTTGCTGGCTGCCATCGCCTTCTTCCGAAAGAATAAGGGGAGCCAGTGGGTGGCGTGGTACTTGCTCAGCCTGGTGGGGATGGCGGTCGGGTGGCGCTTCTTCCCGCGCTACTATTTCCTCCTGCTTCCGCCCATGGTGATGGTGGCCGCACGCGGATTCACGTTACTGGGTCGCTGGTGGAAAGTCGCGGCGATGGTGTTGCTGCTCATCCCACTCGGCCGATTCGGACCTCGCTATGTTCTTTTGGCGGCGGGGCAGGCCAATTGGAACGACACGGCGATGGATCGTGACAACCGCGACGTTGCAGGGCTCGTCCGACGGCAGGCAGGGCCCGCCGACACACTGTTGGTATGGGGTTTTCGACCGGAGATATACGTGTACACAGGGCTTCCCGCGGGCAGCCGGTTTCTCGATTCGCAGCCGTTGACCGGGGTTCCGGCCGATCGGCACCTTACGGAATCGACCGCGCTCGATGACCGGGGCGCCCACCAACACCGAGCCGAGTTATCCAGGACGCGGCCGTCTTTCATCGTCGATGGGCTCGGCCGGTACAATCCCGCGCTCGCGATCACGCAGTACCGAGACCTGGAGGCATGGTTACGCGACTATGACGAGGTCGGGCGCACCGGGCAGAGCGTCATGTACCGCCGGCACGGCACCGCGGCCGTGAGGAAGCGGTAGGCTAGTACGTTTGGCGCGGCAAACTGCATTGCATGGTTTGCAATTTTCTTAGATTGTCTGATACCATCTATGAGGCTACGGATTCCTCCCTTTGAAGCTGCATCACCAAACCAACCAACGGAGTAAGCAACCAACTGAATGAGTTTCACCGTATTTCTTGGCAATCTACCCACGTGGGTCACCGCTGACGACATCAAGCAATGGCTAGCCGCCGAAGACCTCGTGGCCGATGCCGTCAAAGTCATTCGCAATCACGAAACGCAAGAATCCAAGGGGTTCGCCTTTGTAGAAGCGCCCACCGCCGACGAAATGCAGGCGATCATTCGCCGCTTCGACCGCGCCCCTCTGGAAGACCGGCTCCTGAGAGCCAACCCCGCTCAACCGCCCAAAGGCAAAGACGGCCGCAGCCCGCAAGCGGCTGCCGCTCCCGCGCCGAGTGCCGAGCAAACCGCGGTTCAGCCGCAGCGGCCTCCACGTCGCAAGCGTGGCGGTAAAGACCGGGAGCGAACGCCGCGCAGCGCCTTTGCAGCCGAACTTGCAAAGGTTCTCTAATCTGCCTACCCTCCGCGGTGTCACACCGCAACCCTCTATACTACCCGCCACACCTGTGAATGTGCTTCACGTTCACATGCTAGTTATCCCACCTATTTTCAATGGATTGTCGGTGGCATGTGTCTTGCAGGCGAGGTGCGCATGAAATTTGCTTGGCTTGGCTGCTTTCTTTTTAGCGGCCTCCTCGTTGCCGGAACACAGGACTCCGAAACCAACGTCAACACCCGCTACGCGGTAGAAAGCGTTATTGTCTCGGGGGACGGTTGGAGCACCAATCTGGCGTCGGATCACGAAGACGAGAGAATCAGCGGGGGGTTACGGCGGCAGATAGCCGACCTGATCGGAAACAAGCTGAACACGGCGGCGCTGGACGATCTGGCTGGCAAGCTTCGGAAGGAATTCCACGCGCACAGCGTGACTCACCACGTTCTGCGCGGCGTGGCGCCCGAGTACGTGCAAGTGGTCTTTGAAATCACTCTGCGCCCCACGCGCTTCGATGTTTCCGTTCCGAAATTCTTGTATGACGCCCGTCAAGGATGGAGCGGCGCGGTGGAGGGTACGGCCACCGTCCGAAACAACGGCTTCACGGCGGGCCTGGTAAGCGATGGCGACACACTGGTGGAGCGCTACACCGGCGTGGTGGCGCGGTATGAAAACACGCACCTGGGCACGGACCGGGTTCACCTCCGCTTCGAGTTTGCCAGCTATCACGAGCAGTGGAACAGCGCCACGCGGAGCGATGCTTCGCTCGAAGATGCTTCCCTGGCAAACACTTCGGGGCTTTATCGCAGCCGCGAGAATTTTGAGCCGGTGGCCACGGTAGTGCTAGCCAAGCCGCTCACCCTGAGCGTAGGCTTGGGGTTCGAGCGCTTCCAGAACGAGCTTCCGACCCCCCAGACCGAGGCCGCCGATGCCCTGATCACCGGCTTGCAGTATAACCGGCGCTGGGATGACGCGGATTATCAGCAGGATTTGGAAGCAGCTTATGATTTGCGCGCGGCCACCCGAATGCTAGGCAGTGACTTCGTTTACGGCCGCCACCACTGGAACTTGCGGTACGTGCTGACCCACGGGAAACACTCGATCACCGAGAATTTGACTGCCGGTATGCTCACCGGGCGCGCGCCGCTGTTTGAACGCTTTGTCTTAGGTAACAGTACTACCCTGCGGGGTTGGAACAAGTTTGAAATTAACCCCTTGGGTGGAAACCGAATGGTCCACAACTCCGTCGAGTATCGGTACGGCGCTTTTCAGGTTTTCTACGACGCAGGCGCCATTTGGGACAGCGGCCAGCCCTCCGTGGTGAGACATTCCATCGGGACGGGCTTGCGTCAGGGTCCGTTGTTTGCAGCGGTGGCTTTCCCGGTGAGGGAGGGCCGCGCCGACCCGATCTTCATGGTGGGCATGAATTATTGATGGCGCAGTTCGCGCGCGACAAGATCAGCCGCAGGAGCTGGCTTCTGGCCGGCCTGGCTGTTTCTCTGTTCCGCGCCCGAGCCACTGAAAATCTTTCGGTGATCTTCGATGGCGACACCCTTCGGGTAGCCGCTCCCCAACTGCATTTTTTGTCTGGAAAGCCGCTAGCTCGCTTGAAGGATGCCAACACCGTGGTATTTCTTTCGCGGCTCACCCTTTTCAGCGATGACCATGTTAGGGTTTTCCGGCAAACTCCAGAGCGCCTCACCATCAGCTACGACATTTGGGAGGAGAAGTTCAAAGTGGTCCTGGCGGTGGAAGGGCGTTCGGCCTCGCGCCTTTCGCTTACCGGGGCAGAGGCGTTTTGCCTGGAGAACCTCGCCATCAGCACGCTGGGGCTGGCCCCTAACCGGCCTTTCTGGCTGCGCTTCGAGCTGCGGGAAGAAGACCCACGGGAGACCGCCTCAGTGGTGGGCGATCCTGGCATCAGCCTGACCGGCCTCATCGAGCGGTTCGCCCGCAAACCCGGGGCGGATCAAGCGCACTGGACGCTGGAGGCGGGTCCCCTTCGCCTTGCGGATCTTCATCGCAAGATCGCGCGCGGGTCCGACAACCGTGAACCGGCTTCGTAACAGACTGATCCTGATCTTCCTGGCCGCCACGCTGGTGCCCTTGGCGCTCACCGTGTGGATTACCAATTCACTGCTAGAGCACAGTCTGGAATATTCCTCGACCACCCAACTCGACGCGCTCTCGAAATCGGCGCAGGTCATCGGGGTCGAGTTCTACCGGCACATGCGCGAAGACCTCAAAGAGCAGGCCCAATCGGGCCGTCTGGCGCCACTCCAATATCTCCAGGCCGATCGCAGCCGCTGGCCGGAAACGATTCAGACCTTCGCTGACGGCCTCGATTCCGAGGGGTTTGTGCTTACCGGGAAGGATGGCAACCGGCTCGAGTACCTGGTGCGGCGGGGCAGCGACGTTTGGGTCTACCAGAGGCCGCTAGGAGAAGTCGGGATGGACCGGCTTGCCGGGCAAATCGGCCAGGCCCGCGAACTGGTGGAACGAGCCGACAGCTTAGACCTGCGGCGCGGCTTCAAGCTGGTCTACATATTGCTGGCGGCCTCGGTATGGTTAGTCTCTCTGGCACTGCTGGTTTACCTGGCGCATCGCATCAGCCGCCCGATCCGAGAGTTGACGGCGGGGCTGACGAAGCTGGCGTCCGGCGATTTGAATGCCCGCGTGGCGGTGTGGCGGGACGACGAAATCGGACGCGCGGGGCGGGCCTTCAACGACATGGCCGGGCGGCTCCAGGAAAGTACTGAGCGGTTGGTGTATCTGCGCCAGCTCGCCAGTTGGCAGGGGCTGGCGCGCAAGACCGCGCACGAATTGAAGAATTCGCTTACGCCCATCCGCCTCACTGTGGAAGAGATGGTGGCTCGCGCCGGCGGCTCGGACCGCGCTTTTCTCGAACAGGCTGCACAGATTGTGGTGGATGAGATCGAGACTTTGGAACGCCGTGTTCGCGCCTTCTCGCAGTTCGCTACCGAACCGCCGGTGATACCGGCTGCCGTGGACGTCAACTCGCTGCTCGAAGAGCGCATGGCGTTCTTGAAGACGGCACATCCCGAGGTGGCATACGATTGCCGGCTGGCGTACCAACCGCCGCGCGTGACAGCCGATCAGGATTTGATCAAGGGCATCCTGACCAACCTGCTGGAGAATGCGGCTGAAGCAGCGGGACAAGGCGGCCGTATCCTGGGTATGACCACCGCCGAGAACGGACACGTGGCCATTGAGGTTCACGATTCCGGGCCGGGACTCAGCGAACAGGCTCAGGCGTCGCTGTTTCAACCGACCATTTCCTTCAAAAAGCGCGGCATGGGATTGGGCCTTTCCATTGCCCGCAAGAGCGCCCTGCTTTCGGGCGGCGATATTGTTCTGGTGAAAGGAGAGTTGGGCGGCGCCGGATTCCGCGTGTTGCTGCCCGCTACAGCCGATGGCAGCCAGGCGCATCCTGATCGTGGATGACGAAGAGAATATCGGGCGCTCGCTACGATTGATTTTGGAACGCGAAGGCTACGCGGTGAATCTGTGTCGCTCGGTGGCCGAGTTCCAAACGCATCCGGATGTCCCCCGCGCGGACGCCTTCATGTTCGACATGAAACTGCCGGATGGCAACGGCATCGACCTGCTGCGAACGGTACGGCAGAATGGCTTCTCGTCGCCCGTGATCATGATCTCGGGACACGGCACGATCGCCGACGCGGTGGAGGCGACCCGCGCCGGAGCTTTCGATTTCCTGGAAAAGCCCCTGAGCCGCGACCGCGTGCTGCTGGCTCTCAAGAACGCGCTGGAACACTTCAACCTGCGCAAAGAAAATGAGCGGCTGCGCGAGCTGGTAGGCGGCGCGCCTAGCATGATCGGCGCCAGCCCGGCCTGGGCGCGCGCGGTGGAGCAGGCTTCGCTCGCGGCGCGCTCCGACGCACGCGTGCTGTTGATCGGCGAATCCGGAACCGGCAAGGAACTGCTGGCGGCTCATATTCACAACTCCAGCCCGTTTGCCGCCGGCGCGTTCGTGAAGGTCAACTGCGCCGCCATCCCAACGGAGCTGCTCGAGACCGAGCTGTTCGGGCACGAGAAGGGCTCCTTCACCGGCGCCACGGGCATGCGCCGTGGCAAGTTCGAATTGGCGGATGGCGGCACCATCTTTCTGGACGAAGTGGGCGACCTGCACGGCGCTTCGCAGGCCAAGCTGCTGCGCGTCCTGCAGGAGGGCGAATTCCACCGCGTGGGCGGCGAGCAGATCATCAAGGTGAGCGTGCGCGTGATCTCGGCCACCAATCGCGATCTGTCGGTCATGGTGGCGCAGGAGAAATTCCGCGAAGACCTGTACTATCGCTTGAGCGTGGTTCCCATCCGTGTGCCCGCGTTGCGCGAGCGGCCGCAAGACATTCGACCCCTGGCCGAATACTTCCTGGAAGATTTTTGCGCGCGCAACAATTTCAAATCCCGCGCGCTCGATCCGGCGGTGCTACCGCTGCTCGAAAGTTATGGTTGGCCCGGGAATGCGCGCGAGCTGCGCAACGTGATCGAGCGCATGGCGATTCTCTCGCCGGGCGAGCGCCTGAATAAGGATTCGATTCCGGTGGAGATCCGCGTGCAGCGAGAAGCCGGTCCTAAGTCAAGCGTGCAGGAAGCGCGCGAATCGGCCGAGCGCGAACACATTCTGCGCGCGCTCGAAGAGGCCAAGTGGAATGTCTCCGGCGCCGCGCGGGCGCTGGGGATGGAGCGCACGAACCTGCACAAGCGGATTCGAGCACTGGGATTGAGCCGGGAAAACGCGCGGTAGGAGTGAGTCGAGTCGCTTCCCCGATACCGTCTCAAGCTCGGGCTTCACGCTCCCGTCCGCCGATGGAGCTGAGTTCGGCGATCATTTCAGGAGGAAGTTGCAGCGTGGCAGCCTGGAGATTCTCACGAAGATGTTTGGCGGAAGAGGTCCCGGGAATCAGGAGGATGTTGGGCGAGCGCTGAAGAAGCCACGCAAGCGCGACCTGCATCGGCGTGGCCTGTAGCGACGCTGCCGCCCGATCGAGCGCCGACGACTGCAACGGCGTGAACCCTCCCAGCGGAAAGAACGGCACATAGGCTATGCCTTGCCCGGCGAGGTCATCGATGAAGCCATCATCGTTCCGGTGCGCCACGTTGTAGAAGTTCTGCACGCAGACGATCTCGGTAATTTTCTGAGCCTCAGCCAATTGCGCAGGGTAGACGTTGCTCAGACCGAGATGGCGAATCAGCCCCTGACGCTTTAGTTCGGCGAGCACAGTCAGGGGTTCCGCGATGGATCCTTCCGACGGCCCCATGACTCCTCCGACCCGCAGGTTGACGACATCCAGCCTGTCGAGCCCGAGATTCCGTAGATTGTCATGAACGGCATCCATCAGTTCCGGACGCGAAAGATAGGAACCGACGTCGAGAAGGGCCATCCAATACTGGACTGATTGAAGCGTGAAACCGATCAGGATCAAGCCAACACCGACAACGCCCATGCGCTTCTCGGGAACAGTGTCTACAATCCATTCGATGAAAGACGTACATGCGATCGCGATCGCGGTGACCAATCCGAGCGCTAGTCCGATTTTCACGCCAACGCCCAACGCGGTCGCGCGCTGACCGGCCACTAAGGCGCTGATATAGCCGGCGGCACCGTAACCAACCGCACGGTTCACCGCCGCGAGAAACTGATACTTGGTCAAACGCGGGCGGGCGGCGGGTTGATAATCGAGGGTCGGCCGAATACCGGCTCGGTACGCAACGATCTGTCCCATAGTGCTCAGTGCGCCAAGTGTGGCCCCAAAAGTCATTCCATATAAATAAGCGGTGCCCAGAGCGAAGCCGGCTCCGCGAATCGCGCTCATTGCGGCGTCATACCAAATTCCCGGTTTCGGTTTGTGCCGCGAAGCGCGAGAAAATTCCCATGCGAGTGTGATGCCGTGCGCCATGCCGCTCGCAAGGCCGAATACAGGCCCCAGAGCGAGGCCGTACCCCGCTCCGAAAAGAGCGCCGTAGGTAACTCCCCGGCTGAGAGTCCGCAGCGGTCCGTGTTCTCCGCCCAACAAATCGTAGGCAAGGTACAGCGCCCCTAGCACGTCCAGTGAACTCCCGACGATGCTGATCAACGCGAGCGTGTGCTTGTCGATGGTCATTGGATATCGGCAAACTGTCCGTTCTCGAGGACCAGGAACGAATCGGGCGGCGCGCACACCTGGAGCCGTCGTTTCGGGGTGTCGAGGCCCTCATCCGCCAGTTGAAAAGTTCCGTGATGGATCGCAATGCTGGTCCGTGCGGAAAGGATCTCGTGCGCTCGAATCGCTTCCTCTGGAGCCATGTGGACCGGCGACATAAACCAGCGTGGTTCGTACGCCCCAATTGGCAGTAGCGCGAGGCGCGGCGATCCAAACCGCTCGCGAATCCGGGCGAAATGGCCCCCGAACCCGGTGTCTCCCGCGAAGTAGACGAGCCGTTCCTGAGATTCGATGACATACCCGCACCACAGCGTCCGGTTGCGGTCGAAAACGCCACGGCTTGAGAAATGCAGAGCCGGAACGCAGTGGACAGTGAAGCTCGGAAGTGAAAAGGATTCGCCCCAATCCAACTCATGAGCGGGCCCGATCTTCTGCGAGCCAAGCAGCCGAGTAACGCCAGACGGAACAATGAATGTGGAATCTCCACGCGCCGCCAGCCGGCGCAGGGTCGGTAGATCCAGGTGGTCATAGTGATTGTGGCTGAGGAGCACGGCGTCGATCGGCGGCAGATCCTCCCAGGATACCCCCGGCTTTCTCCGGCGCCTCGGACCCACCCAGGAAATAGGACTCGCTCGTTCGGACCAAATCGGGTCCGTCAAAATGTTGGCACCCCGCTGCTGCAGGAGCAGGGTCGAATGATTCACCAGAGTGATACGCAGTCCGCGATCCTCAACGCGGCGGGGCGGTATGGATTGCAGCACGTTGGCAATGCGGGGCGACTGCTCCGGCCGGCTGGTCAGCTTCCATCGGAGGACGTCTAGAAATCCCGCCGCCTGGCGCGCATCCGGATTGTAGAAGCGCTTGCCATCAAAGTGTTCCGGAAATCGCGGGCCGCCTGTACCCTTCTGCATGAATCACTCAGTATTTTCACATTGTCGCCTCGTTCGGCTCCCTTCCGCCGGAGGTATACACTGAAACACATGAACAGTTTCCGCTTCGCACGCTTGTGGGTCGCCTGCCTGGTCGGTGCGTTATTGGCCGTGGCGCTGGCGGCGCAAGTTCCACCAGACGGGAAGAAAGCCGCTACCAAAGCGGCCACTACGGACACCAGCAAAAAGACTGCCGGCGCCCTGCTCGATATCAATACGGCTACCGTGGACCAACTGAAGGCGCTGCCTGGCATCGGCGACGCGTACTCCAAGAAGATCGTCGATGGACGCCCTTACGCGCGCAAGGATCAACTGATTTCCAAGAATATCGTTCCGCAGGCCACCTACGACAAGATCAAGGACTCGATCATCGCTAAGCAACCTGCCGCCAAGAAATAGTTGTTGGGCGGGGCGGCGGCGTTAGCGTGCAACTGACGATTCGACAGGCACACGACCTGGTCGCGCGCGTCATGGCGGCGCTGGGCCACGATGCTACCGACGCCAGCCTAATCGCAGATCACTTGATCGATTGCGAACTGCGTGGGCTGGCCTATGGCGGGCTGGCACGGGCCATCAGTATCGCCGAGCGCATCGAACGTCATCGCGATTGTCGCCGTCCAATCAGCGTAGTTCATGAGACACCCGTGTCCTCTCGTTTGGATGGCGGTGACCACATCGGCTATGTGGTCGCGCACCGCGCTACGATCCTGGCCATCGAGAAGGCCGAAGCGGCCGGGATCGCAGTGGTCGGCGCCAGCGACACCTGGTACACGGGCATGCTGTCTTACTATGCGGAGATGGCCGCCGCTCGTGGACTGGTGAGCATGATCGCGTCGAACGCCTCACCCTGGGTCGCGCCATACGGAGCAACGGAAGGGCGGCTCGGCACGAATCCGATCTGCTTCGGATTCCCGAGCGCGGACGAGTCGATCATTTTTGACATCGGCACATCGGCGATTATCCACGCTGAGGTGACACTCGCGCGACGACTCGGCAACGAATTGCCCGAGAACGTCGCATTCGACGGTGATGGCCTGCCGACTCGCGATCCAGCGGCCGCGCTGGCGGGCGCCCTCGCGGCTTGGGGCGGCCACAAGGGCTCGGGCCTCGCAATCGCGGTACAGCTTCTCGGCATCGTGGCCGGCTCGCCGCCGATACCGCCGGAGCTGGCGGGCTTCGGCTATCTGATCGTGGCGATGCGGCCGGACCTCATGGGACCGCCCGAGACATTTCGCAAGAACGCGTCGGCCTTCGCGGAGGCTGTGCGGTCTGCGCGGCCTGTCGCCGGCGAGTCACCCGTTCGCATGCCGTTCGATCGGTCGCGCCGGGAGCGGCAGCGACGTCTCACTGAGGATGCAATCGATGTCCCTGACGTCCTCTATGGGCAGTTGATGGGGATGGTGCCGCGCGTTTAGGGCACTTTGGGCGGGGCATGTCCCCGTGCCACATATAATTGCTTATGTCCCTGAGCGATTTGCTATTCGGCAAGCCCCTTGCCAGCTATGAAGACTCCGAGCAGCGCCTCGGCCCTGTCGCAGGTATCGGCGTCTTCGGGCTGGACGCGCTCAGCTCCGCAGCCTACGGCCCGGAAGCGGCGCTCACGCTCCTGATTCCGCTCGGCGCACTTAGCATCCAGTACGTCGTCCCCATCAGTTTCAGTATTATTACCCTCCTGGTGATCGTGTATATCTCGTACCTGCAGACCATCTCGGCCTATCCGGGTGGAGGCGGATCGTATACGGTGGCTCGCGAAAACCTCGGTCCCCGCGCCGGTCTGCTGGCTGCGGCCGCTCTGATCGTGGACTATATCCTGGTGGTCGCGGTGGGAATCTCCGCGGGAGTTGGCGCGCTGGTCTCCGCCGTACCGAGCCTCCAGCCGCATACGCTGACTATCTGTCTGGGCATCCTGGTGGTGATCACGCTGGTCAATCTTCGCGGCGTGCGTGAAACCGGTAACTTGTTCATGGCCCCCACCTTTCTATTTATCGTTTGCCTGATGGGCACGATTGGTCTCGGTTTGGTGAAAACTCTGATCAGCGGCGGCCATCCCGCCGCGATCGTGCCGCCCCACCCGCTCAACGCCACCGCCACAGCCGCCGGAATGTGGCTAATACTTCAATCATTCGCCAGCGGCTGCACGGCCATGACGGGAGTGGAAGCGGTGAGCAACGGTGTGAAAGCGTTTCGCGAACCCGCCGTGGGGACAGCGCGCCGCACGCTGACCGCCATCATCGGAATTCTCATCCTGATGCTGGCCGGGATCGCGTGGCTGGCGCGAGTCTACCAGGTGGGCGCCACCGATCCCGGACTGCCTGGCTACGACAGCCTGCTGTCACAACTGATCGGCGCCGTTGCGGGAAAGGGCGTGTTCTACTTCGTCTCGATCGGCTCGATTCTGGCGGTGCTGGCTCTCTCCGCCAACACCGCATTCGCTGATTTTCCGCGCATGTGCCAGATCATCTCCGAAGACGGCACTTGCCCCATGCTTTCTCGGCGCGAGGCCGCCGGCTTGTCTTTTCATACGGCATATACGTGCTGGCGCTACTGGCCGGCGCTCTGCTCGTCATTTTCAACGGAGTCACGGATCGCCTGATCCCGCTCTTCGCGGTTGGCGCATTCCTCGCGTTTACGCTCTCTCAGGCCGGCATGGTGGTCCACTGGAAGCGTCTCGGGGGTAGGGCAACTTGGCATAGCATGATCATCAACGGTCTCGGCGCGACGGTCACGGGAATCACGGTAGTCGTGGTGCTCGCCGCGAAATTCGCGGAGGGCGCCTGGGTGACCGTTTTGCTGATTCCTTCGCTCTTAATCGTCATGGTGGCGGTGCGCCGGCACTATCAAGATGTGGCGCGAGAGATTGAACTGCATACGCCGCTTAACCTGGCCCACCTCCAACCACCCATCGTCATCGTTCCCCTTCAAGGTTGGAGCAAGATCGCCGAGAAAGGTCTTCGCTTTGCGATCAATTTGTCAACCGAAGTGCACGCCGTGCAAGTGAGAGTTAGCGATAAAACCGAGGATCTTCGTCTTTCCTGGGTCCACTTGATTGAAGGGCCGATGCTCGAACTTGGCCTGCCCGTACCCAGCCTCACGGTAGTAGACTCGCCCTACCGTCAGTTATTCAAGCCGATCCTGGATTTTGTGAACGACCTCGCGCAGAAGAATCCGGATCGCCACATTGCCGTCTTAATTCCGGAGTTGGTGGAACCTCATTGGCGGCACTTCTTTTTGCATAACCAGCGCGCCGCCGTGCTCAAAGCGCTGCTGTTTGTGAAGGGCAACCAGCGCATCAACGTGATCAACGTTCCCTGGTATCTCAAGTCTTGAAGCTTTTTGTTACTCGTATCGCAGCGCGTCAATCGGGTCGAGCAGCGCAGCTTTGCGTGCCGGGTAATAGCCGAAAAACACGCCCACCAGTCCCGAGAATGCGAACGCCATCACGATGGCAGTAGGGCTGACCAGAGTGCTCCATCCCGCGAAATATGAGATCAGCAGCGATGCGCCGATCCCCGAAAGAATTCCGGCCACGCCGCCGAGAATCGAGAGCGTCACCGCCTCCACCAGAAACTGCGAGAGGATGTCACGGGTCTTGGCGCCGATCGCCAGGCGCAAACCGATCTCGCGCGTGCGCTCTGTGACCGAGACCAGCATGATGTTCATAATGCCGATTCCGCCAACGATCAATGACACCGAAGCGATCGCGCCCAGCAGAATCGACATCACCTTCGCCGAGCTCTCTTGCGCGGCAAAAACCTCGGAAAGGTTGCGAACGGTGAAATCGTCGTCCTGGCCGGGTTGGATGCGGTGCCGCTGGCGAAGCAGGGACTGCATCTCGTTCTGTGCTTCGTCCATCGACCCGGAATTGACGGCCTGCACCATCAGCGTTCCGACGGACCGCGCGTTTGCCTGGCTCGCGCCCAGGATCTGGCGTTTCGCCGTTGAGATCGGAATGAGGACAAGGTCATCCTGGTCTTGGCCGGTCATCGATTGACCCTTCGCGCTGAGTACGCCATCCACGGCGAACGGCACGTTTTTGATGCGGATGGTCTGGCCCACCGGGTTGGCATCTCCGAACAGGTTCTGCGCCACGGTCCTGCCGAGCAGCGCGACCTTCGCTCCGGAATTCACGTCATCCACCGTGAACGGATTTCCCTGGTCAACGGTCTGGTCGCGGGTCGTCAGATAGTCAAGCGTGGTGCCTTGAATCTGGGTCGCCCAGTTGTTGTTTCCGTACATCACCTGGGCGCCGCCACGCACTACCGGAGCAACCGCAGCCACCGCGGGGCATTCCGCGGCGATGGCCTTGGCGTCGTCTTCGGTCAGGGTCACTCCCGCTCCGCTGCCCAGGCGGATTCCATTGGAGGTGAGACTGCCCGGGGTCACCATGATCAGGTTGCTGCCGATCGCCTGAATCTGCTGCTGGATGCGGGCGGTGGCTCCCGAGCCCACCGCTACCATGGCGATGACGGCGCCCACGCCGATAATGATTCCCAGCATAGTCAGCGCGGAACGCAGCCGATTCACGCGCAGCGCACGCAGCGCTATTCGGGTGGCTGCCAGAATCTTCATGACGCCATGACCTCCTCTTCTTCCTGTTCCAAAGGCAACGTTCGCAACTCTTCGGCGGCCTCGCGAGGATGCTCGACCCGGACATCCCGCTGCAGGCGGCCGTCCTTAAAATGGATATTGCGGCCGGCATAAGCGGCAATATCCGGTTCATGCGTCACCACGATCGTGGTGATGCCCGACTCCCGGTTGAGCCGCTGGAAAATCGCCATGATTTCGATGCTCGTGCGCGAATCGAGCGCGCCGGTAGGCTCGTCGGCCAGCAGGATGCGGGGCCGGTTCACAAGCGCTCTGGCAATCGCCACGCGCTGCTGCTGGCCTCCGGAGAGCTGGCTCGGATGGTGCTCTGCGCGGCCGGCCAGGCCCACGGCTTCGAGCGCCTCTAGCGCCCGGGCGCGCCGCTCGGCCGCCGGCGTGTTGGTGTACAACAACGGCAATTCCACGTTCTCCACCGCGCTGGTGCGCGCCAGCAGGTTGAACTGTTGAAACACGAAACCGATCTTGCTGCCGCGGATCTCCGCCAGTTGGTCGCGGCTGAGATCTCCTACGCTAATGCCATCGAGGCGGTAGAGGCCCGAAGTGGGTTTGTCGAGACAGCCCAGAATATTCATCAGGGTCGACTTTCCCGACCCCGAAGGTCCCATGATGGCAACATACTCACCGCCCTCGATATCGAGCGAAATGCCCTTCAATACGTGCACGGGGACGTCGCCCAACTGATAGTTCTTCACCATGTTCTGAATTTCGATGAGTGGCATGGTAGGCTCCTTAACCCCCGTTCCAAAAGAAGGGGTCTTCACTAGAATCCCGGACCTCGGCCGCCTTTGGTCGCACCGCCACCGCCAAACGGCGACGCTCCTGCGCTGCTATTCGTCGCCTGGCTGGAGAGCGCCGCCACAATTACGCGGTCGCCCTGTTTGATATCGCCACCGCTCACTTCGGTGTAGCTGCCATCGGTGATTCCCAGAGTGACCGTCGCCGCTTTGGGGTGGTTGGCCGAATCGAGGACCCACAGTGTCTGCTGGTTCGCCGAACCCCTCCGTTTGGAATTGCTGACCGGCTGGGCAACGGCTGGGCGATACCGCAGCGCTGCATTGGGAACCTTGAGCACGTCGTCGTGTTGTTGCACCAGGATCTTGACGTTGGCCGTCATGCCCGGGAAAAGCTTCAAGTCGGGGTTGCCCACCGCAATCACGGCATCATACGTAATCACGTTCTGCACGTTAATGGGCGCCTCCCGGATCGAACTGACCGTGCCGCGGAAGATTCGTCCGGGGTATGCATCCACCGTGAAGGTGGCCGGCATGCCCACCTGCACGCGGCCGACATCGGCTTCCGAAACGTTGGTGTCAACCTGCATCTTGGTGAGGTCTTCCGCGATTTGAAACAGCGTGGGCGCTTGCAGGCTGGCCGCTACCGTTTGTCCCACGTCGATATTGCGAGCCACCACGACGCCATTCACAGGGGCGCGGATATAGGTGTGATCGAGATCGGCCTGGCACTGTTCGAGGGCCGCCTGGTTCTCTTTTACTTGAGCCTGCGCCGAAGTGATCAGCGTCTCCGCTACCTTCACCTGGGCTTGCGCGGAGGTGACGCTATCTTGCGCTGCGGTGGTCTGCGCGTCGGCGGCGTCGAACTGCGCTACAGCCTGGTCGTAAGTGGATTGCGCCGTCTCGCCATCTTCCTTAGAGAGGACGCCGCTACTCACCAGTTGGATGCGCCGGTCCAGCTTGCTTTTGGCGTCGTTGACCGCGGATTGCGCCTTAACTGCGGCGGCGCGAGCGTTGGCAACCGCAGCCTGCGCGCTAGCCACATCTGCCTTATTCTTTTCCATTTGCGCCTGTGCATTAACCACGGATGCTTGGGCGGCGTTGAGAGTGGCGCGAGCCTGGTCCACGCGCGCCTGGAAAATCTGGGGATCGATGCGCGCCACCACCTGGTTCTTGGTCACCTTGGAGTTGAAATCGGCCCCCAATTCCAGGATGTTTCCCGATACCTGCGAACCCACCTGCACGGTGACCACTGCATTGGGGGTTCCGGTAGCCGAGACCGAATCGGCCACGGTGCCGCGGTCCACCGGAGCGGTCTTATACTGCACGCCTCCCTGGCCTCGCAGAAGGGCCCATGCACCGGTTCCCAGGAACAGTGCCAATCCGGTAATGGCAATGAGGACTTTCTGTTGTCGCACCATATCTTTTCTCACTTCCTTAGGTGCGAGGAACGGACGGCGGGTTTGTAAGGAAGCTTAAGGATTGGTAAACCGATTTAACCTTGGATCTCTTTGAGTTACGGCGCAGCGATCGGTCAACCAAAGGTCGCAGCGGCCCCTGTAACCTGATTTGCGTCTGGAAAATCCGTACGGCGGCGCACATCGATCGTACTTCCAGGATTGCCATGTCGGATTTCTAGGCTATACTTGTTAACCCATACGTACTGTACGTAACGCTTTCAGTGCAGAGGTCAACCGATGAAACCGGCTCTTGCGGTCTTATTCTCTTTCTTGACACTCACCCTTACCGCGGTTGCTGCAGACGAGGCAGGTTTGGCTAGCTGGTACGGCGAGCCGTATCACGGACGCGTGGCCGCCAGCGGCGAGGTGTATAACATGGAGGAATTAACCGCCGCGCATCGAACGCTGCCGTTCAATACCAGTGTCAGAGTGAACCGACTGGACACCGGAGCGAGCGTGGTCGTGCGCATCAACGACCGCGGGCCGATCCCGGATGATCGGATCATCGACTTGTCTAAGGCCGCTGCGCGCAGGCTTGGCATGATTGAACCCGGCCTCGTGCCTGTGGCTTTGCAGGTGGTGAAGCCGGTCTCATCAATTTCGCGGATGGTATATGCCGTTCAAGTCGGCGCTTTCCGGGTCCGGCAGAATGCGGAGCGGGCTCTGCCAGCGATGGTCCGCTACGGAACCGTGAGAATGGTGTTTCGCTCGGAAACCAATTGCTGGACCGTGGTCGTGGGCGATGCCGAGACCCGTGCCGAAGCCGAGTCGGTGGCCGACCGGATTCGCGAGAACCCGCGCTTGGGTACGGCCTTCGTGGTGCGGATCGAGTTTGCCGATGGCGCGAGTGCCGAGTGAGCCTTACTTCTTGATCGGTATCCGGATTTCGAACCCGCCGGTTCCCGTCACCGGGTCGAACTCTTCGCCATAGCGTTCGACTTCCGGTCCTTCGGCAACCTGACAGCCTGACTCCGGCACCCACTTGTTCCAGATGGTGGACCAGACGCGCCGAATCGTGGAAACGTGCCCGTCATAAGAGAACACGGCGTATCGTTGTTCGGGAATCCGCAGCCGGGTCAATTCCTTGGGCACTCGTGAAAAGTCCGACACCTCCACACCAGTGATGTACTCCATGTTCCCCGAATCGTCGCTATTACAGATGACACCATAGGTTACGCCGCCAACCTCTCCCGGAATATAGCCGATATATGGCGCGAACCGCTGCCACTGCGCCGGGATGCCGGCGCTGGTCTCGGAGTTGTAGCGTTCGCATAGGCCGGCGATGAGCAGGGTTCTGCCATCCTCAAACCTGGGTGGGGGCAGGTTGGTGAGTAAGCTTTCGTCCATTTTGATTGGCTCCAGGAGTTCGATGCTGTCCAGGTTGCCCTGTTCGCGAACGGCCTCGGGCGTATGACCGAACTGATCGCGAAAGGCCCGTGTGAATGCTTCGTGAGAGCCGTAACCCGCCTCGATGGCGACAGCGAGTATGTCCGGAGCACCGTGAGCGAGCTCCCGCGCTGCCTCAGTCAGCCGGCGGCCGCGCGCGTATCGCATGACGGATAGGCCGGTCGCAAGGCCAAAGGCTCGTGAAATGTGATAGCGCGAGACGCCGGCGACGTTTGCGACTTCGTTGAGGGACATCTCTTGCCCGAAATGGCTTTCGATATACCAAAGCGCCTTTCCGACGGGATTCATGCGGCCACTCTTTTCAGCACGAACCTAGAATACCCGTGGAGCCAGTCGCTGACTTGATCGATATTGCGGTGCATAGCGCCAGCGGCAAGAAAAGCGTTGCTTGCATCTTTCTGGCGCGTTACAGTGACGATGCTATGAGCAGAGAGCAGATTCGAGCGCGCATTCAGGAAATCGGCATCATTCCGGCGATTCGTGTGGCATCACCCGAAGATGCGTTGTTTGCCGCCGGGACAGTTTGCAAACACGGCATCCCTATAGTGGAAGTGACCATGACCGTGCCCGGCGCCCTTGGAGTCATTTCTGAGCTGGCACGCGGAAATCCGCTCATAATCGTGGGTGCCGGCAGCATTGCGGATGCCGAGACGGCAGCCCGTTGTGTCGACGCGGGAGCACAGTTTCTTACGAGCACGGGGCTCGATCTGGACGTAGTCCACTTTGCAGTGCAGCACGATATTGTCATTATTCCCGGAGTCTTGACGCCGACGGAGGTCTTGGCAGCCTCGAAGGCCCGTCCTGACTACATCAAACTCTTTCCCTGCGCCCCTGTGGGCGGCCCCGCCTATGTGCGAGCCATGCGTGCGCCTTTCCCGCAAGTCTCCTTCATCGCTTCCGGAGGCGTGAATCAACAGACTGCCCTCGACTTTCTGCTGGCGGGTGCGGTAGCGCTGGGGATCGGTGGCGAGTTAATTCCGCATGAGGCCATCGAGCGCCGCCAGGAACACCGCATCGGTGAATTGGCGCGCCGCTTCTTGGACAAGGTGAAGGAAGCTCGAAGCCTGATGCAATCAAACGTGTCTGCGCACCACTAAGCGCGAATGCAGTAGGGCCCCCAAAACTGTAGTCCGATTTTTACCACGCCGTCAACGCCCTGTAATTGTCCGATGGAATACTGAGCGATCCCACCGCAAGGTGAGTTCTCACGCAACACGGACTAAAGGAGCGCTCTCGAATGACGCCTCGCCAACGATTCGCCGCTTTGCCGCTCGCACTGCGGCTATTAAGCCTGTCCATCGCGCCATGCATTCTGCGGGCACAAACCCCACCACCTACTACAACCCCGGTCCAGCATCTGGTGGTGATCTTCCAGGAAAACGTTTCGTTCGACCACTATTTCGCCACCTATCCCGTGGCGGCGAACAACAACCCCAGCGCTGAGCCTTCATTCACAGCGCTGCCGAGCACACCCAGCGTCAATGGATTGAGCGGTCCCCTGCTCACAACCAATCCCAATTCGGCTCAGCCGTTCCGGCTGACCCGCGCACAGGCGGTGACTTGCGACCAAGATCACAATTATGCCGATGAACAGAAGGCGTTCAACGGTGGATTGATGAACAAGTTCGTCGAATCGGTGGGGAGCTCTAGTTCCAGTTGCGACATAAACGGCCTCGGAAAAACGATTGTCATGGGTTACTACGACGGTAATACCACAACCGCGATTTGGAATTATGCCCAGAATTATGCGATGAGCGATAACTCGTTCGGCACCACCTTCGGCCCTTCGGCGCCGGGAGCTATAAATCTGGTATCGGGCCAGACGCACGGTGCCGTGTTGACGGCGGGTAGCGCCGCCGGCAATGTCGGCTCTGGAGGGTCGGTAGTCGGCGATCCGCGTCCCGATCCGTCTCTGGACGATTGCACTTTAGCGCCGCCCAGAGCCTACATTATGATGACGGGCAAAAACGTCGGCGATCTGCTCAACGCGAAGGGCATTACGTGGGGCTGGTTTCAGGGAGGCTTCCGGCCGACGTCCACGACGGGCAGCGGCACGGCGGTTTGCGGCGCGCACCACGTTGGTCTGGCGGGTGATGATGCCGTAACTACATCCGGCGACTACATCCCTCATCACGAGCCATTCCAGTACTACAAGCAGTCCAACAATCTTCATCACTTGCCACCCACGTCGGTGGCGAATATTGGCAAGACGGATCAGGCCAACCACCAATACGACCTGAGCGACTTCACCGCGGCGCTGGCCGCCGGCAACCTCCCGGCCGTTACTTACTTGAAAACTGCCGCCTATCAGGATGGTCATGCCGGATACTCCAGTCCGGTGGACGAGCAGACGTTTCTGGTAAACACGATCAACGCGCTCATGCAATCGCCGTTCTGGGCTTCGACCGCCATTGTCATCGCGTACGACGATTCCGATGGCTGGTACGACCACGTAATGGGGCCGATTGTGAATCAGTCCGCCACTAGCGACGACAACCTGAGCGGCCCGGGACTTTGCGGATCGGGCTCGGTCTCTCCATATCAGAGCCGCTGCGGCTATGGTCCGCGCCTGCCTTTGATGGTGATTTCACCATTCGCCAAAGTGAATTTCGTGGATCATACCGTAACTGACCAATCGTCCATTCTCAAGTTCGTCGAGGACAACTGGAGCCTCGGGCGCATCGGTGGCAATTCAGCCGACGCTTACGCAGGCTCGCTACTGAACATGTTTAAATTCACGAACCCGCCTGCCAGGGCCGTTATTCTAGACCCTACGACCGGCCTGGTGGCCGCCAACCCAAACACCATCGTCACTCAAGCGGTAGCCAATCCGAAGGGCGGATTTACGACTTGGATCGAGGCTGAACTCGATGGCACGCAATCCACTGCGGCTAACTTGGGAAATCTCACGTATGCCTGGACCCAGTCGCCCTTCTCCAAGCAAGCGACGATCACCGGCGCCAATACAGCCACGCCCATCGTGTTGCTGGGGAACGGACCGGGCACGTACTCGTTCATCCTCACGGTGACGGACTCTAACGGTAACCAGTCGAGCGATACTGCGTCGTTGGTGCTTCAGTAAACGCCGTGTCAGGGCGCCGGTTATCGCCATGAAACGAATTGCTTCCCCGCTTGGAACGGTCATCGCGCTCGCGGTCGCGATGACCTCCCCTCTGATGAGTCAGGCCCCCAGCACCGCCACGCCGATTCAACACCTGGTGGTGATTTTCGATGAGAACAATTCTTTCGACCACTACTTTGCCACTTACCCGAACGCGACCAATCCACCCGGTGAACCTCAGTTCACACCGTTACCGAACACACCGGCGATCAACGGCCTTACGCCGCAACTGATCGCCAACAACCCCAACTCCACACAGCCGTTTCGCCTTGACCGTGGTCAAGAGGCGCTCTGCGACAACGACAACCACTACACCGACGAGCAAAGCGCTTATCACGCCGGTCTGCTGGACAAGTTTCCGGAGAGCACCAACGGATCAGGTTGCCCCACCGGATCCAACATGGGCTATTACGACGGGAATACCGTCACGGCGCTCTGGAACTATGCGCAGCACTTTGCGATGAGCGACAACTTCTTCGATACCGAGTTCGGCACCACCGTAATGGGCCATCTGAATTTGGTTTCCGGGCAGACACACCAGACCAGCGTGAGTTCGATTGCGGGCAAAGTGGCCAACGGATCTGTAATTGCCAATGTCGAAGCCGGGTTCGATGATTGCACCGGTAAGACCCCGGTCAAAATGACGAGCAAGAATGTGGGCGACCTGTTGACTGCGGCGGGTGTCACCTGGGGCTGGTTTTATGACTCCTTCGCCCGTACCGGAAGCAACGCGGACGGCACCGCGATCTGCAACTCGCTCTATAACAACCACTACGATCCGTTCATGTATTACAGCTCCACGTCCAATCCGCATCACCTCCCTCCCAGTTCGGCGGATATGATCGGGCAGACGGACCAGGCGAACCACCAGTACGATCTCAGCGATTTCTGGAGAGCTGCCATCTATGGCACCCTTCCCGCGGTGAGTTTTCTCAAGTTCTCCAGCCCGAACACCGGTCACCCCGCCGATTCGACTGCACTAGCGGAACAGCGCTATCTCGTGGAAACGATCAACGCACTGCAGCAAAGGCCGGAATGGAACACTATGGCCATCATGATCACCTACGACGATTCGGATGGCTTTTACGATCACGTAATGCCACCAATTGTGAGCCAGTCCAACGATCCCGCAAATGACTCGCTACTGGGGCCTAACGGCTTGTGCGGCACGCCTGCGTCCGGCGCCTACCTGGACCGTTGCGGTTACGGAACGCGCTTGCCGTTTCTGGTGATTTCGCCCTTTGCGAAACAGAATTTCGTGGATTCCACGCTCACCGACACGACTTCCATCCTGCGGTTCATCGAGGATAACTGGAAACTCGGCCGTCTGGGTGACCAGTCATTCGACGCCCTGGCCGGGTCCATTATGAACATGTTCGCGTTCAGCGGCAAGCCGGCGCCAACGGTTATTCTCGACCCCGCTACGGGATTAGTTGCCGGACAATAGACAGCGCACTCCCAGCTAGTACGCAGACCGGGTGAAAAGTTCTTGTGGGGCGGGCTTTAGCCCGCGCGGGACTTTCAGTCCCGCTGGTTCGGCTGGCGGACCAAAGTCCGCTGCGGGCTGAAGCCTGCCCCACAAAAACACAGCACCATTTTCACGCGGCCGCAGCACTAGCCGTCATTCTCAGGCGGTCAATCTACCTCCTGCCGTCATGGTAAAAAGAAGACATGATGCGGGACCCCCTGACGGCGGACGGCGACCAGCCGGCCTCTTAAATGGAATCGCTCGGCAAGCCGATTACCGTGCCCCGCCGCATCACTCCGGCCCTGCTGATTTGCCTGGTCGGCACGGTCTCGTTGGCTTATTCCAATCACTTCCATAACGGGTTTCATTTTGACGATTCCCACACCATAACGGACAATCCCTACATCCGCAGCTTGCACAACATCCCCAGGTTTTTTTTGGATGCCGTGACCTTCAGCGCGATGCCCGCGAACAGAAGTTATCGCCCGATCGTTTCCACTACGCTGGCCCTGGACTACTGGGCAGGCGGGGGCCTGAAGCCGCTCTTCTTCCACCTATCTACATTTTTCTGGTATCTGGTTCAACTGATCTTGATGTTCCTGCTGTTCCGCCATGTTTTCGATTTGGTCAAGCCCGCTCCGCGCAACGCTTACGTGGCCTTCTTTGCCGCGGCTTGGTACGGCCTGCACCCGGCAGACGCCGAGACCGTGAACTACGTCATACAGCGCGGCGATCTTTTTTCCACCCTGGGAGTGGTTGCGGGCATTTACACTTATGCCGTCTATCCGCAATGGCGCAGGTACTATCTATATCTAGTTCCTGTTGTACTGGCACAATTGTCGAAGCCCCCCGCCCTCATCTTTCCGTTGATCCTCCTCACTTATATCCTGCTCTTCGAAGAGAAGTCAGACGCCGGTAAGTGGCCGGCCGCACTTCGAAACTGTCTGCCGGCTCTGCTGCTGACAATCGCCGTTGCGATTCTACAGGCTCGCATGACGCCGCCCACCTACGCGTCGGGCGCGTCCTCGGTGTTTGCCTACCGGATCACGCAGCCGCTCGTTAGCCTCCGTTACTTCATCAGCTTCTTCTTGCCGCTATGGCTTAGCGCCGATACGGACCGGCGCCCGCTCGAACACGTTTTCAGAGCCGATGCGCTCCTAGGCATCGGGTTTGTAACTGTGCTGATCGCCCTGGCTTTCTGGTCCAGCCGTAGCAGGGTGACTCGTCCGGTGGCGTTCGGGCTGTTCTGGTTTCTGCTGGCGCTGGTGCCGACTTCCGTGTTCCCCCTCGCTGAGGTAGAGAACGACCACCGCATGTTCTTCCCGTTCGTCGGGCTGGCGCTGGCCGTCGTGTGGGCGCTCGCGCTGGTCGTGTTTCGCGCGGAGACTAAGTCATCGGCTGGGAACCGGGGGCAAGTGGCGCTGGTCGGGATCGCCTTGGTGATTCTGGCGGTCTATGGCTGGGGCACGTGGCGCCGCAATGAAGTGTGGCACACGGACGAGTCGTTATGGCGCGACGTGACGATCAAGAGTCCACGGAATGGCCGGGGACTGATGAACTATGGACTCACGCAGATGAGCAAGGGAGATTACCGGACCGCGCTGCGCTACTTCCAGAGTGCCCTGGTGTACACGCCGGCCTACCCTTCTTTGGAAGTCAATCTGGGCATCGCGAGTGGCGGGCTCAACCGCGATGCGGAAGCCGAGACTCACTTTCGACGCGCGCTGAGCCTTGCCCCCGGCGATGCGGTGATGCACTACTTCTATGCGCACTGGTTGAAGTCCAAGAACCGGACCGAGGAGGCGCTGGAGCAAGCTACCGCCGCTGCGGCGTTGAACCCTTCCTATCTCAATTCCGCATATCTGCAGATGGAGATCTTCTCTGATCGACAGGACTGGGGCCAGGTGAGGGCGGTCGCCGCGGAAACACTCCGCCTGGCTCCCGGCGATGCCATCGCGCTAGGTTATGTCCAGCGCGCGGCAGCCGCCGACCGCCAGGTGCCCGCCGCCGAAGAGTTGGCGCGTACGAATCCGACGCCCGAACATTACCTGGATCTTTCTCTCCAATACCATCGCGTGGGGAGGTATCGGGAATGCATCGAGGCCGCCCGGCAGGCACTACAGCTTAAGCCCGATTATGCGGAGGCCTATAACAACATCGCCGCGGCATATGAATCCATGGCGAAGTGGGACGAGGCAATCCAGGCGGCGAGCGAAGCCCTGCGCATCAACCCCAATTATCAACTGGCCCGGAACAATCTTCTCTGGTCGACGGCTCAAAAGAAAAACGCCGGACAATCCTCGCGGCGCTGACGTGCCGGTCAGCTTCGCTGGGAAGTTCCAGCCCCGAAGGACCATCTCGTCGCGATTGTGCCTGGCCGAACACGGACAATTCTGAGTCCCACTTGCCTGGGGGCGAATCAGGCCTCGCAGGAGTAGAAATCATGCGTCTTTTGAGTTTGTTGATTTGCCTATCTGCCTGGGGTTTTGCCGGCACGTGGTCGGGTTTCCTGGTCAATTCTCGTTGTTACGCGAGCGTACAGAACAATGTGAGCGCAGACACCACTACTGTCAGTCGCGACATGAGCCTTGGGCTTCGGGAATGCAGCGCCACCCCCAAAACGGAGAGATTTTCCATCGTACTAAGCGATTGGAGCGTCCTCAAACTGGATACTGCCGGAAACGCGAGTGCGGCCGCAATCGTTCGCCGCAATCCAAAGCGATCAGCGCTGTACTGCGTTACGGTGGCCGGCGTCCGGCATAAAAATAGGATCGCCGCGGGCCCCGTCGTCCTAGCATCGATACGAACGCAACGATAATGAGACGGAGAATCAAGAGCGTCTTTCGTCACGCCGCCAGGAAGACGGCTTCGATACGCGAATCGACGCGTTGCACCTGACGAGCACCTAACATGCGGCCAATCGGGCCCATCCTCCATCCTCTGCTTGCAGTTCCGCGGAAACGGGCTCGGAGGAGCCGTGGCTACTCGCAGCCCGCTTTCCGCAACTCGCAAAGCCAATCCGCCGGTCCATTTTGGTTTGCAAACCCCCTACAGCGGTTTCAAAAGTGCTGGGATTGAGCGGCTCATCGACTGAACTGATGGGCTATTCCAGCGCCTCGGTATATACAGCCCAACTCACAGAGCTGACCCCAGGTTCCAGCGATAGCCTCACTACGATCTGCTCCAATGCCTCGTCCTGGCGACCGACTCCCCTGATGCGAGCAGTCACCTTCATTTTCGCTGTACCCTCAAGATCTTCACTTCGTAGCGAGGTGAGTGTTAGCGAACTGCGGGCCATTGCTTGCAGCAGGAGAGCTCGCATGTGGGCCTCGTCTTCGGGACGACTGATCAGCTCAAACCCATACGTGACTTCCTGTTCTGCGCTAGTTGCCTGTGCTGGATAAAGTCGATACGCCAGCGGACGCAACACGACGTTCGTAACCAGTACAGCGGCAGCAAGAATCAGAGCGTGCAGCGGCTTGCCCAATCCGGAGATGGCTCCGATGGCGGCGGAGCACCAGATTGTGGCAGCGGTGTTCAATCCTCGTACGCCGCCCGCATCTTTGAAGATTACGCCAGCGCCAAGGAACCCGACCCCGGATACCACGTAGGAAACGATCTGTGCCTCGGCCCGGGAGGCGTCGCGAACCATGAACGCACACATGACGAACGCGGAGGCGCCTGCGGCAACCAACGCGTTGGTCCGAGTGCCTGCCATGCGCTGATGCCACTGCCGCTCCAACCCGACGATGGCCCCCATCAAGAGCGCGGTTCCTAATCTGAAGAGAAAATCGAGTAGCTGCATAGTGCCCATTATCGTGATTGTGTGTCGCCACCATCTACCTCATCCTGCATCTGCGTTCTCCCGGCGCTTAGTCTGGGTGTCAACTCCTTCCCTTTCGCAGGAGCATGTCTTTGCCCAGCTCGACGTGCAGTCTCAACGTCCCAATCCACACCGAGCCGCGATCCCGATTGAAAGCCGGGTTGGCGACACGCTGTAGATCCAGCGTCGCAAAAACACCTGGAACAATGCGAGCGCTGTAATAGGTCTCCGAAACGTACTCTGGCCTATACCGAAGCGCGCCATCACCGATGATGAAATCGAGCCCCCCGCTGGCCAGATAGGCTGCATGTACCCCAGAGATCCCGCTTACTGTCAGCGCAGTCGCAGCAGTGTCGAATGGACGCTTCCATTTCGCCCCGGTAACGGAAACTCCTCCGCTCGCTAGTCGATCAATCGCAGTGAAGGCGAAACTCTCGGTCTTGCCGTCATTCCAGCCGAGCCGGACGAACGCTCCGATGTTTTTCGTTATCTCCTGTTCCAGGTTGAGCCCAAATCCGTATTTGAGCGTGCCGATCCTTCGGGTGCCCGTCACGTCCGGGGCCCTGCCGCTTTCGCGGGCGAGCTGAAGGGCATCCGCGTAGGTCCCGGAATTTGTGTGGTTCAGGAAACTGAGTAAGCGAATGGCTCCGGCATGTCCACCGGGCCGGTAACGGAGTTCCCCTTCAAACATGTCGCTGCGGTCACGGAACAGTCTGCGATCGAACCGCATGCCATTGGCGATTTTTGGTTCGGCCGCACTGGCGTAGCGGAGGGACCACCGCCGCGCATGGAACTCGTGCATCCATCCCCAGGTGTAGCCGCGTGTGTCAGCTGGATAATCCCAGGCGCCGTTGTACATGATGCCCCAACCCATGAATTGCGTTCGGGGATCGTGTGTATAGCGATTGTTGTCAAAAAAGTCAGTGACGGTGAACCGGCCAACGACGACCGTGTAACGCGTCATTGGGCGCTCGCCAGCAAGTTGGTTTTCATCGCTGGTCGAGGCTTCCTTTTCCGGTCCGAACCCGAAATCGTGTGTGACGTAGAGGCGAGCAATATACGGCTTCGGAGTGGCACTCGCCACACGAGGCATTTCACCATTGGGGAAGTTCGCAATGCCGGTAACCCCACTGAGCCCTTTACCCCCGGCTATCTCGGGATCGAAGTATAGCTGTGTGTTCTGGTCCAGGCGCAGGCCGAAGAATAGGGTGGTGGTCAGGGACACGTCCCGTTCCGGATAGTCTTGCAGGCTGTTCGGGCCAGCGTACGGCGAGCGAAACGCGCCGTGGTACTGGCCGATGGAAGTCGCTTGATAGAACAGGTTCCATCGTTCCGATCCGGTTTCCGAATCAGGAGCAGCATCGCTCGTCGATTTGGTGGCAACGGCGTCGGTGTCGGCCTCCATGACGACGAGGCCAGGACCGAAAACCATCAGGACCGTAAAGGCGCGCGCAATCCATTTGTTGGAGACGCGGATCAGCCTCGCTACCGTTCCCATTAGGACTTCGTTCGAATCTGCAAGGTTCATCGCCACCATGGGAGTCTTCCCAAGTTCGTGAGACGGTCCGCCATTTTCCTTTCGCGCGGGCACACGTCTAGCGACGGCTCGTTAGCCCGAACTATGCGCGCGCGAGTAGAACGATGGTTAGAAGACTTCGGTTAGCGCGGAGAGCAAACGCCTTGAATCAGAGGAAGGAGTTCGTCAGAGACGGAGGCTCCGCTGACTCGGGATCGGTCTGCTGTTCGCGCAACCGACTTCCACCGTCAGACATAAATGGGCCTCCTTTCTCCTGAAATTTGGCGAGACTCAACCGGTCTGCCAAGACCAGAATATACCGGCGGGGGTATCCTTGTAAAGTGTTTTCTGCGCCTATTTTTTGTGAAAGAGTATTCCTATGGCACACACGGTAGAAGAGAAGAGGAGGCTGCTGAACCGCGTCCGGAGGATCATGGGCCAAGTCGCAGCCATAGAGCGGACACTGGATCAGGAAGGGGAGTGCGCCGAGGTGCTTCACAATATTTCTGCTTGCCGGGGTGCCATGGATGCGTTGATGGCCGAGGTGATCGAGGGCCACATTCGGTTCCACATCCTTCCTGCAAACAGAGGCGCAACCGACGAGCAATCCCGCGCGGCGGAAGATCTCGTCACCGCCTTGCGTGCCTACCTTAAATAGATCGGTCACGCCCGATACAAAGGGCGGCCCCGCCCTGTTCGCGAGCGACCAGGCCAATGGCTTACACCGTCTTACGAATGTGGCGGAGGAAGAGGGATTCGAACCCCCGAGTGAGTTACCCCACTAACGGTTTTCAAGACCGCCGCCTTCAACCACTCGGCCATTCCTCCTCCTCCAAACTATCTGATTCCCCGAGAACATGCAATTACGGTCACGAGCCGCATCCGCCGCCGCCGGCAGTGGCTTGACACTGCCAATCTCAGCGTCTACCATCGCAATGTCCGGGGGAGATGCGAGGCGGCGCCATCGTGGCTCGGGTCACGACCGCGGAACCCCAAACCTAACTTCGACGTTAGCTGGCCGGGAGTAGCTAAATCAGGAGGGGGCGTGAATTTTTCCCAAAGCTTCATTCGCAGGCCAATTGCCACGAGCCTGCTGATGCTGGCCATTGCTATGTTCGGCGTGATCGCTTACTGGTCTCTGCCGGTCAGCGACCTGCCGCAGGTGGACTACCCCACCGTTCAGGTGCAAGCCCAGCTTCCCGGCGCCAGTCCCGAGACCATGGCGTCCTCCGTCGCGACCGTCCTGGAGAGGCAGTTCACCACCATTGCAGGCCTGGACTCGATGATCTCCCAGAGCAGCATGGGCGGCACCAACATTACGTTGCAGTTCAATTTGAGCCGCGATATCGACGGCGCCGCGGTAGATGTGGAAACTGCAATTGCGGCCGCAACTCCGCTACTGCCGGCCGGCATGCCCACACCCCCATCCTTTAATAAGCAAAACCCCGCCGACGACCCGATCATCCAATTGGCGATGACCTCGCCCACCATGCTCCTGTCCGACTTGGATGAGTATGGCGAAACCATGGTCGCAACGCGGATTTCGATGGTCCCCGGCGTGGCAAAAGTCAATATCTGGGGATCCGCCAAGTACGCGGTGCGCGTGCAGATGGATCCCAATGCACTGGCCGCGCGGCAGATCGGCCTCGATGAGATCAACAACGCCATCAACAACTGGAACGTGAACATCCCCACTGGCACACTGTTTGGTCCGCATAAATCTTACAACGTACTGGCGAACGGGCAGCTCCGCCACGCGGCCGACTATGGCCCCATCATCGTGGCCTACCGTAATGGCGCGCCCGTGCGGCTGCATGAAGTGGCGCACGTGATCGACAGCGTCCAGGACGATAAGCAGATGGCGCAGATGTTTGGCCGCGAGTTTGGCAAGGCCGGCGCCAACGTGGTCCAGCTTCAGGTGACCCGGCAGCCCGGCAGCAACACCATCGAAGTGATCAATCAAATCCGTGCGCTGATGCCGTTCTTCAATTCCCAGATCCCGCCCAGCGCGCACCTGATCGTCCGTGGCGATCGCGGGCGCAATATTCGCGAGGCTTTCAAGGACATCCAGTTCACCATGGCGGCCACTCTCGGCCTGGTCATCATGGTGATTTTCCTCTTCCTGCGAAATGTTTCCGCCACCATGATCCCGGCCATGGCCTTGCCCTTCTCGGTTCTGGGGACCTTTTCGGTGATGTACCTGCTGAACTTCAGCATGAACAACATTTCCATGATGGCCCTGATCCTTTCTGTGGGCTTCGTGGTGGATGACGCGATTGTCATGCTCGAGAACATCGTTCGGCACATCGAGCACGGAGAGAAACCTCTGGTTGCGGCGCTGAACGGCTCCCGGGAAATCGGGTTCACCATCGTCTCCATGACGCTTTCGCTGGCGGCGGTGTTCATTCCGATCCTGTTCATGTCCGGCATTCTGGGCAGGCTTTTCCGCGAATTCGCCGTCACCATATGCGCGGCGATCCTGATTTCAGGCCTGGTCTCGGTGACGTTGACTCCCATGTTGTGCAGCCGCTTCCTGCGCGAGCAGAGGACCGAAAAGCACGGGTTCCTCTACCGCTGGATTGAGAATGCGTTCGAAGCCACCCGCAACACCTATGGCCGCAGTTTGGGTTGGGTGCTGCATCATCGTCCCGTGATGATGGTGACGTTCCTGGCGGTCGTCGGGGCGACCGCCTACCTCTACGTCGCCGTGCCGAAAGGCTTCATCCCCGACACCGATAACGATCAGTTCAATGTCAACATGAGTGCCGCCCAGGGCACTTCGTATTACCAGATGATCAGCTATGGGCAGCGCGTGGCGAACATCGTGATCCAGGACCCCGACGTCGACAGTTTTTTCATGCGGACGGGCGGAGGCGGCGGTGGCTATGGCGGCGCCAATAACGGCAACCTGGATGTGATGCTCAAGCCGCGACGGCAACGGAAAGCCACCGTCAATGAAATCGTGAACCGCATCCGGCCGAAGGTGGCCAATCTTCCTGGTCTGCGCGTCACCATGCGGATTCCGCAAGCCATACGAGTGGGCGGCCGCAACTCGAGTTCTTCCTACGACTACACGCTGTACGGGCCCGATACCGACGAGCTCTACCGGCAGGCTCCCCGCATGGAGGAGGCCATGAGCCGCATTCCCGGCCTGGTGGACGTGATCAGCGATTTGCAGATCAAGAATCCGCAAATCCGCATTACCATCGACCGCGACCGGGCGGCTGTCTTGGGTGTGGACTGGAACAACATCTCCACCATGTTGTATGACGCTTTCGGCCCGCAACTGGTCTCCACGATTTACGGCAACAACAATCAGTATCGGGTTCTGCTCGAAGTGCTCCCCCAGTATCAGCGGCAGGAAGACTCGCTCAAATTGCTTTATCTCAAATCCAGTACCGGCCAATTGGTTCCACTGGATGCCGTGGCGCATTTGAAAACAGACGCCGGTCCGAACAGCATTCCGCACTCCGGCCAGCTGCCGTCGGTGACCATCTCGTTCGGGTTGAAACCGGGAGTATCGCTCGGCCAGGCCACCGACGAGATTGAGCAGGCCGCCAGGGACATTCTGCCCGCGAGCATCACCGGCACCTTCCAGGGCGCCGCGAAACTCTTTCAGGATTCGATGCGCAACATGGGCCTTCTGCTGGTGATTGCGATCCTGGTGGTTTACATCGTGCTTGGCGTGCTCTATGAGAGCTACATTCATCCGCTGACCATCCTCTCGGGACTGCCTTCGGCGGGCTTCGGCGCCTTGCTGACGCTGCTTCTTTTCAAGATCGACCTGAGCATCTATAGTTTCGTCGGGCTGATCATGTTGATCGGAATCGTGAAGAAGAACGCCATCATGCAGATCGATTTCGCGCTAGAGGTCGAGCGCAAAGAAGGCAAGAAGCCAGTTCAGGCGATTTATGAGGGTTGTATGATCCGCTTCCGCCCCATCATGATGACCACCATGGCGGCGTTGCTGGGTGGACTGCCGGTGGCGTTGGGCTTGGGCGCGGGAGGTGAATCCCGCCGTCCGCTGGGCATGGCGGTAGTGGGAGGCCTGGCATTCTCGCAGTTGATGACTCTTTATCTGACCCCGGTTGTGTATACCTACATGTCGGCCATTTTGGACCGGTGGCGGGCCATCTACCGGCCGGATGTAATGAAGGCACAACCCGCGATGCAGTCAGGAGACTAGAAGTCCCAATGTCGCGCCCAGGCTTCCCGAGCCGCCCGGCGCGCCTCGGCGGCAGCGCGCCTGGATTCGCGCTCCGCTTTCCGAATGTCGCGCTCGGCCTCATACACCGCCCGCCGGGCATCCGCGCGCGCCCAGCGGCCCTCGCGGAGGGCTTCGACGCGAGCCCGGTTCGCCTCCCTCCGGGCTTCCCATGCCTCATTGTGCCAATCGCAAAACGCCAGAAATGGGGCCAGTAACAGAACCGCCAACAACCCAACTTTGATCATGCAAGTAATACGCAGAAACGCGCGTTTGGTTTGCTTTTTTGCGTTCCCGAGCCGTGACCAAAAGGAGCGATGCTCTCGGTCAGGCCGCGGCGTGCTGGCGCGCCAACTGTGACAGTACCGAGTTCATTACCCAGTTTACCTGGACGCGCTCGAAGGGGGCGCCACAGTAATCCATTGCCCCTGCTTCCAAGGCGTCTAGCCACTGCCTCGTTTCCGGTGAACGGGTAACCACCACCACCGGAACATTTGGTTGTATCTCGCGGAGAGCCGCAAGAGTTCCCGGATACTCGGGCGAGTCGCCGGAAACAAAAACCACCGTCGGCGTACGTCCGTGCCGAAGATCGTTGATGTAAGTTTTCTTACTTACTTGATGATTCTCGGCATGCAGCACGCCGGTGAGTTGATTCGCCAAGTCTGGTGGCAGTCCCAGCAAAATGACTCGAGCCATGACACTCCTCTAAAAGTGGGGGATTTCTCAGCAGGGAGTTTTGCCGGGGTCGGGCTAAGACCAGGCTAAACCCAGCCTAGCCCATACGGCATTCTCCCGTCCAATCGATTATTCTTATGCGCGTCGTAGTTTCTTGTCGATGAACAAGGCCGGCGGTGTCCTGCGCCGGCGCGGCACAGGGGCTCGTTTCGGAGTGATCGGAGCCAAGCCCGCCCCCTCCAGCGCCTGCTTGAGCCAGCTGTAGCTGACCCGGATACCCTGCTCGGCGCTCAGCTTTTGACAGTAGCGCCATGTGCTGACGCCCGCGTATTTCTCCTGATAGAGCGCCATAACCCTCTCGGCCGTCCCTAGCGGTACGCGGTGGATGTAGCGTTTCCGGCGACGCTGCTCATAGATGCCGTCGTAGCCGAATTCTTCGTATCTCTGCCGAAGCCGGATCATGGTGCGGGTGTTGATTCCGGCGATTTCCGCCGCGTCCAGCCAGGTGATCTTCTTGGCGATCGCTTTTAAGATGACGTCTTGCAGTTTCATCGTCTCCTCGGTTCGTCACAAAATAAGTGGGACAGACTTGCCGTCGAAGTTAAGGCTCTCTTAGTAATTCCAGCGTGGCTTTGCGATACTTATCCTGCTCCATTTGCGCCAGCGTTTCCGAGCCTTCTTCCCGATACATTTGCGCCAGAATCAGGTGGGCTTCCGGCATTTTGAGCGCTGCAAATGTCAGATGTTCCGCCGCCTTACTACGGCTTTGCGGATGGCGCGCCAGCAAAACGCCCAGCAGATATCTGGCTTTCGCGTTGGAGTGGTCCAGATCCACCGCAGTCTGTGCCGCCGCTTCTGCCTCTTTGTCGAGATTCAGAAAAATTAAGGCGAGCGCCAGATTCGCGTGATGATATGAGGAGGCAGGCTCGAGTTCGATGGCGCGGCGGAATTCAGTGGCAGCCATATCGGAAAGGCCCAGGTTGATGTACATTACTCCGAGATTGCCGAGAGCTTCCGGATACTTCGGATCGATTGTCGCAGCGCGTTCGAACTCCTTCGCCCCGCGCAAATAGTCGCCGGCTGCCGCAAACTTCAACCCGCGAATGAATGCCGACACTGCTTTGGGAGGTACTCTGTGCTGTAACTGCGCCACGGACACACGGTCCCCGGATGGGTAGCTGTTATCCGTGGTGGTGCGCCCGAAAACCTGGTTGCGCTCCAATGCGTCCGGACTCGTGAGCTGGATAGAAAAGTCGTTCCACAATCGCAGTTGTTGCTCGATCGAGCGGTTTTGACTCCACCCCTGGTGAGCCGCCACCAGAAATACACACACGGCTCCAGCCCTTCTCATACCCATACAATCCTCCGTTTCTAATTAATTGGTGATGACGTTCCTGCTAAGACCCGACGACGCGGCTGTTCCGCACCGGTGCGGCTCAAGAGAAACAAATGAGGCTTGACTGGGGCCCTTTGGACTGAGTGATCGAAAGCAGGGATCGAAACGCTGTCGCAGCGCCTGACAGGGCCGCAACAACTACCTTGATGTTACCGTGAGGGGGTCGCGCGATCCAATCGAAACTTTCTATGGTTGCGATTGCTAACTAATTACTGACACAGAATATTACCGGAAGTAATGTTACAAAATCCTTAAATAGTACGGGGATTGTGACCTCTGCGAGCGTTGTCCGCTACTCGTATCGCAGCGCTTCCACTGGATCGAGTTGCGCGGCCTTGACTGCCGGCCAGACTCCGAAGAAGACGCCCACTCCGACCGAAACACCGAAACCGGTGCCCAATGCCCATGCTGGGACCGCCGAAGGTAGCGCGGGAACCAGTTTGCCCATTACCAGCGTAATCAGCACCGAGATGATGATCCCGAGTACGCCGCCTACGCCAGTTAGCGTCACCGCCTCGATAAGGAACTGCCCGATGATGTCGCGCCGCCGCGCGCCGATAGCCTTGCGCACGCCGATTTCGCGCGTTCGCTCGGTCACGCTTACCAGCATGATGTTCATGACACCGATGCCGCCCACCAGCAGACCCATTCCCGACATGGCAATGGCCACCAGGCCCACCACACCCGTGATTTGATCGAACTGCTGAGTCACCTGGTCCGGTGTCGTAATGTTGAAATCGTTTTCCGTGCTAGTCGACAGGTGGCGGATGCGGCGCATGGCCGACTCGACTTCATCGAACGCCTCTTGCCGCATGCCCGGCCGGGACTTGGCGGTGATGTAGTAATCGTTCAACTGCGGATAGCGGCTCTGGCCCACGCGCAGCGGCATATCGACGATGGAATCCTGGTCATTTTGTCCGAAAAAGCCGCCCTTGGCTTTATCGAAGATGCCCACCACAGTGAATTCGGCGCCGTCCATCATGATGGTGCGGTCTACGCCTTTGCCGTCGGGAAAAAGTGCGTCCGCCAGATTGGATCCAAGGACCACCACCTTGGCACCCCGAGCGTTCTCCTCGGGTGTAAAGAAGCGGCCGGCGCGCAAATCCCTCGGAGAAAGCTCCATGTAATTCGGGGAAACCGCCGCGATGGAGAGATTGTCCGATTCATAGCCCGGCACGCGCGCCGTGATGGCGTTGCCATCCACTACGGGCGGAATGTACAGCGACAAGCCCACATCCTCCACGGCGCGGCAGGAACGCTCAATGAACTCGGCGTATTCGGGAATCAACGGCCGCCGCTTGCGCTCCTTGACGTTAAAGCCGGCGCCTCCCGGGCCGCCGCTGAACCGCATCAGAAAGATATTGTCAGGGCCCAGTTGCTGGAAGAAGACCACCATACCCTGCCGCAATCCGGTGAGCATCGACGCCACGGTAACCACTGTCGTGATGCCGATAACGATTCCCAGGATGGTGAGCAGGGAGCGGAAGCGGTGTTCCCACACCTGCTTCATCGCCAGGCCCATGTTCTCTGTGGGGTTGATGTACATTTCTACTCCGCGCGCAGCGCCACCACCGGATCGAGTTTGGCTGCTCGCGATGCCGGGTACCATCCGGAAACGATCCCCACGATGCTCGACACGCCGATCGCCAGCAGCACGTATGCGGGGCTGATGTGCAGAGTGAGGCTGAAGGCGCGACCCAACGCGAAGGTTAGCACCCCGCCGATGGCGATCCCTACAAGGCCACCCGTCACCGCCAACACTACGGCCTCAATCAGGATTTGCATCATGATGTCGTTATGTCGCGCGCCCAGCGACTTGCGCAGGCCGATCTCGTGAGTCCGCTCCGTCACGCTCACCAGCATGATGTTCATAATGACGATACCGCCCACTACCAGTGAAATGCAGGTGATCGGCACCACGACCGCCGCCACCAGTCCCAGAACCTGATCGATAAATCCGCGGATGCTATCCGGCGTGATCGTGTCGAACTTATCCTGCTCGCCGGGGCGCTGGTGAAAGCGCGTCCGCAAGGCTACGCGGGTTTCGTCCAGAGCCTGTTCCAGGGTGAGACCGCTGCCTGGCTTGGGCCGCGCGAAAACCGCATAACCCAGGCCGGGGCCGTACAGCCGATCGAAAGCGCCAGTCGGAATATAGAGGATGCGGTCCTGATCCTGACCGAACGAGGAGCCTAGCTTGGCAAGCACGCCAATCACCTGGAAATCGATTCCATCCACTCGGATTTCCTTGTTGAGCGGTGAAGAACCAGGACCAAACAGAGTGTCCTGGACCGTCTGCCCGATCACCGCCACGGGCACGCGGGCGCGTTCCTCGGCGTCGGTAAAGAACCGGCCATCGGATAGATCGACATCGCGGATTGCCGGCATGTCGGCCGACACGCCAAACACGTTCACGTCTTCGCAAGTCAGGTTTTCGCGTTTCACGTCGGACGTGTGGTTGTGATACGGACTGTAGAGGACGTCGTGTCCCACCTCCGCCTTCACGAAACGTAATTCATCGTTGCCGATCATCTTGTTGCGCTTCAGGTGGTCGAAATACTCGCGCCGCGACATGCCATTGCCGGCAATCCTGGCCACGATAAACGACTCGGCTCCAAAGGCCTTGGAGGCGCTGTCTTTGGCGTAGACACCTACGCCATCAATCGCCGCACCCACCAGGATGACGCTCGCCACCCCGATGATCACTCCCAGCAGGGTGAGAAAACTACGGAGCTTGTGCGCCCGGATGGAGTCAATCGCCAGCAGGAAGGCGTTTTGAAATTGCTGCCGGGAACGGTAGGACTCGGGGTTGGACGCGGCCATCTTTTCTTCAGGATACCGTAAGATGTAGTTTCATCCTTTCCGGAATGCCCATACTTCGGCTTGCCTATACGACGCAGTTCCTCATCGCTTTGTTCACCATTTTCGAGGTTTGGAGCCAGGTAGGCGGCCAGAGTCACTTGGATCTGATGCCCTGGTATCTCAAACTCGGGCTGGCCGGCGGCGCGGCTTTCGCCACCGTGCAGGCCACGGTGTCGGCCGTATCTAATGAAAAACCCTGGAATGTGCGGACCGTGCGATGGGTGTTGATTCTGCTGATCCTGCTGACGCTATGCGGCTTGTCCAGCTACTATTTCCACGTCTACGGCGAGGAACCGGATGATGAGGATCAGAGCGTAACGTCGTCGCTTCTGGTGGAGAAACCGCAGCCGCCCTATTCGGCTTGATGGCTAGCCAAGGCGAGCCCAGGCGCACCGGACACCGCCGCCAGGGCCTCCCGTCCCAGGATGCGGCTGTGCATCCGTCCCACGAAATAGATGCAGATGGCGAATACGGCCGGGCAGACCGCCAGCACCGCAAATATGTCGCGCACCGGAAGACTGGTGGAAAGAACCATGCCGCCGACGATCGGCCCAGCCACCGACCCGATCTTCGCCACGGAAGTTGCCCAACCGGCGCCGTTGCCGCGGTACGCGCTCGGATAGAAGATCCCGCAGATACTGTGCATGCCGAAGTGGCCGCCGATCAGGAAGCCGCCGATCAGAGCCTCGAGCACCAGGAAAGCCCCGTGACCGATGGTGGCGAAGGTCGCCGCGAGCAGCAAAACGAACGTGGTAATCGGCATGATGGTGATGGCGATCGCGCCGCGCCGGTCCGTGAAGCGCATCAGCAGGACTCCGCCAAGCGCTCCCATAACGGAGTTGAGGGAAGCAGCCGTGGCCGCCTCAGTGCGCGAGAACTGGAGCGCCTCAAACACGAGCGGGGTCCAGTTCACCATGAAGAACACTGCGAAGGAGCTGGCGATGTATGCCATCCAGATGAGCGGCGTGATCCAGCGCAGCTCGCCGCGAAAGAGCAGGGAAGGCTTGAAGTCCTTGGCGTGGCCGGCTTCGTCGCCAACCTCGAATGTGGCCCCATCCGGGATCACTTCACCCGGCGCAAAACGCCGCACGATGGCCGCGATGCGATCGGGTGGCCGCCCCTTGCTCGCCAGGAAGCGAATCGATTCCGGCAGCAGCAGGAAGAGGACCACCGCGCTGGCGATGGCTGCGATGCCACCGAAGATGAATACCGCCTTCCAGCCGAATATCGGAATCAGCCAGATCGCCACCGGACCACCCAACGCCGTGCCCAGTGAGTAACCGATCATGATGATCGTGACAATCGTGGCCCGGTAGCGTTTCGGCGCATACTCGATGTTGAGCGCCCAAGCCAGCGGCAGCATCCCTCCGAGTGGGATGCCGTTGATGAGGCGCAATGCGAACAGCGACCAGTAGCTATGGGCCAGGTAAAAGCCCAGCGTAAAAATGCCGAATGACGCGGTGGCCAGGATGATGGTGGGGCGCCGGCCGATGCGGTCGCCCACGTAGCCCAACAGGAATCCGCCAATCATCGTGCCGAGCAGTCCCATGCTGAAGATGTTGCCGGTCTGAATGCGGCTCAGGTGGAAGTCTTTGGCGAAATAAGGCGACGCGAAACTGATCGGATTCGAGTCAAGGCCGTCGAAGAACGTGATGATCCAGGAAATCACCACCAGCCCGATGAGGAACCGGCCGAGCTTCTGACGCTCGATGATCTCGGAAACATCTACGGTTCGGCCGGCGGAACTCATTTATGGGTCCAGGAGTCCGTCACGTGACCCTCGACGATTTCCTTATTATTCTCGTCGCAGGAGTACTCCATGATTTCCTGCCCGGGTTTCATGAGCACGAACACCCGGGAATTCTTAAATGGCTTGGTATACATCTGCGGATCTTCGATGGTGATCTCATAGTTCAGGTGCCGGTAATCCGGGCGCGAGATTCGTTCGATCACGTGCAGTGACTCGCTCAGCGGGTGTTCGGCGGTATCCAGCCATGTCTTGTTATTGAAGCCGGTGGTGTCGATGACCAGCGTGTCTCCCTCCCACTTGCCTACGGAATTTCCGAGCCAGGTGGCGTCCAGATCCTTGGGATGATCGCGGCCGTCGGTGGGGACCACATGGAACATATTGTTCTGTTCGAACAAGATTGCCAGCCGGTTTGAGTTCTGCACGAATTCCAGCGGATAGGGCGTGCCCCAGGAGCGAACATAGCCCCAAGGCAGGCAGTGTACCCCGTAATCGAATTTGGGTTCCTTCTTGAATTCCGCGAGACCGAGCGGCGTAAACGGAAGTTCCCCCGCGCCGATGCTCTTGCACCCGGGAGTCTCACCGGAACATTTGCCGTTGACGTCTTTGGTCAGATCGCCCACGCGCGGATGGTCCCAGACCCCGCTCAAATCGGGCTTGCCATTCGATAGGCGTGGCACCGGTTGGTCCTGCGATTTGCTGGCGGGCTGGGCGGCAGCGGGGCCCGCGGCGCATAAAACAGCGGCTACGGCCGCCAATAAAGCCAGACTTTGTGGAAGCGCTCTCATGTGGAAGTCTCCTTTCATCGGTTGCCGGGGAGCGGCACGGATTCCCAACAGTCTATCGCAGCCGGTGTCGGGCGGTAGGGAACTGCGTTTTGACGGAACGAAGGGTGACTATGTACTTGACTAAGATAGCACTGGGCGACCACAATGGGTTGTGTCTGGATTCTTGGGGAAGATCGCAGATGCCGTGGTTTCGGAAGCCGTCAAATGGGTGCTTCCTAAAGTTCTACTGCTCGGGGCGCCGATGACGGTTGGCGCTTGGGCCGTCTTGGCGAGGCTAGAACAGCCAGTTTCGTTAGGCGCAGTCTTTGGTGTGTCATTGTCGCTTTGTCTTGTGGCTGCCATTCTGCTGGTGATAACGGGGCGGCTGCAGTCCCTGCGCCCGCATGCCGATGCCGTGGATCTACGACATGACGGTACTGGCTATGTGCACGGATTCGCCCAATCCGCCCAAGCGCTGGTTGTGCCATTCCGAAATTCCCCAACTTTTTGGCGCTGGCGCATTAATCCCGACGAAGAGATCTCCGCACAAGTCGATTTTGGACGTAAGGACTTGATCCAGCGTGCCATTGCTGGGTGTTGGCTCAATGAGCGCAGTTCAGCAGTGCGATTTCCTGTTGGACAAGCGCGCGACCTGATAATTGCTATTAGAGCAGAAGACGGTTTTGGCGTGCCGGAATCCACCGTTTTCTCGGACAAAGCGGTTGAGGGTGTGACTAATGCTCTAGAAGCTCACCAACGGGGAACGTATACACGCCTGAACGGGATCGATGACGGGATCTACCGCGTGCGGGTGACGCTCACCGGCAGCAGGGGGCTGAGCATGAAACTTTCGTACAAGGTATCGCTCAGAAGAACTGGCTGTTGGGTTGAGGAGTTATAATTGTGGCGGAAGGTGGGGGATTCGGACCCCATGCCCGCTAGAGCACCACGGTTTATAAGACCGATTCCGGAACCATCCGGTCACCTTCCGTCAGTAAGGAACGCAGGCCGTCGCAAGCCAGCCTGCAGGTAGTGCGGTGCCAACCACATTGAGCCCGATCCGTTAACGGCAGGTCGGGCTTTTCGCTTTTCTGCTTCCCTCACAGCACCGGTCGGCTCGTGCTGCGCGGCTGGCCTTCTTATCATTTCTCGCCTCGTCAGGAAAACTATAAAACGAGAGACGTCGAAGCAGTGTCGCTTCGTGTCCGCCCGTGTCTCGATTCTGTCTACTGTGTGTCTCGCTTGTCCGCGAGTTTTTGGTCAAGAAGTCGTTGAAGGTCCTTTACCTTGAACCGCTTGCGTGCGCCAAAACCGATCGGCGTCAACTTTCGGTCCGCTACCCACCGATCAAGAGTTCGCGTGGCAATTCCCAATGCTTCTGCCGCCTTGAGGCGACTCAATGTAGCATCGGGATTGCGCAGGAGTTCGGGTTTCGGATCAGGGATATCGCGACCTTTCGGTGCCTTAGGCGATGGCGATGGCGCGGCGATAATTGCCGGATGCGGGGACTGGTTTGCTGCCTTCGCTTCTCGTTCCCGCTTCATCACTTCGGCTTTCCAGTGGTAGCTTCGACCAATGAGGTGGGCGCGCAACTGCTCCAGAAACGGTACACCAAGAGGCCAATCCCAAGGAGCAGTTAATGTCTCCGCTTGACCCAAAACCCATTCCCTGAGAGTGGTCAGGTAATCCTCCCATCCTTTCAAGCCCTCCTTGAATTTCAGGAACGAACGGTGGTGAGCATAGATTTCAAATGTGTGACTGAGATACCGAAACAGTGGTTCGCGCCGGTCCGCGAACTTTAGGATCTCCGCCACGAATTGCGCATACGCTGCTGCGTGATCCTCTTCGATGCGTTGCTGGATCTCCTGAGTGACATCCGAAAGAGATGGCGGAGGTTTGCTTGGAGGTTGGTCCATCGTGCCTCTTGCGATGGGCACGACGAAGGGCTACGATGAGGTTGTCTAGGTCTCATCGATTAGCCCCGGCCTTCGTGCCGGGCTTTTCGTTTTTAGAGACCATTGTAGCGGTAGAATTAAGGCAGATGGCGAAGCTGAAGGTACTACTGCCGAACATTACGGCCCCAAAAGCCTCCTTCGATGCGCTCTTAGGGAAACTGCTAAGAACGCCTCCGCTGCCGAGGGCGGATATACCTAAAACGGCAGGTCGTCGTCGCTCAAAGACGGATCAGCCGAAGGTGGATCGGAAACCGCCGTCTCGGGGCCGGTGAGCGCCTTGTAGCGCAATGCGCCTTTCGCCAGCAGTCCTATTACGACAGCCGCAAAGATTTCTTCATCCTCGCGCCGATTGAACCGAAACTGAAATTCAGCGATGTAGCGCCCTAGGTGCTTGTGCGACACCTGATGGAAGGAACCTATCAGACCACGCTTAAGGAGCGACCAGAAGCCGTCAATGCCCTGCGTGTGGCAATCGCCGCGAACCCACTGCTTGTCCGAATGTATGACTATTTCGTGGTCGAAACCCTTGCGCTGAAGGTTCGCGTACAGGCGGCTCTCGTCGGTCATCATCTTCGCGGTGGGTCCTACTGCGCTATCGATTTCGCGGCCAATGGACCAGCTTGTAGCGTTACGGATGTGCTTGGCGTGAACGCGGCCAGTCTCGCGTTCTTTCATTCCGAACACCGGCTCCTTGTCATACTTCGCCCGCTTGCGGCGTTTATCGTAGCGACCGCCGACATAGGTTTCATCGGCCTCGACCGTGCCGGTGAACAGGCCCTCAATGCCTTCGTCCATCGCTTTGCGGATGCGGTGATTGAGGTACCAAGCTGTCTTATACGACACACCCATCGTGCGTTCCATCTGCTTCGCGGAGATCCCTTTCTTCGCGGTGCACAAGAGCGCGATGGCCTGCATCCACACGCGGAGCGGGAGATGCGTATCGGAAAAGATCGTGCCGGTAGTCGCGGCGAATTGATACTTGCAGGTTTTCTCCAGGCATTGATACATGAAACGATCCGGCCCGGTTTTGGCGACGCCAGTCTGTGAGACCCGCGTCTTACCCTTCACGGTAAACTTGGAGATCGCAGAACCGCCGCATTGCAGGCAGCGCACACCTTCGGGCCAGCGTGCGGCTTCGAGGTAGTTATGGCACGTTTCTTCGGAAGCGAAATCCTTCGCTGTCTGTATGATGCTCGGTCCGACGCGGTGTGTTTTGCCTGCCATCTATATGTAGTATGGGGCAGGAATGCGTCTGAGTCAAGTACATAATCACCGAACGAAGCCATTCCCATTTCCGGACACTCGGCGGTTAAAGGAAACATCCATAGCCGCCACAAACAGAATGCGAAACGAAGCCAATTTCATGTCGGGCACTAGCACCGACCAAGCCTCTCGCCTTTAATGGGGTATCGATTCCCCTGTCCCTATCTTCAACGTTGGGTTTGCAAGGTATGCAATTCCGGGGATTTACGCCGCGTCTTTTCTTGGCTGGATGGCTCGTTCGATCTCTTTCTGTTTGGCCTGGCGGGTGACTTGCAAATCGTAATGGCTTTGGAGATTCAACCACACTTCGGGGCCGGTGCCCAGATAGCGGGAGAGTCGTAGCGCCGTGTCCGCCGTGATCCCGCGCCGGCCGCGTACGATTTCGTTCAGCCGGGCCGTATCCACAGCCAGGGCTTTGGCAAGCGCATTCACGCTCATGTCGAGAGGCTTCAGCACGTCCTCGCGGATGATTTCGCCGGGGTGGATCGGGGTGAGCAATTTCGGCATAAAACTTCGTGTGCTCCTAGTGATAGTCTACAATCTCCACTTCAAAGGAATCCGGTTCGGTCCAACGGAAGCAAATCCGGTATTAGTCGTTGATCCGGATGCGGTACTAGCCTCTCCGATCCCCCTGGAGCGGTAAAACCGCTACAAGCGGAATGCGAAACGAAGCCAATTTTCCTGTCGGGCACTAGCACCGATCATGCCTCTCGCCATTGAGTGTAGACCACGGGGTGCCGGAGCGATCCGGAAGTGATTGAAATATCTCGCCGAGCTGCCAGTGAAGAAGGCGGCGTCAGCCAGCGGAAATCTGCGTTCATTTCTGCCGCTTCGTTACTTCCACCACGCCCCGGTCGCCATCCACCTTCACCCAGTCTCCGGTCTCGATCACGGTCAGCGGGTCCTGGTCGAGCTCGGTTACCGAGGGCGCGTGCGTGACCACGGCGCCGAGCGCGATTTTGGTGTTCATGATGTTGAAGACCATCGCCTTGGGCGCCGAGTTGGTGAGCCGGGTCATGTGAAACGCGTTGGACCAGCCAGAAGAGCCCTTGGCTCCAGGGAACACCAAGACTTTGTCCTTGAAGCTGACGCCGCGCAGCTCGTGGTGGGTTTCGATGATGGTCCCGGTCATGGGGTCGATGCCGCCCCATCCGGAAATGGTCTCGCGCGTGACCAGGGCTTCGCCTTCGGCGCAACCGCCGACCACCTTCCGGCCGCGTAGAATAATCGTGGGGGAACTCATGCCAGGACTCCGTTCCAGCGGCCGGTGAGCGCTGCCCGGATGCAATCCTCGGTGGTGCCGAACCACGCGTCGATCCCCATGATCGCCGGCAGATAGTGAGACTGCTTGGCAGAATCGAGCGCCACCACTTTGGTGCCCGGCGGCACGGCGCGCGCGATGGCCGAACAGGTGTCGGTCATCAGCAGCCCGCCTGCATCCTGTATCGTCTTGGTGTAGCCGTTCAGATCGGCAGTGCTCTTTACAGCGCGCGATGTGAAGACCCAGAGGCGGCAATTGCTGCTGATCTTTTTGCCTTCCAGCAGCCGGGCTACTTCCCACAACTGTTCGATCGAATAGTGGGGGCAGCCGAGCATGACGTAGTCCACATTGGTATCGCTGCCATTGGAGTTGAGCCGGTCGTAGACCGCGCGCCGCTCAGCCGGACCATATTTAATCGTGGCGGCGGGCTTCCGCGGGCCAAATGCCATTTCGCGCGTGGGTGCTTCCGGAGTGGATCCCACGATGTGATACATCTCCACGCCTCCCGATGAGGCGGCGGCCGCGCCAAAATGTTTGTGCCGGATGAGATTAGGCTGCCCACAGGCGCCCGTGATCACCGGGATGTTTTCGTCCACCGCCTGGCCCACGAAGTAGCCGAGCATACCCCAGTCCATCACGCTCTCGACCGGCACTTCGACTTCAATCGAGTGCGTGCCGTAACGGTACTCATCGCGATGAAAGCCCCAGTCCGGAATTTTTCCCGTGATGGTGGCGGCGCTGGTGCTCTCGCGGCCCTCGGTATTGGTGCGGGCCCCGATCACCGAGTTCAAAAAGACCACCGCGGAGGACTCCATCCACGCGCAGTGTTCGCCCTTCACCGGCACGTTGCCGGCGAGGTAGGGGGTGCAGGTTTTCAACAGTTGAATGCCGTGGCTTGCCACCGCGGCTTCGTCTTCGCGGAAGTGGTCGTAGGCCTCGCGGCTCATCCCCTGGGCCGGCCAGAGTTCCGGGTCCATGCCGCCTTGCAGATGACAGCAATAGGAGCTGGCCTTAGGGACCGGCACCACCACGTCGCTGTCCAGATCGTAGAGCGAGAAGATGGTTTCGTAATCCCCGTTGCCCGCGCGCTGCTTATAATAGTTCTGCAGGAACAGCGACGACGATCCCGGCACGCCGGCGACATTGTTGGTGTCGACGAAACGCTCCGCGCCCAACGCTTCGGCATAACGGACGAGCAGTTCCATGGCCTTCTGCTTGCCGGGGCCGCGGGCGCCATCCAGCATGGCCTTCTCGTCGTCAGTGAGCGTCATGCTTACTATTGTGCTTCAGCCAAGCCGCTTATCCCAAATATCAGTGCGTCATCAGGCCCACGGATACAGCTTCGGAAGTCGTGAAAATATCCGTGCACTTATCGGATGGATCGGTAACCACCCACACGTCATTGACATATGCGGGCAGGGTTTCGGAATTGCCGGGCCTCAGTGCATCAACGATCTCGCGCTGACCGGATTCGTCGAGCCAATAAATCTTACGCACCGACTGAGTATCGTTGGTGAAGGTTATGGAACTAAAATTGGGCACATTACCGGACC
>DASZIV010000045.1:0-74867 GCA_035948775.1 Bryobacteraceae bacterium
TGAAGGCGACTGAAAATACCTGGACACGCATCTTTTCCCTCCTCTGCTCAGGCTTTTGGAATTGAATTAGTATATGCTCCTCTTCCCACGAATGCCAGCGGCTTTCCCAATGTTTCGCAACGAATAGTTCTAGAAGTTCCATCGGTACCCGATGGTCGCGGTGCCAGGGGCTCGCCCTGGGGATTACGGCGAAGGCGATGCGCCGCCCAGCCCTGAGTTTCTCTGTTCCCACAACCTAGGCAGCGGCAGGTTGGGAAGTCTCCGGGCCGTACCGCCACGACTCCGCTTTTGGTGTAGCCAGCGGCTGCCAGGTGGCACCGCCCGGAAGGCCCCTAGAAACCCTGATATCACCCTCTCCACGCGCTGAAATTATCAGTGAGACCATTTCGGTGAATCCGCCGTTGAAAACAATGGCCTTAACGTAGGCACAGCAGTTAAAATAATTCGGAATAAATGCCAGAAAATGCCCCAAATGGCCAAGTTAATTCAATTTAATTCCGCTTTGCCCTGCGGTGCGGCTAGGCAGGATTCGTGGTGCCGGCGGCCCCATTTAAAACCCCCGCCATTCGCGTTTAGAAGCCCGCCATTGAATCGGGGCGCGACGAGTCAGCCTTGGGGGCGACTAATGCGATGGAGACCCTTAAAACGGGGCTTCTAGCTCGCCTGGCCAGTAAGTCAAAGAATCGCGCTAAGTGGCAGTTAGTAGCAACTTATGGCATAGCAGAGTAAGTGGAAGTAACCTGGGGCGGATGAAAGCGGTCCAGAAATAGTCCAAGAAACACCTCTGCGATGGCCCGAAAATGGCATTAGAATTGCCCCAAAGCGAAATGTTGTAAAACTTACACATGTGTGAAAATTGCAACTCGTTGTTACAAAAGGCGTTAAGCGCAATAGTGTGACAAATTTTACACACATGACGCAATCAAGTTTCGGGCCAATTATTGAAAATAGAGCACTTCGCTTTTTGGGCTTGCGATTGCAAAAATAGACCGTGAAATGCAGCAGCGTCGCCAAGCGGTTCAACACAGTTTCCCGGATCCCGAATTGCGCCCCGCTGGCCCCTGTAGGTATAGGTAGGAATAGGTATCTATATGACTAGGTATGGATGCGGTAATGTCGTCTGTGGTGTATACGCGTGTGTAAGTGGCTCCCTGTACGTGTAGGTAGTCCTCTGTATGTATAGGTAAGACCGTAGTAGTTATACGGTCGGTGCAGTTTCCCTCCTCTTCTCTCTTATTCCCCATATATAGTACACAATCCCCCAGTAGGAGCTTCCTATTGGGGGCTCTTTTTTTGGGAGTCACTCAGAACAGGAGACGAACACATGTTACTAGACGAAAAGCACGCAGCCCAGTATCTCGGCTGCTCGATCGGGATGATGCGTAAGTGGCGGTTATTTGGGAATGGACCGGCGTTCTGTAAGTTCGGAAGACTCGTCCGTTACCGTCAGGAGGATCTCACCGCCTTTGTTGAGGCTAGTCGAATTGGGCAGAACGAGGTCGGAGGGAACTGACATGACACCATTTTGGAATAATCCAACTAAACATATTGCCCGCCCACTTACAGTGGGCTTTGTCTCACCTCTCCAAGCGGCACCAGCGCAGCCCAGAGTCATCGTATGCGAAGCCGAAGCCGACCGGAGGATCACGAGCATCGACCAGCTCGGATCTATTTGGCAGTGGGAGAGTCATCTGACCTGGGTCGTGCCAGATTTTCTGGCCGAGGGCAGCGTGAACCTCATCTCCTCTGCAAGTGGGACTGGGAAAACATGGCTCGCATACTTCCTCGCCGGGGCGGTGGCCCACGGATGGAACGTTTTCGGCGAACAGGTCAAGCAGCGAAAGGTACTCTACTTGGACGGCGAGAATCCGGCATACGTGGTGAAGCAGAGACTGTATGATCTCGGAATCCCCGAGACACAGTACTTGGATGTGTGGGGTGGTTGGCATCCCGATCCGCCTCCAGGACCAGGCCAACCCATCATTCAGGATTTCGCTGCAAAAGAGAAACCGCTACTTATCTGGGACTCTCTCGTGGAGTTCCACACCGGGGATGAGCAGTCCTCCAACGAAACACGAGACTTCATGCGTCAATTTCGCAGGTTGGCGCACCTGGGTGCCACCGTGGTGGTTCTCCACCACACGGGAAAGTCGGAGATGTCCCAGGAGTATCGGGGGTCTAGCGACATCAAGGCGGTGGTGGATATGGCGTTCTTACTGAAAAAGGAAGGCAAGGGTCAAGCCCTAGATCAGTTGACCCTTGAACCCTTCAAGTCTCGTCTGGCGGTAGTGCCGACACGGTTGCTGAAGTACGTCCGAGGGAAAGGATTTGACTCGACGACCATCGCCAAACCAGTGGCCGATGGACCAGATCCAGTTGAGGTGATCAAACGAATTGTGGAGACGAGTCCGGGCCTAAATCAGTCTCAGATCGTCAAGCGGGTCCAGGAAGAAGCTGAGATTGGGAAGCACAAGATTGCGAAGCTGTTGGAGCGGGAGGATGTCTTCAGAACTGAGAGGGGTAAAAGGAATGAGAATCTGTACTACCTGGTTGAGCAAGCCGTGCCAGTTCAGGAGGAGGTACCGGCGGTCCCCGCTGAACCTGAGCTTCCGGTCCCTCAAGAGCCGGAGCAGCCCGACCAGATCTAATTTCCCAATCTCCCGGCCCCTAGAGTGTGGGAATTTGGGAAAACAAATCGCTTCTGGAATATTGTTGGCAGGTAATGCAGATTTGGTTGTCCTTGGGCGTTTTAGTTTCCCATCTTTCCACACTCTAGGAGTTGGGAAGTTGGGAGATTGTCGGGCCATCATCTACGTTCAGGATCTACGGGAGAGGTTACGCTGGCCTTTAGGGCCAGCTCAGTGGGGTAAGCGCAGCCCAAGCGGAGCGTAACATTACAGTCTCATCTCACCGGCTCTGCTTTCGCAGCCGAAGAGATGTCCGAGCAATTAGTAAGTCTACGCTGCCCTTTGGCGGCAGCTGGGCACGGCGATTCTAGGGTGTAAGTGGTGACAGTTGGTCACCACCCATAGCAGTCAACTCATCGATCACCACCTAGCGTTCCAGCGGGTCCGGTGACGGTACAAGTGTCGGACTTAGTGGCTACGCCACAGGTGTGTCCAGAAGGTAACGCGAAGGAAGGAGGTCGACCTATAAGGAACTTATAAGTGGAAAGCCATGGGCAACCTTGGCAGCGCGACGTCTGGTTGGGGAGTAGGCCGGCGCTCTCCACGATGTACGACAGGTCCGGTGTCAGCAGTATAGCCACGGCCTCCCGAATGAGGTTCACAGAAAGAGTGTTATGAAATTTCGAATTAAGAATCGCCTTAAAGGAAGTCAACGTAAGAACAAGAAAGAGGACACCACTATGAAAACTGACCAGATGATCACAGCCAACGAACTTATCGCAGACATGCGGAACGCTCTTGGCGTACCAGAGCACCTGACTGAACCACAGTCGGTACAAATCGGCTATTTGCTTTCCATTACCAACGCGTTTCCTGAAAGAAAATGGCTCATCGAGAACCTAATTCAGCAAGGGAGCGTCAATCTGTGGGCGATCAATAATCCTAAGGTTGGTGAAGTATTGACATTTATGGTGGGCCAGCACGTTTTGACGGGCATGCCGTTCTGCGAACAGCCGGTTCAGCAAGGTGCAGTGCTGACATATTCAGGAGGAGAATTCATCGAGACTCAGGGACCAGTCAAATACGATTTTCGGGGAAACGATCTTACATATCTCCCCTTCCAAGTTCCGCTTCCGCCTGACTGTGGTCTTGTGAAAAACCTCAACCAGTCCGGTGTAAGGTTGAACATTTGGCGGCTCGACCAAGAGGGTAGGCCAGAAGAGGCGTGGGTAGGCGAGGCTGGAGACCTCGTGCAGAAACTCAAATATTTCCCTGACACCGAAAACGCTGCAATCATTTGTCCAGCACCGGAACCAGGGTCGATGGACAAGGCAATCAGGGCAATCCTACAAGCACTGACGCCGGAACGGATGATAGGAGGACGTCGGCTCTTTTTGACCTTCTGGCCCGACAATTCGCGGTTCGGCTTTGAATTGTGGCCGATTGAGGAGTTCGGCGAACGGGTGCAATCCCTAGTCAATACTCCAGAGCCGGCGAGAGGACCGGCATTCGATCCCATTCCCGTCGATCGCATCTATTGGCTGGATGGGGGAGCGAGAACCTGCAGGATTCTCTGCAACAAAAATCCCGTGGAACATATGGAGGATGGCGACTACCTCTTCATTTGAGATCACCACGTTATGCAGATGGACTGGGCTGCACCGCCCCTCAAGGGCGGTGTAGCACTCCATGGACTTGCATAACCCAGCATGATAGGTTAAGATTCCTTCATGCCCATCCCAAGGTGTAAAATTCACGATGTCCGTCTGGTCTGCCCAGTTTGCAGGGCGGCGGAAGCCGGATCGGTGACGAGTGTGGCGAAGGCCGCTGCATCCAGGGCGAATGGCAGGCTAGGCGGGAGACCGAGGAAAGTCCAAAAGAAAGGAAAAGCAAAGAATGGCTGAAGTTCAACCCCAACCACAACAGCAGCAAGGCAATCGCAAGGATAACGATGGCCTTCACAAACGCCGGGGCGTTTGGCACTACAAACTGAAGATCGCAGGAAAGTGGAAGGAGCTTTCCACCCACGCCACCAATTACCAGGAAGCACGGAGGGTCCGTCAACAGGCCCTCCAGGACCAGGAGCAGGGGCGACTGCCCAACGATCTTGCGAAGTGGAGGTTTGAAAGGGCGTCAGCCGAGTGGCTGGCAGGAAGAAAGAACATCGTCGCGCCCAAGACGTACAGTATTGACAAAGACAGGATGAGGCCATTATTGGCCTTTTTTAGCGGCCAGAGGCTATGCGATATCAATGCCGACACGGTGAAGGCGTATCAGTTAAAACGCGCTGGAAAGCTTAGTTCCCGAACCATCAATTTGAAAACCAAGGTCCTGCGAATGGTGCTCCGCACGGCTAGGCTCTGGTCCCGCATTTCGGAGGATTTCAAACCGCTCCCTGAAAATAAGCAGGGGCCAGGAAGGGCACTCACTGACGAACAGGAGAAATGTCTGTTCCAGACTGGGGCTTCCAAACCGGAATGGGCAGTCGCCTACTACGCGGCAACACTGTCAGCCAATACCACCGCTCGGGCAGGCGAGATTAAAGGTCTCCGGTTGCAAGATGTGGATCTGCTCAATAGGTCTCTGACGATCAGGCGGGCCAACACCAAGACCGATGCAGGAGCGAGGATCATTCCCTTGAATGAAAGGGCGTGTTGGGCAGTCGCAAGGTTGCTGGAGAGAGCTGCGAAAATCGGCTCTAACGAGCCAGACCACTATCTTCTTCCAGCGTGCCGTTACCGTCGTACCAAGGAATCGCAGAGCAATGCTGGTCTAGGATTTGATTTCACGTCCCCAACGCACGGCTGGCGTACCGCTTGGAGGACGCTCACCAAGAAAGCAGGACTGCCCGGACTGCGCTTCCACGACCTCCGCCATCACAGCATCACCAGACTGGCCGAAGCCGGAGTGCCAGATCAGACCCTGATGGCCATCGCTGGCCACGTTAGCAAGGCCATGCTCGATCATTACAGCCATGTGAGGATGAATGCGAAGCGGGATGCAGTTGGGCTCTAGACCGGAAGCCCGTGGAGGTTGAAACTGAACCAGCGCCAGCCCCTGCCCAACAGCCGGAACCGCTGGCAGTAAACTAGCATGGCACGTCCACACGAATGTCCACACGGAAGGTCAAACGTCCACACGTTTCTTGCTGTGTTGTGGAGTCACATGTCCTACCACGCAGTTTGCTCCCAGTCTCTAATCCCCGCCTTTTCAAAAACTTCAGAGCACTCCGTTTTCCCAAATGGCTGTCCGTGGCAAATCAGTCCGACTCCTTCTAAGCAGGGGGTCGCTGGTTCGAGTCCAGCCGGGCCTACCACTTCTCAATTTGTTTCGGCCGGGCAGCCGACCCGCACGACTAGCGAATGGTGGTGAGCATTTCCGACGCGGCGTCGGCAACGCGGTTAAATTGGTCCGGCCCGATATCGGAGATGTTGGCGACCACGGACCGATTCACAGTGACCAGGAACGTGTTCGCCACGGCCGGGTTCAGATTGTAAACCCGTGCCGCAACATCCTTCGGGCCCTTCCTGAAAAACGTCAGAGGAATTTCGAGATGGGCTGAGCGATTCAGTTCCTCGAGCCATTTCTTGGAACTCTCACCGGCCACGATCATAGCAACGGCTTTGAAGTTCCGCGACTTGTTCTTCAGATACAGATCGTTGAGCTGGACAATCTGCTTAGCCGTGGCGTCCGAAGTGTCGCGGAAGAAGGCGAGGACGTTCGGCGCTTTGTCGAAATCACAGACGTAGCAGATTAGTTCCCCTTTATGGGGTCCTGTGACATCCGAAACTGGAATCGACTGCGTAGTGGCACCGATGGGTGGACCGGAAATAACGTCGGCAGTCAACGCGGCTGCACACAGTAGAACCGGACAGAAGATCGCCGACTTTGAGAGGAGGTGAATTCTCGTCACTTCGCCGCCTTCTCGTCTTCCTTGCTGACCGTTTTGTACTTCAGGTCGAGCCACTTAAACCAACCGCCTCGGAGAACCTTCACTTTTCGGTAACTCAGGAGACTCAACTGGCGGGCCATGTCCGAGGAATCTTCGTGATCTTTGCACGCGCAATAGAGGACGAGTGTTTTTTCGCGAGGCAGAGGGACAGGTGCGGTAAGGTTCTTGGTGTACGTCAGATTGACCGCGCCGGGGATGTGCTCTTCTTCCCAGATCGGAGGAGCCGCTGTGTCAACGATCACGAGGTCCGTCGAGTGTTCGTCGATGCGCTTTTTCAACTCTTCCGGCGACATGAAGTCGGGGACATAGACATAATCCTCGACATATTCGCCGTCGATAAACGCCCCCTTCTTGGGCTCCTGGGCGAAGCCGGAAGAAGGCGCGAGCAAAGCGAGCAATATCGGTACTAGCAACGCTGGCAGTAGATACCGTTCCGAATCGTAAGATATATGGCTCATCGAACCTCCATTAGAACAGAACGCTGATTTCGCGCTCCAACTGTTCCTTGGCTGTAAGCCCGTCGTGTTTACCGCAAATCCTGCCATCACGGGCGAGGACAAAAGACGTCGGGAGGGGGAGTTCTCCGAATGCCGGTTCCAGGTCGTCCCGTCCATAGCCCAGCAGAATCGGATAGTTGATCTTGAGTCGCCTGGCAAAGCGTTTTACATCGGAAGTGGATTCATCCATCGAAATGCCGATCACCACCAGGCCGCGCGATTTATAGGTATCGTACAACTTGATAATCCCCGGGATCTCTTTCAGGCAAGGCGGGCACCAGGTCGCCCAGAAGTCCAACACGACCACCTTGCCCTTGTAATCGGACAGGTTGAAGGGCTTGCCGTGGATGTCCTTGAGGGTGAGATTGAGGTTGGCGAGTTTTGCGCCGGCGCTGCAGACTCCCTCCGCGGTTTCGGACCTTGCCGGCCGCGATGCTGTCCCGCACCACAAGGCTAAGGCAATTGCGGCGCGAGCGGCCATTTTTAGAGCCTGCCGCATCGAGCTTCCTATCTCCAATCGTCGACTTTGACGCTTCTACGGTAAGAGCATTCATTCACGCTCCACCGGATGTTGCCGCTCCCACCGACCACAACTACGTCGACATTGTCGAGGTACGGAATCGGTGCGTCTTCGGGAAGTTTCAACCAAGTGGCGTACGGCTCACGTCCCGCGCGGGCCGGTCCCAGCTTATAATTGATCACTTCCTGATCGAGCCAATAGTGGTATTTGGGAATCGTCACGTTCTCCTTCACCCACTTGATCAGTTTCTCCTTGGTATCGAATCCGAACCGAAGCAAAGGTGGTGTGACCGAGGGGTCGATCAACAGCAGCTTGCCACCGCGCTGGGGAGAACCGACGCCGCCGATAAACCGTTTCAGCGCATAATCCCAATCCTCGTCCTGCAGGACCATCATCGTGTTTTGGCTCTGGCAACCGTCGAACGTGCTGACCACACTTTGGTCCGGTTGGAAACCCTTCTGCACGTGGAGGGGTTTCCAGCCCGGTGGCAGGCCAGCGATGTTTTCGGCGAATACGGCGGGGACGTCCGACATGGGATTGCCCTGAACGCCCTCGTAGGTATGACCCGGCACGGACCCGCCGGTGGCATTCATCGACAACAAGCTCCATCCGCGCCCTATGAGCGCGCCCGCGTTGTTGTAGAGTCCGAGGGCGCCGGTGCTGGAGTTCAAGTCGAGCTCTTTGACGACGGCGCCATTGAAAACCGCCATCGCCGCCATTGAGGTTGTGGAGCTGGAATGCGCATTCGTCCGCGATGCAGCCAGCGCCAGGATGGCGGGAAACATTTCGGGTTTCGCGCCAGCCATCACGGCGTTGATCGCTACCGTCTCCACGGTGTATCGCCAGGCCTCGCGCTCGCCGGTGACGCGCATCTCTCCGACTATTTCATCGGGCCGATGTTTGGTGGCCTTCAGCATGGCGGCCACGCGTTCTTCGGTCGGCATGACGATCGGAAGCTGATCGGTCCAGAAGCGCTCGTCGAAATATTTTTGAATGTTCTCAGCTGTGTCCGGTCCGATGAAGCGCTTTTTCTCTCGCGTGACGGTGCCCGTCTTCTTCTCCTCGTCATTGAGCGGCCGCGTCAGATCGTCTTTAATCTCCTCCATGAAGGGACGCTTGGTGACGGGATCCTCACCGGCAATATACGCGTCGAGCTCTTTCCGCGTTTTTCCTCCCACGGGCGTATGCGTGAAGACGAGCCGGAGAGCGGGCATACCTTCTTCGTAAGCCTTGTCGTGAACCAGATCGACCAGGGCGTCAATGATCACGCCTACCGCAGGAATCCCATACTTCGACTCAACTTCAGCAACATGGCCGACGACCGCCGGCGCGCATGTGCTTCAATGCCCTATGGCCATGATCATCAGGCCATTGACGGATTTGATCTCCTTCCACAGATCCGGGTCATCGGCGGCGTACGCGCCCTTCTTGGCGCGGAATTCGGTTTTGACGTCGGGCATGTGGACGGCCATCCATGCCTGCATCTGCTGGAGAAACTTGTCGCCGCCATCGAAGGTCTCGTCCACCAGGTAGATCGTCTTACCAGAGAGACTGGCGGGGCGCGGCGCCATGGACCGCTGCTCAATCGGTGGAGGATTGCCAGTGGGATTCAATACCGTGTACCGGGGTTCCTCGGCCGCCGAGGCAGTCCCGGCACAGACCATGGCGATCCCGAAAAGTGCAAGCCCGCCAATAGCTTGCGGAACCCTGTGTGAGCGTTTGGCCAGCGGCATACCTATCCCTCCTGCCCCGGATTCTACAGCGCCGCTACCTGCAATGCAACCGCTCGAATGGCTCCTAAGATGTTGCCCGCATCCGCGTGGACCGCGAGTTCGCTATCGAACTTCGCTGGCGTCTCGAGTCTTGACTAAATATCACATTAGATATAATCTAACTGTTCATGCACCTCGAAGCGCTGAAACGGTCCCTGGAGGAGCGTGGGTTGAGGTGCACTCCGCAGCGCTACGGTGTAATGGCATTCTTGATGGAACACGCCGGGCATCCCACGGCTGCGGAAATCTTTGAGGCTGTGAATCGCGTGGATCCACGCTCTTCAAGAGCCACGACTTATAACAATCTGCGGGACTTGGTGCAGGCGGGTTTGGTGCGTGAAGTGGCCGTCGAGGGGCGCGCCGCACGATTCGATGCGAAAGGCATGCGGCATCACCACTTCATCTGCGACCGATGCGGCAATGTTGAGGACATGGAGTGGTATGACGTGCCCAGGCCTGCTTCGGGCTCCCTCGGTAAACGAATTCTTCGAGAATGCGAACTCATTGTCCGAGGGCTCTGCACGAAGTGCGCTCCCCGGCAAAGAAGGAAGATAAACACATGGAGCAAAAAATAACTACTGCGGCGGGGGCCTCTGTCCCTCAAAGCCTGGAGCAAAACTTGTCAACCGAGACCAAGTGCCCGGTAACGGGCGGCGCTCGACACACGGCTGGAGGCCCGGCGAATGCCGGCTGGTGGCCGAATCAGCTGAACCTCAAGATCCTCAACCAGCACTCCCCCCTGTCCGATCCCATGGGCAAGGAGTTCAATTATGCGGAAGAATTCAAGAGCCTCGACCTGGATGCCGTGATCAAGGACCTGCATGCCTTGATGACGACGTCTCAGCCCTGGTGGCCGGCCGACTTTGGCCACTATGGGCCGCTGTTCATTCGTATGGCGTGGCACAGCGCCGGTACCTACCGTATTGGTGACGGCCGCGGCGGGGCGGGCTCTGGCGAACAGCGTTTTGCACCCCTCAATAGCTGGCCCGACAATGTGAACCTCGATAAGGCGCGCCGCTTGCTCTGGCCCATCAAGCAGAAGTATGGCCGGAAAATCTCCTGGGCCGACCTCATGATTCTCGCTGGGAACGTCGCCTTGGAGTCCATGGGTTTCAAGACATTCGGTTTCGGCGGTGGCCGCCCCGACGTCTGGGAGCCCTCGGAGGACGTTTTCTGGGGGCCTGAGGGCAAGTGGCTGGCGGACGAGCGCTACCGCGGCGATCGTCAACTCGACAATCCGCTCGCCGCAGTGCAGATGGGCCTGATTTACGTGAATCCGGAAGGGCCCAATGGAAAGCCGGATCCCATCGCCGCGGCGCGGGATATCCGCGAGACGTTCGCCCGCATGGCGATGAATGACGAGGAGACCGTTGCCCTGATTGCGGGCGGGCACTCCTTCGGCAAAACCCACGGCGCCGCCGACCCCAACAAGTATATCGGCCCCGAACCCGAGGCCGCCCCCATCGAGGAACAAGGCCTGGGCTGGAGGAACACCTTCGCCAGCGGCAACGGCGGCAATACGATCGGCAGCGGCTTGGAGGTCATCTGGACCACGACCCCGGTGAAGTGGAGCAACAACTACCTGGAAAACCTGTTCGGCTATGAGTGGGAGTTGACCAAGAGCCCGGCCGGCGCGAATCAGTGGAAGCCGAAGGACGGCGCCGGCGCCGGCACGATTCCCGATGCCCACGATCCGTCCAAGCGGCACGCTCCCACCATGCTCACGACGGACCTTTCTCTGAGGATGGACCCGATCTATGCGCCAATCGCGAAGCGCTTCCTCGACCATCCGCAGGAGTTGGCGGACGCGTTCGCCAAGGCGTGGTACAAGCTGACGCACCGCGACATGGGACCGATCTCGCGCTACCTTGGCCCGCTGGTTCCGAAGGAGCCCCAGTTGTGGCAAGACCCTGTTCCGGCGGTCGATCATCCGCTCGTCGGGGAGCAGGACATCGCGGCTCTGAAGGCCAAAGTCCTAAAATCCGGACTGTCGATCTCCCAACTGATCACCACAGCCTGGGCGTCTGCGGCAACCTTCCGCGGCTCCGACAAGCGCGGTGGCGCCAACGGAGCGCGCATTCGCCTTGCGCCGCAAAAGGATTGGGAAGTGAACCAGCCGGCCGAACTGGCGAAAGCCCTGCTCGCGCTGGAGGCCATCCAAAAGGAGTTCAACAGTTCGCGGTCCGACGGCAAGAAGGTCTCCCTCGCGGACGTGATCGTTCTCGCCGGCTGCGCAGCCGTCGAGGAAGCTGCCAAACGCGCCGGGCACAATGTGAAGGTTCCCTTCTCGCCGGGTCGCACGGATGCTTCCCAGCAACAGACCGATGTGCACTCCTTCGCCGTCATGGAGCCGAAGGCAGACGGGTTTCGCAACTACCTCCGCAATGGAGATCCACGACCGGAAGAGCTGCTGTTGGATCGTGCACAGTTGCTGACCCTGACTGCCCCCGAGATGACGGTTCTGGTCGGCGGTATGCGAGCCCTGAATGCTGGCTTCGGGCCGTCCAAACACGGCGTTTTCACCAACCGGCCCGAGGCGCTGACCAACGATTTCTTCGTCAACCTCCTCGACATGAATACGACGTGGCAGCCCTCCTCCACATCCAAGGGCGTGTTTGAGGGGCGCGATCGCGCGACAGGCAAACTCAAGTGGACCGGAACCCCTATCGACCTTGTCTTCGGTTCCAACTCGCAGCTTCGCGCAATCGCGGAGGTCTATGCATGTGACGACTCGAAAGAAGCGTTTGTGAAAGACTTCGCGGCCGCGTGGAACAGGGTGATGAACCTCGATCGCTTCGACCTTGCCTGATATCGGCGGAAGACAGCGCGGTTAGTCGGCGATCGCTTGCACCACAAGCGTCTTCACCAGCTCACGATAATGGCGGCGCACGGGACCGGGTGTGTTGGCAAGAAACACAACCACCATTTCCTCTTTCGGGTCGACCCAGAACATCGTCCCTTGCGCCCCACTCCACATGAATTCACCGGGCGTCCCGGGAACGCCCGCCACACCGGGTTGTGTCCGCACGGCTACGCCAAGCCCGAAGCCGAAACCGTCCATATGCTCGACGGGGAATTCATGGAGCCTCGAGACATCAACGTTCGCACTCAGTTGATTGGCCGTCATGTATTCCACAGTCTTCCGGCTGAGGAGCCGCGTTCCTTCAAAGGTTCCCTTGTTCAGTAGCATCTGTGCGAAGCGCAAATAATCGAGCGCTGTGCCCGAAGCGCAACCACCGCCACAGTCGTATAGCCACGGTGTTACCGGCACGCGAAACGCCGTCGGACGGCCTGTGTCCGGATCGACAGGCAGAGGCTTGGCGATGCGCGCCGCTTTCGAAGCTGGCACCACAAAGCCTGTGTCCACCATACCCAGCGGTCCGAACAAGCGCTCTTGCAAGAACTCGCCAAGCCGCTTCTTAGTGACGGCTTCCACCGCGAGGCCGGCAACGTCGAGGCCGTGACTGTATTCCCACTCTGTGCCCGGCTGGTAGTGAAGCGGCAGTTTACCCAGTTCCTGCAAAAACTCCGCGCCGGATTGATTCGCTGCGCTTTTCAGTTTGCTCTCATACAGCTTATGCAGAGGTGTGTCCCCGCGATTGCCGTAGCTCACGCCAGCCGTATGGCGCAGCATGTCCTGCAGCGTTGGCTGGCGATGCGCCGATTCAATCCCCTTGGGAGTCGCCACCTTCATATCCTTCAACTCAGGTAAATAGTTGCCGACCGGATCATTCAACAACAGGTCGCCCTGCTCCGCCAGCATCAGCGTCGCAACCGCCACCATGGGTTTGGTCATCGACGCGAGCGCGAATATGGCGTCCTTGGGCATCGGCGTATTCGCCGCTTTGTCCACAAAGCCGAACGATTCGTAATAGATGAGTTTGCCTTTTCGCGCAATCGCTACGACGGCCCCGGGCATTCGCCCGTGATCGACATCCTGCTTGATCGCCTGCGCCAAACGCTCAAGCCGCACGCTCGAGAGACCTACAGTCTCGGGCTTGGCCATAGGCAATGAATCGGCGGCAAAGATCGGAAGGCTTGAAAGCAGCAGAAGTGCGAATCCAGCCCCCGATTTCTTGAGTTGTTCCCGGCAGACAGTCAGCGACATTTTTACACTCTACTACTTGCGATGGCGCTTTGGACTACCGCCGATTAACACAACGGCCGACCATTGAATCCCGCCGGAGTCACGCTCAGAATGTATTATGGCCGGTTTCGCCAAACCTCCTTGTGATGAAGCCGCAATTCTCGCGTCTCCGTGCGATACAGCGGCGGCGAATGGCAGCTGGATTATCGCGGCAACCATTCTCGGTTCGAGCATGGTCTTCATTGATGGCACCGTCGTGAACGTGGCGCTGCCGGCGTTGCAATCAGCCCTGGGCGCGACAATAGCGGAAGTCCAATGGGTTGTGGAAGCGTACGCGCTTCTTCTGGCATCCCTGCTGCTTACGGGCGGAGCCTTGGGCGATCTGTACGGCCGCCGAAAGGTCTTCGCCGCTGGTGTTGCGCTCTTCTCCCTGGCGTCAGGCTGGTGCGGACTTGCGCCTGGCATCCGCCAATTGATTCTGGCAAGGGGTCTGCAAGGGGTAGGCGGCGCCTTGCTAGTTCCCGGCAGCTTGGCTCTGATCAGTGCCAATTTCCCCCAGGAGCAACGCGGCCGCGCAATTGGCACATGGTCTGGATTCACGTCAATCACCGCCGCGATAGGTCCGGTTCTAGGTGGATGGTTCATCGAGCACGGGTCGTGGAGGTGGGTATTCTTCATCAATATCCCGTTGGGGCTTGTTGTATTGGCATTAGCTTTGTGGAGGGTCCCGGAAAGCAGAGTCAGGAACCCTGGAGCGGAATCCGACTGGCCGGGAGGGTTGTTAGTCACGATCGCGCTCGGCGGAATCGTTTTCGGCCTGATTCAATCCGTCCTCTCCGCCGGTTTGTTTGGTGTGATGACCCTGATTGGATTGTTTTGGTGGGAAACCCATTCAGCTTTCCCGATTATTCCGTTCCAGTTGTTTCGTTCCAGAAATTTTAGCGGCGCCAACCTTCTCACGCTGTTTCTCTACGCTGCCCTGGGCGGCGTTCTCGTCTTCTTTCCGTTGAACTTGATACAGGTGCAAGGGTATTCGCCAACCAAAGCAGGAGCAGCTCTGCTGCCCTTCATTCTGTTGATGTTTTTGCTGTCCCGCTGGTCTGGCGGGCTTCTGGATCGGTATGGCGCGAAGGCTCCTCTAATAATCGGACCGCTGATCGCAGCGGCCGGGTTCGCGCTAGTTGCGAGACCGGGAATTGGCGGTTCCTACTGGACCACCTTCTTCCCTGCCGTGCTGGTCCTCGGGCTCGGGATGGCAGTTAGCGTCGCCCCTTTGACTACAACTGTGATGAATTCCGTGGACCAAGCTCACGCAGGAGCGGCCTCAGGAATCAATAATGCGGTTTCACGGATCGCCTTCTTGCTCGCTGTGGCAGTCTTAGGAGCATTACTCAACGGCGTTTTCCAAAGCGCGCTAAATCGGAAGTTGGACGCACTCGACCTCCCGGCGCCGGTGCGGGCGAACATCCAGGCGCAACGGGCCAAGCTGGCCGCTGTCGAAACCAACGACTTGCGCGCGCGGCAGGCTGTCGAGGAATCGTTCATTTCCGGATACCGCGCGATATTGTGGGTAGCGGCGGGGCTGGCGATCGCGAGTTCGCTGAGCGCGGCGGCATTGATATCGAATGAGCCGCGCCGTCCTTCGGACTAGCCTTGCGGGAGGTTCGGCTATCTGGCTAGATGCCATCGGACGGCGGAGATTAGCCGGCCGCTACCACTTCGTCGAGCTCTTTGATGAAGCGCTGCCTCTCACCCTCAGGCAAGAAACTCGCCTCGAAGGAATTCCGGGCCAAGTGGTGGATATCCTGCCGAGTGAGACCTAGGGCTCGCTGTGCGGCGAGAAAGTTCTCGTTCACGTAGCCGCCGAAATACGCTGGGTCGTCCGAATTAATCGTCACGCAAACGCCGCGATCGAGCAGCCGTTTCAGATTATGGTCTTCGAGCGAAGGAAAAACGCGCAGTTTCACATTGGAAAGCGGGCAGATGGTCAGAGGCATGCGCCGGTCGGTCAGCTCTGCCACGAGCGTCGGGTCTTCTTCACAACGAACTCCGTGGTCGATACGCGAGACCTTGAGGAGGTCGATGGCTTCCCGGATATAACCCGGCGGTCCTTCCTCACCGGCGTGTGCAACCGCCCGGAAACCCTCCGCCCGTGCTCGGGCGAAAACCTCGACGAATTTTACAGGGGGATGACCGTGCTCGGCTGAATCGAGCCCCACGGCAACGATTTGATCGCGGAACGGCAGTGCCTGATCGAGCGTATGCATGGCCGATGCCGCCGACTTATCGCGCACGAAGCAGAGGATTAGGAACGCCGACATCCCGTGGTTCGATCCCGCGTCGCGCAGGCCGGCCGTGATACCCTCCATAATGGTTTCGAAGGCGATGCCGCGCTCAGTATGCGTTTGCGGGTCGAAGAAGATTTCGGCGTGACGGACGTTATGGGCTGCCGCCCGGCGGACGTATGCGCTCGTGAGGTCGTAGAAATCTCGTGCCGTGCACAAGACACGCGAGCCTTCGTAATACAGGTTGAGGAAGGCCTGAAGATCCCCAAAGTTGTACGCGCCTCGCAGGTCCGTTTCGGATGCGTGACGCAGAGATAGTCTATTGCGCGCAGCCAACTCGAACATCAAATCTGGCTCGAGGGATCCCTCGAGATGTATATGCAACTCGGCCTTAGGTATCCGTCCGATAAAACGGTCGATGAAGTCTGAGGTTCGCAATGCCCTAGGGTATCGCAACCCCGCCGGCTGGGACATCCGTGCGGCTCGTCCGCGACGGGCCGTGAGGCGGCAACCGACTAAGCAATACTCGCGTTTCGCGCAAGTGTCCTGCTTCCAGCAGACTGCAGTTCAAGTCCCCTAGTAAGAGTCTGTAGCGCTATCACTTCAAGCGGCTCGGTCGCTGTTACGCTCTACTGCTTGGTGGCGCCCGCGGCGCCATCGCTGCAAGTCTTACAGATGCCGAAGAAGCTCCCGTTGGCTTCGATAAACCCGCAGAAGCTCGTCATCTTGGCGAGTTCGCCGGCGCTCAGCGGCGCGGACAGGAAGTGATTTTCGGTCACAGCAAATCCGCCACCCGGTGCAGAGTGGACCGTGGTGCCCCACGCACGCATACCGGGGGCCAAAGTAGCGGGATCAATGTGTGAGGCATCGCAACCGCCGCCGGTCGGGTTGGCCGTAGCCACCAGCCCGACGGTAATCCCGAGCGGCACACCCGGAGTAAGCGTATTGGCGATCAGTTCCGTCGCAGAGAAGGTCCTTAAGTGGTTCGGCGTCATGCGGCACGCGCAGCATTCGATCAACTGCTGATCTTCGGCAAACACATACACATTGGCACAGATATCACCGTTTGGATCGAAGCCGCCCTCGCCTCCAGCGCTAGTGATGTTGATATTGGAAAAGCCGACCGCCAGGTTAGCTACATAGCCGATTTGATAGGCATCGGCCTGAGCGAAAAGCGGCAACGAAACCACGGTGAGAATCAGCAGTCTGCTGAAAACCTTGTTCGACATGATGTTACTCCTCATGTTGCTCCTGTCTCTAAACATCCGGTTGGGAGAACTCTAACATTGGTTCACCGCTGGTTCAATTCCTCGTATGGCTTAGTCGCTATGGTTAGTCATTCGACTGCGAACAGCAACATCCTATTTAGTGACTTGTGTAACTCACGCTCGGCATAACCGTGCTAGTTTCAATTGCGCAGGCGAAAGATAAGGATTAGTCGGGGTTAGGCGTGTGAACATTCAATTCGGTACAGAACACCTTTCTGGAGCCGAGTACTACAACTAAACAAAGATTTCACCATTACTACGAACCAGTTTGGCGGCGCAAGACCTATTGCTCTCATGCCGGTTTGGGGAGATCATCAGACACTGGGAAGGAAAACAAGTGAAGGCACTCTCCAAAACACTATTCCTGCTGCTCGTAGCGTGCGCGCTCTGTCTGGCGAATATCCCTATTAACCTCACCATGACAGATCCCAACTTCGGCAAGCCGAACGACAACGTTTTCGGCGACCCGATGGAATATGCCATTCAATCATTCGATCTCCAGGGGCCTGCGGGCGGGGGCGTGGTGGGTACGTGGACCCTCACGATCCAAACTAACTACGGCGATCCGAACCCTAGCGATCCGGGCTATGTCAACCCTGTCGGCGTTAGCTCGATGCCCGATTTTTGCGACGGCGGTGGCAGCGCTTTTTCTGCAGGCTCTACGCCTTGTGCTGACCATTCCAATCCTTTTTTCATGTCGGACTTCCTGATCCAGCAGGGCAGCACCTATTACGGGATCGTCATGTCCACGCACCACATCGACTACGGTACTCCGGGCTACTCGGATAGCTATGTGGCGGGTAACCTGTACAGCGCCTCGGGGTTTCAGGGCCAGCAACACGGTAACCCGGTCCCCAATGCCTGGGTTATTCTGGATCCTGGCGGCACGCAGCTTAATTCCGGGAGCGGCACATTGTCCGTCGCCCTGAATACGAGTCCCGGAGGCGGCACCTGCTATGGCCAACCCCATGGCACGGGTGCCAACGCAACCGACTGCGCGTTTTACAAAGTTACCGACACTTTTACGGTGTCCTCGGCGTCGAATTTCTTTAACCCGAACGTGCCCCTTACGATTTACGCGTCGTCAGCTGACTGCTTTAACGCGACGCTCGTTGTCACAACGCCTGAGCCGAGCGGCCTCATCTGGCTGCTGCCCGCTCTGTTCCTGTTGGGCGCCTATCTGCGCCGCCGTTCGCTCGCCGAGGTCAAGTAAGCCGGTCCGGCGGGAAATCGCAAAGATACTTGCGAAGTTCGTCTCGAACGCGCCGGAACGCAGCGAGGCGCTCCTCCTCAGACCCTTTCACTGCTGCTGGATCCTCGAAATTACGGCGAAGGCGGCTTGCGTGGCTCGGATAAACCGGGCACGTTTCCTTCGCGCTGTCGCAGACGGTGAGCACGTAGTCGAAATTCTTCCCGGCGAATTCATCCAGGGACTTGGAGCGGTGCCCAGAAATATCAATGCCCAGCTCTTTCATGACAGCGATCGCCTCCGGCCGCACCTGGCTCGGTTTCGTCCCCGCGCTTGCCACCTCGAAGCGGTATCCAGCATCGTGGCGCAGCAGACCTTCGGCCATCTGGCTCCGCGCCGAATTGCCCGTTCATAGAATCAGAACGCGTTTTTTGTTTTCCATCTGAGGCTTGGAATCGTGCTCGCAGGCGAAACGGCGCGCTGGTGTTCACGGTTTGACGGCACGCACGAAGGCGCTCATGAACTTGCCCTCGACCAGCGGCGCGATTGCGTCTACGTCAAGGCCCTCACCTGCCAGGAATTGCCGCGCGTCCTCGATGCCATAAACTCGCGTGGTTCGATGTGAATCTTTTCGAAACCGGCCATCGCCAGTTTCCCGGCATACTCCGTTTCCTCGAGAGCGCCTGCGATGCAGCCCACCCAGAGTTCCATGCTCCGCCGAATCTCGGCGGGGACGTCGCCCCGAACAACCACGTCGGAGACCGCAAATCGGCCGCCTGGCTTCAAGACCCGCAGCGCCTCACGAAACACCAGGCTCTTGTCGGCAGACAGATTGATGACGCAATTCGAGATGATTACGTCCACCGAGTTATCGGGCAAGGGAATGCTCTCGATTTCGCCTTTCAGGAATTCTACGTTGGAGACGCCGGCCTTGCGCTGGTTTTCTTGGGCTAGCGTCAGCATGTCGTCGGTCATGTCGAGCCCATAGGCTTTGCCGGTGGGCCCCACGCGCCTGGCCGACAGCAAAACATCGATCCCGCCACCGGAGCCGAGGTCCAGCACTGTCTCGCCGGGCTTCAGCTCTGCCAGTGCGGTCGGATTGCCGCAGCCGAGCGATGCCAGGACCGCCTTTTCCGGCAAACCCAGTTTCTGGGCGTCGTCGTAAAGATTCGTTGTGATTGGGTCCGTCCCACCGCAACAGGTGGATGACCCGCAGCACGAGGTGCCGCTTTTTCCGGCGGCAACGTGACGTGCCGTCTCGCCGTATTTTTCTTGAACGATTTCCTTGATGTTCGTACTCATGATGCAAGCTCCTGCTTGGCGTCCAAATTCGCCAATCACTTACAACAGACGACTTTCCTGGGTTCGATCGCCCGGTTACGCGTACAACACTCCGCGTACAAGAACCCCAACAGCTCCTGTAGGGCATCCGTGTTAGCGGAATACCAAAGATAGGTGCCCTCGCGCCGGACATGCACGAGGTCCTCGTTTTTGAGCTTGTCCAGATGGTGGGAAAGCGTGCTGGACGGTATTTCCAACTCGCTGCCGATCTCGCCGACTACCATGCCGTCCGGATGCGTACTCAGCAAAAGGCGTATGATTCGCAGGCGCGGCTCTGTCCCCATAGCGGAGAACATGTCGGCATAACGCGCGGTGAGTTCGGAGTCGTCTTTTTTGGGCATGAGGCTCTGGCCCTTCTCTATATTTCCATAATAATGGAAATATAGAAGATGTCAACAGGACTGTGAGGGAGCCATAGGCTGCCAGCCCGGCAAACCGGGAATCAACTGAGCCGGGCCCTTACCTTTTCGCTGAGCGCTTTTCCATCCACCGTCTTGCCGGCCAGCTTAGCTTGAGCCGCCTTCATCACCACGCCCATCTGTTTGGCTGAGGTCACGCCGGTTTCCGCCAGGGCGGCGGCAATAGCTGCTTCGATGTCTGCTTCGCTTGCTCCCGCCGGCAGATACGTTTCGATCAGCGTGCGCTCTGCCTCTTCTTTGGCGGCCTGCTCTTCGCGGCCGCCTTTGCGGAACATGTCCGCGGCATCGGTGCGCTGTTTCATGAGCGACTTCAGCAACTGCATTTCGGCCGCTTCATCGATCGGCTTGGGCGAGTCCACCTTCAACTTCATCAAAGCGGCTTTGATCATGCGAAGCGCGCTGAGGCGGGCTTCGTCGCGGCTCTTCATCGCCGCGACCATGTCCTGGTGCACCTGATCGATTAAGGCCATCGTGTCTGTTATTCTAGAGTACTAGACCGCGTCATGCACATTCGAAAACAACGTTTGTTAACGCCGGGCCCCACGCCTTTGTATCCGCCTGCCTTGCACGCCATGATGGCGTCGGATATTCATCACCGCACGGAAGATTTCCGTAGGGCGTATCGGTCTTGCTTGGCCGACCTCAAGGAAATCCTGGGAACGTCACACGACCTGCTGATGTTCGCCGCATCGGGTACAGGGGCCATGGACGCCTCGGTTTCCAATTTGTTTTCCAAAGGCGATAAGGTGGTTGTCTGTACGGCGGGGAAATTCGGCGAGCGCTGGGCCGAGATCGCGAAGGCCTACGGGCTTGACGCTACCGTGCTGACCGTCCCTTACGGAAAAGTGGTAACGCCGGCGGAAGTGGAAGCGGCGTTGGCTAAACAGCCGGGCACTAAGGGCGTCTTCGTGCAAGCCTCGGAAACCTCCACGGGCGCGGCCCACGATGTGCATGCCATGGCCAGCGCGGTGGCCAAAACAGATGCCATTTTCGTGGTCGATGCGATCACCGGGCTCGGCACGATGCCGCTGGATATCGACGGCTGGGGTATCGACGTGTTAATCGGCGGCTCGCAGAAGGCGTTCATGATCCCGCCGGGATTGGCATTCCTATCTATCAGCCCCAAGGCCTGGAAATTCACCGAGACCGCCACGCTGCCGCACTACTATTTCAACCTCAAGAAAGAAAAGAAGAGCGGCGATTCCGGCGAATCGAGTTGGACACCGGCCACCTCGTTGATTCTGGCCCTGGCGGAAGCCTTGCGGTATATCAAGCAGCTCGGCATGCCCAAGTTGATCGAAAACGCGCAGATGCTGGCACAGGGTACGCGCGCGGCGGCGGTTCGCATGGGTCTCGAGCTGTTTGCTCCCGATGCGCCAGCCTCCTCGGCCACGGCGGTTAAGGCGCCGGCCGGTATGGACTCAGGGGTCATCGTCAAGGAATTCCGCAGCCGCTTCGGCGCGGTAATCGCCAACGGCCAGGGCTCGATGAAGGGACAGATCTTTCGTATTGCGCATTTGGGTTACTTCGATTTCGCGGATCTGTTTGCCGTCATCGCCGGCCTGGAAATCATTCTGAACGCGAACGGGTTCCCGGTGAAGTACGGAACTGGTGTGGCCGCGGTCCAGGAGATTTACGAACAGGCCGCGGTGAAACAGCCGGTTAACGCCTGAGCAGCCTCCAAAACGCTATGAATATCTTGATTGCCGAGCCTCTCGCGCCGGCCGGGATCGAGTTGTTTCAATCCCAGCCCGGATGGAAGACCATCGTTTCCAATCCCAAAGAATACACGAAACACCTGGCGGAGGCCGATGCGCTGTTGGTGCGTAGCGCCGTCCAGGTGGGCAAAGCGGTTCTCGATCAGGCGCCGAAATTGCGCGTCATCGGGCGTGCCGGCGTAGGTGTGGACAACGTCGATCTGGATGCCGCCACCGAGGCCGGCGTGCTCGTCATGAATACCCCGGGCGGCAATGCCGTTTCCGTGGCCGAGCACACCTTCGCGTTGATGCTGGCCATGGCCCGCCACATCTCCCAGGCCGATTATTCCACGCGCGCAGGCAAGTGGGAAAAGAAGAAGTTCATGGGCAACGAACTGCGCGGCAAGACGCTGGGCGTAGTGGGGCTGGGCAGCATCGGCCGCGAAGTGGTGAAGCGGGCATGCGCGTTCGAAATGCGCATCCTGGCCCACGATCCCTACGTGACCCCCAAACTGGGGCGCGACCTTGGCGCGGAGCTGGTGGAACTGCCGCAACTCTACGCCGAGAGCGATTACATCACGCTACACGTGGCGGCCACGCCCGAAACCCAGGGCATGTTGTCGCACGATGCGTTCCGCCAAATGAAGACCGGGGTTAGGATCGTAAACTGCGCCCGTGGCGAGCTGTTGGATGAAGCCGCCCTCCAGGAAGCCGTGGCCGCAGGCAAAGTGGCCGGCGCCGCGCTCGATGTGTACGGGACCGAACCGCCGCCGGCGGGCTATCCGCTCTTCAGCGGCGAAAGCGTGGTGGCCACGCCGCACATAGGAGGGTCCACCGAAGAAGCCCAGGAGATCGTGGGTGTGCGCATTGCCGAGCAGGTGGTGGAGTACCTCAAAAGCGGCGTCGCCATCAACGCCGTCAACATGCCCAGCATGACCCGTGAGCAGTACCGCGCTCTCGGGCCTTATGTGGCGCTGGCGGAACGTTTGGGCAACCTGGCAGCGCACCTTGCTGCGGGAAACCCTTCCACGGTGCGCCTGGTTTATTTCGGCAAGCTCGCCGACAGCAACACAAACCTCTTGCGCAGCGCGGGACTGGCAGGCGTACTGGCGCGCTCCACTTCGCACCGCGCCAACCTGGTGAACGCCGTGCAGATCGCGGAGCAGCGCGGCTGGAACGTGACGGAGCGCCACGAACCGCGGGCGGGCCAGGCCGATAGTATTCGCGTCGAAGTGGAGACGGACAAAGCGATCACCTCGGTGGAAGGCGCCATGGTTTTCGACAAGCCGAGGCTGATCCAGGCGGATGGCATCCAGTGCGATGCGGCATTGGCTGGGCACCTCACCTTTATGAAAAACCAGGACGTGCCTGGCGTAATCGGACACGTAGGAACCGTGCTGGGGCGCAACCGCGTCAATATCGCCAACTTCTCACTGGGCCGCAGAGAAGCGCCGCTCCACCTCGGCGAGCCGCTCGAAGCCCTGGCCTTGGTTACCACCGACGAGCCGGTGTCAGAGCAAGTTTTAGCACAGTTGCGTGAAAATTCTGCAGTTCGGTTTGCGCACTGCGTCGAGTTGGGGGAGTAAGAGCTATCGGGTTTGCCTATGCTCCCATTGCCGCTACCCGCTGCTTCCGGCCGTCGAGGGTTTGCCGCACCTTGTCCGCCAGCAGACGCATCGTAAACGGACGCTGTACCAGCACCAACTTGCCCCTGGTCTCCATGCGGCGTGTCAAACGACGTTTGTCGGTGTCGGAAATATAAACCACGCGCAGACGAGGGTCTTTGGCTTCCAGGACCCGCGCCAGTTCCCGGCCATTCAATTCGCCCATCCAGGCTTCGGTGAGCAGAAGGTCCACTTGCCATCCCCGCTCCTGATAGTGCTGGAAGGCTTCGGCGGCGTTGCGCGCTTCGAGGACCGTGTATCCTTGCTTGGAAAGCATGAAAGCCGCGAGCTTGCGCGTTTCAGGATCTGGTTCCACCAGCAGGATTGTCTCGCTTCCGCGAGGGACCTCTTCCAGGGTCATTCACACCCCCGGCTAGGATTCTAAATCCCTGCGCTTTCGCTTGCAAATACAATCCGACGAAACAACGTTCCGGACGAATTACCAGTGGAGTCTTTCCGCACGCCGGTACTGGCGCCGAAATTCTTGAGATTCACGAATGGCTGACCCCACCAACCCTGGCGGATGGTAACCAAAGTGCCTATTGATGGGTACCAAAGAGTTAATAAGCTGTTTCCTAATTGTATGGAACCGGACCGAACGGTTACGCTTGGGCGGGCGACTCGGGCTCTTCGCCAGAGGTCTGCCGATCCACCGAAGGAGCCTACTGGCAAATGAAAACGATTAGAGAATCCTCCCTCTGCGCTCTTCTGGTGGGCGAGCATGAAGAAGGCCGGCAGCTGCTGCACGAAGTCTTCCGCGATGCCGGATGGCTTCTGCTGGAAGCCCACGACCGGCGGAAAGCGCTCGAGTATATTGACCAACAACCGGTTCAGGTAGTGATTGCCAGTTGCGAAGTGGATGACTGGAATTGGAAAAAGGTGCTTGATCACTTGCGGCGTCGGGAACCGCAGCCACAATTGATCGTCACTTGCCGAACTGCCGACGAACAGCTTTGGTCAGAGGTGCTGAATTGTGGCGGTTATGACGTTCTGCCGCAACCGTTCCAGCGTGACGAAATCGAGCGCGTAGTGGCGTCGGCCCGTCGACAGTATGACAGAAGGCCACATCGCACGATCCGGCGCACCAGCGCTACACGAACTTCTGTGGCCTGATCGCTACTCGATTGTGGCGAGTGCTTCTCCCGCCGTTACGGTGGCGCCTTCTTGCGCGTGGATCGCGAGCACGCGTCCCGCGCGCGAAGCCTTGATCTCGTTTTGCATTTTCATGGCTTCCACCACCATGATGCCCTGACCCGGGCTGACCACGGCGCCGGGAACGGCCAGAATGCGCACGACTTTTCCGGGCATTGGCGCGGACAACGTTTCACGTCCCCCGCCTTCTGCCCGGCCAGACGGGCGGGACCAGCGGCGCGGATCGCGGACCTCGATTTCAAAACGGCAGCCATTCACGGTCACGATCAGGGCGCGTTCTGAGCGCTCTACGCTGGCATCGTAGCTGCGGCCATCGAGCAGCACAGAATAAATGCCCGGCTCCGGAATTTCCACATCGGCCGAGCGCTCTCTGCCGGCAAAGGTGAAACGGCACGCGGGGGCCGGCGCAAGAATCTCCACCTCAGCGCTGGAACCGTTGATCATCAGGTTCAGCCTCACCGCATAACCTCCTGGCGGCCGGCGCTCAACCAAGGGCTCGTCCCATTGGCGGCCACCTGTGGCTGCCCGGCTCCACGCGCCATGTGGTCGAGAGCCGCGGTGAGTGCTGCTATCGCCGCTAAATCGGCCGGCGGTGACGGCGGCCGATGGTGCGCCAGGAATTCGTCGATGAAGCCGGTATGCAAATGGCCGGCGCGGAATTCCGGGGCGTCCAGAATCTGGCGGAAGAAACTGATGTTGGTGCGAATGCCACCCACGTCATATTCGCCCAACGCACGGATCATACGGGCAATGGACTCGTCGCGCCGGCCGCTCCACACCACCAGCTTGGCCAGTAGCGGATCATATTCCATGGGCACGGTCCACCCCGGATATACGCACGCATCGAGGCGAATTCCCGGACCCATCGGGCGCCGCAGGCGTGTGATCTTTCCGGGGAATGGGAGAAAGTCGTTGTACGGATCCTCGGAGTAGATGCGGCATTCGATGGCCGAGCCGCGCCAGGTAACTTCCTCCTGCGAAAACGGCAGGCGCGCGCCGGCGGCAATCTCCACCTGCAACCGCACCAGATCGAGGCCCGTGACTAGCTCCGTCACAGGGTGCTCCACCTGCAGACGCGTGTTCACCTCCAGGAAGTAGAAGCGGCGGTCTCGATCCACCAGAAACTCCACCGTGCCCGCGTTGTAATAACGGGCGGCCTGGGCCGCGCGGATGGCCGCTTCGCCCATGGCATGGCGCATCTCCGGGTGCGCAGCCACTAGCGGGGAAGGCGACTCCTCCACCAACTTCTGATGCCGGCGTTGTATGGAGCACTCGCGCTCCCCCAAGTGCACCATGTTGCCATGGCGATCGCCCAGCAGTTGGATTTCGATGTGGCGCGGCTGCTCAATGAGCTTCTCGACATATATTGCGGCATCGCCAAAAGCGCGCTCGGCCTCGCTCGCCGCCTCGCGCAATGCCGATTCCAGTTCCTCTTCGCGCATGATGGCGCGCATTCCTTTGCCGCCGCCCCCGGCCACCGCCTTGAGCATGATGGGATAGCCGTGTTCACGCCCGAACGCGCGGGCGCCCTCCAGCGTGACGGCGCCGTCCGTGCCAGGAACGACCGGTGTTCCGGCGCCGATGGCGTGGCGACGCGCCTCCGTTTTGGAACCGAGCGCGCGGATGGATGCGGCCGACGGCCCGATGAACACCAATCCGGCATCTTCGCAGGCGGCGGCGAACTCGGCATTCTCACTCAGAAAGCCATACCCCGGGTGAATCGCCTCAGCGCCGTGTTTGCGGGCCGCGTCCAAAATGCGGTCGATCCGCAGATAGCTTTCCGCCGAAGGCGACGGTCCCACATGCTCCGCTTCATCTGCCAGGCGGACATGTAGGGACGCGCGGTCGGCGTCGGAATAAACGGCCACGCTGGTGATACCCATTTCGCGCAGAGTGCGGATGACGCGCACTGCAATTTCGCCGCGGTTGGCAATCAGTACTTTTCGGAACATACGGGCGTTGTCTCAGTATGTGCTTGTTTTTGGGGAGTGCGTATACTGGCTTCGGAGGCCCGTATGGACCAATTTAATAGGATCTGCCTTGTCTTAATCGTGGTGTTCTTGGCGGTGATTGCGCTGAGGCCAGTGATTCTGCCACAGCCTGCCCACGCTGCTCCCGTTCACAAATATATCGCGGTTCATACGGGTACTGACGGGAGCAGCCCAACTATACAAGCCACGCTGGACAAATACGCGTCGGATGGATGGGATCTCATTGCGGCGATCCCGGTGGCGGAGGCATCTTCCTCCCCGATCTTGATCTTTCAGCAGTAGGGCGGGAACTGCCTATTGAGCGCTCAGTGGTGGTCGTGGTCCCGGTCATGCTCATCGTGGTCACGGTGATAGTCGCGATCTCGATCCCGGTCCCAGCGATGATCGTGTTCGATACGACGCCCGCCGCCTTCCCAATAGCCTGCGAAGAACCGCTCACCATCGTGACGGGGCCCTACCCATACCGCGCCTGGAAAAGGTGGCCGACTCCAATAGCCCTCGTGCCACTTGTAATGGTTTCCGACTGGATACCAGTAGCCTTGTACCCAAACCCACTCCGGGCCGGGACTGGGCGGCGAGACAGCAACCACCCGTGGGGGTGGTGGCGGGCCGATTCGGATACCGACGGAGATGTCTGCTGCCAAGGCCGATCCACAGGCAATTAGCGCTAGAACAAGTAGTCTGTGTCTCATAACTGAATAGCTAGCACGTTCGCTGCCGAAATGTAATCACCGCGCGTACGGAACCGCACCCAAACACACCTAAATCGGTTGCAGAAACCGATCCAGCCGCCGGACTGTTAGAATCTAAAGAAGTCCCCTATGGCCCCCGACTCCATGCAAGGATCGTTGAAAGAGCGAGGGGTCCGTCTGACTCGCCAGCGGCAGATTTTACTCGAACTGATTGACAAGACCGGAGAACATCTCGACGTCGAACGGCTGTTTCAAATGGCGAAGGAGCAGGACCCGAAGCTCAACCGGGTAACAGTCTATCGCACCCTCAAGATGTTGAAGGCCGGCGGCCTGGTGGATGAGCTGGACCTCATGCACTATGGGGGCGACCAGCACTATTACGAAACGCGCCTGAAGCAGGAACACGCCCACGTGATCTGCCTGCGCTGCGGCAAAGTCGAAGAGTTCTTCGGCGATCCCCTGCAAAAGCTGCGCAAGCAGATTGAAACTCATTTCGGGTTCGAAATCCTGCTCACGCGCACTGAGGTCGGGGGTTATTGCGCTCACTGCCAGACACTGCGCGCGCGCGAAATCGAAGAAGCGCGGCAGATTCCCGTGAAGGTCAAACGGCGCCGGCAGGCAACCCCGCAACGCGCCTGACAATGGAGTCGACCGGTGCGGTTGCTGCTGGCCCGGAGCCGGCGTCGCTCATCGTAACGGATCCCAACGGCCATCGTAGCCGCGTACCGGTCACGCCGCTTCCCTTCTCGATCGGACGCCAGCCCGAAAACCACCTGGTGATTCGCGACAGCCGCGTCTCGCGTTCGCACGCGCGGATTTTCGACGAGGGCGGTGGCTATGTCATCGAAGATTGCGGCAGCCGCCACGGAACGTTTCTGAACGGGAAGCGCATTCAGAGGGAGACGCTGCACAACTCTGACCGCATTGATTTCGGCGCGCAGGATTCGTTCCAACTCGTCTTTGCCCTCGATGGCGCGGAGCTGAAGCGGATTATGGAGCAGGTGTCCGAGAAGTCGGCTCCCGTTCCCGGCATGGGCGGCAACCTCGCTAAGCTGCGGGCGATTCTGGATCTGGCCCGCACACTGCAAAGCTCCTTTTCGATCGACGACGTGCTGGTTTCCGTAGTGGACACGGCGCTCGCCATCACCGGCGCGGAGCGAGGGTTCCTTCTGCTGCGCAATGCCAGCGGCCTGGAGATCCGCGTGGCGCGCCACCGCGACGGCCGGCATTTGCTGGAGAGCGATCTGCGCGTGCCGCGCGAAGTGATTCGCCGCGCCCTGGAGCACCGGCGCGACTTGCTCTCCATGAACTTCGATCCCATCGGCGGATCGGGAAGCGCCAGCACCGCCGAGACCGGTCCTCAGAATAGCATTGTCGATTTAGAACTGCGCAGCGTCACCTGCGTGCCTCTCGTCCGCATGCGTACGGGCCAGGGTGAAGCCGAAGCCACCAGCGCGCTTTCCGTCGGCAACGAGACCGTAGGCGTGCTCTACATGGATTCGCGTCTGGCGGCCGCTGACCTGGCTGGCGGAAATCGGGAGCTGCTGCAGACCCTCGCCATCGAAGCATCCACTGTTCTCGAGAATGCACGGCTGCTCGAAGAGGAGCGCGCCAAGCGGCAGATGCAGGAAGAACTGCAACTGGCGCGGACCATCCAGCAGAGTCTACTGCCCAAAGCGTTGCCGCTCAAGGGCTGGCTACAGGCCTGCGGCAGCAGCCTGGCTTGCCGTGAAGTGGGCGGAGACTATTTCGATGTTACCGAGGTCAACCCACGCTGCTGGTCGGCCGTGGTGGCCGATGTGTCCGGCAAGGGCGTAAGCTCGGCGCTGCTCGCCTCCCTTCTACAGGGAGCCTTAATCACCACCACCGATGAGCCGGATTCGTTGAAGCCTCGCATGGAACGGCTGAATCAATTCCTCAACGATCGCACTGGCGGCGAGAAGTATGCGACGGTGTTTCAGTGCCTCCTCCACTCCTACGGGCAGTTCCAATACATCAATGCGGCGCATTGTCCGGCATTGCTGGTGCGGCCGTCCGGAAGGCTGTCGGAATTGGACGCCACCGGAATGCCGGTAGGGCTGATCGAAGGCGCCGAATTCACCCTGGCGGACGGGACCCTATTCAGTGGCGACAAGCTGGTCATCTATAGCGATGGCGTCACCGAGTCGCAAAGCGCACAAGGGGAATTCTTCGGGAAGAAGCGGCTGTACAACCTGTTGACGGCGCACGCCGCGGAGCCCTGCACCGCGATCCACGATGCCATCCAAGAGGCTGTCACCGCCTTCGCCGAGGGTGCAGTGCAGTCGGACGACATCACCGTCCTGGTGCTCGAGTTCCGCGGTTAGTGGGGCAGGCTTCAGCCGGCGCGGGACTTTTCAGTCCCGCTTCCTCAAGCCACGCCAACGCCGAGTCTAAGGCCCCTGCAGCCTCATCAATCCGCCCCACAATTCGTCATTCGCCGGTAAGCCGCCGTCTTCCGCCGAAAATCGGGGGACATCGTGCCTCGCCCAGGCTAACTTTAGACTTCGGAAGGCAACTACCGAACATGGAGAAGAAGGAGAAGAAGATGGCCTGCCATCAAATGCGACACGCTGGGATCTTTATGGGTATTCTCTTGGTTGCGCTCGGCTCACTGGGGCTCTTGGCCGAGATGCACATGCTGGACGACATTACGCGATACTGGCCGCTAGCGCTCATCGCCCTCGGGATTGTGCAGCTATTCGGACGCGCCAGACAACTCCCCAGGGCCCGTCGTCCGGATGGCGGAGAGAATCGATATGGACCCGCAAACTACTAACGGAGACATCAAGTGGGGCGGCCGCAACGCGCCTGGCGTGATCTTCAGCCTGCTCCTGGTCGTCGCCGGAGTCGTTCTGCTGCTGGACAAGATGGGTATCGCCGACATGGCCTATCTGTTCCGGTTCTGGCCTGCCGGGGTGATCCTGCTCGGCGCAGCGATGGCGCTACAGCCGGACGCACCCGCTCGTATCTGGGGCGGAGCAGTCAGTGTGGGCGGCATTATTTTGCTGCTTCGCAGTCTCGGTTATGTGCATATCGAGTTCTGGGCCATGTTGTGGCCCCTCGCCATGATCGCCTTCGGGATCAGCTTGCTATGGGGCGTCACGCACCCGCGGCAGGGCGGCCCCCGGATGGGCGACCGTTGGAGAGCCCGTCGCAGGAACCGCATGGGGTCTTTGGCGGGCGCGCCATTTTTCCAGGAAGGCTACTGGAACTCCGACGGGGTCATGAACGAAACCGCTATATTCGGCGGCGGCGACCGGCGAGTCTCCGGAGAGTTTGATGGCGGCCGCATGGCGGCAGTTTTCGGCGGATTCCGCATCGATCTGACCGAGGCGCAGATGAAAAGCGACGAAGCCTATCTGCACATCGCGGTGGTTTTCGGCGGCGCCAACATCCGCATCCCGCGAGAATGGAATCTGGTGATGCGCGGCGTGCCGATTTTCGGCGGTTACTCCGACCGCACCTACCATCCCCCAAAAGGCCCCGGAATCAAGACGCTATACATAGTCGGCGCGGCCGTGTTCGGCGGTGTAGACGTGAGAAACTAAGCCCGCGTGCATCCCATCCTTGCCAGGCGTGAACGGCTCGGAATTTATGTCCTGGTCTGGCTGGTGGTCGGTTTCCTGCTGCACCTGCTGCTCATGACTGCCGGCCACGGCGGATGGCTGGAAACCCTGGCGCTGGTGGCGCCTCTCTGCATCGTCTACTCGTTTGTCTGCCTGGCCGCCTGGTATCCGGTGGCGGCAACGCCAGTGGACGCCCTGGATGCAGTGCCGCGCGCGCTGCTCACGCACCTGGCGGGAGCGTTCTTGCTGAGTGGTCTGTGGGCGCTGCTGGGTGCCGGCTTGGCCTATCTGCTGGCGCAGACGCGGAGCTTTCCCGGTGCCTTCGATCGTTTTCGAACGCAGGTTCCGGTGTTGTTCGGTGTGGGCGTGCTGTTGTATTTGCTGTCGGTGGTGCTGCACTACGCTCTGATGGCGTTCGAAGCCTCCCGCGAGGCCGAAAAGCGGGAGGATGAGGCCCGCGTGCTCGCCCGCGATGCCGAATTGAAAGCGCTCAAGGCGCAGGTCAATCCGCACTTCCTCTTCAACAGCCTCAACTCCATCAGCGCGTTGACCAGTGTGAACCCCTCCAAAGCGCGTGAGATGTGCATCCTACTTTCCGAGTTTCTGCGAACCACCCTCGGCCTCGGCGAAAGAGCAGCCATCTCGCTGGAGGAAGAGCTGTCGCTGATCCGTTCGTTCCTGGCCATTGAGAAGGTCCGCTTCGGCGCGCGCTTGTGCGTTGAGGAGGCGGTCGCTCCGGAGTGCCTGCCGTGGCTCATCCCGCCTTTACTGCTGCAACCCCTGGTGGAGAATGCCGTGGCGCATGGAATTGGGAACCTGCTGGAGGGAGGAATCATCCGCCTGGAAGCTCGCCTCGAGGAGAACGTCTTGGTGATTGTGGTGGCCAATACCTACGACCCCGACTCGCCGCGTTCCCGCCGCAATGGACTCGGCTTGGCCAATGTCCGCCAGCGCCTGGAGATGCGCTACGGTGACAGCAGCGCCTTTCGCGTGCGCACCGTGGGCGACCAGTTCGAAGTCGAGATCGCGATTCCCGCCGAGAGGGAAGCCGCATGAGGGTGATCGTGGTTGACGATGAGGAGCTGGCCCGCCAGGCCTTGCGCGAAATGCTGGCCGCGCACCCGGAGATCGAAGTGGTGGCCGAGTGTGCCAACGGTTTCGAAGCCGTCAAGGCTGTAACCGAAATGACGCCCGACCTGCTGTTCCTCGACATTCAGATGCCCAAGCTGGATGGCTTCGAGGTGCTGGAGCTGCTCAATCCTGGCCCGGCGGTGATCTTCGTCACGGCTTACGACCAGTACGCCATGCGCGCTTTCGAAGTGCACGCCGTGGATTACCTGCTGAAGCCCGTGAGCGCCGCCCGCCTGGCCGCCGCCATCGGGCAAGCCCAGGGCCGCGCCGGTAAGACGCTCCCTCCGGCTGCGGACCTGGCGGCCGCGGCACGCCCTCCATCGGAATACCTGGAACGCATTGCCGTGCGTGATGGCACGCGCGTGCACATCATTCCCATCGCCAAACTCGATTACGCTGAAGCGCAAGACGATTACGTTGCGTTGCATAGCGCGGGCAGACAGTTCTTGAAGCAGCAGACGATTTCGAGTTTGGAAAGCGCTCTGGATCCCGCGCGTTTCGTGCGCATTCACCGCTCGTACCTGGTGAACCTGGAACGCGTGGTGAAGATCGAGCCGTATACCAAGGACAGCCGCGTGGTGGTGCTGGCGGACGGCGCGCAGTTACCGGTGAGCCGCGCGGGCTATGCGCGGCTGCAGACGCTGCTCGGTGGAGAGGGTTAGCGCAGTAGCGTCAGGTCAGAACCGCCACGAACCATCGCCCGCTGTGCAGCGCCGTCCCACCCCCCAGTTCCGCCACTAGCTGCTCCGGCGTGAAGTAGCGCTTGTAAACCGTGTGCCGCGAGCCGTCGTTCAGCGTGCGCTCTTGCATCGCCTCCGGCAACACCTCTTCGCGCCAGGCCGCATCGATGATCAGGAGCCGTCGCGCCACGCGTCGAGCTTCAGCCAGAAACTGGTCGCGCGACGCGACTTGGAGGTGCCCGTAGAAGTGAGCGCTCGACACGCAATCAAACGCCCCTGCGGGAAACGGCAGCCGAAACGCATCCGCCCGGACGACTAGAGCCTCCGGCAGACGGGCGCGAGCCACCTGGAGCATCGCCGGGCTCTGATCGATGGCGGCCACCCGTCCCGGCAGATGCCGCGTCAAAAACCCGGTGCCGCATGCGATGTCCAATACCGTACGCGCGGCGATCGACGGCAGTATCGAGCGGAGCGTTTCGACTTCTTCGTGCCAGCCCGGCCGCGCGCGTTCCGCGAAGAGTCCCGTCCCCAGCCACCATTCGTCATATTCCGGCGCGCGCTGGTTGTAGTAAATTCGCTCGCTTTCAGTCACTGTTTCAAAATACCAGCCATTCGCGTTCCTGCTAAATTGGAGAAATCCCATGGACAGCGCTGGCGCAAAAGCAATGCGGCGGGTCTGCGTCTTCTGTGGTTCGAGCGCCGGCGCGCGCCCCGAATACTCCGAGGCGGCCTGCGGCTTGGGCGCTCTGCTAGCGAAGCGCGGAATCGGACTCGTCTACGGCGGCGGCCGGCTGGGGCTGATGGGCGTGGTGGCCGATGCGGCGCTGGCCGCCGGCGGCGAGGTCATCGGCGTCATTCCGCAAGCCATGGTGCAGCAGGAAAGGGCCCACACGGGGCTCACCGAATTGCGCGTCGTGGCCTCCATGCACGAACGAAAGGCCGCCATGTCCGACCCGGCGGCGGCCTTCATCGCGATGCCCGGTGGTTTCGGCACCTTCGAAGAATTCTGCGAGGTCCTCACCTGGACGCAGTTGGGATTGCAGCGCAAGCCCTGCGGCATTCTGAATGTCTGCGGCTATTATGACTACCTGCTAAGGCTGTTCGACCAGGCTGTCGCGGAGCGTTTCCTCCAGCCTGAGCACCGCGCGCTAGTCCTCACCGATCAGAACGCGGCTTCACTACTCGATCGCCTGTTGCGATACGAAGTGCCGATTTTGGAAAAATGAGGCACCACCCACCGGTGCAGCCGCGCGAAGATGGAGTAGGGCCTGTGATGGAAACTCATCTCAAGATCATCGCGATTCTTCACATCATCCTGGGGGCCATGGGGATTTTCGCGGCTCTCACCGTGCTGCTGCTCATGGGCGGCATTGCGGGCATCCTGGGGACCTCGGCTCAATCGCCGGACGCGGTATGGGCCATCCCGGTCATTGGCGGCATCGGAGGAATTATCTTTCTCGTCCTCATCGTGCTCTGGCTTCCGGGCTTGATTGGAGGCATCGCGCTTCTTCGGTTGGCGCAGTGGTCGCGCGTTTACATGATCGTGATCTCCGGACTGGATCTGCTGAGCTTCCCGTTCGGGACCGCCCTGGGGATTTACGGGATCTGGGTGTTGACGCGTCCGGAGACCGAGGCCCTGTTCGCGCGCAGATCTTGGCAGCCAGCCGCCTACTGAGCGCTGGGAGTCCGGCTTGGGATAGCGGCGACGATGATCAGCGGCAACGTGGGTGCCGCGGCGCCGCCATCATTCTCCAGGGTCACCGCCACCGCTCCGGTAGTGTTCAGATCAACTGGACCGCGCCGCACGAAGAGAGCCGTTCCCTCCATAGTGGACTGAAACAGACCGGCGGCCACCGGATTCCCACGCTTCGGGACGATCCACATTTCGTAGATTTTTCCGCTGCGGGCGGGCGGCAGGTTGGAAGCCATCAATAAAACACCTTGCGACGGGTTCACAAAGACCTTACCTTTGGGAGGCTGCGGCTGGCTGCCCCCGAAGGAAGCCTCGGTAGTGTCCGGGCCGTTCAAAATGGCGAGGGCTTCGGTGAGACGCGTCACTTCAATTGTCTGTGCGCGTGCTTGTTCGCGAGTTCTGAGAAGCTGCCCGGCCAGATCGCGTTCGCGGCTGCTGAAGAAGGCGGCTGCGAACATAGCACACACCGCGGCCACCGCCCAGAACGGCGCCCACCATCCCAGGCGGCGAGGCTCCACGCCGGCCGAGGCCAGGATCCGCCGCCGCAATTTCGGAGAGGGCTCCGCCAATGGAGCCGATCCCTCGATGATCGCCGCCAATTCCCGGGCCCGCTTCAGTTCCGCCATACATACCTCGCATCCCCGGTTCAGGTGCTCCCGGATCTCGCTGCTCTCGGGCTCGTCCGCCAGGCCAATGGCGTACATTTCGTAATGCTCCCGCAATTGGTCGCAATTCATGCCGGCACCGCCGCTCCGAGCTCGTGGCGCAGCGCTTTCAGAGCCGCTCGCACCCAAGTCTTAACTGTCCCCAGCGGCTGCCCCATGCGGTCGGCCATCTCCGTTTGGGAGAGCCCTTCGAAATATGCCAGCTCGATCACCTGGCGCTGGTTGTCCGAGAGCTTTTGCATCGCTGCTTTGATCCGGCGCGCCTTGTCGGATTGCAGCAGGTCCTTCTCCATGTCGCTGTAGAGCGCGGGATGCTCGGTGGCATCCACCTCCAGCGTGTTGCGGGCACGGCCGGTGGTGGAGCGCTGGTAATCGATCGCCCGATTGCGCGCCACGGCCAGCAGCCAGGCGCCCACCGAGCCTTTATCGGCGTCCAGTCCCTGAGCGCGGTTCCATACCCGAAGAAAAGTCTCCTGCACCAGGTCTTCCGCCACGCCGGTATCGCGCACCACTCGCAAGATCAGCGAATAAACCAGGCGTCCGTAACGCTCATACAACTCCGCCAGGGCTTGCGGATCGCGGCGCTGCAGCCGTTCGACGAGTCGTCGATCACCTTCCGCGTCAATTGCGAGCAGCATGGGCAGCAGAGTCATCTGAACCGGCGTCCAATTGTATATACGAATGGCGCGCGCGATCAAGATGTGCGGTCCGCGGAAAAACTCGCGCGCGAATTTACCGCGATGCAACCCGAAAGAGATCGGAATGGAACACGACGTGCATTTTTTTCTTGACTTTCATCGCGAACAACCTTATATATGAATCACATTGCGATTTTTTCGAGTCGCAAAATTTTGATGTTAGGGAGAATCAATCGATGAAGAGCGCAACCAAAAAGGCCGCCCCGAAAAAGAAGGCGCCCGCAAAGAAAAAGAAGTAGCTGGTGAGTTGCCCTGAAAAGGGCAGACGAATTCCACTCCGAGGCCCCGGTTTCCGGGGCCTTTTTCATTATTACGGGCTTTTCTCTCCGAATTCCTTCCCCTCCTTCCGCTGCCACAACACCCGAAATGTCTCCCCCATTCCGAACAGCAGGGTCTTGAGTTGGAGACGGCGGCGCAATTCCTCCGCGCGGTCGGCGGCGGCGATGGCGCGCGCGAACTCCTCCTCTCCAGCGCCGAGCAACATCTGCCCCAATGTTTCGAAGCGCTCCGGCTGCAATCCGCAAGCTGCGCCATGGCGCTCGATCGCGGTGAAGTTGACGTGCGCCGTGAGATCTCGCACGCCCGGATCCTCCAGCACGTCGTCGGTTGCCGTATGCTGCCGGTAGTTCACCAATGTTCCCCGCGGGAACCGGATCACCTCGGGCAGTGTATACCCGTAATCGATGGTTAACACCCACCCGGACCGGAGTCCACCCGAGATGCGCTCGATCCATTGCAGGGCATCCAGATTCACTTCGTACCAGCGCCCCTCCTCGGGCGGCAGAACGTATTGGTGCAAATAATGGCCGGCCTCGTCTGCCACCCCGGCCCCTGTAATCCAGAGGAAGCGCCGGTTCTCGAATGTAACGAGCTGCTGGCGGAATGTCGCGGATGATAGAGCGCGACCCCCATAAAGCGCCGAAACGGGATTGGCCCTTTACGTTCTATCTCTTCGGCCAGTAATTTACCGGGGGGCGTCATGGTTCCTGCGTCTGGGGCGTGCGGAGGAACATCTCCACCACGTAGTCGTGCAGACAGTCGTACAGGTAGCGCTGAAAGGTCCAGGGGAATTGTGGGTGATCGATGTCCTGCGCGTGAAGGGGAGCGTAGTAAATGTGTATTGCGCGCGCGCGGTCTTTCGATCGGATCACCAGCTCGATGGAGCCGTTCTGCTCGCGGGCGGGGATCTCGAAGAGCGGGTGTTCGTAACGCCCCGCCTCCGCCAATACCTTTTCCAGGGCCGTCAAGCCGCTATGGTAGCGTGAAATCACCTATGCAATTGCCCGAAACCGTTCGGGTAAAGCTCAGTTCTGAAGAGGCCGGCGCCCTCTCCATTACCCCTGTAGTGGTTCAGGAACTCTCCATGCGGGATTTACTGGAGCTGGTGCTGGGGGCGACCGGAAAGGACGAAGCCCGCATCCGCGAGATCCTGTTACGCGGCTCCCTGGTAGCGGGCGCGTCGCGCTTCCGGTGGCCGGGTTGGGAGCCGGACCTCGGGGGCATTCGAGCGCTGCTTGCCACCTTTCCCGACCCCGATCCTTCGCGCCCCTTCGCCGCCGAACGATGCATACGAGCCATCCTGCGTGGCGGCCGCCAGGCCGTGGAGGTCCATCGCGAGGCCGCCAGCCACAAACGCCCATTCCACCACGACAGTTTTTGGGATTTCATGATGGAAGTGACCGCGGCCGCGGAAATGCACTATTGCGGCTACTCCTACCGCGACCGCGCCGACCGCTACACCCGCGATTTCACCGGCGCCGAAGTGGACCAGATCCGCGCCGGATCGAGCAGAGTGAAATACAGCACCTTGCGTGACCAGATTCTGCGGTCCGCATTCCAGCACGCCGAGTTGCTGGTAGTACGTAGCGTCGTTCCGGAGCCGTGACCAAACGGAGCGGTGCTTTTCGTGGCGGTGCCTTTACCGCGAGTTCAGATAAGCAATCAAGTCCGCCATCTCCGCCGCCGTGAACCGCGGCCAGACCAGCTTCCGCTCGGTCATCAAGTCCAGCATGCGGGGTCCGTGCTCCCACAAGGCCGAGATGATGGTGATGTCCGAGTATCCCTCTACACCTTTGGATAGCAGAGGAGCGCCGCTGGCGGAGTCGCTATGGCACGAGGCGCAGTTCTTCACGGTGAAGACCTGCTTGCCCCGCACCGCATCGCCCGACCCGCGGAAATATTGGCGCGTCCAGACGTAGCCGAGAATCTGCCGCATTTCCTCCTGCGAGAGTTTCGGTGCCGGCTGCTTCATGCTCGCCTGGTGGTTCCACATGTCGACTGCGATATCGGTTAGGTTCTGATTCCGCAGCCGGTTTTCCAGGGCAAGCTTCCCTTGGTGGCAGGTCGCGCAACCCTTCGATTGAAACAGGGCCGCGCCCGAAGCCGAGGGCGGAAATTCGAAGGCCGTCACCAGTTCGCGGGTCTCGGGCAGATTCTGCAGATAGACCAGCATGTCGCGCAGTTCCTGCGAGGTGAGCGGGGACCATCGCAGCGTTCTTTCCGTGTAGGCCTGGCGCATCTGCTCGCCGTGGTTCCACATCTGCTGAACCAGGGTAGTCGGGTCGGCCAACGACGTCCACTTCGCCTCTCCAGGAGCTCCCGCGGCGGCCGAGGTCGTCACCCCGTGGCAATCGGCGCAGTGTTTCGCCGCAAATACCTGTTTTCCGCGGCCGGCGTCTCCCGACCGTTCGAAATAGCGCGCCGATACGAAATAGGCGAACAGGTCCGCCGCGGATTCCGGCGATAGCGTGCCCTTGACGATGCCCTGCTTGCGCATGGCCGGCCACATTTCGGGAGCGTGGTTCCACATCAGGCTGGCCATGACCGTGGGAGTGAAATCACGGCCGATGTGCTTCCCCAGGTCGGGGGCCAGCGCGCCGCCGCGCCCATTGATACCGTGGCACTGGACGCACTGTTCCGTCTGAAAAAGCTGCTCGCCGCGGTGAGCGTCGCCCAGAACTTCGTCGGCCGCCAGCGCGGTCAACGCCGCCACGGCACCCGCTAAGGCTACTCGAAGGATTTTCATTGACGATCTCCTAGCGGCTCAACCGGAGGCCCGTCACAAAGACGTGTGTCCGGAATCCCTCATACAGGTAGAACTGTTCGCCCATTCCATACCAACGCCATTCCGTGTACCAGGTCACCTTCTTGGAAAACGGAATCGAAAGCCGTCCCAGCGGCTCGTAGAACTGTGTCGGCCGGCTTCCGGACGAGACGAACAAGGACCCACCGGCTGTGAGCTTGGGCGTCAGTCCGTAATAGCCAGGAAGCGCGATGTCGATTTGTGAGCTGGCAGTATGGGCATTGTCGCGGTACGACGAAACCGCGGGATTCAGGAATGGCAGATTGAGATAGTCGATATCGGAACGCACCGTAGAGCGGTTGTACTCGGCAGTGACGCTAATGCGCTTGCCGTTGTTCGGCGTCCAGTATACGGCTACGGAATTCGTACGTGCACGGAAGTCGTAGTTGACTCCAGTCGCCGGATTCTGGTTGTCGAGCAGCGCGAAGTTGGCCGTGAAGGAGAGTGATGTGGATGCCTGGTATTTCGCCCGGGCCCGCATCTTGTTGTAGTCATTCAAGCTGTTGCGGAAATAGACGTCGTCGCTCAAAGCGCCTTCGTAGTCCACGTTGATGCGGAGTTTTTGCCAGGGGAGGATAGTCGCGCCCGCCAATCCCACATTTCGCCGCAATTGACCTGTAGCGAAAGTGCCGGTTTGACTGAGTATGCCTGCGTTTACCGTGGCGTCGCCCCACACATATCGCCAACCACCGCGTACAGTGATCTTCGAGGTGAGGTCGTAGATGGCGTCGATCTCCTGCTGGTTGTAGTTCACCACCTGCTCCTCCGGCAGTGCCGTTTGCTGAGTGGTTGCAGGTACAAACTGCGCCACGAGGAGCCCGAAGCTGGCGTCGTGGTATCGATCCGTCATCCACGATTCGACAATCCGCAGCTTTCGGAACGGTCGCATCTCGAACCCGGCGTTACCTGTCACATGCGGCTGCTTCGCCGAGCCGGTCGCTAAGTCCGTCAAGCCGGTAAAGGGCAGCAGCGAAGCCAAGGCGACAAAGTTTCCGGTCGCGGCATCGGTGTAGTGGACGTCCGTCTTCGGCTGACTATAAAGAAACTGCCCGGAGAGCGTCAGCCACGAAGCCGGCGTCGCCGTTAGCAGCGCCCGCTCGTAGATGCTCGTCCCGCGAATGGCATACGCCTGCACCAGGCTATTCAAGAGCAGCGTTTGCCCAAACAACGGCGTGGTGCGATCGCCACCGGTGGGCTGGTTGGTATAGGCCTGGTCGTCGTCCTTGAAAGTCGTTCCTCCCTGCTCCAGGGTCACATGGAAATGGTTGTATTCGAACCGCACCCCACCGCGGTAATTTTCCGTGCTGTCCCGCAGCAGCGTGGGCACGGCGTATGCATTACTCGCATCCACCGACCAGGCGTCGATGCCGTGTCCGTAGCCGGCATTCCGGTCGAACGCGAGGTAAGGAATGATGTGCCCCCCCGGAAACAGATCGAGGCTGCTGTTGATCATGCGGCGGTGGATGTCGAACGCCTGCTGGTTGAAACCCGCGGGCGCGAAGGGATTGGCAAACGAGGGGAGCTCGTTGAAGTAGGCAATGTTGCGATAATCGAACCGGAAATCGTAGATCTTCAGCTTACGGGCGTCCACGTGGGCCGTACTATAAGGATCGCCGCCCCACCCGTACGCGTTTGCATCCAGGCGGTCGAACCAGCGCTTCTTCGGGTCTTGAAAGGTGAAGTCCAGCCCGAGTAGCTTGGGGCCTTGTCCTAAATTGATCACGCTCCGGTACGTCTGGAAATTGCCGCCGACATCGGTCCGCCAACGATAGCCAAAATCGACACTGCCGGTAAGCCACGGCTCTGTGGAAGGCGCGGGCGATTCCGTCGCCGTGGCGCCAGCAGCTGGCTGCGTAGTCGATTGTGCCGCCTGCTCTTGGGCTAGCAGGGGCGCTGCTATGAGTACCGCCACCAGGAGTCTCATTTCAGTAACTCCCGATCGACCCAGGAACCATGCACCTTTTGATGGCAGACGGTGCAATTGTTGAAGCGCGCGCTTCGCAAGTCATGGAACGACGGCGGAACCTTGCCCAAGGCGGGATTACCCCCCGTCGGTGTCCCCGGTAGATTCGCATGGCATTCCAGGCATACGAATTGGACCTGCGCGCGCGTTAGCATGCGGGGATTGGCGGAACCATGCGGTTCATGGCACGCGCTGCAGCCCTCCAGGCGAACCGGTGCGTGCTCGAAAACGAATGGCCCAGCTTTATCGCCGTGACAGTTGAAACAGCCCGGCTCATTGGCGCGTGCCATCTGCATCCCCTTAGGGAGCGGACCGCCGTGGGGATTGTGGCAATCCACGCACGACATGGCGCCTTCCGGAAGCCGGTGTTTGTAAGGACGCTGGAAACTGGACCAGACGTCCGTGTGACAGCCGGCGCATTGCGCGTTGATGGCAGGCGCTCCGCGCGCTACCAACCCGTTTGGCCCGTTCTTGTGAATCGAGTGGCAGCTAACGCAACTTACTTCATTCTTGGCATGGCTGCTGTTGATGCGGCCGGCATGCGTAGGCTGGTTTTGGTGACACGTGAGGCAGATGCGGTCGGCCTCCGCAGCCGGGAGCTTGGCGGGCTGCCGGATGTCGGCCGCAGAAACCGATTCCGCATGTTTGCCGCCAGGTCCGTGGCACGATTCGCAGGCTCTGTTTTCCCAGCCGCGCTTCTTGTCGGTTTCCACCAGTTGGTGCGGGTTCTTCTGAAAAGCTTTGAAGATGTCCTCGTGGCACACCTGGCAGGCCTGCGAGCCGGCAGATCCCGCAGGCAGGGACGAGGCGCCCGCCGTTTCTTGAGCGGCCGCCACCCCCAGCAACAGCAGCGCGCCCGCCGCCACACGCGCCGCCCGGAGGAAGCGGCGCGTGGGAGGTTTGGCATGGCGGGCGTTAGCTCTGAGCAACAACCGGGACATGCGGCTCGTCTCCTATCAGCGCGTTATTGCGCGTGTACTTGAGTCGTGCTGAAGGCCGCCCCGGTGCCGTGGCAGACGTTGCAGCTTTCCCCAAACTTCGGATCCGTGTTGGACTGCGCGTGCGCGAACGTCGAGTTCAGTGCGTGGCAAGCGGTGCAAGCCGAGGTGGTCGCGGGCGCCGGGTTGAGCGGAGCTGTGGGGTTCGTCACCGGGTTCAGCCCAATGGGAAGCACCGCCTCGCTGCCGTTCACGTGGCACATGTAGCAGGCCGCCACGTGCTGCGTGGCGCCGGTGTTGTCCATCGCCGGATAGCGGACGCCCGTGTTGGGGATCGTGGATGGAACCGATGCGAACGTGGAGTCAAAGTTATTGTGGCTGCCACCGAAACCGACGATCGTGAACGTGGTATTCACAGACGGGCTGGTCATGTCCACGCCGAGATGAATCCGGTGGATCATGTACGTGAAATTCACACCCTCGGCCGGCGCGGCTTTGTCTGCCGGGTTGGTCGCGTTCACCCGCTGCGAGATGTCATTCTCACTCGGGTTGTGGCACAACACGCACATCTCGATCTGGTTGCGGTTCTCGCCGTGTAACGACAGCTTGGTGTGGCAATTGTTGCAATTGTTGATGGAAACCACCGTCCGGCGGGGCGTAATCGGTGAACCATCCACCGAGAAATTGATCACTTTGTTAATGCCGCCATATTCCGTGGTCATCTGGCTCGTGGTACCGGGCAGGATGGTGAGACCTCGGCGTCCCTCAATGCCGATCGAGTACGTGCCGGTGGCGTTGGTCGGAATGCTGTGCGTGAAGGTGTAGCTGCAGGTGCCGTCGGGCGAGCATTGCGCGGTGGGAACCGGGTTCTCCGAAACATAGCCCGGTGTGGTGACATCTGATCCGAAGCTGGTGTACCCGTAGTCGGAAGTGGGACCCGCCATCACCAGCGCCAGGCGGTTGGAGCCGCCGGTCAGTTGCGCCATCGAGATGCCGTTGCCCGCGTTGTCTTTCACCGTGAAGGTCAGCGTGGGCGCCTTGCCGGCTACGCCGTTATCCACTTTCACCAAAGTGAAATTGATGCCGGGAGCGCTGGCTGATTCTGTCGGATTCGTGTGTGCCCCCATGATCGAGGCGTCAAACTCCAGTTCGCCTTGCGGAATATGGCACATGGCACACTGGCTATCATCCACCTGCGGCCCGCCTGGATGGTTCTTGCCGGTGGCAAAATTCACGTCGTCATGGCACGACCCGCAAGCTGCCATGCTCGGTTTCGTAAGCCACGCATTGGTTTGCGCCGCTCCATTCTTCGGATTGTGACAGGTGGAGCAGTTGCGAGGATCGCCCGGATTGGAAGGATAAACCACCGTCGACCAATCATTCACCGAGTTCTGGAAACCGATGATCTGGAACGGAGTTCTGGCTTGCACGCTGGGAAGGTGCTCGCCCATGTGGATCTTATGGATGAAAACCTTCAGATCGAGCGTATTGCCGCTGTTCGGGTCGGTGGTCTGCGGCGTGTGGCACATGATGCAAAGGTCTACGCTCTTGCGGGAACCGCCGTGGGCGGCCAGCGAGTCGTGGCAGCTGTTGCAATCGGCGGTCCGGATGATATCGCGCGGCGCAGGCGTGCCGCCGGCAGGCACAAAGTCGAAGGTAGCGTCGTCGTAGTTCGTGCCTAAGTCAAACTCCGTCAGATTGCGCGACCCGTAGACGCCGACTCGATGGGTGGCCGTCGGGTCGAACCCCGTAGGAGCTTTGGTCTTGAATGTGTAAACGTACTCTCCTTGGGTCACTGTGGTCAGCGTGCCGGTGGTCATCGATTCTCCAGCGGCCTGTGTGCCCGTGGCCCCGCCCGTCGCCGCCGTCACCAGCCGGGTGATGTAGGAGACGTACTGCTCTTGTCCTTTAGGGATGTATGCGATTAGAAAGCTCACGCTGATCGGTCCAGGTGTATTCACGCCGGTAATGTCTAGAGGTTGCGCAGCTGACCCGGCTGGAGGCACGTCCGTCAGCTTGAAATCAACGCTGATGGTCCCGTCCGACGCGATCTTGGCCGAAACGATATTGATGGTCAAACCAGGGCGTACAAACTGTATCGTCCGTGGATCTAGGTAATATGCCTTATCATGAACCGTGTATCCGGCTTTCCGTGTTGCGCTCATTAACGCTACCGACCCCGCGATTGCCAACAGGGCCAAGCTCCAACGACCAACCTTGGAAACCGAAAATGGCATCCTCATACGTGTCTCCCCAAGAGCAAGTCACTCCTGCTCTCTCATCTGTCGAGCAAGTTACGCAAAGCACTCGCTGGCCCAAAATGGCCACGTAATACCAAAAGACTCGGAAATCTTTTATTATCTTAGTGTTGGGAAATCCGGCAGCGCTCTCAATTATATTCCTCTCCCACGTCTGAGTGGGTGAAGTGCTAGAAGTGGTGGGTGATAATCCCCCAACGTGGGCCTATATCAGCGGAGCCGAATTGCCGAAGAGCGCGAGATCTGTGGACGGGTAGGTGATCCGGTTACCCTCCACCCGGGCGAACGAGGTGAGTCGGTGAGGGTCGATCTTTGTAGAACTCATAATGTGGGCTACGGGCACTCCCAATATAAGGAGCGCGTCCGCGATCATCGACCTGTGGCAGCGCCAAGGCACCGCCTCAGCGCACATGATCGCCACCCTCCGGCCCTGTTCGAGATCCCGTAAGGCCAGAACACTGCTCGCGAACTGCGGTGTCTGCATGTGATCGGCGTATCCCCGAAAGCTCAGATTCCGCCAACCCGTGTTGGGCGAATCGCGCCGGGCGTGTCGCAGGCCGCCCAGTCCTGGCATGTGCTCATAGGCGATCCCTGCCGTCTCCAGTGACTGGGGAAGTACATCGCGGTTGAACTGAGGATTGTACCGAGACCGCGGCACGGTTCTCACATCCACCAGCAGGTCGACCTTGTGGGCCCGCAACATTTCCAGAAACTTAGGAAACGGGTGGTTGGAGTGGCCGATGGTCAGCATGAACCACCTCAGGGTGCGTCCGGGCTGGGGGTGCGGGAACCGAACGGCAAACGGATGCGCAGCACCCGCTCCCGCTGCCGCTCTTCTTCTAAAGAACGCGTGCGCGCGCGGAGGAGGTCCGACAACGAGATCATGCCTACCAGTTGGCGTGTATCGGAACTATCCACCACCGGCAGCCGTGTGAACCCGGTTTCGGCCATGCGATAGACCACCATCCGCAAAGGCTCGTCAGCATAGGCTACCACCGGATCGCTTTGGGCCACTTCGCCGAGCGGTCGCCCCTCAACATGGCGGTCATTCAATAGTTGACGCAGGTCGTGTCGGGTGATCACGCCCACAAGGCGCTGCTCTGGGCCGATGATGGGGTAGAGAACCTGGCCGCGGCGTTCATGGTCAATGTGAAAAGATGCCGCCAGTTCATGTGCCGTAGCCTCCGCAGGAAACGCTACGACGTTGCTGCGCATGACCTCTCGCGCGAACAGGATCTCGAGAGGATCGACGGAGTATTCGCGGCTCAGGTGATAGCCGCGGCGGCTTACCTTCTCCGTGAGAATCGACCGCCGCAATGTCAGGACGGTGAACCCGTGCGCGATCGTCACGGCTGCCAGCAGGGGCACGAGCATGTTCACATCGTGTGTCAGCTCGAGCGCGAAGATGATGCCCGTGAAGGGCGAGCGCATCGTACCCCCCAAGATCGCACCCATGCTCACCAATGGCCAGAAGCCTGTGCCCTCGTTGGGAAGGAACGTCGCCTCGATGCCGCCCAGCGCGCCACCCATCATCAGCAGCGGCGCGAGCACGCCACCGGACGTACCGGAGCCCAACGAGATCGCCCAGATGGCCGATTTCACCAGCAAGATACCGAGGATCATCGTTCGCGGTACGCTTCCCTGCAAAAGCGCGCCGATGGTGTCGTACCCTACGCCCAGCGCTTGCGGGAAGATGAGCCCGCCCAAACCGATGGCAAGACCTCCGATCATGGGCCACCACATCCAGTGAATCGGCAGCAACCGGAAAACATCCTCGGCCCCATACACTGCCATTGTGAGCAGCACCGACAAAGCGCCCGCCAGGACGCCTGCCACAACGCAGCCCGCGAGGCCTTCCGGTCCGATGAATACCGCATGGGGCGGCGTCGGAAACAGTGGACCGAGTCCCAGAATGTAGCGCCGTGCCGCGCCCGCCGTGACACTCGCCAAGGCGACGGGGATCAGGCTGCGCGGTTTCCATTCGAACAGCAGCAGCTCCACCGCCAGCAAAACCGCAGACACGGGAGAAGCGAAGGTGGCCGACATACCGCCCGCGGCGCCGGCCACCAACAGCGTCTTCCTTTCTACGCTGGACAGATGGAACAGTTGCGCGATCATAGAGCCGACCGCGCCGCCGGTCATGATGATCGGTCCCTCCGCGCCGAAAGGACCTCCGGATCCGATGGAGATCGCGCTCGAGAGCGGTTTCAGAAGCGCGACCTTCGGTTCCACCTTGCTTCCGTTGATCAGGATGGCTTCAATCGCTTCCGGAATACCGTGGCCGCGGATGCGCTCCGAGCCATAGCGGGCCATCAAACCGATGAGCAATGCTCCGGCTACTGGAACGAGCACGACCCAAACGCCCAGATGATTGCCTGCCGGCGAGACAAGGGCTGTGCTCCACCTCTGATAGAAAAAGAGATTGGTGAACAGGCCGATCAGCTTCAGGAGCGCGAAGGCGACGTATGCGCTGATCAGCCCGATGACGATCGCCAGCGCGGAAATCCACAGGACTCGTCGCGTGATCGTGAAGTCCCCCAGCTTCTCCGCGCCATTGGCCAGTGGCCGTCGCGTCATGTTGGCAGGCCCTGGAGCAGCGCATGGAGCGTCTTCACCAGCAATGGCCCGCTGCTGCGCAACTCCGCGCGGTGGATGGCAGAAAGGTGTCGGAGTTTCTCCTCCCCCTCTTGCGTCAGGTGCACGCGGACCTCCCTCTTATCCGCCGCGCCGCGCGCGCGCACCACCAGATTTCGTTCCTCCAAACGGTCAATCAGGCCGACTGCGCTGTGATGCCGGACCAGGAGGTACTCGGCTAAGGCACCGATGGTCGGCCCTTCGGGCCCGACTGCTGCGCGGATCGCCAACAACATCTGGTGCTGCTGCGGCTCCAGCTCTTCCTGGCGCGCGGCCTCTTCGCTGAAATGCAAGAATCGACGAATTCGATACCGAAATTCGCCCAGTGCTGCGTAATCGAGTGAACTCAGATCCTCGCCCGGTTGTCTGCTCACAAAGTATATCGTATCACGATATTAATTGCCCCCGGCACTGGTTCGACATTGGTCAGGTTTGGAAATCTTTGAGGGTATTCCTCTACCCCCATGCGCGTGTGATTTCCAATATGGAGTCGGTCGCTGCTCGTTAACCCCTATTACTAGTGTTGCGCATGCGACTTGACCTAGGAAATCCCTTAGATTGTTACTGAGATTTTTCTTGATTAGCCAAGGTTAGGTGTTTACATTAGGAAATGTCCTAAATAGGACTAAGCTAAATCCAGTTGAAAATCGATACGTAGGAGAATTCTGGTAGATGATGCCGCTGCTGCTGCCCTCCCCCGCTTCTGCCGAAAGAAGCCGTGCAGTATCTGTGAACATGCTCCGCCGCCAGGCGTTAGAAAGATTATATCGGCGACGGGAAGCTGTGGAAAACCTGATCCGTTCTCTGGAAAGTTATCACGACGTCAAAACAGACGACCGCGCCGTCTGTGTCACTATCAATGCTGCGCGGAAGTCGTCGTCAGATTTCGTTCAATCGCAAATTTGACCAGTCCCACCAGGTCGTGGACATTGAGTTTCCGCATTAAGCTGGCGCGGTACGTGTCCACGGTCTTGGGGCTGATGTTCAGCAGGTCCGCGATGTCCTTGGCACGCATGCCATTCACCAGGTAAGAAAAAACCTCCATTTCGCGGGGACTCAGGGTTGCCAGGAGATCGCTCTGGCGGTTGTCGTCGCCCTTGGTGAACATGCCCACGCCCTTGAGCAACGGTGAAACATAAACACCGCCATCTCGGACGAAGTTGATGGCATCCACCAAATGGCGCGAAGGCCCGTCCTTCAATAGATACGCATCGGCGCCCGCGTTCAGCGCCTCTCGCACCGAAGCTTCATCGCGCACAATGGACAGGATCATGAGTTTGGTGGTGCAGCCGGCAGACCGGAGCTTGCGAATCACTTCGACGCCGGTAAGCAGAGGCATTTGCAGATCGAGGAGCGCGAAGTCCGGATGCAGCGAGTTGATCATCTCGAACGCCGAGCGGCCGTCGGCGCACTGTCCCAGAACGCGCATGCCGTTGTCCGAGCACACTAATGCGAAACCTTCGCGCACGATGTTGTGGTCATCGGCGACCACCACGGTAGTTTCCAGCAACGCTTCCATATTCTCCTTCACGATCCAGCCATCTCACGATTCTAGCGGCAGGAATGGGACCGTAAGTTCCAGTTTAGTGCCATCCGGTCCACTTTCCACCACGAGAGTTCCACCCAGCGCTTCGGCCTGCTCGCGGATGGTGCGCAACCCGATTCCGCCCGCCAGACTCGGCGCCGACGAAAACAAGCGCGGGGCGTCGAAACCCGCGCCGTTGTCTTGAAATCGAAGCACGAGGTTACCGTCGCGGAGTTGCAGACCCGCCTCCACGCGAGTGGCGCGCGAATGGCGGATGATATTCGCAGTCGCTTCCTGGGCGGCGCGGTAAATCAATACCTTGGTGTCCAAGTCCGGCTGGCGGGGCAAGCTGGCGATTTCCATGCGCGCCTCGCAGCTCTCCGGAATCCCGCTGAGCTCCCACATTTGCTGGACGGCGGTTTCAATTGGGAAGCGCTGCCATTCGGGTGGATGGAGACGCTGCGAAATCGATCGGACCCGTTCCAGCGCGTCCGCCGTCAGTATGGAAATGCGATCGAGGGCTTGCTGCACGCCGGGGATTGGCTGGCGAAGTTGGGAAGTGACAATCTCCAGTTGCAGGCGGATCGCCGAGAGCAGCTGTCCCACACTGGTGTGAAGTTCACGGCCGAGGCGTTGCCGCTCCCCCTCGATCTGCTGAATCGCGTTACCGGTGCCGGCCCCGCGCCGCTCGCGCACACGGATGGAAAGGAATCGTTCCGCCGCTTGCAGCCGGATAAAGTTTCTAAGCAGGTTGCCTTCGAGACGGAGCAGCACCTCGTTTTCCAGAGGCAAATCCAATGGGCGGGCGCCCAGCAGGACTCGTCCGCCTCCCTCCCAAATACGCGTGAGGGATAACTCGGCAAGCACCGGGTGTACCGCACTTCCATCGAGTTGGCTCGGAATTGCGTCGATCAGGTTCTCCGCATCTCCTAGCGCGGCGCGGGTGTTTTCGTCCATCCAGAGCACACGGCCCTGGGCGTCGCACTCTAATAGAAATGGGTAGCGCACGCGATTCTCGTCGAACTGACTATCCCCCGGCTCCTCGCTCAACTGGCTCTCTCCTGCACCCCTAGGAAGTTTCTTAGAAAGCATGCCAGTTAAATCCGTAAACTTCAACCGCCGTTCGGTCCAGTACTTGCGTTACTAAATGCAGTACTTGCATGAAGATCCGTAACGTATTATAAGGGAATCACCGATGGCACGTATCTGGAATGCTGTTCCCCGGGTAGCGATTTTCCTTGCCGGAGTCGCCGCTGGTGTGCTCACGAGCGGACGCAGAGACGGGACCTCGAGTGCCGGTGCTGGACTGGAAGACCTAAAAAAGTCTCTGGCCGATCTGGAAACGCGCCTCACCAACCAGGAAACCGTTTCGGCTGGTCGTCTCGCGAAGATCGAAACCCGGATGGAGGAGCATGCCACCAAACTGGCGGATGTGCCTTCCACCTCGCAGATTGTTGCGGCCATGGAGCAGTTGCTTTCCAAGACCATGGCGAATTTAGATGAGAGACTAACGGCCCAAGCTCACTCCATTGAAGTGCTCAAGACTACGGTCTCGCAAACCGACGGCTTGCTGGAGCGAGTATTAGAGTCGCTCGATTCCCTGCAAGCTTCGGAAACGGCCGAGGTATCTGCGGCCGCGTTTCATCAGAAGTCTGTATAAATCCCACAAGCTGTCCGGCAGAGGAATGCGGGCTTAAGTGTATTCTGTGGCGAACCAAGTCCTGAAGCACAACTTGTGTTGGTCGAATATTCAAGGGTGAGGTCCTCAGGGGTGGGTATGGATTTCGACAAGGTGCTGGCAGATTTACACGAACAATTAAGAAACCTGGACCTGGCAATCGAAAGCCTGGAGCGGTTGGAGAACGGAGGGCCCCGGCGACGCGGCCGCCCCCCGAACAGCGGTGTGCCGAGTAAGGGTACTCGAAAAACGATTGGCGAGGTCGTGGGGAGTAAGAAACGCGGCTAAGGCCCGAAAGCTTCCCTTAGAACGGCACGTCGTCGTCCGTGATGCCCTGGCTGAAATCGTCGGCCGGCGGAGGCGTCGCGGCCGCTTGCGGACGGGGCGCGGAACGCGGAGCGGACATCGGCTGTGAACCCTCGCCGCCGGACGCTCCCGCGGAATCGCCGCGGCCGCCAAGCAGAATGACGTCGTCGCACACCACTTCCGTGAAAAACTTCTTCTGGCCGTCTTTGTCTTCGTAGTTGCGCGTCTGGAGTCGGCCCTCCACATACACCTGCTTGCCCTTCAGCAGATAGTTGGCGAGATTCTCTGAGCGCCACAAGACGACGTTGTGCCACTCGGTTTCTTCCTTCCACTCGCCCGACTGTTGGTCTTTCCAGCGACGATTGGTGGCGATGGTGAAAGTGGAGCGGGCCACGCCGCTCGGCGTGAACTTAGTCTCGGCATCCTTGCCGAGATGGCCCAGCAGAATCACTTTGTTGATGCTTCGGGATGCCATATTACCCTGAACTGTAGCACACCCGGCGCGGCGTGACGCCGCCTATCTGATATGGAGACTGGCGCTGGCGCCTACGCCTGTCAGCGGGCAAGTAGCCGCCACGGCGCGCGCTTCGTCTTTCGGGAAATACGGCGACACTTGAGCCAGAGATTCTTCCAGGTATTGGCGCGACACGCTACACGATCCGCTGGCCACCGCCGCCATGTGACGCCATGCGACAGCGTCGGGCTTGAGCGCCGGCGAGATGTCGAAGTTGAGCGCGCTGGCGAATTCATCCTCGGCATGCCCGTAGTCTTTGCGGCGATACATCAGGATTCCACGATAGAGATGCGCTTCTCCCGAAGCGAGTTCTTTGGCGTTGGCGAACGCCGTGCGGCTGGCGAGATTGTACTCGGTCATGGCTTGCGCCATGTTACCGGTTAGCTCGTCGGCGCGGGCCCGCAAATAAGCAGCGCGCGCCAGACTGGGATCGGCCTTGAGGGCCGCGTCCAAACTGGCCGTGGCTCCGGAAAGATCGCGGCTCAAAAGCTGAGCGCCTCCCAACTCTGTAAGAGCGCCGGGCATATCGGGAGGAGGTGGATCGAGGCGTTCGCGAATCGAACCCGATTGGTCGCGCTGAACAGCCATCCAACTCTCCACGGCGCGGCGATAGTGGGCGGCAGCGTCCGCGTACTTGCGATCCTCAAAAGCCTGATGGCCGGCCGTCCATTGCGTCCAGGCCAGTTGCGGAACGGCTGCGAAATCACGCGCGGCCTCAAAGAGCTCGTTGCGCTGGAAGGCCATCCAACCGAGCCAGTCCCGCCCGGTTTGCATGAGGGCTTGGCAATAAGTGGGCGACATAATATTCGAAGCACAAGCCGGCGCTTGAACCGCTGCGGCGATCTCTTGGTGCGCATGCTCCGTGGTTGCGGTATCTCCGCCCGTTTTCAAACGTGCCACCGCAGCCAGCACCCTCAGACCGGAAGAAACTGGTTCCAGTGGGCTGTTTTTGGGTGCGATCAAGGATCGGTCCGGCCATACCTCGATGGCCTTATCGAATTCGCCGGCCGCGTCGGTGAACTCCGCTGGCGCGTTGGTGACGGTGGCGGCGGCCAGAGTACAAAAACCCTTGCGATAGTGAACTAACGAAAGTTCACTCGGGCGTGCCACCGAAAGTAAAGCGGCCTGCGACTGGATGCAGCGTTCGGCATCGGGAAGTTGCGGTGTGGCGGCCAGCGCAGCGCGGTCGAAATCGGTTTGCGCGCGCGTCGCCAGGGCCAGCTGCTGTTCGTCAGCAGCGAATAAAGCCGGGATAAATAGAAATACTAGTGCGCGAAAGCACATGCCTATAAACTGAGCACCCTTCCTGCCTACGTATTAAATATTACAGTTCACCTTCTAAGTCGTTGTGCACACGAAAGTGAGATTATGGTTAGCGTAACGCCAAATCCGGAAGGGTGTACATGCTGGCCGAAGGTGCTGCCAAAAAAGTGACGGTCTTCGTCAACGAAGATACGCAGTATCACCTTCGACCATTATACGAGGCGATTCTGACTCTGCTGCTGGAGCGCGGCGTCTCCGGGGCGACCGCAATCCGTGCCATGGCCGGTTTTGGGGCGCACCACTTGATGCATACCCCTAAAATCGAATTGCTCAGCGAGCATCTGCCGGTCCGGATTGAGTTCCTGGAATCCGCGGAGAAGGTGGACGAACTGTTGCCGGCGCTCTGTGAGATGGTTACCGACGGCGTAGTGGAAATCCAGGATACGCGAATCGTGAAGATCGCACGCAAAGACCGCCACAGAGACGAAACCGCGCGGCACTGAGCGGGATGCCGCGCGGTCTACCTTTCGCATTTACCGGCTGTAGTTGCACCAGACCCCATTGGCGTCCCAATAGCCGCGCGGGGCGCTGCGTGCGTCGAAATCGAAACGGGCGCGCTCCGGACTTACATACTGGCTCCGCTCGGCGGGGCCGCGGCGATAGTCATCGCGATCGTAGGCCTGTGACACTACCACGGGACGTCCGTGATCGTCATTGCGATCGCGGGCCTGCGAAACTGCAGGCAACGCAGTCATGGCAGCTGCCGCGGTCAAAATCAAAGCTGAAATTCGAAATCTTTTAAACATCTTCTTGCCCTCCACCTGGTTGGATGTGCGGAGGGTAATGCCGCTTGTCTGGGTGTGTAAATTCCGGGCGATTGTTTGTAAGGGGTAAAGTGGACAGACGGACAGCGTGATCCTCGTTACGGATGCGCCGTCAGGACGGGGCGGCCCCACAGCCAGGTATCGCCTAGGGAATGGCTGCCGTTGTCGTTGCCGCCGAAGAGCAGTGCAGCGCCGGCGCGATCGTCATACGCCATCGAGACGTGATCTCGCGGCGTGGGGCTCGTCGCCGGGGATTGCTGCCGCCAGTTGCTGCCGTCCCATTGCCAGGTGTCCGAGAGGAAATGGTAGTTGAATCCGCCAAACAGAATGGCGAGACCTTGACGGCCAGCATAGGTCATGGCGTGAAAGTTCCGCGCAGGGGGACTCTGAGCGGGAGTCTGCAGAATCCAATCGGTTCCATTCCATACCCAGGTGTCTTTTAAGAAGCCGTTGAAGTTGAACCCGCCGAACAACACGAGGCCCCGATTCTTGGGATCGGCAGCCATGGCGGGGGCGTAGCGCACGGCCGGGTGGTGCGCTGGTGACAATTCGATCCAATCGCTTCCGTCCCATGCCCATGTGTCCGCGAGATAGCCGCCACCGGTCTCGCTATACCCGCCGAAAAGGATGATACGCCGCGACTGCCGGTCGTAGGCCATCGCGGGGTAGACCCGAGCCGAGGGATGGTGCGGGGGCGATTGTGGGGTCCAGTTGTTCCCGTCCCACAGCCACGTGTCGCCGAGGACCAACTCGGCGGAGCCACCGAACAAAACTACTCGCTCCCGGGCTGCATCGTATGCCATGGCGTGACCCACGCGCGCTGATGGACTGCTGGCGGGTGACTGCGAGCTCCACCGGACTCCATCCCAGAGCCAGGTATCGGACAGCCACCGCGTGTTACGGACGCCACCAAAGAGAACCACCTGGGCATGTGCTGCATCGTATGCCATCGCATGAGCGGACCGAACAGCCGGCTGTTCGGCTGCGGAGGGATGCGTCCAGTTAACAGTGGAAGCATCCGATTGCGCGTGCGCGGAGACGCCGAACACAGCCAGTCCGGCGGTGAATCCGCACAGCCATTTTCCCCAACACATAGTACTTTTTGTACAAAGCTCCACTCTAGAATATGCAATTAGGGGTCCCAAAACCAAGCGGTTTTAGAACGTCCTGAGAGTACTGATGGATGTTCTTGCACAAACGCTTAGGACAATTCTGAGGGCGGAAGGCACATCCCGTGATTACGATTTGCACTAGACCCGGGGCGTCACCCGGATTTCGCCGCGCCGGAAGCGGAGGATCCCCCCTGCAGATCAAACCGGGCGTGGCCATCTCAGGCAGGAAGTGACGCTCGGGAAAAAACGTCACTGTGAACCGCTGAAACCTCCGGCGACCAGGGCGCATCTTTTGGACGAAGCAATCGTGCCGATCCTTCACCATCTCCATGCCCGCTATAGTTCTCGTCGCCGTTTTCTTCTCACTGCCGGTAGCGCGGTTTGGGCGCGCGTCGTAGCGAGCGCGCAGGAAGTACCGACCTTTTCGGCGGAAGTGAAGGTGGTGAATCTGCTGGCCACCGTGCGCGACAAAAAGGGCCAAATCATACGCGACCTCAGCCAGGACGATTTCATGCTTTCTGAAAACGGACGGCCGCAAACCATTCGCTACTTCTCCCGCGAGTCCGATCTCCCGCTAACGCTCGGGCTGCTGGTGGACACCAGCTTGAGCCAGGGCAGGGTAATCAATGCGGAACGGGGCGCCAGCCTCCGGTTTTTGGATCAGGTGCTGCGCGAGGACAAAGACCAGGTGTTCCTGATGCAGTTCGATATTCGCGTGCGCATGCGCCAGGAACTCACGTCCTCCCGCCGCAAGCTGAATGAGGCCCTGGCTTTTGTGGATACGCCGAGTTTCAGCCAATTGCGCACCCAAGATGGCGGTGGCACCTTGCTCTACGACGCAGTGGTGACGGCCGCGGAAGACATCATGCGCAAGCCGAAGGGTCGCAAAGCTCTCATCGTGCTTTCGGACGGGGTTGACAGCGGCAGCGACACGACCTTGGCGATGGCCATCGACGCTTCTCTGCGTTCTGAGACGCTGGTCTACTCGATCCTGTTCTCCGATGCCGGCTACTATGGACCATTTGGCGGGCATGAGGGCCGAAGCACGATGCAGCACCTTGCCCAGGAAACCGGTGGGGGGTTCTTTGAAGTCTCGAAACGCCAGAGCATCGACCAGATCTTTGATCTTCTTCAAACGGAATTGCGCAGCCAGTACAGCCTGGGCTTTGTTTCCGATCGGCCGGTCGACATCTCGGAGTTTCGCAAGATCCAGTTGAGCGCCAAAACCAAAGGCCTGGTCGTTCAGGCGCAGGATCGCTACTGGGCCCGGCGCTAGGTGACGTTATTGAGACGTCTAAGCGGACGACGTCTATCGATCCGCTATACTCGAAGCAATCCCATGTGGCCCCCACCGCGTTTTACGTATCTGGTGGTTCTTGCGGCCGGGTTGATCCGCCCCGCGGCTGCGTTCGATACCTACTGGCACCAACTCTGCGTCCAAAGAGTTGGCGAGCAGTTCGCCTTCACCCAGGATGCCTGGAAGATCATGCAGATCGGCAATTTTTCGCCGGATCTGTTCGGCCCCATATCCGAATACTCGTTCAGCAACCTGGCGGCGATCGAATCCGAAGCGCTGGCTCAGTATCAGGCGAACAATCCGCAGGTCCGCGGCGCGGCGGTCTTCCTGCACTTCGACAACCTGAATGGCGAGTTGCAAAGCAATGCCAATTTCGATTACCTGTTGAGCCATTTGCTCGCGAGCACGCAAACTCTGCTGGCCGGCTACAACCAGCTTCACGTCGACGACCGTGAGCGCAAGGTTCTCGCGCTGGTCACCTTGGGCGCCTCCCTGCACGCCGTGCAGGACTTTTATAGCCACTCGGACTGGATCCACAACCGTTTCGATGATACCGATGTGAAAATGGTGAGCCTGCCCGGTGGCGGTTTTCGCTCGCCCACCTGGTTTGAGTTTCGCAGCCGGCACAAAGATCCCGGCCAATGGCCTTTCCGTGTGCAAACCGGTATTTACCCGCCCGTCGCCGGCGCGCGCAATACGCACACCCACATGAACCACGACAATTCGCAGCTCATGTATACCGAAACCGAGACTCCCGGCCAGCCCCTGCGATCGCAGGCGGAATATCACAATGTCGGACCGTTCCCCGCAGGGGCCGACGATGCGTCATCGTTGGCGCACCAGCAGCTCGCCGTCAACACCGCCATCGCGGCCAGCATCGAGTGGGTCAAAAAGGTGGAAGAGAATCCGGGTGCCCGGAAGGCCATCGAGTCAGCAAGAGTCTGGAGCTTGAAACCGGGCGATCCGCATTTGGCCAAAGAACTGGAAGCTGGATCGCTAACCGTCATGGCGCTTTCTTGCTCCGCTGGTAAGTGGGATGGGGATAACCCGCCCGGCGAACGCGGCCTGTTTTGCCGGTCGGTGCTCGAGCGCAAAATGAACGCCGCGGGCAGTTCTGGCGGTTCCCGGCTGGAGTCGGAAATTATCGGCCTGGCGGCGAACCTGCTCGTGCCCATGGCGCTCAAATTCACGGGAATGTTTTGGGATGTCCACGGCCAATACCACATCCTGGAAGGCCTGGCACAGGATATCGGCTCTGATTCAGGCCGCTACAGTCTGTCGAAGAAGTGACGGGCATGAAGATGCTCCTCGCTGGTTACCAACGTTTTCGCGCCAACGGTTGGCCCGCGCAACGTAAGGCATTCCAGTCACTCGCCAGAGATGGGCAATCGCCGAAAGCGCTGGTGGTGGCGTGCGTCGATAGCCGGGTGGACCCGGCGATGATCTTCGATGCAGCCCCAGGCGAGATACTGACGCTGCGTAACGTCGCGAACCTGGTTCCGCCCTACGCTCCCGATGCTGCCTATCATGGCACCAGCGCCGCCCTGGAGTTTGCCGTGAGAGTGCTTGAGGTGCCGCACGTCATGGTCTTGGGCCATGGCCAATGCGGCGGTGTGAACGCATTACTGAATGGAGCGCCCGGGAAGGCGCAGGAATTCGTCGCACCCTGGATGTCCATTGCCTCGCCGGCACGTGACCGCGCGCTCGCCTGCTCGTCAGTCGAGGAGCGCCAGCGGTGCTGCGAACAGGAAGTGATCAAGGTTTCCCTTTCCAACCTGATGACCTTTCCGTGGATTGCCGAGCGCGTCGAAGCCGGCAAACTGGAGCTGCATGGCGCATGGTTCGCCATATACACAGGCATGCTGATGACTCTGCAGCCGGACGGGTCGTTCGCGCCGCCCGCGCTGGAGACCAAAACAGGTTAGATTACGGCGATGCGGCGGGAGCGCCTATGGATCGCGGCCCGGTCCATCCTGCTGGGCTGTGTGACACTGTTCCCGATCGCGTTTCTGTTGGAGCATTCCGTGCTCCTCTGGGCAACGGCCTTGTTGGGCGCGAAGTGGTACCCAACAGTCCGTCTCGCGCTGGATGCCTTGGCGCTGGCGGCAAGTGGATGGGTCATCGGGCGTTTACATCGGTCCGCGCCCATTCTGGGCGTGCTCGCTTTTGCGGTGACACTTACTTTCTGGGACTTGGATCCGGTGCTGGCCATCAACGTCCCCTGGCTGATTCGATTGGCGGGAGACGCTCTCCGCGACTCGCTCTATTTAGGTTCGCTCGCAAATACTCTGGCGCAGCACGTACTGTTGTTCGGAAGTCTGATTGGCGGCGCGTTGCTGAGCCGGCCCTCGCGAAGCCCAGTGTCGATATTTGGGGGCGTCGCGCGCTAGCTGCACTTTTCCGGCCGGTACAAATCCCGGCCAGATCAGACGTACGATTTGTTGGAAGACCGCGAAAGCGGTCGCCGGTCTTAGGATCTCTCGAAACGCCACAGATCCATAGTCCTCTTGTTGGGATAAGCTAAACGTGATGTTCCGACCAACTTCAATCCTCGTGGAAGCGGTAATCTTGGCGGCTACCGCGCTATGCCTGGAGTGATCGCGAACGCCGACCGACAGAAAGCCGGATAAACTCGAAACGCCGCAAGCCATTACTGCCACGATTATCCGTTTAGAAAGACTCCTCGACGAAGCCGAATCGCATCATCGTGTGGCCGCGTCGAGAATCTGATCGCCGACGACTACTGGGGCATCACGCTTGGCGGAGGTATCATCGCCAAACGCGATGTGCTGGCTGCTGTCGGCGGAACCGAGGAAGCGTCCTCGCAATCGTCGGAGCAGGAGGTGCGGGTTTTGGCGAATGCGGCTGTCTGCTCTCGTATTGGACCGCCGAGTGGACAGCAAAAAGCAGGAACCTTAGTCGCTCACGACACGGGTGATGGATATCTGGCAGAAGCGAGGCCGCGAGTGGAAGTTAGTGAACGACCAAGCCACCGGTGTGACTCTTCACCGTGTGGTTCAATGACGTCGCACGTTCTCAGGCTGTCACGTCTACGGCTGGACCGTGATCAGAACGCTCGCGGGCGACATCGCCCTCTTCACCGTTGCCACCACCTCGTAGTCGCCGTTTCATCGCGCCGCTTGCCGGGCTGACCCATCGGCGGACTGCCCACTCTTCGGTTCCGTTGTCTGAACCGTTGGGATGGAGGCCGGATCCGGCTGCAACCACTGTCCACGGAGGGCCAAAGGTCGTGTGCTGCCAGCGAAAGTCGGCGGCGTCGTAAGTAGGTAGTTGCGTAAATGCGTTCACATCGCCGGAAGGGAAATAGCCGTAGTACCAGTTGTTCGCGCCCTGCGTGCCGGAGAAGTCGGAGTCTGAATCGGCAACACGTGGCGAAGCTGGCGCGAATGGTCTGCGCGAGAATACGGCGCGATTTTCGGCCCGACTTTTTCAGAGCCGGGAGCCAGACCTCCCTTACCGCGGCAGCCATCTGATAGGTCCATTCTACTGGATGGGGTTAAGATAGCCCGCAACAGGGCGAGTCCATACCGAGCTGCTTCTGAATCCCGACACACTTGTCACTCCCACCATTTCGACATTCCGCTTTAAATTTATCTCGTGAGAAGAAAACCGGGTTCTAGCGAGACCGGAACGAAAAACGAAGGACGAAATATGAACACAATACAAGGATCGAAAATATCGACGCCGATATTTATCGGTCGATGGACGCCCAAGATTTTGTTTTCGCTTAAGGAGCGGCCTCATCGACATGGGGAGTTGCGCCGCCATATCGGGAGCGTCTCCCAGCGCATGCTGACGAGAACTCTTCGCAATCTCGAATCCACAGGATTGATTGCCAGGCGCATGACGAGATCAAAGCCCATTTCGGTCGAGTATTCCTTGAGCAAGCTCGGAAGAACGATCATCGTACCACTCAAGGGTATGTGCCGTTGGGCGAAACGTTACAGCAGGGACGTGAGCGCGGACGTGCATCTTCCAGTACCGGCTCCGCCCACGGCTGGCAGCCAATAGTCTGTCGCAGTAACCCGAATGAAGAACAAAAGCCTAGCCGCTTGCTGTAATTGTAGGCAGAATTGTTTTGCCTCGTTCTAGGAACACATATGTTCCTAATTGCGCTGATGCGCAATGGCTGGCAAACTGCAGGAAATGAGCGAATCGAATTCAGGAAGTTATTTGAGAAACGAGAAGTTCAGAGGAGGGACATATGTGCCCAATATGCATCGCAAACACAGCAGTAATGGTCGTCGGAGTCGGATCCACGGGAGGAATTCTGGCGGTGTGCATCGGTAAGTTCGGCAAATTTTTCAGACCAAATCGTCTCAGTCTGTTTCAGAAAACTAAGGAGAAATAAGATGGCAACAAGCAAAGAGAGAGAAAAGGAACACGGGAAAGGGCATCTCGCGATGAACACACCCCCGATCGTGTCGCAGCAGGAGTGGGAGGCTGCGCGCCAGCAGCTCCTCGTGAAGGAGAAGGCCTTGACCCGCTCCCGGGACGCGCTGGCCGCCGAACGCCGGCGGATGCCCTGGCTGGCTGTGGACAAGAAGTACGAGTTCGACGGACCCAAGGGCAAGGTAAGCCTGCTCGATTTGTTCGAGGGCCGCCGCCAGTTGATCGTCTATCGCGCCTTCTTCGAGCCCGGGGTGTTCGGCTGGCCCGAGCACGCCTGCCGCGGCTGCTCCCTGGGCGCCGATCAGGTCGCGCACCTGGCCCATCTGAACGTTCGCGACACCACCCTCGCCTACGCCTCACGGGCGCCGCAGGCGGACATCGCGCGCCTGAAGGCGCGGATGGGCTGGGAGATGCCTTGGTACACCATCACCGACAGCTTCGACGCGGACTTCGGCGTCGATGAATGGCACGGCCACAATGTGTTCTTCCGCGACGGCGAGCGGGTGCTCCGCACATACTTCATCAACAACCGCGCCGACGAGGCGATCGGGACCACCTGGAGCTACCTCGACATCACGCCGCTCGGCCGCCAGGAGACTTGGGAGGACTCGCCAGACGGTTACCCCCAGACCCCGCCGTACAAGTGGTGGAACTGGCACGACAACTACGACGCCGAGGCCTCGCCTGACCCGAAGTGGGTCAAGGTGTCCGACGTCGGAGAAGCCGCCTTCCGAAAGAGCGAGGAACGATGACAGACTTCATGAGAGATGAACTTGGGGCCCCTAAGGTAGTCGATCGGAGCACCTTCCACGCCGAGCTGGACGCCTTGCGGGTTCGAGAGAAAGCTCACTCAAGAGAAGGCGACGCCATTGCAGCCGCCCGCCGAGGGCTCCCCATGGTCGACGTGGATGGTGCCACACTGCTCATTGGCGAACGTGGGCCGGTGACGCTATTGGACGTGTTCGAGGGTCGCCGGATGCTCATCGCCTACTACTTCATATGGTATGCCGGCCACCCTGCGCCGGAGCAGTGCGAGGGGTGTACTTGGGTTATACTTTTTAGGACAACTGGAGGATCAGATGGGAGTCACAAATCGATTGCGGTGGGCGGCAGTTTTGGCGCTATCGTGCGCGTTGCCCGCCATCGCGCATCATTCTTTTTCCGCGGAGTTCGACGCGAGCAAAACCGTGACCTTGCATGGAACTATCTCCAAAGTCGACTGGGTCAACCCGCACATCTGGGTCTATGTAGACGTGAAGGACGACACCGGAAAGACGACCACCTGGGCTCTGCAATCCCTGCCTCCGCTGTTTTTCAGGGGCAGCGGGCTGACCAAGGATGTGCTGCTGAGCAGCAAGCAGGAAGTGACCGTCACGTTGAACCCTGCCAAGGATGGTGCGGACTCCGGGTTCATGACTAAGTTGGCATATCCGGACGGCCATGTATTCAGCATGTCTCCGGCGGATGCCGATCCCAGTCTGCGGAAGACACAAAAATAGGGGCCGCTCGCAAGAACCAACGCGTTAGAACATAGGGAGGAAATCATGCTATCCGAGCTCGCGAATCACCGAACGCTCACGCTGGCCGCGGTCGTCGCGGCTTTTCTGGCCTCGCCTATCGGCACCTGGGCGCAAACCAACTACGCCGCGGAAGCCGCCAAGAATCCCGGCGCGGCCTCCCGGCCGACGCCACACATGGCGGACGGACACCCCGACTTGAACGGCGTGTGGCACCACTTCTTCGGCATCGGCACGATTCAGAAGGTCGGCGACAGCTTCACTGTCGGTGGCGCGTTCAGTCCCAAGTCGGCCTCGCTGTACGCCAAGCCGCTGGGCGATCCTAAGCCGGAGTACAAACCCGAGTTGATGGCCAAGGTGAATTCACTCAACGCCAACCAGGTCAAGGAAGATTCGACGCTGCATTGCATACCGCCGGGCGTCCCGCGCCTGGGGCCTCCGCACCAGATCGTGCAGACGCCTAAGCAGGCGATCTTTCTCTACGCCGACAACACGGGCAACCAATGGCGTGTGATTCCGCTCGACGCACGCCCCCATAGCACCGATCCCGAAACAGCGGCGACGTATAACGGCGACTCGGTGGGCCATTGGGAAGCCGACACCCTGGTGGTGGATGTGACCCGGCTCACGGACGAAACCTGGCTGGGAGACAACGGTTTGTTCCACAGCCGGAAGCTGCACGTCACGGAACGGCTGCGGCGCGTGGGAGACACGATTCAATACCAGGTGACCGCCGACGACCCCGAAATCCTCCAGAAACCTTGGACTCTGTCGCGCACGCTAACGCTTCAGCCCGACGCGCTGGAAGAGGCCGCGCCCTGCGTCGATAAGGACGCCGGGCATTACGTCACACTGGAGCATCACAACAACACGCGGTAATCAGGTGTCCAAAAAACCGGAGACACCCATCGTGCCAGACGGCTTCTCGCTGGGTGTCCGTCCGACTCGTGGTATATTAAGCAACCTGAAAAAACGCCATGCGCAAATCCTTGATCCTGCTCCTAACCGTCACAATTCCGTTGGCGGCGCAATGGATCTATCGCGACCCGCAGACTCCCCGCAAGAACGGCAAACCCGATCTCACCGCCCCCGCGCCGCGCATGAACGGCGAAGCGGACCTCTCCGGCGTCTGGCTGGCCGAAAGATCGCCCCTCAGCGAAATAGCCAGTGTCCTCGGAAGCGACTTCACGAACCTGCAGGTCGATATCAATGACGTCGGCAAGTACTACCTGAATGTGTTCTGGGGCCTGAAGCCTGATCAGGAGCCGCTCCGGCCCGAAGCTAGAGCGATTATGAAAGAGCGTGCAAACGCCGCAAGCCCCACCTTTCGATGTCTGCCGGCGGGCCTCCCGGGCGGGCTGTTTATCTATGCGTTTAAGATGATCCAGACGCCGCGGGAGATTGTGATGCTGCCCGAGTCCGGCGACTCGCCACGCCAGATCTATATGGATGGGCGTAGCCTTCCGGTGAATCCCCAGCCTTCCTGGTCGGGCTACTCGGTGGCGAAATGGCAGGGCGAGACGCTTGTTGTCCAAACTACCGGTTTCACCGAGGACAGTTGGCTTGACGCTTTCGGACACCCGCGCAGCGAGACGATGCACATCACGGAGAGCTATCGCCGCCGCGATTTCGGACACATGGACCTGGAAGTAAACATCGAGGACCCGAAGTACTACACGCGCCCATTCGGTTTCAAAACTCAACTGAATCTCGTCGCGGACGGCGATGTCCTCGAATACATCTGCGGCGAGAACGAAAAAGACCGGGCTCACATCGCGCGACCTTAGGTGTGAGAAGCTCGCCTAGAATGACGTCGCGGTGCTGACGCTCAAGTTGACGAGTTGTCGCCATGTCGAACTTTGGCGGGCGGGGGATACCGCATCAGCCCCATTTCGGAAATCAAATCGCAGTCAGGGCAACTGAAAGTTGACGTGACGTTCGCGATTCAACTGCATGGTGAAACCGCGATCGATCCAGTCGAGCGGAACCATCTTCTGTTCGCGCCATATCGTAAGGAAAGACAGCGTGTCCACCTTCACCGAGTACGCCACCGCAGGGTAGATATTCTGATTTTTCAGCGCGATGAGGTAGATGGGCGAACCGTTACTCGCGCTCACTCCCCTGGATGATCCAACCGGCTGGCCGTACTCGTCGTATCCACCGACAGCCACCTGATCGGCGTAGACCGGTGCCGCAGCCAGTTGCGCTGGCGGGTAAACGACTGTCACGTTAGGTGATGAGCCGGACGTGTAATAAGGCGGATAGGCGCCGTATCCGGAGTCAACATAGTCGCCGGGCCAGTAGGCTCCTCCTCCCCAACCCCACGAGGGCCATCCCCAAACGCCGGCACCGATGAATCCGTTGCCGAAGCCGAATCTCCGATTGACAACGACAAATCGGTTACCGCGGAATCCGAACCCCCGGTTGAAGCCACCGCGAAATCCCCATCCGCCGAAGCCACCGCGGAAGCCTCCTCCGCCAAAGCCGCCGCGAAATCCTCCTCCACCGAAGCCTCCGCCCCTCATGCCACCCATACCGCCGCCCATGTGGCCCATACCGCCTCGTTGAGCCTGGGCGCCAGTTGCAGCCAACAGGCAGCAAAACGCAATCTGCGTAAGAGCCCTCATAAATAGTCCCTCTACCTCGCAGCTTACTCCCGTAGCGCCAAGTCGCAAGAGTTACGCCCTATAGCTTTCTGGCGTTTCTGTTTGAGGGCAAGAAGATACTTGGGCGGAAAAATACAATCCGCCGGCCGCCGTCCTAAAACTCCAGCCGAAGTGCGAATTGCATAGTGCGCGGATCCATTACGTTTTGAAACTCGCCGAAAGTCAGCGGCGAAATCAGCGACAGACTCGGATTGGTAAAGTTCACGTTATTGAACAAATTGAATGCCTCCGCACGGAATTGAAGACGGTGACCCTCTCCAGGCAGCTTGAAGTCTTTCGCAATCGTCAAGTCCGTATTGAACATAGGTGCCAGGCGGACCGCGGCCCGCGTGCCGCTATGGCCCGGCAACTCATCCTCGAAAGAGTTGGCCGCACTGGTGTTGCCGAAGATGCTGGGGTTGCCGTTTTGGTCGATCTGGACGCCCGTCTTCACCGGGCTGGTCACGATGGCAAGCGAGCTCAGCCAGTAATTGGCGTTGTAGGCCAAGTCGCCGCCGACCGCGGTGGGCAAGCCGGTGCGATATCGAATCACGCTCGAAACATGCCATCCCCCGATGACTTGGTCGAGCCACCCCGGCGCGTTGCGGAATAGCGTCTTGCCTTTGCCAAACGGCAATTGATACAGGAAATCGGCGGTGATGTTATGGCGGATATCGAAATCAGAAGAGCCGCGGAACTCGGAAATATTGTAAATGTTCTGAATGGCTGCGCCTTGCTGTCCGGCTCCCGACTCGGCGGCCGAACCGAGATCGATGGAATGCGCCCAGGTGTAATTGAAGTCGAAGGAGAAGCCGTTGCTGTACGCGCGCCGTAAGGAGACCGACAAGCTATGGTAAACGGCGCGGCCAACGCTCATCCATGTGGGCATGGAACTGCCTTGCTGGGGAAAGAACGTGTAGCATCCAGTCACGGAAAGACACTGGCCATTCACGTAAGAACTGGTGGTGTTGCGGTCCACGGCATGCAGGCAGTCCAGGTAACTGGAGTTGTAATCGTTGTAGACGCACGCGAAGTAGTTGGCGGAAGCGTTGCCGGGAATATCGACGCCGGCGAGTCCGGGCCACATGTTCTCGACGAACGGTAGGGTGGGAACGAGATTCGGATGGGCCAGAACATCCTGAATCGCGGCTTGGGGGCTGCCGTCCTTCGCAACCAATTTGTCGTAGAACGAACGCAATTGGTTGGCGTTCTGAGTCCAGGTAATTCCCGACTTTGGATCTTTGAAATACTCCAATGGTGTGTAGACATCGCCTTCCATCAGAAGGCGGTGTGAGAGGCGGCCCGCGTAGCCGATTTCCAGGGTCATTTTGCCTGGAACCTCCCGCGCGAAACTCGCGTTCAACAAGTACGAGTAGGGCGGCTTCAGGTTCGGTGCGATGCCTTCGAACTCACCGGCGATGGCGGCGATATTGGGCGGCGTGAACGGGAACGTTTCCTGCGGCGGAGCAGGCAGCGTCGGAGCGCCGCCGGTATACCGCTGGCTGGTGCTGAAACTGTAGGAGTCCGAGAAATTGGAGGCGGTGGCCAAGCCGATGGAGCCGAACTGATCGTATTGCGTGATCAAGTCGCTCCCGAAGCGGTCATAGGCAATTCCTGCGCCGGCGCGGAAAACGCCGTTCTTGCCGAACAATTTGCCCAAGACCCCCTCGCGGTTCGATGGCGCAAACGCCAGGCCCAGGCGCGGCGCGAAGTTGCGGTTATCCGGCGCCCACCACGTGGGCTTGCCATTCCCTGGGCCGTTCAGTCCCCAGCTCAACAGCGCATTCGGCATGGCATTTTGGGGCACGCCCTGGCCTTGCAAGTAATTGCGCTCGGCGAAGTACGTGGTGAGGGGGACGGTGGACGCCACCTGCAGTCCGTTCGCTTCATAAGGCGGGCGGAAGTTCTCCCACCGAAGGCCCGCCGTGATGGTGAGCTCGCGCGAGGCGCGGAAGGTGTCTCCGATGTACAGCGCGTAGTCCCGCTCGATGAATTTGCGCACTTGCGGCGTGCCCTGTGGAAGGGGCGCGCCGGTTTTAGAGAACAAGTCGGTATGGAAATCGTCATTCACCAGGCCGAACAATGCGCCCAAGCCATTGGCAACCGAGGTCGGGGAGGCCAACTGCGCATCAGCGCCTGCACGCTGCTGGATGTAAGCCGTGACGGCGTTATCGATGTCCGAGCCCAGGCCGATCAACTCGGTAGCGCCATATCCGTACCGGGCAAACGAGTTGGTAAACGAAGAAGAATAGTTGCTGATGAAGCGGCCGTTGAACCCTGCGGTAATGGTGTGCTTCCCTTTAATCCAAGTGAGATCGTCCGACGGGTTCCAGGTGGGCAGCGTCTGACCGTAAGGGCGCGCGGTGTAATTCTGAAGCGAATCGATACCCGTGAAGAACAGGACCGGACCGGTGGCGCCCGAGAGCGACGGACTATAGCGCGTGTACCCGAGGTTCACCACGTTGATGAGGTTCGGCTTGATGATCCAGCTGTACTGCGTCGCGAAACCCTTGCTGGTGTCTCGCAGAGTAGAGGCCGGCGCCTGTCCCGGAAACTGTGCAAGCACCTGGTCATCCTTGTTGTCCGCAAGCGTTCCTCGCACGCTCAAGGTATGCTTTCCGGCAGTATCTAAATGGAAATCGAGCTTGCCGACGATGGCTTTGTCGTTCCGTTTGCTTGGAGCGTTGAAGCGGAAACCGCTGAAGTTCAGGCCGCCATCCTGACCGTACGCCGGGTCATTGCCATGGGGGTATTGATTCAGCACTTTCAGAATATTGGCGTTGACGCCCTGGTGAAGCGGATCGACGAGGGCGATCTCCGCCGGTGTCAGTGTCTGCACCGAGCCATCTTGCAACTGAAACGCGAGGGTTCCTTGCCGCAGCGTGTCCGAAGGCACCGCGCGGACTTGCGACACGCCGCTGGCATCGATGCGCTCCTCGTAGTTGAAGAAATAGAACGCGCGATCTTTGACGATCTTGCCGCCTACGGAGCCTCCAAATTGATTGCGCACCAGAGGCTGCCGTGGCACGCCCGCCTGGTTGTTGAACCACGTGTTGGCCGCGGTCGCGGTGTTGCGGTTGTATTCATACAGGGAGCCGTGCAATTGGTTCGTGCCGCTTTTAGTCACCAGGACAACCTGGCCACCGGATGATCGGCCTTGATTGGGGCCTTCGCCCGCCACCGTCACGCGGAATTCCTGCACGGAGTCGAGCGGGATCGGTAACACCGCGTTGAATCCCGAGTTAGTATTTGCGCCGTTGGCGTTGGATCCTTGATATCCGCCCGTACCGGTGTTCGTGTTCTGCGCTACCAGGCCGGAATTCTGATTGTTGTTTACATCCGCACCGTCGAGAAGGATATTGTTCTGATCGCGGCGGGCGCCCATCACTTCGCCCGACGACGTGACACCGGGTTGCAGACTGAGAAGTTCGACCACATTGCGGGTCTGCAGCGGAAGCTGCCGTACCTGCTGCTCACTGAACGGATTGCCGATCGATGCGTCGACAGTATTGATGGCGCTGGCTTCTCCGACCACATCCACCGTTTGGGTGGTCGTGCCGACGGCCAAGGAAAGGTCAAGGGTTGCGGGCGTATTCACCAGCAATTGAATCCCGTCACGCGTAGCGACGGTAAAGCCGGTCTTTTCGGCCTTCATGCGGTACATGCCTGGCGGCACCTGGGGAAACACGTACGCGCCCGCGGAGTCTGTGGTGGCCGAGCGCAGGGCGCCGTTATCGACGTTAGTGAGAGTTAGTACCACTCCGGGTAACGCCAGGCCTTGCGCGTCCGTGATTGTGCCGCGCAGTGAGGTGGTCGATTGCGCATAAGCGCTCCAGGCACATACCAATAGACCCGCCAGAACCCACGTCTTCATTCGAATGCCGGCAACGCATCTCATCATGAAAACCCTCCTTACAGACTTCCGCGTGATGGAACTGCAAAGTATTGATAGAAATCAATTCGCCGGACTGGGGCAAAGCGGCTCTTAACGAAGAGTTTGGCTGGACAGAGGCCTAAGGCCGGAACGCAGAGTCGTCCCCGGAGCCTTCCCCGAATTATGTGCAACACCGGATTAGGTGTCAACATAATCTTTTGGATGGGAGTTATCAGGGCGTGGCGGGCCCCTTGCTGACGCGAGCGCTTCCATGGGACGACACGCCAATGAACCACGACCGTGAGGGAGTGGGCGGTTTATAAACTCCATAGAAATTATTCGTGACAGGGCCGGCGAACACTCTGGCATACTGTCGGCATGTCTCTCCGGCAGCCAGGGCGCAGTACGCGACCGCGAATCTCGTTGCGCGTGCTGTTGCGCTTGACCCGCATGGACGTCTGCTGCGGCCCTCCTGCCTGCCGATAGCCCCTCTTTCGGAATCCGTATATCAATTGGGCGAGACAGGAGAGTGCGTGTGGGTGAATTAGCGGTTCTGTGGGAAGAGACCATTCAGCCGGGCGCGACATGGTCGCATGTGCTGAAGCGCGGCACGGCTCTGCGCCTGACCGACGTGACGGGCGGCGCAAACGTGGGCGCCATCTTTTACAACTATGAATGCACTGCTGAGCGGTACAACATGCCGGACACGCTTAAGGTGCAGCACATCGCGCGATTGACCAAGGGGTTCGTACTCTATTCCGACATGGGCCGCGTGCTGTGTTCCATTACGGAAGATAGCGTGGGTTGGCACGATCCCATCGGCGGGTGTTCCAATGCGGCGCTGGTGAAAGCGAAATATGGCGGCGCAACCTACCAGGACTGCCGGAACGATTACCACAAGAACGCGCGAGACAGTTTCTTGGTGGAACTGGGGAAATGGGGTTTGGGATCTCGCGACCTGATTGCCAACGTCAATTTTTTCAGCCGGGTGGATGTCGGCGAGGACGGCGGCATGGCGTTCCACACGGGTAATTCGCAAACCGGCGCATTTGTCGAGCTGCGTAGTGAGATGAACGTGCTCACCATTCTCAACACTTGCCAGCATCCCCTCGATCCGAAGCCGAAATACGATCCGCGACCGGTCCAGGCGTCGATTCGCCACGTCGCACCGCCCGGCCCGGACGATCCATGCCGGCTCTCGCGGCCCGAAAATGGCCGGGGCTTCACGCTGACAGAAAGGTATTTTCTCTAGGAGCCCGAACGTGAGCGCCAAACAAATCGTCGAAAGCCGACTAGACCCCCGTGACGCAAGCTATCGCCGCGTCATTCCGGCGGGTGAGCCCTGGATGCACGAACTCGCGAAGGGACAGATCCTCCGCATCGTCGATCTGCACGGTAATCAGGCCGTGGATACACTTTTCTACAATGCGCACGATTATTCGGACCGCTATAGCGCTCAGGACACTATCCGGGACCAGCGCAATATCTACCTCACCACCGGTACGCGCCTGATGTCGACGGCGGGCACCGTGCTATTGACCATCGTGGCGGATACTTGCGGCCGCCACGACACGCTGGGCGGAGCTTGTGCGAACGAAAGCAACATGGTGCGTTACGCAATCGACAAACGGCACATGCATGCCTGCCGCAGCAGTTTTCTGAAGGCGGTTACGGAGTGGGGCCGCGGAATGGACAAGCGGGACATCATCAGCAACATCAACTTCTTCATGAATGTGCCGGTGACTCCAGAAGGCAGGCTGACGTTCGAGGACGGCATCTCCGAGCCGGGGAAGTATGTCGAGATGAGGGCCGAAGCCGGCGTGGTGGCTCTCATCAGCAATTGTCCGCAGCTCAACAATCCCTGCAATGCTTACGATCCGACTCCGGTGGAAGTTGTGGTGTGGAGTGCGCCGGAGCACTGATGTTCCGCAAGGTCCTCATCGCGAACCGGGGCGCCATCGCCTGCCGCGTCATTCGAACGCTGCGGCGAATGGGCGTCGGTTCGGTGGCGGTCTTTTCCGATGCGGACCGTCATTCGCTGCACGTGGAGCAGGCCGATGAAGCAGTCGGCATCGGGGCTTCACAGGCGGCGGAGAGCTATCTCTGCGCTTCGAAGCTGCTCGAAGCGGCGCGCAAGACCGGCGCCGAGGCGATCCATCCGGGATATGGCTTCCTCAGCGAAAACGCCAACTTTGCCGATGAATGTGCGGCCGCAGGTATCGTCTTTATCGGACCGACTCCCGAACAGATTCGCGCATTCGGGCTGAAGCACACGGCGCGCGAAATCGCTTCTGAGAACGGTCTCTCCATGCTACCGGGAACCGGACTGTTGGACGGTCCGCAGCAAGCTGCCGACGCGGCGGGGACGATCGGCTACCCCGTTATGTTGAAGAGCACGGCGGGCGGCGGTGGGATTGGCATGAGGCTCTGCGCGTCCCCCGCGGAACTCGTTGCCGCCTATGAAGCGGTGGAAAGGTTGAGCCACGCCAGCTTTGGAACGGCCGGATTGTATCTTGAGAAATTTGTGGCCAACGCGCGCCATCTGGAAGTACAAATCTTTGGCGATGGCGCGGGTAGCGTGATCGCGCTTGGCGAACGCGATTGTTCCGTCCAGCGCCGTAATCAGAAGGTGATCGAAGAGACGCCTGCTCCCGATCTCGCTGCGGACATTCGCGAAAAGCTTCTCGAATCGGCGGTCCGGCTCGCCCGGGCCGTCCGCTATCAATCCGCCGGTACAGTCGAATTCATTTACGACAACGATTCGAGCACGTTTTATTTCCTCGAGGTCAACACCCGGTTGCAAGTGGAACACGGAGTCACTGAGGAAGTGACAGGTGTCGATCTGGTGGAGTGGATGGTGCGGCAAGCCGCCGGCGACATGCCGCCGCTGCCGCAGATCGAAGTCCACCCTACAGGCTGCTCGATCCAGGTCCGCATCTATGCCGAGGACTCCGCCCGCAATTTTCAGCCTTGCGCGGGCAGGCTGTCAGAGGTGCAATGGCCCCGCGACGCACGCATTGAGACCTGGGTGGAATCCGGAACGGAAGTAACTCCCTATTACGATCCGATGCTGGGCAAGATTATCGTTCGTGGGCCGGACCGCGCCGCGGCGCTCGCGCGGCTGGGTAGCGCGCTTGCGGATTGCCGGATCGCCGGCATCGAGACGAATCTCGAATACCTGAGACAGCTTTGCGCGGCCGAGGGTTTCGCCGCCGGCGGCGTCACTACTGCTTACCTGCGCGAATTTCCGTTTCGCCGCAACGACGTGGAAGCGCTTAATGGCGGTACGCAAACCACCATTCAGGATTACCCGGGCCGCCTGGGTTATTGGCGCGTTGGCATCCCGCCATCGGGGCCGATGGACTCGCTGGCGTTTCGCCTCGCGAATCGGATCGTGGGTAATCCGGAAGGCGCTCCCGGTCTGGAGATTGCCGTCATCGGGCCGACGCTGCGCTTCGGTTGTGATGCCGTCATCGCGGTCACTGGCGCCGATTTCGGAGCGCGGCTCGACGGCGGACTGATTCCTCGTTGGCAGGCAGTGCCGGTGAAAGCAGGGTCGATTTTGGAATTGGGTAATGCGCAGGCTGGCGGCGGCCGCGCTTATGTGGCGATTGCCGGCGGGCTCGAAGCGCCCGAGTACCTCGGAAGCCGGAGCACCTTCATTCTGGGTAAATTTGGCGGCCACGCCGGACGGATATTACGCGCGGGCGACGTGCTCCATGTAGGGCGAAGCGAAGGCGCCCGCGCGGGCACTCTACCGCGTGGTCTTCTGCCCGCCTACGGAACAGAGTGGCGCATCGGTGTGTTGTATGGCCCGCACGGAGCGCCGGATTTCTTCACGACCGAAGACATCGACTCATTCTTTTCCAACACCTGGAAAGTTCATCACAATTCCGATCGAACTGGCATGCGTCTGATCGGCCCGAAACCAAAGTGGGCCCGCCAGGACGGCGGCGAAGCGGGGCTGCATCCCTCCAACATTCACGACAACGCGTATGCGGTGGGCACCATTGATTTCACCGGCGATATGCCTGTGATCCTCGGACCGGATGGTCCAAGCCTCGGTGGATTCGTATGCCCTGCGACTATCGTGCAGGCCGAGCTGTGGAAGGTCGGGCAGCTTAAGCCGGGCGATACGGTCCGTTTCCATCCGTTGTCACTGGGACAGGCGACTCGCATGGAGCGGGACCTGGATTGCGCGATTTGCACGCTTAGCGGAGAGTTGCCGATTCTGCCCGCGGAACCGGCCCGCGGAGAACCCGTGCTGCATCGCAATAGTACCGTGGCTTATCGCGCAGATGGTGACCGCTGCCTGCTGGTGGAGTACGGACCAAACCTGCTGGACCTCAATCTTCGATTCCGCGTCCACGCGCTCGAAGAGCAACTGGGCAAGGCCGCGCTGCCGGGCATTCTGGATATCACTCCCGGCGTCCGGTCGCTGCAGATTCACTACGATTCGCGCCGCCTGCGGCGTGAAGCTCTGCTGGAAAGCCTGGAGGCTTGTGAGGAGCGAATTCCTGATCTGGATGACATCGTGGCGCCCTCGCGCATCGTCCACCTGCCGCTCTCCTGGGATGACCCGGCCACTCAACTCGCGATTCGCAAATACACGCAAGGCGTGCGTCCGGATGCGCCATGGTGCCCCAGCAACATCGAATTCATTCGTCGCATCAACGGCCTGCCGTCGATCGATGCCGTACGGGAAATCGTTTTCAACGCCAGCTATCTAGTGCTGGGTTTGGGCGACGTATACCTGGGCGCGCCGGTTGCTACCCCTATCGATCCGCGCCACCGCCTGGTCACCACCAAGTACAATCCCGCGCGCACCTGGACGCCTGAAAACGCCGTAGGGATCGGCGGTGCTTATCTGTGTGTGTACGGCATGGAGGGTCCTGGCGGATATCAATTTGTCGGACGTACCGTGCAGATGTGGAACACCTACCGCTCCACGCGCGAATTTCAGCCGGGCACGCCTTGGCTGCTGCGGTCCTTCGATCAAATCCGGCTGTTTCCGGTCTCCGCCGAAGAGTTGCTCGAAATCCGCGACGCATTTCCGCACGGCCAGTACTCGCTGCGCATCGACCAACAGGAGTTTCGGCTCAAGGACTACCACGTCTTCCAGCGTTCCATCGAGAAGGAAGCATTGGCCTTCAAGCGGCGCCAGCAGCAGGCCTTTCTTGAGGAACGTGAACGCTGGGCCGAGGCGGGCGCGGACTCTTTTCTGGAAATCGCCGAGCAAAACGGTTCGGTCCCCGCCCCTGACATGACGGTGCCGGAAGGATGCCGCGCAGTCCGCTCGCCGGTAATGGCGAGCGTCTGGAATGTTGCAGTGGAAACCGGCGAGCGCGTCGAGGCAGGGCAGAAGCTCTTGGTACTCGAGGCCATGAAGATGGAAATCGCAGTGGCGGCCCCGGCCGCGGGTACCGTTGTGCAGCTCAACTGCGCAGCGGGTGTGTTGGTGTCGCCCGGACAGCAACTGCTCATGCTACGCCACGAGGCCGTCGGATGACTTCAATTCTGGCGCTGTGTCAACGCTATAAGTGGGGTTTATGGAGAACTTCGAGTTAGTGCAAACGGACCGCTGTGCTAGAATCCGACTAAGATCGCTTCGAGGCCCCGTCGCCGCGGCGTTTCGGCTCAAGGTGACGGAGATGTTGCGAGTCCTATCCTTATTACTGCTAGCCGCGCTGTCCGGTTTGGCGGAGAAACCCTCATTTACAGTCGGATGGTCTGTCTACGCCGGCTGGACTCCGTATTACTACATGAACAAGTCCGGCCTGCTGCATAAGTGGGCCGATAAGTACGGAATCAACATCAAGGTTCAGCGGTTCGATTACGCGCCCTCGCTGGACGCATTTGTCGCCCGCAACATCGATGCCTGCACCATGACCAACATGGAAGCGCTGGATATGCCGGCGGCATCGGGCGTGCCGACCACGGCAGTGTTGATCGGCGATTATTCGAACGGGAATGATCAACTGCTGGTGCGCAACGGTTTGCAAATGAAAGACCTGGCCGGCAAGAAGATGCTGCTGGTCGAGAAAACCGTATCGGAGTACCTTTTCGATCGTGCCATGACCATCGCCGGCCTACGCGACCAGAGCAAGCGCGTGCGCATGATCAACACGTCGGATTCCGACATTGCCACTGCGTTCTTGAGCGACACCAGCGCGTCGGCCGTGGTCACTTGGAAACCGCTGGTCTCGCAGATTCTGCGGCAGAAGGGGATCACTTCGCTTTTCAATTCGGCTCAGATTCCAGGGGAGATTCTGGACCTTACGGTGGTCCGCACGGACGTGCTGAATCGCCCCGACGGGTCAGGAGCGAAGTTTGCCAAAGCCCTGGCGGGCGCCTGGTATGAAATGCTGGCGGCCATGTCCGGCACAGGCGCAGCCGCCGACAAGGTACTCACGGCAATTGCCGAAGGTTCACAGGACACGCTGGAATCTTATAAAGAACAATTGAGCACCACCAAAATGTTCTATACGCCGCAATCCGCGGCTGCATTCGGAGCTTCTCCCGATCTGAAACAGAAAATGGCTCTGGTACGGCAGTTCTGTTTCGACCACGGCCTTCTCGGCGCGGAAACAAAAGCGGTGGATGACGTGGCCATTCGCTATCCAGATAGTTCGGTGCAAGGCAAGACTGACCGTGTACGGCTGCAGTTCGACTTGACTTATATGCAGATGGCAGCACAGAACAAACTTTAGGTGACCTATGTCGGCTGGGTTTCTGTTGATTCACGCCAAACCGAAACGCACATTGGCGGCATTACTCTCGTGGAGCCTTTTTGCCGTAGGCATCGCCGCGTACTTTTATGTGGCCAACGCGCGGCACCACCAGAACCCGGAAGATCGCGTGATGCCAACCGTCGCGCAGATGGTGCGCGGCATGTCCGATGCAGTCCTGAAGCCCGCCGAAGATGACGAGTCCCAGACCCAGGCCGCTACGCCAGTCCAGCGCTTCCTGAATAGCATGCTATGGAACGACACGAAGGCGACCTCGCGGCGCTTCTTCTATAGCATGGTGCTGCTGATTCCCGCGGTACTGCTGGGCCTCCACATGGGCCTGTTCCCATACGTCGGCGCGTTCTTTCTGCGCTTCATCCTCTTCTTCGACAAGATCATTGCGCTGTCGTTGTTGCCGATTCTGTTCATTGCGTTTGGCATCGATGAACTGTCGAAGGTGATGTTGATCGTTATCGGGGTGACCCCCACGATCATACTGGACACCTTTAACCTGACCCGCGGAGTTCCCAACGAGCAGCTGGTAAAAGCTTTTACTCTGGGCGCCAGCGATTTTGACGTGGCTTACCGCGTGGTCCTGCCGCAGATCAGGCCACATATCCTGAACAGTATCCGGCTTAATCTCAAGGCTGTAATGCTTTTCCTCTTCGCCGGGGAAATGATTGCATCCA
>DASZIV010000046.1:0-51734 GCA_035948775.1 Bryobacteraceae bacterium
TATCGTTCACGAGCATTGCGGTGAAGCCGGAGCCATCGGCGGGGCGCTCGAGGCCGGGCGGCTATGGGATAACGGACGCACCACCACTTTCATTGGGTTGGATGCCTGCGCGCACATCGCCTACAAGACCACGCGCGAGGAAGCTACCCGCTGCTACTTCTGCAAGAACAAGTGCCTGCGTACGTTTATCGATGTCAAGACCAACATCATCAACATCGACTACAAGCCGCCGGTCAAGACCAAGGTTCCGCTGGAGGCCGGCGCGCAGCGGCTGATCCTGGCCACTTGCGAAAAGGGCACCGTCGAGAACATTGAGGAGATGCGCGGTATCAAGGGCAACCTCGACAAGGTCAAGAAGGCCAATCCGAACTTCGTCGAGATCGCCGCCAAGGGCGTGTTCCGCGTGCCCGAAGTACCGCTGGTGGCGGATGCACCGCCAAAGTACCAGTTCACGGCCGCACAGAAGAAACGCGCCGAACTGATGAAGAAGCGTTCCTCGCTGCGCATCGGGATGCCGCGCGTACTGAACATGTACTCGCAGACGCCCATCTTCAGCGGGTATTTCGCTGCGCTGGGAATCAAGCCCGAGAACCTCGTCTTCTCCGACTTCACCAGCGAGGAACTGTACAAAGAGGGCGCCAAGCGCGGCGCCATCGACCCGTGCTTCCCTTCGAAGCTGGGTATTCCGCACGTGCACAACCTGCTGTATAAGGTGCACGCCAAGAAGCCGCTGGACATTATTTTCTTCCCCATGATCGATTGCCTGACGACCGATTTGTATAACGTTCAGGCGAGCCGCTCCTGCCCCACCGTGGCGACCACGCCCGAGGCGGTGAAGGCGGCATTCATCAAGGAAGGCGATCTGTTCGCCGAAAAAGGCGTTCTCTTCCTGGACACCTTCGTTAACCTCTCCAAACCCGACCTCCTCGAGCGGCAGCTCTTCGAGCAGTTCAAAGATATTCTGGGTCTGTCGCCCGAGGAGAACAAGCGAGCGGTTGAGGAAGGCTATCGCGCGTTGCGGTATTTCGACAACGTAACCATGCGGGGCGCGGCGCGCGAGGTCCTGGAGCGGCTGGAGCGTGAAGACAAGCTGGGGGTGGTGCTGTTGGGACGGCCGTATCACAACGATCCCGGTGTGAACCACGAAATTCTGGAAGAGTTCCAGAAGCTCGGCTATCCGGTGTTCGCGCAAGACTGCCTGCCCATCGACGATGACATTATCTGGCGCTTGTTCGGGCCGGAAGTGGAGGCGGGTGACCTTCCGCATCCGATGTCGATCGATGACGTTTGGAAGAACTCGTATAGCGAAAACACCAGCCGTAAGGTGTGGGCCGCGAAGTACGTGGCGCGGCATCCGAACCTGGTCGCGCTGGAGTTATCGAGCTTCAAGTGCGGCCATGACGCGCCGATCTACAGCGTGGTCGAAGAGATTGTCGAGCACTCCGGTACGCCGTATTTCTGCTTCAAAGACATCGACGAGAACAAGCCGACCGGGTCGATCAGGATTCGTGTGGAGACCATCGGCTACTTCCTGAAGCGCTACCGCGAAGACATGGTCCGCAACAAGCAGAAGGCTAAGAACGTCGATAGCCAGTTGCAGGAATTCGAAGCTCGCCTGCGCCGCGAAATGCTGCGCGACAAGCTGGACTCGCTGTCGGGCTCCTTCGAAACGGGCGCGATGCCGCAGATCCATGTGACGCTGGGGCAGTTGGCGGCGTCGAAGCCGACGGCGGCGGAGGAGCGGTACGAGACGGTGTCGGGAGATTAGGCCTCCTAAATCATTCCGAGATTAAGTCATCGAGGAAACAAGGGTACCCAACTTGATGATGGGGCCCAAAATATTGGAAGATTATTGTTCGGGCAGCTTCTTTCGAAGACAACCGCCGTGGCGCAGCCACCAAATCCGAGCGGATGTTTGCCGTATAATCGTCTCCAGTAGTCCTCGGCCATCCGCTTAGCTCGCTTGCGTTCGTCCTCGTCTGCAAATACACCCGAGTCTGCAGAGAAGGGCAACAACAGGGCCGTCTATTGTTTACCCCGTGCATTCATTGTCTATTCATCTCGACGGTAATATACTGACACTCGCAGAGAGGAACACAACCATGAAGTATGTTCTTTTGCTCGGTTTCGCCGCTGCGGCTATGGCAGCGGAAGGCTATCATGTCCTCAGCACGATCAAGCTCGGCGGCGGAGGATTCTGGGATTATTTGATCATGGACAGTTCCGCCCACCGGCTGTATGCCTCGCATGGCAACCAGGTGGAAGTGATCGACGTGGATACCGGCAAGAAAGTCGGCGAGATTGCCGACACGCAGGGCGTGCACGGGATCGCGATCGCACCGGAACTTAACAAGGGATTCACCAGCAACGGCCGCGCCAACAGCGTGACCATCTTCGATTTGAAGACTCTGCAGAAGACCGGGTCCGTGGCCACGGGGACCAACCCGGATGCGATCTGCTATGAACCCAAGACGCAGCGGGTCTTCACCTTCAACGGCCGCTCGAACGATTCCACCGCGATTGACGCTAAGACCGGCGCCGTGGTGGCTACGTTCATGGTCGGCCAGAAACCGGAATTCTGCGTTGTGGACGGCGCCGGAAAGATTTACGCGAACATCGAGGAAACCAGCGAGATTGTCGAGATCGATGCGCAGAAACCTGCCGTGACTCGCCGCGCGAAGCTGGAGCCTTGCGACGCACCGTCGGGGCTGGCAATCGACACCAAGAACCACAAACTGTTTTCGGTGTGCGAGAACAAAATGATGGCGGTGACAGACGCCGCGACCCTAAAGGTGATTGCCACGCCGGCGATCGGAGCCGGGTCCGATGCTGCTGCGTTCGATCCGGCAAGCGGCCTGGCCTTCAGTTCCAACGGGCAGGATGGAACGCTCACTATCGTCAAGGAAGTGAAAGGCAAGTACGAGGCCGTGGACACGGTTACCACCGAGCGAACCGCGCGAACGATGGCGCTCGATGAAAAGACCCACCGCATCTACCTGTCCGCGGCCGAAACCGGACCCGCTCCGGAACAGAAAGAAGGGCAGAAGAAGGGTCGCCCGCCGCTGTTGCCGGACAGTTACCACATCGTGGTTGTGGGGAAATAAAGCTAGCGGGCGCAGACGATGTGCCTGTTGTCGTCTGCGCCGCCAGTAAGGGGCGTGAACTCTAGAGTCGCCCCGCGCCCATGGTTTCCTTCCCGGCGTTGAAGCGGTTTTCAACTTCCGCCCAATTGATGACGTTCCACCAGGCGGCAAGATAGTCGGGGCGGCGATTCTGATACTTGAGGTAGTAGGCGTGCTCCCACACGTCTATGCCCATCACGGGATACTTCCCTTCCATCACGGGGCTATCCTGGTTGGCGGTGGAGTAGATGTCCACCTTCGTTCCGGTTTTCACCAGCCACGCCCAACCGGAGCCGAAGCGGGTCACGCCCGCCTGGTTCATCTTTTCCTTAAACGCATCGAGGCCGCCGAAAGTGCCGGTGATGGCCTGGGCTACGTTGCCAACAGGCTGTCCGCCGCCGCCCGGCTTCATGATCTTCCAGAACATGCTGTGGTTGATGTGGCCGCCGCCATTGTTGCGCACGGCGGTGCGGATGTTCTCGGGAACGATAGCGCAGTTGTTGGCCAGCAGCTCTTCGATTGTCTTGTTAGCCAGGTCGGGCGCGGATTCGAGCGCCTTATTCAGGTTGGTGACGTAGGCGCCGTGGTGTTTGCCCTGGTGGATTTCCATGGTCATCTTGTCAATGTGAGGCTCCAATGCATCGGGTGCATAGGGCAGCGATGGAAGCGTGAATGGCATATGTTCTCCTTGTCTCTCTGAACTGAAGCCCGCGGCGCCTAGATGGACCCGCCGGCTTTCTCAAATGCGTCGGCGAGCCGGAACATCGTGGTCTCGTCGAAGTGTCTGGTCAATATCTGCATGCCTACCGGCAATCCCTCGGCAGTTCTTCCGCACGGCACGCTCATGCACGGAATCCCTGCCAGGCTACCCGTAATTGTATATATGTCGGATAGGTACATGGCAAGCGGATCGTCCACTTTCTCACCGAGCCGGAACGCCGGGAACGGAGAAACCGGCGCGATCACGGCATCCACCTGTTCAAACGCACGCGCAAAATCGCGCGCGATCAGGGCACGCACCTTTTGCGCTTTCAGATAATACGCATCGTAGTATCCGGCGCTGAGCACATAGGTGCCGAGCATGATGCGCCGCTTACACTCTGCCCCGAAGCCCGTGCCGCGTGTGTTTCGGTACATATCGGAGAGCGTATCGGAACTGCCGGAGCGGAAGGTGTAGCGAACGCCGTCGAAGCGCGCCAGGTTCGAGCTGGCTTCGGCCGTGCAGATGATGTAATAGGTGGCCACGGCGTAGTCGGTGGAAGGCAAGCTGATGTCGTGGACCTCGCAACCCAGCTTCTTGAGCGCCTCCACGCCGCGCGCGATCAAATCGCCGGATTCGCTGGTCAAGTCTTTTAGATATTCGCGCGGTAAACCTAGCTTCAATCCTTTGACTTGGCCGTTGAGAGCCGCGGTGTAGTCCGGCACGGGCGCATCGGCGGAAGTGGAATCGGCAGGATCGCGCCCGGCGATTACGCCCAATACCACGGCGGCGTCATGCACGTTCTTCGCGAGCGGGCCGATATGATCCAGCGAACTGGCGAAGGCGGTAAGGCCGTAGCGGGATACGCGGCCATAAGTGGGGGTCACGCCCACCACGCCGCAAAAGGATGCCGGCTGCCGAACGGAGCCGCCCGTATCCGAGCCTAGCGCCACCACGGCGGTGCCCTGCGCCACCGCAGCCGCCGAGCCGCCGCTCGATCCACCCGGCACGCGGTCGAGGGCCACCGGATTGCGCACTGGTCCGAAAGCCGAGTTCTCGTTCGAGGAACCCATGGCGAACTCGTCGCAATTCGTCTTACCGATGATGATGCCGCCGGCCTGCTCCAGACGCACGATGGCGGTGGCGTCGTAGGGCGGCACATAGTGTTCCAGCAGCCGGGACGCACAGGTGGTGGTGAGGCCCGCTGTGAGGATTACGTCCTTCACGGCGATGGGGACGCCCGCGAGCGGCCTCGGTTCTTCGCCGCGCGCGATGGCTTCGTCCACTCTCTTGGCGGCGGCCTGCGCGCGTTCGGATGAGAATCGAAGAAAGGCGTTGGTTTTGGCGTTCTCCGCTTCGGCCAGGCGCAACGCCTCAGCCGCCAGTTCCGCGGCGCTGAAGCGGCGGCCCAGCAGTCCGGCGCGGACCTGTTCGACGGTCAGGGAAGCGACGTCCATGGATCAGCGTTCGATTACCTTGGGCACTTTAAAATAGCCGGCTCCCGGTTGCGGGGCATTCGCCAGCGCCGCCTGGTTGCTCAGGGGCGGGCGGGGAACGTCGGGCCGCAGGGTAGCGGTCTCCTCCGCGTCATAGAGCACCTGCGCCATGGGCTCGACGCCGCTGGTATCGATCTCCTTGAGCTTGTCCATGTGCTCGAGGACTTCGTCTAAGTCCGCGCCAAACCGCTTTACCTCGTCGTCGGTGAGCTGGAGGTTCGCCAGGTCAGCCACGTAGCGAACTTCTTTTTCCGTGATCTTCACGTTCCAGCCTTCATCCGGGCTGCCCGGTAGATGCTGCGCAAAACCGGGTCGGCGATATTCTCGGCCTCGTCCTGTGAAACCGGCATGGCTTGGGCGGCGCGTTGGGGCTCGCGGCGCCGCGGCACGATGCGGAATTCCAGATCGTCCACCATCTCCGGGCCGAGATTCTTTTCCAGATTCACCAGGATCTGGCGCGTGAGCGCGAACAATTGCCGCTGCCAGACGCGATCTTCTACCTCAACGACGAGCCGCGTGCGCACCATGCGGACCGCGCGCGTATGCGCGGCAATCTTCTTGCCAACCGCATTCGGCCACGCGGCGCAGGCTACTTCTTCCGCGGTGATCATATCGCTAGGCAGTCTCATGCCCTGAATGAGCTTGCTCGCGCGTTCCATGTTGGGAGATCTCAATTCTATCACGCTCAGCTCCCGCTGCTTGACGGTCGCGCCGGCAACCGTAATGGAGCGGACTCTCGCCCGAAGCTAACCAAAGGCCATGTAAATTTACCACGGCGGTCTTGACAGCCCCACGCTGTTTCTGTTATTTCTGTTTTAACAGAAATGTCTGACACAACATTAACGCCTGTCCAAGAACGCTTCATCCTGCACTGGGGTGAGATGGGGGCCCGTTGGGGAATCAACCGCACCGTCGCGCAGGTGCATGCGTTGCTGTACCTCTCGCCAAAGCCGATGCAGGCCGAAGAAATTGCGGCCACGTTGTCGGTGGCGCGCTCCAACGTGAGCAACAGCCTGCGCGAATTGCAGGGCTGGGGCATAGTGCGGGTGACGCACGTGCTGGGCGACCGGCGCGATCATTTCGAGTCGCTGAAGGACGTTTGGCAGATGTTCGAGATCATTGTGGCTGAGCGAAAGCGGCGGGAATTGGACCCCACGGTGGAAATGCTGCGCAGCTGCCTCAACGAAACCAATGTCGAAACAGAGACCTACACGGCTGAACGCGTCACCGCCATGCTGGACTTCTTCGACAACATGCTGGCGTTCTACGCGGATTTGCAGAAGCTTCCCAAAGGGGCGCTACCGAGCTTGACCCGGCTGCGCGGAAAGCTGCGAAAGCTGCTGGTGAAAGGGGGGCGAACGCAATGACGGCGCGGCGGTGCTTGATTCTGGTTGCCATGGTGGGTGGTGCGCACAACCTGCTTCGCCTGTTGGCCGGGCTTCTGGGGGCGAAGTGGGGCTTCTTCAATTACCTCCATCCTTTCCACCTAAATTTCGGAGGACTCGGTTCGTCGGCGATAGCGGCGTGCGTTTGTGGAATACTTGCGTTGTTGTTCTGGGCTGCCAGGCGCGGTTGGCGCGAGCCGGAAGAGGAATCCTCCAGCCCGATGCTGAGCAGCGCACTTTGGTCCGCGCTTGCGACAGTTCCGCTCGGAGTCTTCGCCGTAGCGGCCAGCACTATGATGGAACGAACCTACGGCTGGACCCTCTTCCTGCTGGTGCCGCTGTTCACAGGCTTCATGGCTACGCTGCTACTGGGGCAGAGAAGAACCATCAGTGTGAGGAATGCCTTACTGGTTTCTATTGTCGCGGTTATGCTGCTCGGTGGGGCGCTGATCGCCGTGGCCATCGAAGGTGTGATCTGCCTGGTCATGGCGCTACCGCTCGCGCTGCCGCTGGCAATGGTTGGCGGGCTTCTCGGCTACTGGTTGCTGCACCTTCAGGGCGCAAGAAACCCAGCGATGTTCCTGCTCATTGCCGGCCTCACGCCATTCGGCGCCGGCCTGGAGCATGCGTTCCTGCCGGCGGACGATTGGTTCCAGGTAACCACCGCCATCGAACTGCCCGCTTCTCCCGGGCTCGTGTGGCAAACGATACTGGAGCCGGCAAAACTCGCTCCGCCGTCGCATCCGCTGTTTCGCGCAGGTGTAGCCTTTCCGCTTGCTTCCCACATTGAAGGCTTCGGCCCTTCGGCAACCCGCTACTGCGATTTTTCGACGGGCAAGCTGGTCGAGCCGGTGCTCATTTGGGACGACCGGCGGCAGCTTCGTTTCACGGTTGCCTCCAACCCGCTTCCGATGCAGGAGTGGACGCCGTATTCGCAGATTCATCCCCCGCACCTCGACGGATTCCTGATTTCGAAGCAAGGCGAGTTCCGCCTGACTGAGCTATCGGATGGCGGCACACGGCTGGAGGCCACCACGTGGTACCAACACCACCTGGCGCCGGCGCACTACTGGCGCTGGTGGTCGGACTATATCATTCATCGCGTGCACGAGATGGTGCTGGGAAACATCCGCGAGCGAGTGCTTGCAAATAGCAGCCTCCCCCTGTCCCGCTGACGCCGTTTGGTGTATCCTTCAAGACGCAAAGAGAGGGAGGGGCATATGCGGTGGAGCAGATTGCTGCTGACTGGTAGCGCACTTGCGGGCTTCGTTGTGGCAGCGGCGGCGACGCTGTCAAAGGCCGAAAAGAGCAACATGGAGCTGGTAGGCTACAACGACCTGCAGGCTCGGAGCGCCTATCAACCGGTGATCGAAAAGCAGGGCGAGCGCTGGATTGCATATGTAGGCCACCATGCCGGCGTGCAACGCAACCCGCTCACGGGCCAGGATGAGCCCAACGGCACGTCGATTCTCGATGTCACCGATCCCAAACATCCGAAGTACATCGCACACATCCCGGGCGAGCTAATACAGGGACAAGGAGGGGATGCCGGCGGCGCGCAAATGGCGCGCGTGTGCAGCGGCAGCGAACTGCCGCACGCCGACAAAAACAAGTTCTACCTGTTGCGCAGCTTCGGGAATACGGCGCACGAGATGTGGGACGTCACCGATCCGGCCAAACCCAGCCGCTTGAACGTGATCGTCAGCGGGCTGCGCGACACGCACAAAAGCTGGTGGGAATGCGATACCGGCATCGCCTACCTGGTGTCCGGAGTGGTTGGTTGGCGCACGCCGCGCATGGCGCAGATCTACGACCTGAGCGATCCGGAGCATCCGGTGTTCATCCGCAACTTCGGATTGCCGGGCCAGCAGCCGGGAGCGCGGGGCCAGACGCCTGGCGGCCTGCACGGCCCCATCTCCACAGGCCCCAAGGGCAATCGCGTGTATTTCGCGTATGACAACGCCCGCGACGGCATCCTGGAGATCGTCGATCGCGAGAAATTGTTGAATGGTCCCAAAGAACCCACCGACGAAAACCTGCGTTATCCCGTGATCGCGAGGGTTGATTTTCCGCCGGATATCGGCGCGCACACGGCGTTCCCGATGCTCCAGATGCAGCTCCCCGAGTTTGCCAAGCAGAGGGACGGCCAGGTGAAAGACTTTCTGGCGCTAATCGGCGAGACGGGACCGAATGAGTGCCGCGAGTTCCGGCAGATGGTGCGGATCCTCGACATCACCACGGAATCCAAGCCAGTCGGCGCATCCACGTGGACGGTTCCCGAGGCCAGTGGGAACTTCTGCACGGCGGGCGGACGCTTCGGCACGCATTCCTCGAACGAGAGCTTCACGCCGATTTACTACAAGCGGGTGCTGTTCATCGCCCACTTCAACGCTGGTGTGCGGGCGGTGGATGTGCGCGATCCGTTCCATCCGAGGGAGATTGGTTACTTCATCCCTGCCATCACCGAGAAGACCGACAAGCGGTGTGTGGGCCAGGGCGCCGAGCAGCATTGTAAGATCGCGATCCAGACGAACAACGTGGAGGTGGACGACCGTGGATACATCTACGCGGCCGACCGCGCCAACACCGGCTTGCACATCCTGGCGTTGACGGGTTCGGCGCGCCAGGTGGCGGATTTTAGCAAAGTAGAAAGTTCCGGCGGCGGACGATAAGGCAGAATGCCGCGATGACGACTTCGCTCCCTTTCCGCAAGACTCTAATCACGGTGGCGGTGCTGGTTTCCGCGCCAGGAATGTGGGCGCAGTGGCCGCCTTACCCGACGGCCGGAGTTCCCAAAACGGCCGATGGAAAGCCCAACCAGAACGGCCCCACGCCCCGAGCGACGGATGGCCATCCCGACCTCTCCGGGGTCTGGCTGTATCAGCGGCCGCCCGGAACACCCGCTCCCGCGCCGCCGCCGGCGAATGCGCCGCCAGACCGTGATCTGATCCCGCTGGCCGTCCGGCAGAGCCAATTCTGGAACCTCGGTGCGGCATTCAAGGACGGTCTACCGTTCACGCCGTGGGCCGCGGAACTGCATCGCCAACGAGTCGCGAACAATAGCGTGGACAACCCCGACGCGCATTGCTTGCCGCTCGGGCTGATGCAGCTTCACACCCACGGACAACCGCGAAAGATGATCCAGACTCCGGGGGTGATCGTGATCCTTTATGAGGCGAACGCCGGCGTGCGCCAGATCTTTACCGATGGCCGGCCGTCGCCCAAAGATCCGGAGCCCTGGTGGTTCGGCTACTCGGTCGGCAAGTGGGATGGCGACACTCTGGTGGTGGAGACCACGAGCTTACGCGATAACGGATGGCTCGACGTGGAAGGCAGTCCGATTACCGAAACCGGCAAAATGATCGAGCGCTTTCGCCGCCCCGACTACGGACACTTGGAAATCGAAGTCACCATTGACGATCCCAAGGCCTACACCAAACCGTGGACCGTCACGGTGCACCAGCGCATCATGCTGGATACGGATCTGATCGAATTCATCTGCCAGGAAAACGACAAGGACGAGACACACCTGATCGGTAAGTAAGCTTAGCGGAACGCCAGTTTCTCTTTGCGGTCTTGTTCCGCCTTCACACCCGGCCCGAACAGTTTTTCGAAGAAGCCCTCGCGCACCAGGCGGGCCACCATGCTATTGTCGATGACCTTGTGGAAGTCGAAAGACCGCATTTGCGCGGCGGCCCGCTGATCCGCGGGGTGATCGAGGATGTATTGCACCGCCGGCTTGGGGATGTACGGGATACGTTCGTAGGTGTTGACCTTCGCATAGTGATCGTAAACGCGTTCCACATCGGCCTGCGCTTCTTTATCCCACGTCATGTAAGCTTTCACGGCGAACGCCTTGTCTTCATAAAAGCGGTGGATGGCCTCGGCGTGGACCTTGATCATGCGCTCGGCCAGCTGCGGATCGGCCGTCACGGTGCTCTTCTTGAACAGGTAGACCGACGGAGCGTAGATGTCCTCGTAGTCGCTGATATTTCCGAGGTTGTTGAAGCCCTCCTGCTCGATCTTGAAGTATACGGGGGCGGTGATCATGGTGGCGTCCACGCGGCCGCTCACCAGTGCCGCGGCGCGTGAGCTGACGTCGGCGCCGGTCGGAACCCACTCTACATCGCGCGGCGACAGCCCCACCTTGCCGATCAACCCGATGGTGTAGTTGTACGGCGCATCGCCGATCTGGCTTACGCCGATAATCTTCCCCTTCAGGCCCTTCCGGTCGCGGATGTTCTTATTCGCCATCAGAGCAAACAGGCTTTTCTTGAACGGACTGCCGAGCGCCAGAAGGGAGCCATCCTTGGAGGCCGCCACCATGGTTTGTTCCAGGGTGTAGGTAGTCATCAACGCTTCGCCGCTGACCAACATGGCGATGCCGGCCGGGTGCACGCCAAACACCAGGTTCGCATCGAACCCGTATTTTTCGTAGTACCCGCCTTCTTTAGCGATGTATTGCGGCCAGACCTGGCCGGTGCGCGTCGGGTAGTTGATGTTGACTTTCTGCAGCGGCGGCACCTGGGCCAGCGCACCTCGGGCCGCCAGCATCGTGCCTACGAATGTTCGTCTATCCATAAGGCCCTCACTACCGCTCCCAACGTTAGCACCATCGCGCGAATCCCATGGCGCTGCCAGTGCCGGCCGCCGAACGGTAGCAGGGAACGTAGTCCACCAGTCGCATGGCCAATCCCGCTTCCGCCATGGCTCCGGCCGCGACGATCCAGTTCTTAGTCTCGGATGTTCCCGATTGGAAAAGCCCCTCCGGGAGATTGGCCAGCGCCGTTGCATCACCCTTTTGCAGCGCCCCGAGGACCGCTTTGTCGAAGGACTCATCGATCACAAAATGAGTGAGTCCACCCGATGCGATGACTGCGACCGTCATGTCTGAGGGCCACGACGCGATGGCCCGCGCCAGCGCGCGGCCGAATTGGAAGCAGCGTCCCGCGGGCGGCTGGTTGGGCGGATAGAAGGTGTTCACAAACACCGGCACGTGCGGCACAACACGGTCGCGCATCACGCGGCGGTACACAAACCCATAGGCGTGCGGCGCGGAGTTCACGCCGATCTCGCCCACCGGGAGCTTTGTCAATTGAGCCACGTCGAAACCTTCGGCGATTACTTCTTCAATCAAGTGCTTCCCGAGATCGGGCAGACCGGGGTACTGCGTGTAGACGGGCGGCGTGCGATCGGCTTCGGCGCGCGCCACCGCCGGGTTAAGCTTTGCCAGAAACTCCGGCGTGCGCGGATGGCCTTCCATATAGTCCCCCCAGAACACGGCGAACGCGGGGACGTGGCCGCGGTTGAAGATCTCCATCTGGTCGTTGCCTATGACTAGCGCAACGTCCGGCCGGTGTTCGTCGAAGAAGTCGCTGAGCTCGGCAATTGCCTTTTGGCAGCGCGCGTGCCGCTCCCGGCACACCTCCGGCGTGATCTGATCTTCCAGGTGCTGCGGCTTCTGGAGGTCCACCAGTTGGTTGAATGTGTAGGTCTTGCCTTGGAAGTAGTGCTGTGGATTCTCGCGATCGAAAGAGACGCGGTCGCCCCAGAATTCCGAGGGAATGGAAAGCATCGGGCCGTGGGATGTGCCCATGCCGAACGTGATCCGCGCCATGACGCTACCTCACCACGGACTCTGCCGTCTCCCGCGTTTGTGCGATCTTGGCACGCGTAAACAGCCGACGCGCGTTTTCTTCGAAAATGTTGCGGCGGTCCTGGTCGGTAAGGGTGTCGATGGAGTCGATCAGCGGTTTAATGTCGTCGTAGCTCTTGCCTGTGGCCGGATTCGCGGCCGATCCCGATCCCGGATTTTCCGTGCCGAACAGGACGTTGCGGCTGCCCGCGATATCGATCAGCATTTCCAGCGATTTCCTGGCATGCAGGCAGGTGTCGTAGTAGAGCAAGCGCAGACGGCGGTTGAACTCCTCGACCGCGCCGCCTTGCTTCATCACATGGTCCGCCTGCCAGCGGCCGATCTGGTAGGGAATGGAGCCACCGCCGTGGGCCACAATGATCTTAAGCTTGGGGAAATCCTCGAACACGCGCGAGTTGATCAGCGACAGCACCGCCAGGCTCTCTTCGCTGATGAAGTGCTGACTATAAGTCTCACGGCCATGCTTGCAGCCGGAGGAGTGGATGAGGCCGGGCACATCCAGGTCGACCATCTTTTCCCACAACGGATACCAGTACTCGTCGGCCAGAGTAGGAGTGCTATTGTCGCCTTCGCCGGGGTCGGTATCGATCAGCAGGCCCACGAAGCCGAGTTGCTTCACGCAGCGGTCGAGCTCCGCAAATCCGCGCGCGACGGGTTCGCCAGGAGCCTGCGGCGGGGCGCACACGCCCTGGAATCGGCCGGGGAACGCCTTCATCTGTTGCGCGATGTAGTCGTGATTGGCAACGGCCCACGCCTCCACCATCTTCAACGGCTTCTCGGCATGCATCAATTGAAATGGGCGCGGCGAAAGGAATTGTACGTCGGTTCCGACGGAGTCTATGATGCGCAGGTTGCGCTTGGTGTCGGCGTGATCGCGTACGTATTCGTCGGAAAACTTCTTGGGGGCGTACCCATGCGCACCGCGCGCCGAAATCTGGAGCGCTTTCCACTGATACAATTCCGGAGCCGCGCAAACATGCGCGTGAATGTCGATGACCATAGAGGTCATAGTCTCACATTCGCGGGCCTCAATTCTCCGTGGGCTTCTCTTCGATGTGATCGATTACCAGCACCGCGGCCGGCCGTTTTTGCATTTCCAGTTTTAACCCGAGCTGCTTGTTGACGGCATCAAAAAGTGAGACCGCGCCATTCGGATCGGATGCTGTGGGAGCGCTGCCCGCCGGCTGGCCCGTTTCTCCGCCCCGCCCAGTGCCTAACTGACCCAACTGAAGGAGGCCGGCGGCGCTGAAACTCAGGGTAAAGTCCCAGGCTCCGTCCAGCCCTGTAGCGTCTACCACCGGGCTGTGAATATAGCCGGACGCCAGGTTCGGAAGCTGTCCTGCGAATTGCGCCATCGTCATGTTCTGACACGTCAGCAGCCTCGAAAGCATGGGATTTGCGTCCCTCGGATCTTTCCCATCCGGCGGTGGCCCTTCTTTGCAGCCGGTCCGATTTGCGGGATCGGCTTTCTTGAGTTTTGGTTTCGCCGCCACCAGGTTGTAGGCATTTATGGGCCTGTCTTCCATGTGGGTTTTCATCTGGAAACGATCCACCAGAAGTGCGCGCAGCATCAGGCGCAAAGCCTCAAAGTCAACTTGGGGTACCGGCCCTTCGGTAGACGCCTTCGCGATGACATCGAAGCGAGCGGAATCCAGCCACTTCGGCGCTCCGGCCAGCATCTCGTCACTATTGATGTCCCACGCAACGTTGATCAGCATCTTCAATGGGAAAGCCACCAAATCGAGCCGGCCGTTCTGCATCCTGCCGTTTTGCTTCGCGTCCGGGAGGCTGGGCTTGATATCGGCCACTTCAAATTCGGCCGGCGGGGCTGGCGGAACGCTCTTCGTCACTCCGGGCGGATTATCTGTAGGCTTCTCGTTGACGCTGTCAACCACGATTACAGGGGTCGGGACCCTTTGCGATTCTAGTTTGAGCCCGAGTTGTTTATCGACGGCGTCAAAGACGCTTATGGCGTCGGAGCCGGCCACTGAGAGGAGTGCCCTGGCGGTCCAGGTGAGGTCGAAATCCCAGGTTCCTTTCAGTCCCGTCTGGTCCACTACCGGACCGGTCAGATAGTTCCCGGCCATGCCGCGAAGGTTTAGCACGAATGCCGCCATGGGCATGTTGCGGCAGGCAACCACCGCGTTTGGTATCTTGCCAGGTTCTGGAGTCTGCGGTTGATTTTGGCATCCCATGTTTCCATCGCCGTTCGCTTCCTTGAGCTTCGGTTTGCCTTTGCCCAGGCTCAACACAAACGCCGGCAGGGGCTTGCTATCGGTGTGAACCACCAGCTTGAATCGGTCTGCCAACAGGGCCTGGAGCATCAACTTGAGGTCTTCGGGGGTGGTGGTGGAGGGCACTTTGGCGATCAAGTCGAAGCGGTCCAGTTCCAGCCAATTCGGGCCACCCAGTACCTTGTCACGATCGACTCCGAACGCGGTGCTGATCAGGTCGACCATGTTTGCGGTCCGCACCTCGTAACGGCCGCCGCGAATGACGCCGCCTCGCATGTACACGTTCGTGCTTGTGCTTGGGGCACTTACTTGGACATCCGCGATTTCAAATACTGGCTTGGCGTCGGTAGTCTGGCCGAATACCGAACCGGAGAGAAGGGCGACGAGAGTCGCGCCTGCGAATGATCGCATGATCATGACAACCTCCTTTCACACAAGGATGAATTAATGACGCAGCGGGCCCCAGGGACGTTCGCTCAATTTAACAATTATATTCATTTCTCGCTCTTGACTCCGGCGCGATGGTTACAAATCGGAAACGACGCTGCCGCCCGAACTATAATGGCCAAAGCGTGTCCGGCCCATTGGATTCCATTCGTGTTCTCGATCTGACCCGCGTGCGTGCCGGCCCTACCGCGGTGCGCCAACTCGCCGACTGGGGCGCTGACGTGATCAAGATCGAAGAACCCGCAGGCGGCGGTGATAAAGATCCCATTGGCGGCGAACGCTCCGGACCGGACTTCCAAAATCTCCATCGCAACAAGCGCAGCCTGACACTCAATCTGAAGACGCCCGAGGGCATCGACATACTGAAGCGCATGGCGCAGACTGCCGACGTGCTAGTGGAAAACTATCGGCCCGCCGTGAAGGCACGGCTAGGCATCGATTACCCCGCGATGTGCGCCATCAACCCGCGGCTCATCTACGCCAGCATTTCCGGTTTCGGTGAAGAGGGACCGTATCGAGACCGGCCGGGCTTCGACCAAATCGCGCAGGGCATGGGCGGGCTGATGTCCATCACAGGTCTGCCGGGACAGGGTCCCGTGCGCGTGGGGATTCCGGTTGCCGACCTGTGCGCGGGAATTCTAGGTGCGCAGGGCGTTTTGCTGGCGCTCCTCGAGCGTGAGCGTTCCGGCCGGGGCCAGTGGGTCACTACTTCGCTGCTGCAGGCCCAGATCTTCATGCTCGATTTTCAAGCGTCCCGATGGCTCAATTGCGGTGAAGTGCCGCGGCAGGCCGGAAACAACCACCCGACCAACATTCCGACGGGAGTCTTTCGAACGGCCGACGGGCACATCAACATCGGCGCCAGCGGAAAAATCATGTGGGAGCGCCTGTGCCAAACCATCGCCGGCTCCGAATTAATCGACGATCCGCGATTTGCCACAGCGGCGCTGCGATCCGAGAATCGCGACGCGCTTACAGTCGAGATCGAGAGGCGCCTCGCCAACGCCTCCAGCGCGGTGTGGATCGACCGGTTGAACCAAGCAGGAGTGCCGTGCGGGCGCATCTACTCGATCGACCAGGTGTTCGCCGACCCGCAGGTAGAGCATCTGCGCATGGTGGAAACCGTCGCGTCCCCGCACTACGATCCGCTGCGGCTGGTGGCGCAAGGAATGCGGCTTTCGCGAACGCCCAGTGAGGTGCGGCTGCGGCCCCCGGAGTGCGGCGAGCATACCGATGAGATTCTCGACTCGCTGGGGTACGCGCCCGGTGAGATCGCGGAACTGCGCCGCCGGCGAGTGATCTAAATGGAAAACAAAATACTGGTAAGTGCAGATGGAGCGATCGGCACGCTCACCTTCAACAATCCCCAACGGCACAACGCTGTGTCCTTCGATATGTGGCAGCGCGCTACGGAGGTCCTCGAAGAATTAGCGGGTGACGCCAAGGTGCGTATAGTGGTGCTGACGGGCGCGGGCGGCAAGTCGTTCGTTTCGGGGGCAGACATCTCCAAATTTGAGAGCGAACGCGCGAGCGCCGATGCAGTAGCCACCTACAACGCGGCCACCGAGCGCTTCTCCCAGACGCTGCGGGATTATCCGAAGCCCACCATCGCCATGATCCGCGGCTACTGCATCGGCGGGGGCTTGGGCATCGCAGTTAGCTGCGATCTGCGCATCGCCAACGAAGTGTCGCGCTTCGCCATCCCAGCCGCCAAACTCGGCCTGGGTTACGGCTTCGAAAATATACGACGGCTCTTGGACCTGGTGGGACCGCAGTTCGTAAATGAGATTCTATTCACCGCGCGGCAATTCGATGCGGAGGAGGCCCGCCACATGCGATTAATCAACCGCATCGTGCCGGATGGCGAGATCGAAGACTACGTCCGCAATATAGCCGACACGATTGCCGGCAATGCGCCGCTCACGATACGCTCGGTGAAGGCCACGGTGCGTGAGCTGCTCCGCGACCCAGAAGGGAGAGATGCGGCGCGCTGCGAAGCGCTGGTGAAGCAGTGCTTCGAGAGCGCCGACTATCAAGAAGGGCGGCGCGCCTTCCTGGAAAAACGCAAAGCCGTGTTCTCTGGAAAATAGCGACTCTATGAAAGCTGCCTATATCGAACAGACCGGTGGGCCCGATGTGTTGCGCGTCGGCGACCGCCCGCTTCCTGAAATTGCCAAGGGCGAGGTGCTGGTGAAGTTGGCCGCGTCAGGGGTGAACTTCACCGATTTGAATGCGCGCAGCGGTATCAACAAGATTCCGCTCCCGGCGATTCTGGGCTCAGAGGGCGCCGGCACCGTGGAGCGGGTGGGCGAGGACGTCACCGCATTCCAACCCCGCGATCAGGTGGCGTATTGCATGGTTCGCGGTTCCTACGCGGAGTACGCCGCCGTGCCGGCGAAAATGCTGGTGCGTGTTCCCGCCGGTGTCGACATGTCCATGGCCGCGGCCGCGATGTTGCAAGGCATGACAGCGCACTATCTGACGCACTCCACCTTTCCAATTCAGAAAGGGCAGACGGCGCTGGTACATGCAGCGGCGGGTGGCACGGGCCGCCTGCTGGTGCAGATGGCCACGATGCTGGGTGCGCGCGTGATCGGCACCGTCGGTACATCGGCTAAGGCAGCCTTGGCCCGCGAGGACGGCGCCAGCGACACGCTTCTCTACGACGGGCAGGATTGGGTGGCGGAGGTCAAGCGCCTGACCAGCGGCGTGGGCGTCGACGTAGTCTACGATTCCGTGGGCCAGGCCACATACCTGAAAGGATTCGAGTGCCTGAAGCCTCGCGGCATGATGGTTCACTTCGGCGTATCGAGCGGCCCCATCGAGCCATTCGACACGCGCACGCTGACGGCCAAGGGCTCCCTCTTTCTGACGCGCCCCACGTTGAACAGCCACATCTCCAACCCGGACGAACTGGTCTGGCGCTCAGCCGATCTCTTTCGCTGGATCGGCGAAGGCAAGCTGCGTCTGCGCATCGACCGCGAGTACCCGCTGGCGGAAGCCGCTCAGTCGCACCGCGATATGGAAGCGCGCAAGACGACCGGCAAGCTGCTGCTGCGGGTGTGAAGACCCTCTCATTCACTTGTAACCGCGAACGACTATGCTGAACGGAACCGTGTCCATTGGATCCAAATCAAACGGTTTCGCGGGGCGCGCTGACGTCGCGATAGTCGGCGCCGGCATTCTCGGTCTGGCTCATGCCTATGCGACGGCGCGGCGCGGCCACAGCGTGGTGGTATTTGAGCGGAATCCGCGCGCCTCGGGAGCTTCCGTGCGAAACTTCGGCCTTCTCTGGCCGATCGGGCAGCCCCATGGCGCCATGCATCAGCTGGCGCTCGGCAGCCGTGCGCATTGGCTGGAAGTACTGGAAGACGCCCGCCTGCCTTATTGGCCGGAAGGATCGCTGCATGCGGTCTATCGCGACGACGAAGCTGAAGTGGCGCGCGAATTTGCCGAAGTGGCGCCGGGCCTGGGTTACGATTGCGCCTGGCTCACGCCCGCCGAAGTCTCGATCCGCTCGACTGCGGTGAAGCAACAAGGTTTGATCGGAGCGTTGTGGAGTCCCACGGAAGTCACGGTCGATCCGCGCGTGACGCTGGCAGCCTTGCCCGGCTACTTGCATGAACGGTTCGGTGTAACGCTGCGTTTCGGGAGAGCCGTCCGCAACATCGACCTGCCAATGATCGAAGGCGGTCCCGAACGCTGGATGGTCGACCACGTCATTGTCTGCAGCGGCGACGACTTCGAGACGCTGTACCCAGAGGTATACGCCGGAGCCGGTCTCACGCGCGTGAAGCTCCAGATGCTGCGGACCGCAGCACAGCCCGCCGAGTGGCGTTTAGGCCCGGCGCTGGCAGCCGGACTCACGCTTCGTTTCTATCCTTCCTTCGGCGTGTGCAAAACGCTGCCCGCGCTGAAGCGCCGGATTCAAGAGGAAATGCCAGAGCACGAACGATGGGGCATTCACGGCCTCGTCTCGCAGACCGCGTGCGGCGAGCTGACCCTCGGCGACTCCCATCAATATGGTTCGTGCATTGACGTTTTCAACCGCGACGAGATCGATGAGTTGATGATTCAGTACATCTCCGGATTCCTGAGCGCACCGACTATGAGCATTGCCCAGCGCTGGTACGGAGTATATGCCAAGCATCCGGAACAGCCGTACCTATCGCTTGAGCCAGCGGCGGGTGTGCGCATCGTCACGTCGCCCGGAGGAGCGGGTATGACCCTCTCATTCGGCGTGGCTGAGCAAACCATCCAGGATCTCGGACTATGAAGCGCATCGAAGCAGTCATCTTCGATTGGGCCGGGACCACGGTGGACCACGGCTCGCTGGCGCCCTTGCGGGCCGTCACAAAACTCTTTTCGCGCGAGGGCATTCCAATATCGGATGGGGAGGCCCGCCGGGACATGGGGCTTTTCAAGAAGGACCACATTCGGCAGATACTCGCCATGCCGCGCGTAAACCACGAGTGGGTGCGGGCGGCGGGCAAGGCGCCCGAAGAAGGCGATGTCGAAAGGCTCTTTGCTGAGTTTCAGCCATTACAAATGGAAATTCTCGAGGCGCACGCGGAGGTCATCGCCGGGGTAGTGGAAGTTTCCGAAAAGCTGCACGCGCTCGGTCTCAAGCTAGGCAGCAGCACAGGCTACACGCGGCCCATGCTGGATCTTCTGGTCAAGCTGGCGGCGACGCAAGGTTACCGGCCCGACATGGCGCTCTGTCCCGACGATGCCGGCGGTGGCCGGCCCCATCCGTGGATGTGCCTGCGGATGGCACTGGACTTCCGGCTCAGCTCCACGGCCGCGGCCGTCAAGGTTGGGGATACCGTCAGCGACGTACAAGAAGGGCGGAACGCCGGGATGTGGGCCGTCGGCATTTCGGCCACGGGAAACGAAATCGGGATTAACGCAGCGGAACTGGCGGCACTCCCGGATGCCGAACGCGGTCACCGCGTTGCCCGCGCGTGCCTGCGGTTGAAGGGAGCTGGGGCGCACTACGTGGTGGAGAGCGTGGGGCAGCTGGAGCCGGTGCTCGAAGACATCGACGCGAGACTCGCCGCGGGAGAGCGCCCCTGACTGGCCTCGCCGTCGCGCGGCGTAGCCAGCTTGCGAAGTGGCAGGCGCTGAACGTAGCGCTGCTGGTGGCGGGCTACGCAGGCTACTATCTGTGACGCTCCAACTTCTCCGTAACCAGGCCCCTGATCATCCGGGAAATGGCGGGGCGGGGAATGAGCGCCGTGCAAGTGACGCTGGGCTCAAGCCAGACAGGCCAACAGGCGGGGCCGCGCACTATCCAGATGATGCTGCGCTTCCCATTTTAGAGACCTACAACCCGCGCTTCAAATCACGAGCCGCCGGGGAGTGCGGATCGAGCCGCAAAGCTTCCCTCCACTCGTCGGCGGCTTCTCGATTTCGCGCCTCTCTTTCGAGGACGAGGCCGAGCTTCCAGTGCGCCTCGGCCCGGGACGGTTGGTTGCCTTCGGGCTCCTCGCTAACATAGCTCCTCAAGTAACGTTCGGCCCTGCGCAGGTCTTTTCCAGAAACCAGCAGGCGATCGGCGGCACGATAGTAAGGCGCCAGGTCATCCGGCACTTCCTTTGCACCGGCTGTCAGAATCGCATCCAACTCGTCCCACTTTTCTTGATCGGCATACACCTCGGCCAGCACTGCATAAGCTTCCACGCGGCTAGGATCGAGGTTCAGCGCCTCCCGCGCATATCGTTCCGCATTTTCCACGCTCCATCGAACCGGCGAAAGGTAGAATTGCGCGAGCGCGGTATGCGCGCGATAACTCGCGGGCTGCGCGCCCACCGCTTTCCGAAAAGACTCCTCGGTTTTGTCAGCCTGCTTGTGATAAGCCGCCAGCCGCGCCTCCGCCAGAAAGCCCTCCATCGGATCGATGGCCGCCAGGCGTTGCGCAGTGGCGGCGGCTTTGGCTTCATCACCGCCGATGATACCCGGCGCCAGCAGGTAGAACTCCAGCAGGTCGCGCCATGCCTGCGTGTCGCGCGGGTCGAGACCCAGCGCAGTATCGATCTCCTTGCGGAACCGCCGCGCCAGCAGCGCCTGCTGGAACACGTTGGCATGCTGCGCGGTGACCCCTAATACCTCCGCCAATTGCCTGTGGTACTTGGCGGTGCGGCCATCCAGAGCGACGGCTTTTTCCGCCGCGGGCAACGGCGCTTCGCGATCCCCGAACGCATTACGAACTTGCGAGAACAGAAAATTCGCCAGCGGATCGTCCGGCGTTGCGTGTATGCGTGCCTCCACGATGGCGCGCGCCCTCTTCCAATGACCTTCGGCTATCAGCTTTTCCGGCGTGCTCTGGGCGCCGGCTCCGATCGCCCCGCCGAGCAGCCACAGCGCCCCGATTACGCGGCCCGGTCCGTTCAATGCCGCACCGCGGAGGCGGCGAATGCCCGAGCGCCGGTTTTTCCGAGGTGTCGCTCCATGAGCGACACCGGCGCCACTCGCAGGTCTACCATGACCAGAGCGTCCAGCACGTGCGAGAAACGCCGATCCACGTTGAACCCCAGAACCCGTCCTCCTGCCTTTAGGTATTGCTTAAGCAAAATGGGCAGGCCCTTCCCGTCGCGTTCCAGGCCCGCGATCAGTCCGGAGAGGTCGTCGATGCTCTCGGGCACATTCGATGGAACGCCGGTGCGGCGCAGCATGCGTCCATCAGGTTGATAAGGGGTGCGCGGCGTGACCAGTCTGGCTACATGCTCGGCGCGCCGGGCGTCCAGGAATTTGACAATTAAGTGGCGCGAGACGGGATGGTACGCGTTGCTGATGCTCACGCTGCCGAAGAGCCTGGCGCACTCGGGTCTGCCGGCAACGTAGCGCGCGATGGCTTTCCACAGTAGGAACAGCGGCGCAAACTGCCTCTGGCACTCGGGCCGGATGAAGGAGCGGCCCAGCTCGATCGCAGGGCCAATCTGATCGAAGAGCTCAAGACCGTAACGGAACAGAGTGCTGGTGTACAGGCCGCCGACGCCGAGCCGGGGCAGAATGTCGGGCGTGGGGCCAAGCCGGTATGCGCCCGCCACGTGCTGGCTGCTGTGATCCCACAACACCAGGTGCAGGTAATGCTGGTCGAACTGGTCGAGGTCGATGGAGCGTCCGGTGCCCTCTCCAGCTCCGCGAAACGCGATTTCGCGCAGCCGGCCGAGCTCGCGCACCACTTCCGGCGATTCACTTTGGCGCGCCAGGTACACAGCGAACTCGCCCGATTCGCACAGCTTCCGTTCGGGCGCAAGCCGGGCGATTTCCGCTGCCAGCACGCTCGGCGAAACCGCAGCGGCAATCGGAGCATGCTTGTTCGCCTTGGGAAGCGGTGGCAGAATCCACATACCGCGGGATCCGGAGTGCCCGGTCTCGTCCAGCAAATAGGTCCGGCAGCGCAGATACTCGATCACTTCGCTGCCGCTGAACGGTTCAAGAGTCGCGCTCGAAACCGGCCGCCCGATGCGAATGCGAATGCGCTGGCCGCGTTTGTTCAGCAATTCGCGCGGCAGGCTGACGGTGCGCAGGGCGGGGTGGACGGTCCCGGCCAGATGGAACGCCACACTGTTGGAGCCTTGAAAGAAGATTGGAAGCGCCGATGCGCCGGCCAGTTTCGCGATGCGCCCGACGGCTGGATTCCACGGCGGGTCCGCGGGTGTTTCGTTGCCCCACTCTGGATGAGCCACTTCTCCGGCGGGGAAAGTCACCAACATGCCGCCGCCGCGCAGCCAGCCCAGGCACTCGCGCAGTGCGCGGGCGTTCCCTCGAATGGCCTCTTTATGTCCGAACGGGTTGATGAAGATACACTGCTCACGTAGCTCGGGCACACCTTCAAGAAAGGAGTTCGCCAGTATTCGGACGTCCGGGCGGATCCGTGGCAAAACGATTGCTAGCAGCGCGCCATCCAGTAGCCCGAACGGATGATTGGCCACGGCCACCACCGGCCCCGACCGTGGAATATTGTCGATCTCTTGCGGGTCCAAATGATAGCCGATGCCCAGTGCCGCCAGGACCCTCTCCACAGCGCCGTGCTGGCCTTCGCGCTGCGCGGTTTCGTAGAGTTGCCACAACTCGTCGAAGGCGAAAAGCCTTTGAATGGCGCCATCCATCGGGCTCAAAATTGCCCGCAAAGGGTTCGCAAAGAAATGCGACACCGACAGCGATTGCCGGGTTATTTCGGATTGCATTCCAGCTCCTCGCACTTCTACCATTGCGGCAATAAGGTTTCAGCGAGATTACTGCCAGATGAAGTTTTGCGGTGGGCGTTACCGAGCCATGACCAAAGGGAGCGGCGCTTTGTCCCCTGCGTATGGGTGATCTCGATAATGAGGAGCGGTCTCGAAACGACCGGGATAGTCTACTAGTGTTCCAGCGTGAACTTCAGCTCGACGCGCGTTTCCGATTCGATCGGCGAGCCGTTCAGCAGCGCGGGTTTGTATGTCCATTGCTTCACAGCCGCCGCGGCAGAGCCTTGCAGCAGAGGCGGTCCCGAGAGTGCCTTCACCGATCTGATCTTGCCATCGGTGCCCACTGTCGCCGTCACCACCACGGCGCCCTGTACGTGGGCCTGGCGTGCGGCCATGGGGTATTCGGGGTTGACGCGCGAGGTTACTTCCGCTTGCTGGATCTGACCACCGATCTTGGCGGGACTAGCCGGAGGCGGGGTCACGGCCGGGGCGGCTGGGGCCGCGAGATTGGCGCCGGGCAGTACCACCGCAGTCTGCTCATTCTGCGCCAGTCCCGGGGCATCGGGCAAATCCGAGGGGCGCGCTGGACGCAGACGTTGCGAAGGAGCGGCAGATTCGGCGACGAACGGTTTCAACGCCTGCACGCCGGTGCTGGGTTTATTATCGGTATTCTCCGGGGGGGCCACCGCCGGGCTTTGAGAGGCCGGAGTAACTGGTGAAACCGGCGAACCTTGCGGATTCGTACCGGGTAGGGGCCGCAGCGTCGCTGTTGCGGTCTTGTCTGTCGCGGCCTGCGCATTTTCTGGCATGGGCGACGGCCGCGTGCGTAGAACCCGCACCGACTCGCTTTCCACTTTGCTCGAATCCTTGCCGATCACCGACAGTTGGAACACGATGTCCGCGCCGCTCGGTGTGTATACGATGCTGCCGTTCCGCAGTTGTGTCAAATCGACGTTAACATTTTCGTGTTGGTCGCCATCGTTGATCGCCAGCTCTGCACGCGCCGCATTCTTCACCGCATCCGAATCGCGATTCCAGGTGAGCAATAGCGCCCCGGCAGACCGCTCTACATGCAATGCCAGCGCGGAGGTGTCCGCCCCCACAGCGCCGGCGGGGTGCCGTGATTTGTGCCCCAGTCCCGGATACACGAGCATGCCGCTCAACAACAACAGCGCAACCGCGGCGCCTCCCGCCACCCACATCAGCTTGCCGCGGGCAACCAGTCCGACTATCGGAGATACCGATTCGTTCTCGTCGGTTTCCTTCACCGCGGATTTGGCCGCCGGGGCCGGGGCCGCTATCTTTTCGGTTACCGCTTTCTTTTCCGTTATCGCTTTCTTTTCCGTGGTCGTAGTTTTGTCTGCGACTATCGGTTTCTCCGTTGCAGTTGTCTTTTCCGCTACTGACGGTTTCTCCGTAACAGTCGTCTTTTGCGTTATCGTCGGCTTCTCCGTTACCGTCGTTTTCTCCGTTGCGACCGTCTTCTCGGTCACGACCGGTTTCGGCGGTGCCGAGACTGCCGCTTTGTCCGGCGCCAAGGTCCGTTGCGTGGGCAAAGGCGGTAAGGAGGCCCGGTCCGGTAGGGGAGTTCTTTGCGTTGCGAGAGGCTTGTCCGCCACCGGCGACCCATGGAGCGTGTGTGCCTTTTCGCTGGCTGGCTGCAGCGGTTCCGCCACTGGCGGTTTCTCGGGTTCCGCCGAGACGCGCTGCGGTAGTGGTTGCGAAACGGTGATTTCTCGGCGCGATGCGATCGGAACGATCTGGGCGCGCACCGTTGGTTTGGAAGCTGCGGGCTCCGCTGTCGGGGTGGGCGTCACCGCTGCCGTCAGGTCAGGACTGGTCGTGCCGCCTGCTGCTTCTGCGCCGGGGCCCCGTTCCAGCACCGAACGCCGGAATGCGAACTCCAGGTAGCTGGCATCGCCGCGGACGCTTCCGTTTTCCCAGATGAAATAGCCTGCGGAGCTGGGTTTGCTAGCATAAGGCCGCACGAGCAGCGCCACCTGGTGGGGCTCGCGAAAATGCCCACTGAAGAAGGCCACGTCTTCTGCATCGAGGCTCAATCCCTTGCGCGTGTGGCTGCGGAAGAAACCGACCACGCGTTGCCCGCCGGCTGCGCGTTGTTGCAGGGCGCGGTCGAATCGTTCCACGTCGGCTTCCGAGAATCGGTAGAGCGGGCCACGGCTGTAGTCGCAGGCGATCAGTTCATAGCTCTGAATGGAAACCCGCATCGGGTTCCCGTTCTGAAAACTTCCCAGCAGGACGCCGCCGATTTCCGAGCCGCGTGAGTTGAGCGATCGAAAGTTCTCCACCACCTCCTGCTCCAGGCGGTCTACCAACTCCAGACCGATCTGCACGGCCACGGGTTTGCCCGGAACCTCCCAGACATACGATGGAGATGAAGACGGATTTGAAGAATCGAATCGCTCTGCGCGGACGGCCGACTCGGGCATTAGCCCCCTCCCGCGACCTTATGAGGCCGCTATTTCACAAAAAGTGTAATCGAAATAGCCGGTCATTTGACAGCCAACTTTAGGTAGCATTTTTGAAAGAAATGTACGTTTTCAAAACATCTGGATAACCCCGTAAACATTGGTATACGCGGATTGTACTGCTTTAGTTATTAGGTGGCTATTCCTGGCATTTATCCTTTGCAACACGCTTGTAAATCTCTATAATGATGCGCGGGGAATGAGCGTGAGAACCTGCCAACTTTGTGGCAAACCGCTGGGAAGGATTCGTGTTGGCGCGGGCGATTTTTGTTCGCGTGAACACCGTAACCAGTTCCGTTTGCGCCGCTCGATGGACCACTTGTTGGAAGCCAACAAGGTGGCCAGCCTCATGCGGCGCCGCGAGAATCCCAAGCAAATTCCCCTGGCGCAACTGCTCGTTTCGTCCGCGATGGAGCCGCGCGACGCGGTGACGGACGGGTTATTCCCTGCCGGTCAGGTCCAATTTGATTTCCGGCCCTTGCGTCCCTTGCTCGTACACCTCGGAATTGGGGCTTCCCGCGGCTACCTGTCGCTGGCCACCCGGAGGACTGCGCCGCTGGCAAACCATCTCGATGATCCAGCCGCGCTGCCCTTCACGCTGCACCGGTCGTCGCGGGCGGCCTTGCCCGGTCGCCAGACGCCCCAATCGCCCGCGCGTTTGCAGCGGGCTTCCATGGCGTCCATCCCCTGCCAGCTTCCCGGACCCGGTATCGCCTACCGGGAATGCGAAGCGGTCCTGCGCGTAAGGCGCAAAGCCGTTTTCGAATTCCGTCCCTCGTGCACCACCGCGCCAGGGTCCAACTATGTTGACCGAAAGCGGCAGCCCCACCTCACGCCGCAACTGAGGGATATCCCTGCTCAGGAGCGTGCTTCGGCCGCGCCCCCCGAACAGCGCCGCCCCGCGCCGCGTGCTTTCCGCTGTGCTGCGCGGCCGCGTCCTGAACTACCGCTGGCGCGTCCGCGCGGCTACGATCTGCTGAGCATCGCCATTTTCTCCGATCCACGTTTCTGTGACCCTCCGGCGGTGGAGCAAGTTGCGCGGCTTCGTCCGCTACGCGTTCCGCCACCGATCCACGCCCGTCCGCCGCAGAACCCGCTGCCCTTGCAGCCCGCCGGCGCCGCCGCTGCCGCAGCGGCTCAGGTTTGCGAACCAGACTGGAAAACCGAAAAGCGTTCGCCTTCCCATCGTCTGCAACCATCCATCGCGGGCGCCATTGATTTCGGCGCGCGACCCCCTGTGCGGATGGCCGGGGCTTTTACAGCTCAATCCGTGGCTTATCAGTTGGCTGAGGTTCCGTTTGCGCCGCCGGATTCGGCTTTCGATTACACGCCGATTGCTTTGTACGGGACATTGACCGCGTTCGCGGCGGAAGCCGCACCAGCTGTCCCTGCGCCTGCGGCGCTCGAAGAAGACTTCAATTCCGGTCTGGGGCGCTGGGTCGGAGACACCGCCGGCTGGAAGATGGATGTGGCCGGCGCCCGTCCCGCCGGGCTGGCCCTGTTGGAGCCGTCTTTGACCTGGACCAATTACGATTTTGAGTTTCTCACCCGCATTGCCAAACGCGGCGTGACCTTCGTCGTTCGCGCCTCTGACGTCAGTAATTATCACCGCATCACTATCGGCCCTGCTGAATACGGCGGCTATGAAGTACGCCGCTCGCTGGTGATAGCGGGCAACGAAGAACCCCTGCCGGTGATGCCCGCCGGGCAGGTTGCGCGCTCGAGTTCCGCAATCACGGTGAAGGCACGCGTAGAAGGCGGCGAGTTCACGATTTCTATCGAAGGCGAAGTAGTCGCGCGGGGCACAGAGGAACGCCTCCCTGCGGGCGGCATCGGCTTCACATCCCTGTCAGGCGAGCAAGCCCGGGTCTATTGGGCCCGGCTGACGCCCCTGGCCGGGTCCATTTCAGAGGCGGCTCCCGGCCGCCCGCCACGGAGCATTTCATGAGCACTCCAGCATCCCCAGTGACGGCTGCGGAAACCAAAGAAAAAGGCGGTACCACCGGCCATCTCGCGCGGGCCGTCGCTCTCCACCTTGCCGGCAAGCGAGAGGAAGCCGTCAAACAACTGCAAAGCGCCTCGTCGTCTGGCAAGGCCCCCGCGGAAGTCTTTCGCGCCATGGGCCACATCCAGTTCGAGTTGGAAGACTTCCAGCAGGCGGAGAAGAGCTACCGCCAGTTGGTCCGGCTCAAGCCGCAATACGCCATGGGTTGGTTCAACCTGGCGGTCTGCCTGGAGCGCCTCGGGAATTGGGAGCAAGCCTCGGAGGCGTTTCACAAGGCCTGCTCGCTCGAACCCGCGCACCTGGACGCGCACCTGGGCCTCGCTATCGCCCATCTACGTCTGGAAGATCCTAAGTCGGCTCTGTTTTCCTTCGAGCGCTGCCTGGAGCTGTCGGGCGGACACGAAGACGCGCTCTTCGGCAAGGCCGTTGCGCTCCAGACACTCGGTCACTCCGATGAGGCCGCAGAGATTTTCCAACGCCTCCTGGAAGCCAATCCCGAGTCTGAGGAAGCCCTCTCCAATCTGATTCTGATCGGCATGTCGAAGGAAGACTTCGATATGGTACGCGAATACTCCGAGCGCCTGCTGGACATGCGTCCGGACTCCACGGTCGCGCTGGAGGGCCTGGCCGCATGGTCGGCTGCCGCGCGTGAGCACGCACTCACAGCCAAGTTCTGCACCCTGCTGGTGTCGGCCGTTCCTGGACACTTTGAGGGCTGGTTCAATCTCGGCCTGGCTCACCAGAAAGCCGGCCGCCGCGAGCAGGCTGCGGAAGCTTACGAAGAAGCCATCAAACTGCGGCCGCAGTCCGCCGAAGCCTTCACCAACCTGGGAATCGTGCGCGAACAACTAGGCGACCTCGCGGGAGCCCGTAAGGCCTATGAAAAGGCCATGCAGGCAGGCTCGGAATCGGTTGCGCCCCTGTGGAACATGGGGCTCTTGTTGGAACACTCCGGGCAATTGGAAGAAGCCGAACGGTGGTACAAGCAAGTGCTCGAGAAGGCGCCTAAAGAGGAAGAAGCCCGCTTCCGTTTGGGCTACCTGCGCCTGCAAAGAGAAGACTACCGTGGAGCCACGGAAGCCTTCGAAGGCTGCCTCAAGCATCGACCGCAGTGGCCGGAAGCGCAAGCCAACCTGGCCCTTGCGTACGGCGGCTTAGGGGAACGCGAGAACGCCGAGCGTCTTTACGAAAAGATGCTGGACAGCGACCCCAAGTCCCTGGATGCCCTGCGTGGCCTCGCCACACTGGCAGTGCAGGCATCCGACTTCGATACCGCCCTGGAACACCATGTGCGACTGATCGATCTGGGTGAGCGGTCTCCCGAGGTCCTATATAACGCCGGTCTCATGTATGAAAAGGCGGGACAGCTCGACAAGGCCGTGGAGCTGTATCGCGAGGCTCTGAAAGAGCATCCCGATATGCCGGAAGCGCTGCTCAACCTGGGTCGCATCCTCGAATCCACCGGCAAGGCGGATGAAGCGCGGGTTTGCTGGAGCAAGGCTCTGGAAGTCGAGCCAGCCCTGGCACAAGGCTACTTCGGACCGGCCATCGAATAATTCTGTACCTGTGAATGCAGGTTTCCGACAAAGAACCGCGACCGTAAGGGAACGGACGCAACGTCGTTATTGGTAGATCTGTTTTCCGCCGCGGACCAATGTCTGCACGAGTTCCGCGCATCTCTCAATGCCGTCCGCCCGGCGGTCATCCGGATCCCGAATGGTGGCATCCAGGCCCTGCCCGCACTGCCGACATTGGCGTGCGTCCGAGGTGATGCCAACCACCCGCAGCTTCGACCGCCGCCGCCGCAGGTCCCTGGCGAACGCGCACACGCCGGGGCAGCTACAGTTGATCAGGAGCACGCAGAGATCGGTCTCGATGCTCGCCATCATGGCTTCCGCCTCGGCTACAGAGCAGCAGGGAATAGCCGCGATGTTGCGCCTCCGTAAAGCTTGAGACAAGGCGAACATAAACCCCAGTTCGCGATCAAGAACAAGGACGCTAGACGTGGCAACCGGGCTCGCCGTGAACAAATTTGTCACCGAAAGTAGACATAGGATGATTTCATGATCACTGTTTCGCTGTCAAGGAATTTCCGCAGACTGTTACGATTTGGTTGATATGGTTGCTTCGATGAGGTATTCCTCGAGGTCAAGTCCTACCACGCGAATCAACTCCGGCCGAACTTCCAGTGCATGCACCGCGGGGATTTGCGTTTCCGGAAAAGCGAAATGATCGAGGACAGTGTCGACCGGGATCGTGCCGATGACGGTTGCGACTTTCCGACCGTCCCGGGCTTCCCAGTCGTACTGGATCTTTAACCCCAACTCGAGAAGAAACTCCAATAGCAAGTGAGCAGCTTCGAATCCGGCACGCTCGCGCGAGAGTGGGTCGCCATGCAGGCGGAGCCAGTCCGTAATCACTCTGTATGTAAATCCCCATAATGGGACTCCATTCAGTTCGATTGCGGGAAAGGCCATTTCGGGCGGCAGCCGGGGAACGGAACTTAGGCGGTGGCGCGCCGGATCGCGCAACAGCGATAACGGCACCCAGACAGCTTCTGCCACTTCCTCGGCATCTACCACAGTGGGCAGCTCGGAATCCGCGCGAAATAGAAACGGAGCGACCGTGATGATGTGACGCATGCGGCGTCCCGCGCTCAGATGCGGCAAAGCAGCTTCCAGGTGTTCGCGATTCAGGTGAATCCCGCACTCTTCCTCCAGCTCCCGGAGGGCGGTGTGCGCGAGGTCCTCGTCGCCCGGCTCGCAGCGTCCGCCGGGAAACGACCAATGGCCTGACCAGGGATCGCTTTCACGCTCACTGCGGCGGATGAGCAGTACCGATTCCTCCGCTCCGCGGGCGTGCACAATCGCCACTGCCGCCTGGGCCTGCGCCATCTCTCTATGATGCCGTACCCGGCTGTACAAAAACAAAAAAGCCGGGGATAGACGCGGATCTCCGCGCTTTCCAGCGTGGAGATCCGCGCGTCTATCCCCGGCGAAGGCCCGACTGTTTGGCCGGGTTCAGTTATAGTGCGCTGCGTTCAATTCCGCGAAGCGCGCTTGTTCAGGAGGAACATCTTCCAAAGCGAACACTGAATTCGTCGGGCATACGGGGACGCATGCCCCGCAATCGATGCAAGCCGCAGGGTCCACGAAAAGCTGGGCCGCTTCCGCGAAGCCGGGTTCGTCTTTCTTAGGGTGTATGCAGTCTACCGGACAAGCGTCGACGCACAATTCATCCTTGGTGCAGGTATCGGTAATAACGTATGCCATGTCCTCGCCATTTGCAATTTCGCGGCCAGCCGTTAAATAAAAGAAAATAAGAGATAAAAATCCACAATGAACAGGGGACTGGGTGGGGAATCTCGCGCATTTTGGCGCAAGCTACACTAGGCACTAATGAAGATTGAGACCCGGGCAGTCCACGCCGGACGCCAGATCGACCCCGCCACCGGCGCCGTGACTCCGCCCATACACCTCTCCACCACGTTTGAACGCAGCCCGGACGGCGGCTACCCGCGAGGCTTCAGCTATTCCCGCGATGGCAATCCCAACCGCATCATGCTGGAGCAATGCCTGGCCGACCTGGAGGGTGGCAAAGAGGCGCTGGTCTTTTCGTCGGGATTAGCTGTGGCAACCGCCGTGGTCCAGGGTCTTGAACCCGGCGACCACATCCTGGCGCCGGACGATGTCTACTGGGCTCTTCGCCAGGTGATCGGCGGTGTGTTCGGTAAATGGGGCCTCGAGACTACGTATATAGATATGACCTGTATCGACGCGGTGCGTGCCGCACTCCGCCCCAACACGCGTCTGATCTGGCTCGAAACACCCTCGAACCCGCTCATGAAGATCACGGACCTGGCCGCCATTGGAGAGATCGCGCGCCAAACGAAGGCCATCACGGTGTGCGACGGCACTTTCGCCTCGCCCATTCTGCAGCGGCCGCTCGACTGCGGCATCGACATGGTGACTCACTCCACGACGAAATACATCAGTGGCCACAGCGATGTGGTGGGCGGCGTACTCATCACTCGCCACGACAACTACCTGTTTGAGCGCTGTCGCCGCTCGCAGACATTCGGCGGTTCGGTGCCCTCGCCGTTCGATTGCTGGCTTACGCTGCGCGGCATTGAGACATTGCCCTACCGCATGCGCGCGCACTCCGAAAACGCGCTCGCCGTAGCGCAATTCCTGAAGGGCCACGCCAAAGTCGAGGCCGTGCACTACCCCGGGCTGCCGAGCCACCCGGGTCACCAAGCCGCCTCGCGCCAAATGACAGGCTTCAGCGGTATGCTGTCGTTCCAGGTTCGCGGTGACCGCGAAGCGGCGATGGCCACAGCCGCGCGTTGCCGCCTGTTCATCCGAGCCACCAGTTTGGGAGGCCCTCACAGTTTCGTGGAACACCGCGCCTCCATCGAAGGGCCGCAAACGCGGACGCCGCAGAATCTGCTGCGGTTATCGATCGGCCTCGAGCACCCCGACGACTTGATCGCCGACCTGGAGCAGGCGCTGGCCCCAACCGGCTGACAGTTCCAGATATCCCTTGTAACCCTTTGACACGGTTCGCCCGGCTCGATACACTGTTGTCCGACTGGGTTTTTCGGGTAACCAGGTATAAGGAGGGGACCTATGAGGGATGCCACGTCTTACGCATGCCGGATTCTGGGAAGGGGGGTGCTGGTCTGCAGCGCTTTCCTAATGTTGTCGGGCGCTTCGATTGCCGCGGATTTGTCGACCGCCGGAGTGCCGTCCTCCGACAAGCCGCCAACATTTACTAAGGACATTGCCCCGATTCTGCAAGCGAAATGCCAGGAGTGCCACCGCACCGGCTCCATGGCCCCCATGTCTCTGGTGACATACGAGGAAGCGCGCCCGTGGGCAAAATCCATTCGCCAGCGCGTGGTCGCCCGCCAAATGCCTCCATGGCACATTGACCCGACCGTAGGCGTCCAGAAATTCAAGAACGACATGTCGCTCAGCGACGAGCAGATCAAGACCATCGCCCGATGGGTAGACGCTGGCGCCCCCGCTGGGGATCCCAAGGACATGCCGACTCCTAAGCAATGGGCCGCCGAAAACGAGTGGAAGGCCGCCAAAGAGTTAGGTGCCCCGGATCTGGTGGTACAGTCCGATGCGTATACCATGGCCGCGCATCACCAGGATGTCTGGTGGCGGCCGGTCTCGGATATCGGTCTTAAGGAACCGCGCTGGGTGAAGGCGGTCGAGATGCGCCCGGCAACGCTGCCGGGACGCAGGATCACGCATCACGCCGTTGCCTACCTGGTGCAGGATGACCCGGACAGCATCCTTCCGGGTACCGACGCGGACCTCAGAGGGCGCGCTCTGCTGATGGAATGGGCCATCGGTAAGGGATATGACCTCTATCGCCCCGACACTGGCAAACTGCTGCTGCCGGGGTCCAAAATCTCCTGGGACGTCCATATCCACGCCGTCGGCGAAGAGATCCGCGACAGTGTGCAGTTGGGCATCTGGTTCTATCCCAAGGGTCAGGAACCCAAGTACCGAACTTACCTAACTGGATTCCAGGCGATTAAGGGCCGGGAGCGCAGCCGTATTGTCGACATCCCGCCTAACTCGATAGCCGAAACCCAGAATTTCACAGTGCTGAAACAGGCAGCGATCCTGGAGAACTTCCAGCCGCACATGCACCTGCGTGGCAAAGCCATGGCCGTGGATGCCATTCTGCCCGACGGCACGATACAGCCGATCAGTTATGTGGGCAAGTTCAACTTCAACTGGATGACGAATTACATCTACGACGACGATGCCGCGCCGGTACTCCCCAAAGGAACTATGATCCGCGTTACGGCCTGGCACGATAACACGCGCGCCAATCCCAACAATCCGGATCCGGACCAGTGGGTAGGGTTTGGCGACCGAACCGTGGATGAGATGGCCCACGCGTGGATGAACGTGACCTACATCAGCGACGAGGACTACAACGCCTGGGTGGCCAAGCACAAAAAGACTCTGTCCCTGAACCTCACGCGGTAGACCGCCGATGAGATTGGTCGCGCGCAGCAGCCTGATCGCAGTCATCACGACCGTGTTTGCCTGGGGGCAATCGTTGCCTCTGGAGCCCACGCACGAATCCGGCTCCAGCATCACCGGCGCCTTCGAAGGGTGGTTTCAGAATCCGGACGGAACTTATGGCCTGCTGCTCGGCTACTTCAACCGGAACGTCCGTCAGGAAATCGACATTGCGATTGGTCCGGATAACCGCATTGAGCCGGGCGGGCCGGACCGCGGACAGCCTACGCACTTTCTGGTTGGGCGCCAGTGGGGAATGTTTGTCATCAAGGTGCCCCGCGATTTTGGCGACAACAAAATCACCTGGACGATTGTCGCCAACGGCCAGACCACGACGATCCCGGCCAGCCTGAAACCGGACTACGAGATCTCGCCGTTTCAAGAGGCCGCGGTCGGCAATACGCCGCCGGTCATTCGCTTCGACGAGCACGGGCCCGAGGCGCAGGGCCCACGCCCTGTGACGGCGGAACGTAGCGTGAAGGCGGGGACGCCGCTTTCGATAACGGTGTGGGCGAGCGACGATGCCAAGTTAACTTCGTCTTCGGGTGCACCGCCCCGAACCCTGGATCTCGCAGCTCCTGTCAGGTTGCGGTGGAGCAAGTACCGCGGGCCTGGCAATGTGACCTTCGCCAACGAGCGGCCCGCCGTGGAGAAGACCGAACGCAAGGAGGCGGGCGCCCCTCCATTCAATGGGAAGGCGACCACCACGGCCACCTTCAGCGAACCGGGCCTGTACGTTTTGCATGTAACCGCCAACGACTATTCCGGGGAGGGTGGAGGCGGATTTCAATGCTGCTGGACCACCAGCCAGGTGCAAGTCTCGGTTCAGAAATAAGCGCGCCGGCAGTCAATTCAAGCGCCTGAGCCCAATTGCCCGTCGCGCGGAGCTTGTGATATAGTCCCCCGAAGTCGCACCGCGACTACAATCAGGAGACCCCTATGTTGGCAATCGACGAAAAAACAATCACCGAGGCAGCTCTCGAGCAGATGTCCTCTACGCCGGATCCCCGCCTAAAAGAAATCATGGGCGCACTGGTGCGGCACCTGCATGCCTTCGCTCGGGAAGTGGACCTGACGCCGGAGGAGTGGCTGGAAAGCATCAAGTTCCTGACGGCAGTGGGCCAGAAATGCACGGAGTTCCGCCAGGAATTTATTCTGCTTTCCGACACGCTGGGGATGAGCGCTCTGGTGAACGCGATGCACGACCGGCGTGCGTTGGATGCCGGCACTAAGTCGAGCCTGCTGGGGCCGTTTTACCGCCAGGATTCTCCGACGCTGCCGCTGGGCGCGTCGATCGCCAACAAGGCAAAAGGGCCGCAGACGGTCCTGTACGGGCGAGTAGTAGACCCGTCCGGTAAGGGCATCCCCAACGCTTCCATCGAAATCTGGCAGCCTGACGATGAGGGCTGGTACGACCTGCAATTGCAGGACCCGTCGCAGATGGATCTGCGCGGCCACTTCTTCACCGATGGCGAGGGGAGCTATCATCTGCGCACCATCGCTCCAACGGGTTACATGATCCCCATGGATGGTCCGGTGGGCGACATGATCCGCGCGCAAAAGCGCCACGGCTACCGGCCGGCGCACATCCACTTTCTGGTTGGCGCACCAGGCTATCGCGAGGTGGTCACGGCCCTCTACCTGGATGGCGACGCGCATATCGAATCGGACACGGTTTTCGGAGTCACGGAGTCCCTGGTGGTCAGTGTGAAACCCAACGATCCCGCGTCGCCGATCCCAAATGCGCCGAGCATTCATTACGATTTCCAACTGGCGGCACTGGCCGGTGATGCGGTAACTGGCCGAGTCGGCGCCGACCCGTCGCAGATCGTAAAGAAGACCGCCGACGCTGCGCGCTAGTTTGCGACCCCGATAAAGACGAGGTTTCCATGAAGCAACCTGCACTCGGTATTGTCGCTTCCGTCCTGGTGATGGCGATCGCACTGGGCTTCGTTTCGCTGTTTGATCTTCCACAGTTCACCGGGTGGGTAGCCTTTCTCCTCATCTGTCTCATCCCCATGGAGATCGTCGTGGGCATCACCTGGGGCTGCCAGAATCCGGGTTTCGCGGCGCGCCGCCAACAACCGGCCAAGGGAATCCTGCTGGTGATGCTGACGCTCGCGGTGGGCGTAATTGTCGCCGCGGTGCATCATCGAACGGTCGGCGGCCAGATTAGCCCGCCGGCACCCATGCTGGCCATGTGTATGATCATTTCGGTTCTCACTACATTCTGGCTGGCGATTATGTGGGGCGGTTGGCCGTTCACGAAAGTCATCAAGAATCCGGTGGCTGCCGGGTTGACCATGCTGGTTGCCGCCTATGCCATCAATTACCTGATCTTCCGCACCTTTTTCAGCTACGAGTTCATGCGCGGCGCGCCGGTGTACGCGGCGCAACTCGATCCCCACGGAATGTTCAATGCCTGGAATGCGTTGGTGTTCTACCTCACCGTGATCGGGGTTCTGTTCCTTTCCCTCAACTTCGACCTGTGGCCATTCACCACTTCACCGACCGTTATGCAGCAGCCGGTGCTGGGCATCGTGTGGACGGCAGTAGCACTGGTGATCGGCGGAGCCGCTTTTTACATCGGGGTGGTCGCCATGGGAATGGACGTGGTCTCGTTCATGGTAAAAGTGCCGATTCCGTTCATCTTCGGGACCATTATCGTTGTGAATATGATGCAGGGGTCGATCTTCGGCAAACTGGCACAGCCGCTCAAAGGAGTGTTGAACACCATTGCATCGGCCGTGATTGGCAGCGTGCTGGCGCTGATCTACAGCGCACTGGCCCCGGTGGTGACCGGCGCCGTGAACGCAGGTCCGCCCAGCTATGATTTCGAGATCTGGCTGGCATCGGCGCTGCTGGCCGTCACTTTCCCGTTCCTGATCTTCTACGCGGAGTTCTTCCAGTTCTGGCCCCTGCGCAAGGCCGAACAGCCCAAAGCCGTTTCAGCCGGGCATGCCTGAAATCGAGGTTCCTGTCCTCATCGCAGGAGGCAGCCTAGTCGGGCTATCGACCGCGCTACTCCTGGCGCAACACGGCGTGTACGCGCTGGCGGTAGAGCATCACCATGGGACGGCGATTCACCCGCGCGCGGCGCAGATGTGTCAGCGGGCGATCGAAATTCTGCGCAGCGTCGGGCTGGAACAGATTGCGCTCGAAAAATCCGAGCAACAGTTTGTGCAGGACGGCGCGGTCATGGCGGTCGAGACGCTGGCGGGGAAAGAAATCGCCTGGTACGTCCCCAACCTGAACGAGGGTATCCGCGACGTCAGTCCCTCAGTACGGGTGTTCCTGACGCAGAACCTGCTGGAGCCGCTGATGAAGGCGCGCGCGGAAGAACTGGGGGGCGAGCTGCGCTATGGCACCGATCTGGTATCGTTCGAGCAAGATTCCAGCGGCGTTACGGCGATGATCCGCGAGCGCGATAGCGGTAAGACCGCGACGGTGCGTGCGCGCTACCTGGTGGCCTGCGACGGCGCCCATAGTCAAATCCGCCAGGCGCTGGGAATTCGGATGCTCGGGCATGGCGAACTCTCGAAGAGTGTCACCATCTATTTTCGCGGCCAGGTCGGTCCGCTGCTGCGCGGGCGCAATCTGAGCGTGATTTATGTCTACAACTCCGAGCTGACGGGATTCTTCCGCATCGAGAAACCATTTGACTCGGGGTTCCTGGCGGTCAACTCGGTGGGGCCGCCTGAGCATCCGGTAACGGATGTGTGGACAGGGTTGAGCGACGAGCGCTGCCAGGAGCTGATGCGTGCGGCGCTGGGGGTCTGTGACATTCCGCTCACCATCGAGAACGTCATGAAGTGGCAGGCCACCGCTGACAATGCTGAGCGTTTCTCAGATGGGCGAGTATTCCTGGCCGGCGACTCGGCGCACGCCATGCCGCCCACCGGCGGGTTCGGTGGTAACACTGGTATCCAGGATGCGCATAATCTCGCCTGGAAACTGGCGATGGTGCTGCAAGGGAAGGCCGGCGCGGGTTTGCTGGCCACTTACGATGCCGAGCGCCGTCCAATCGGTGCTTTCACAGTGGAGCAAGCCTACTCGCGGTATGTGACGCGGTGGGCTCCGTATCTTGGGACTGAAGGCATGCAGCCGATCGCTAACGACCTGGATATCGACCTCGGCTACCGCTATCGCTCGGCGGCCGTGGTTCCTGATGCTGGTGACGATGGTCGGCTACTCGAACCGACACGTGAGACCAAGGGACGTCCGGGTACGCGCGCTCCGCATTTTCCGCTTACCCAACAATCGATCTCCACACTCGACCTGTTTGGGACTAACTTCACGCTGCTCGCCGGTCCGGAAGGAGACGTGTGGTGTGGCGCCGCGCGAGCCGTAGGGGCGGAACTTGATGTTCACCGCATCGGCGAGTCGGCCTTTCCGGAAGCGTACGGAATCGAATCGTCCGGCGCCGTCCTGGTGCGGCCCGACGGCTTTGTGGCATGGCGCGCAAAGACCGGAGAAGGGGCTTCCGCGGAAGTCATCCGGCAAGCGCTACACAGGATGCTATGCCTGTAGTAGTGGGGCGGGCTTTAGCCTGCGCGGGACTTCAGTCCCGCTGGTTCGGATGGCGGGCTAAAGTTTGCCGCAGGCTGAAGCCCGCCCCACTACTACAGCACTTTCACGCGGTCGCAGTATTAGTGCGTCATTGAATACACGATGTAGTTGATGCCGTAGTGATAGGCCAGCAACGTCATGGGCGCAGGGTAATACGGCACATCGGCGAACTCCCAGGCGTCGGCCATGTCGGTTTGGTAGTTCACCGCGATCGACAGACGATCGTGTTCATCGAACATGCCGCGCCACGCCGGCGCCGTGCCGGGTGGCTGCACCACCACAATGCCGCCATCGGGGCCGCGCCGCAAGTGCCGCGAGCCGGGGATGAACGTTCGGTCCTTCTCACGTATGTCATAAAGCACGTGCATCAATGGATCCGACTCGGCCAGGTCGGTGATGGGATGGTTGGGCAGCACGCGCTCCATGGTCTGGCGGAACGTTTCCCACTCCTCCGCTCCCCAGAAGTCATCCACCACCAGGAACCCGCCGCGCAGCAGGTACTCGCGCAGCCGCATCGTTTCGGCATCGCTCAAATCCCAATAGCCCACCTGCGTGGCGTAGATCCAGGGGTAATCGAACAGGTTGTCGTCGGTGAGGCCCAGATGGCGCGGTTCGCCGATGTCGATACGCGTCAGGCGCTGGATGCCGACGGAGAAATGTTCGTCGGCGTCGGGCCAATCTTGTAGCCACCATCCCCGCCCGCGCCCGAAGCGGGAAACGAAGCGAAAGCCGCGGCTGTACTGTGGCAGATCGGTGTATTGGGTGCGGATGAAATGGAACTCACCTTCCCGCGGACTGAAGGGACTCTGGTCTTCGTCGGGGTTCACGATGCGACGACCGCGCTGCGCCAACGCCAGGGCGGTGATCAGAAGGAGTGCCGCGGCTGCGGAGGCGAGATACCGGAAAGCGCGTGGCATGGCGGCGACCTCATCATTGTACTCAGTGGCAACCGAGTTCCGCCGCGCCCTGCCGCTGTCGGCGGCGGTTTCAATCGGTCACTAGCCGATCCTGCCCCGCGGTGTTCGACAGCCAACGTTTGGCTTCGTAAATGTCCTGAAATATTTCCAGGGTCATGCCCTGAAATTCCACGTGGGCAGCAGCCATGCGGGCGAGACCGTATTGATAGGCTTTCGGTCCAACGACAATGGCACAGCGGGAAGAGATCCCTTCGGCTTGCAGAGTGGACAGCCACTGGGCACGAGACCGCAGTTCGTCTGAAGTCGAATTATCCGTGGAAAGGCGCACATCGAAAAGCACCGACATGCCGGGCCGGAACTGCGGACTTGCGATAGCTTCGAGTAGAACTGCTCGCGGTTCCTCGCCTCCGTATCCGACAATGATGATCACCAGGATCTGATCCCGAATTTCCCAAGTAACTGGCATCCCCGTCCTACGTAGATTATAGAATCGGATGAGGCCAAAAAATGACCCGATATCACATCGCTCAGTTTCCAAGTCCTCTTGCTCCGATCCCGTACCCGGCTTGACCCCGGGCGCGTTCGCGCCATAACCTTGTCGAAGATATGAGCGCAATCAGTCTGAAGGTTAACGGACGCGTCCACAACCTGGACATCGACCCGGCGACGCCACTGCTGTATGTCCTCAGCGACGACCTGGAACTGCGAGGGCCGAAGTTCGGATGCGGGCTGGGACAGTGCGGCGCTTGCACCGTCATCGTAAAAGGGCAGGCGATCCGCTCTTGCATCACGCCGGTGAAGACGGTGGAGGGCACCGAAGTCACCACGCTCGAGGGGCTCGGGACCATCGAAAAACCTCACCCGCTGCAGAAGGCGTTTATCGCGGAGCAGGCCGCGCAGTGCGGCTTTTGCCTGAATGGCGTCATTATGACTGCGAAGGCGTTCCTCGACAAGAATCCCAAGGCCAGCGAGCAGGAGATCCAGCAGGCCATGTCCGGAGTCCTGTGCCGCTGCTTTACCAACTTGCGCATGCTGAAGGCGATCCGGCAGGCAGGACAGGAGATGGCGCGATGAACATGACTTCGGATGCGCGCGCCGCTCTCAAACGCGCAGGGTTTTCGCGCCGGGATTTCCTGAAGACTTCGGGCGCGCTGGTGGTGGCCTTCAGTGTGGGTGCGGAGAAGGCTGTGGCTCAGTTTGGGGGACCGGTGGCTGGGTCGCCACCCCTGGGGCAGCTCGATTCCTGGATCGCGATTGCGGCCGACGGTACGGTAACGGCATACACCGGCAAGGAAGAACTGGGTCAGGGCATTTCGACCGCGCAGCAGCAGCTCATCGCCGAGGAGTTGAGCGTGCCGTTTGAGCGCGTCCGGCTCATCATGTGCGATACCGCGCTCACGCCCGATCAGGCTTACACGGCGGGCAGCCAGTCGCACCCGGCGAATTTCAATCGCAACAATCTGGCGCAAGCGGGGGCCACGGCTCGCGAGGCGCTCCTGCGCGCGGCTTCCGATCGTCTGGGCGTGCCGGTCGATCAGCTACACGCCGCCGATGGCGCGATCAGCTTGAAGAGCGACCCTTCTAAAAAGGTCACGTACGGCCAATTGGTAGGCGGCAAGAAGTTCAACCTGCCGCTCGATGCCAACGCCAAACGCAAGCCCGCGAGCGAATGGACGGTGCTGGGGAAACCGGTGCCGCGTCCCGACCTTCCTCCGCTGGTCACCGCACAATTCGAATTCGTCCACAACGTGCGCGTACCGGGTATGCTGCACGGCAGAGTGGTCCGCCCGCCCGCGGTGGGAGCTACGCTGGTCAGCGTGGACGAAGATTCCGTCAAAGATATGCCTGGGCTCGTGAAGGTGGTGGTGAAGAAGAACTTCGTCGGCGTGGTGGCCGAGAAGCCATGGCAGGCGATCCAAGCGGCCGGCAAGCTCAAAGTCACGTGGACTCGCGGCTCGGGCCTGCCTAGCCAATCAGACTTCTATGAGCGCCTGCGGAAGCAGCCCGCCCGCGATGCGCTGCTGGTCGATTCCAAAGATGTGGAGCAGACGCTCGCGGGAGCGGCCGCAGTGATGAAGGCCACCTACCTCCACCCGTATCAGATGCACGGTTCGGTGGGCAGCTCCTGTGCGGTGGCCGATGTCGATGGCGACAAGGCCACACTCTGGTCGGCTACGCAGGCCGTCTGGTATCAGAAGAGCACGACGGCCATGGTGCTCGGCCTGAAGCCGGAGAACGTGCACGTGGTTTTTCGCCGCGGCTCCGGTTGCTACGGCCTGAACGGCGCCGACACGGTCACCTACGATGCGGCGATCCTCTCGCAGGCGGTGGGGAAACCGGTGCGCGTGCAGCTCACTCGCAAAGACGAGATGGCTTGGGAGAACTACGGCAACGCCTATGTGATGGATGAGCGCGCGGGCCTCGACGCCCAGGGCAACATCGTCGCATGGGACCACGAATCGTGGGTTCCCTCGCTGGGGAACCGGCCCGGCACGGGGACGCCCGGCAATGTGATCACGGGCCTGCTGGCGGGATTCCAGCCGCAGCCGTTTTCGCCGCGGACGCCCGCTGCGCCGCCCACCATGTATAACAACAACAGCAACGGCGTGCCTTCGTATTTCGCGGGCACGGTGGGTGGCCGAGATAACGGCACCGGCAAGGTGAAAGGCGAGCGCGTGCTCGTGCACAGCGTGGAATCCCCGTTCTGGACCGGTCCCTTGCGGTCCCCGGCACGTCTCCAAAACACTTTTGCCCATGAATGTTTCATGGATGAACTGGCGGCGCGCGTGAAAGCCGACCCGCTCGAATACCGGCTGCGGCACTTGAAAGACCCACGCCTCATCGACGTGGTGAAGGCGGCGGCCAAGTCGGCGAAGTGGGAAGCGCGTCCCTCGCCCAACCCCGCCCGAACCGCTCGTGGCATAACGCTGGGCCGCGGCCTGGCCTGCGTGCTCTACGAGGGCGACAACGGCTATACCGCCATGGTGGCCGAGGTTGAAGTGCACCAGGATACCGGCCAGGTGACGGTGAAGCGCATGGTGGTAGCCAACGACGTAGGGCCCATTTCGAACCCCAACGGGTTGCAAAACCAGATTGAAGGCGGAGCGCTCCAAGGCATGAGCCGCGCGCTGATGGAAGAGGTTACCTGGGACGACCAAAAGGTAACTTCCATCGACTGGCACACCTACCACACGCTGCCTTTGGGCTTTGCCATTCCGAAAGTTGAAGGCGTGCTGCTCAATCGCATCGACGAGGAAGCCACCGGGGCAGGGGAAACTTCTATCACCCTGGCAGCAGCGGCCATCGGAAATGCGATCTTCGACGCGACCGGCGCCAGAGTACGCCAAATACCGTTCACAGCGGAGCGCGTGAAAGCAGCCTTGGCCGCGCGCGCTTGAGAGGTTATAGTGATTGGCGTTCACGCCCACATCCCATGACGCTTAGTTAACCACGTGGCGGACGAAAATTAACTTTAGTTTTCACTCGTTCGATAACTTCTCAACTCATTGTTTGCCCACACCTCCGGTGCTACTATCCAGGCAGATTCGCGGCCATGGGCTTCCTGTTCGACTTATGCGTGGTTGGAGGAGCGGGGCACGTTGGTTTGCCCTTATCCATCGTCTTTGCCTCGGCAGGACAGCGCGTCCTGATCTATGACGTCAACCCGGAGTCTTTGGCCATCATCGGACAGGGCCGCTTACCTTTTATGGAGTCCGGTGCCGAACCGCTCCTTCGGAAGGCGCTCGACGACGGCCTGCTCGCACTCACGTCAGACCCAGCTCAGGTAGCTGCGGCTGCCGCGCTGGTTGTCGTCATCGGTACCCCCATCGACGAGTTCCTCAACCCCAGCCTCAAAGACATCCTGCGCTGCCTGGACGGGTTGTTGCCCTACATATCCGATGACCAGTTGCTCATCTTGCGTTCCACAGTGTACCCGGGCGTAACCGAGGCTGTAGCCAAGTACCTGGCGTCCAAGGGCAAGTACCCCAAGGTCTCGTTCTGCCCCGAGCGCATCGTGCAAGGCAAGGCCGTGCAAGAGTTGTTGACTCTGCCGCAGATCGTCAGCGGCACGACGCGGGAAGCGGAGGATGCCGCGGCGTTGTTGTTCGATACGTTCGCTCCCGAAATCGTCCGCATGTCACCGACTGAAGCGGAAATGGTAAAGCTCTTCAGCAACGCGTACCGCTATATTCAGTTCGCAACAACCAACCAGTTTTACCTGATCGCCCGCGCCGCGGGAGTGGACTATTATCGCGTCCTCGAGGGCATGAAGCACAACTACCCGCGGATGGAGGATGTGCCTCGCGCCGGATTCGCGGCCGGCCCGTGCCTGTACAAAGACACGATGCAACTGGCGTCGTTCTACAAGAACCAATTCAGTATTGGACACGCCGCCATGCTGGTGAACGAGAGCATGCCGATGTTTGTGCTGGATCAACTGGCGTCCCGGCACCCACTAGCCGAGATGACGGTTGGGCTGCTTGGGATGGCGTTTAAGGCCGACAACGACGACTCGCGGTCCTCGCTCAGCTACAAACTGAAAAAGCTCGTCGCCTTCCAGGCCAAGGAGGTGCTGACCACGGACCCGCATGTAACCGCCGATCCCGCGCTTCTACCGCTGGAAGAGGTGATTTCGCGCAGCGACATCATTATTCTCTGCGTGCCGCACACTGCCTACAAGGGGCTGTCACTTCCGGGAAAGATCGTGGTCGATATCTGGAATTTTTGGGGCGAGACGAAGCCGGCCGAGCCGCCCTGGATGGCCTGGGCCGAGACGAAGCCCGCCGCGACTCTGGTGTCATCGGGCCGATGAAGCCTATCATTTCGCCCAACAACAGGATCCGCTACTCCGACAGCTTCGTGATCGGCGAAGACTCAATCGTTGACGACTTTTGCTATTTCTCCACGCAAGTGCGGATCGGCCGCTGCACGCACATCGCCTCGGGGTGCAGCATCGCCGGCGGGATCGAGCGGCGTTTCACCATCGGCGACTATTCCAGCCTCTCGTCCGGAGTGAAGATCTGGTGCACCAGCGACGACTTCACGAACGACGTGGTCACGATTATCCCGCGTGGTGTCGATCAGGTGAAAAACCACCTCTTCTCCGCCGACGTCGAATTCGGAAACTATACAGCGGCCGGAGCAAATTCCGTAGTAATGCCCGGCAACCACGTGCCGGAAGGAACCGTGATCGGGGCGCTCAGTTTCGTGCCGGTAAGCTTCGACTTCCGGCCGTGGTCCGTATACGCAGGAGTGCCCATTCGCTACATCCGGCAGCGGAATCGCGACAATGTCATGAAACAAGTGACTCTGCTCGAAGAACAGCTTCGCGAGCGAGGCATCCCGGCATGAACCGAACCATCCCCTGGTGGATTCCTCAGATGGGCGGGCAGGAACACCAGATTCTCAAAGAGGTGTTGGATTCGAACTACCTCAACGAGGGCGACTTCACAGAGCGCTTTGAACGCGAGATCGCTTCTCTTCTCGGAGTCAAGTACGTAGTCGCAGTCACCAGCGGCACGGCGGCTCTATCCCTCGCTCTGGCCGGCCTGGGAGTAGGCGCCGGAGACGAGGTGATTGTTCCGGATCTGACATTCATCGCCACCGCCAACGCCGCGGCGATGATAGGCGCGCAGCCCGTGCTCGTAGATGTGAATCCGGGCACTCTGAACATTGATCCGGAGGCGGTAACGCGCGCGATTACGAAGCGGACTAAGGCGATCGTCCCCGTGCACGTGAGCGGGCGCGGCGCCGATATGCCGGCGATCCTGGCCCTGGCGCGGCAGCACGGCCTGGCGGTGGTAGAGGACGCAGCGGAGGCTTTCGTATCCCGGCAGCAAGGGAGGTATCTCGGAACCTTCGGCCAGGCGGGCTGTCTTTCTTTCTCCCCCAATAAGACGATCACCACCGGCCAAGGCGGCGCGATTCTGACCGACGATGAACGCCTCTGCCGCCGCCTGCGGGAACTCAAAGATCAAGGCCGGCCGGTACGTGGCACAGGCGGTGATGACACCCATGACAGCATCGGATACAACTTCAAATTCACCAATCTTCAGGCCGCCGTCGGTCTGGCGCAACTCGGCCATTTGCAGACGCGGCTGGGAAGGATGCGTGAGATCTACCTTGGCTATGAACGTTATTTAAGCGACCTGCCTGGCTTTTTCCTGCCCGGTTTTGATATTGCCGCCGGAGAGTCGCCGCAGTGGACTGATTGTGTAGTGGACGACCGCGACGAACTGGATCGTTTCCTGGCGGCTCGCGGCGCGCATTGCCGGCGCTTCTGGCACCCACTCCACACACAGACCCCCTATCGACAGGCGGACGATCGTTTTCCGAATAGCACCCGGGTCGGTCCTCATGCTCTCTGGCTGCCGTCGGCATTTACACTTTCCGATGAAGACGTGGCGTCCGTCAGCACTTCAATTCTCGAGTTCCTCCGCAATGACGCGCAAACCGAGAACCCCACGCGTTTGGGAGTTGGCGCATGAGAGAACCAGAGGCTGTGCAGATTTCGATTCTGCTACCCGTGCGAAACGAGGGCATCAACCTGAGGATCATGCTGAAGATCCTGCCGGCGATTTTAGAAATGCCCCACGAAGTACTTGTGGTGTGCGACCACCTGGAGGACACCAGCATCCCCATCGTCACCTCCATGCAGCAGGAATATTCCAACCTCCGCCTGATCCATAACCAGTTGGGTGCTGGGGTGACGAACGCCATTCGGGCCGGCGTCGAATCCGCGCGTGGCCAATATGTGCTGATATTCGCCGCGGATGAGATGGGCCCCGTGCTGGCGATTGAAGACATGCTGGCCCTAATGGAAGAAGGGTGCGATTTTGTCAGCTGCACGCGGTACGCGCATGGCGGCCGCCGTCTGGGCGGCTCGACCGTCGGCCAGATTCTCTCGCGCACGGCTAACCGGCTGTTCCACGCGATCTCCGGTTGCGTCCTGACGGATGCCACTACAGGCATCAAGCTGATTCGCCGTTCCGTTTTCAACCACATTCAGCTGGAGGCGGGCCCCGCGGGCTGGGCGGTAGCGTTCGAAATGAGCATGAAGGCGCAATTGGCGGGATTCAAACTCGGAGAAGTGCCGATCATTTCCATCGATCGGCTTTATGGCGGCGAATCGAGCTTCCGCGTGGGCCCCTGGGTGGTGGAATACTTGCGCTGGTTCGTGTGGGGCAGCATGCGTCTGCGCAAGCGTTCGAACCTGCAGAACCCCCCCGTCTCGATCCGGGGGACATCGGGTGTCCCGCTCGCGGCCCAGGTGAAACGGCCATGAAGCGGTACCTGGTAACAGGCGGTTCCGGTTTTCTCGGCAGCGCATTGGTGGCTCGGATGGTGCGAGAGGGTCACCGCGTCCGCGTCTTCGACAACAACTCCCGCGGCAATCTGCGGCGGCTCGCCGGCGTAAAAGGCCAGTTCGAATTCATCGAAGGGGATATCCGCGATCCGGAGGCCGTTCGGCAGGCCGTCCGCGGCGTCGACAGCGTTTGTCACCTGGCCTTCGTCAATGGGACTGAGTTCTTTTACTCGGTTCCCGACCTGGTGCTCGAGGTCGGCGTCAAAGGAATCATGAACGTCGTCGATGCCTGCACCGCGCATGGCGTTCCCGAGTTGATCCTCGCATCAAGTTCCGAGGTCTACCACCAGGCCGCTGTCGTCCCGACCGACGAAACGGTTCCGTTGTCGATCCCGGATCTGCAGAACCCTCGCTATTCCTACGCGGCCGGCAAACTGATCAGTGAAATGATCGCGCTCAATTACGGCCGCACTCGTTTCGAGCGGGTGGTGGTCTTCCGGCCGCACAACGTGTACGGACCGGATATGGGATGGGAGCACGTCATTCCGCAATTTGTGAAGCGAATGAAAGACGCCTGCCAGCAGCCCGATGACCCGGTCCACTTCGCAGTTCAAGGCATCGGGACACAAACGCGCGCCTTCATCTACATTGACGATTTCATCGACGGCCTGATGCTGACTATCAGGAACGGAGAGCACCTGGGCATCTACCACATCGGAACGATGGAGGAGGTCACCATCGAATCACTGGCTCAGATGGTGGGAGAATACTTCGGCCGAAGCGTCATAATCGAGCCGGGCTTGCCCGCGGCGGGAGGAACTCTCCGCCGTTGTCCCGATATCGGCAGACTCGCGGCTTTCGGCTTTCGTCCCCAATACTCGCTGCGGCAAGGCTTGTGGATTACGGCGAAGTGGTACGACCGGAATGCACCCGACGCGCCGAAACCGCACATCGAAACTCAGGAGAAAATTAGTGCTGCACACTGAAACCCTAGCCGCCGGCACCGGATCGAGCGTGGTGGTAGAGACCTGCCAGGTGTGCGGGTCAGGTGGATTGAAAGAGGCCTTCTTTCTGGGCTACCTGCCGCCAGTCAACCAAATGCGGAAGATTGGCGAGCGCCCCCACGAGCAGCCGGCATACCCGGCGCAATTGCTCTACTGCCCGAAATGCCAGTTGGTTCAACTCGGATTGGTGGTCGATCCCGAAGTCCTGTTCCCACCCGATTACCCCTACACCAGCGGCACAACTAAGATCCTGAGAGAGAATTTCACCGAGCTGTACCACGAGACACGTACTGTAGTGCCGCTCGGGCCGCAGGATCTGATCGTCGATATCGGGTCGAACGACGGGACGCTGCTCAGCAATTTCCACTTGGCGGGGCATCGCGTGCGCGGAATCGAGCCGAGCCTGGTCGGCAACATTGCCAACGACCGGGGCATTCCAACCTGGATTTCCTTTTTCGGGCGATCCATCGCCTCCAAGGTCCGCAGTAAGGAAGGGCCCGCGACCATCGTTACCGCCACGAATGTATTCGCCCACATCGAGAACATTCATGACATCGTCCGCAGTATTCTCGTGCTCCTGGACGAACGCGGCGTCTTTATCTCGGAGTCTCACTACCTCATGAGCCTGCTCGAGACCCTGCAGTACGACACAATTTATCACGAGCATCTCCGGTATTATTCTCTGCACAGCCTGAAGTATTTGTTGGAGAGCCACGGACTGGAAGTGATCAGGGCGCGGCGCATCCCCACGCATGGCGGCTCCATCCGCGTGTACGCGGCTCGCGCCGGAATTTATCCGCAACATTCGTCCGTCGCCGCCATCCTGGAAGAAGAATCGGCGGCTGGAGTCGGAGCCGCCCGCCTGGAAGAACTCAAGCGACGGGCCGTGATGTCGAAGCTGGAGCTGCACGGCCTGCTGGCCGGAATCAAGAAATCGGGTGGCCGGGTGTATGGCATCGGCGCGCCTTCGCGAGCCAGCACGCTCATCAACTACGCCGGCTTGGACGACGGGATTCTGGATTGTGTCCTGGAAGTCAAAGGTTCCCTGAAGGTGGGCAAGTACATGCCCGGAACCGTGATCCCGGTAGTGGAGGAGTCTCGGCTGTTCGACGATCAACCGGAATACGCGTTGCTTCTCTCCTGGCACATTGCCGAAGAGTTGATCCCGAAGCTAACCGCCAGGGGATTCCGCGGGCAGTACATCGTGCCGCTGCCGGTGCCCAGAATCGTGCGACACGAGCGCGAACTGACCGCAGCTAGTTGACCGTAATCACGGGAGCCCGGTTTGGAACAGCATGTCACCGCCAAAGCGGCCTTGCAGTTCGAGGCGCGCGCCGTCATCCAACAGCCGGGAAGCATTCCAGTCGAAGTTCGTGCCGTAGGGCCCGTAAAGCTGAAAGCGCTTGTGTGAAGCGATGAACTGGCGATAGGGGACCACATTCAGGCTGAGGTAGCTCGTCATTGCGGGAAGTTCCACGTCAACGTTGCCTGCGCCTGTGTACTTCATCGCCGCCTCGGAATCCGCAAGAAAGTAGAGGCGGCTGCGCAGTTCCGGCGGGCAGTAGTAAAACATCTGCAAGAAGAGGCGGCCGTCCGAGACTACCACGGGCGTGTCGGGCGAATCATTTCCTGACGGCAAAGCCAGCCTCGCCAGAGGATTGTCCGGTCCTCTCATGAGGCCTGGCATGTAGAAGAACTGCACGACCACGAACGAAATACAGAAGGCCACTGCCATGCCGGCGGCTATCCGCGGCTGTGACCCTTCGTAGGCCGCCGGAATCAGAGCCACGAGTACGCTGATGCCTGCCACTGCGGCCAACGCATAACGCTCCGTGAAAGCGCCTGTGAAAGCTTTCGCCAGGATCATGGCAAACAACGGCAGCGCAGCCAGCGATATCACGGCCGCCATTTCATGAACGTACGGCCCGACCGTCATCCTTTTGAGCGGGGGCGCACTCCCCGGTTTCCAGGCGAGTGCCACGATGAAAAGGGCGAGCACCACCGGAACAGTGGCCGGCTGTAGCAGAAAGACATAAAACCCGAGCGTGTCGATCCAGTGCGCTTTAGCCCAGAACAGATCCTTGTAGTGCGAGTGCTTTGCGATGATCGGCAAGAACGCCAGAATGGGGGCGCCGGAGACTACGAGCGCTGTCCAAAGTGGAATATCCGGCTTCTTGGAGCGCCAACACCGCACCAATTCTCCAATCCCAAGCGGAGCATACAGCAACACCGCATAGTAATGGCAGCTGACCGCCGCGGCGAGGCTGAGCGCCAAGCCGGTGAGGGCGCCAACACGCGGTTCTCCTTCGGTGGCGCGCTGCCAGAACACCAGCGCCATGCCGCAACAGCCGAGCACCAGGCCATACGGGCGCGCTTCGTAGGCGTAACCGTACGCGGCAGTGATGCACGGAAACAGCATGGCAATCATCCCGTGCAGGGGTGAGCTGCGCCGCGCCACAAAACGATACAGACACAGGCACATGGTCCAGAAACCCAGGATCTCGGGCAACCGGACGGCGATAGCGTTCTCGCCGAACAGCTTCAGAGACATGTACGACAGGATGTGGAACAAAGGCGGATTACCGTCTTTATCCGCGTAAATCAGGGCAAGCGTCTGGCTAAGCCGGGGCTGATGATCGATGTAGAGGGTAGTGAGTTCGTCGTACCAGAGCAGCTTATTTGCTGCGGCGCCGCATACACCAAGGAAGAATAGGATCGAGAAGAGGACAATGAAGAAGCGCTTCCGCTGTTCCAGTTTCTCCGCGAGCTGCCTGACCACCGAGCCGGGCGATGCAGGCATTGTCGCCGAGCCCGCCAGACTCACCTTCCATTTCCCGAAACGGTGGCGGCAAGTCTGTCAAAGCCGTCGTAAGCATTCGGCGCGGGGTGAAGCGCCGAGGTCACAGTCTCCGTATGCCGGGGTACGGCCCCCAATTGCTCGAATGTCTCATGCCAGATGTCCAAGCCTTCCACCAGTTGCAGGCGCCAGATGCGCTGCGAGTCGGTCCAGTTGGCCCGGTCCGGCCAGGCGAGCGGCAGGTGCGCGGCAATCTCTCCAAAGCATTCGTGGTACGTGGAGCCCAAGAGCGGGATGGACCGCAGTGCGTGGCACAGGTCGTCGGTAAGGATCATGCCGTTACGCTCGGCATCCAGATCGCGCCACAGGTCGTGGGGATTACGCTGCTGATGGACCAGCGGCTCGCCAAAAGTAATGATGTCCCCCAGATGCTCGGCGATGCGACTGACGATGTAGCCGGCCCAAATGTCGTCGTAGCGGCCGACATACGGGCTCAGGAAATACGCCGGGATCACGTGCCGCATCAATGCCGTGTTCTGGGAATTGAAAGGACACCAGGTGCCCGGTTGCAACCCGATATTGCCCTTCCAGGCAGCCTTGAACCCCCGGACTACGGGTTGTCGATTCATGCGGGTCAGGGCGTCAATATCCGGATCATCCAGCCACATGCCCGCGTTTACCGCTACGCGGCGCGCCATGCGCTGTTCGGTGACGAAGTGTTCCCGCTCGTTCCAGCGATTCTTTTGCGGATAGCCGCGGTGATAGAAGGGCACGTCGTCATCGGCCTGGAGGAACGAGCACACGTTGAACCAGCCGGAGGTCGATCCGAACGAATCGTATTCTCCAATGGCGCCCACTCCGCCGTGTTTGCCCACGAAATCCTGTGCGGTGACGAAGTTGTCATCGTCGATCGTGATAATCACATCTGCGCCGTTCCGCCACGCCACCAGCGTTCCGATATTGCGGCGCTGTATGGAGTCGAAGCGCAGATGCCGCCAGAGCTTCGGGAAATCGGCCAGCCATTCCTCCTGCGCCTCAATATCGAAATACGTGCAGCGATAGTACCGCTCGACGCTCTTGCAAAAATCCGCCGTCTGCGGAGGGCTTTTGCGGTCGCCGATGACGATCAAATCCACGTCCTGATGGCCGTAGTAGCGGGCGTTTTCCGCATACTTGAGCAAGAGAACCGGAATGTTGATGGTGGTGGTGACAATCGTGGTCTTCATGAGTGGGTTTCCAATCAGGCGACGGCTTCCGCTCCGAGGATGGCGACTCGCATCAGCTTGAGACTTATTGTTGTGGGAGGAGACCCGACGGGCAAAGTCCTATTTGGTACTGGCTAGTTCATTGACTTCAGTTATGAGA
>DASZIV010000047.1:0-1595 GCA_035948775.1 Bryobacteraceae bacterium
CACAATCTCTATGTGGCGAACACCGATGCCATCGTCCGCTACCCCTATGAGGACGGACAAACCACCATCACGGCTCAGGGAACCAAATTGACCGACCTTCCCGGCGGGCCGATCGACCACCACTGGACGAAAGCCCTGCTCGCCAGTCCGGATGGCTCCAAGCTTTACGCCGGAATCGGTTCCAACAGCAATGTCGGCGAAAATGGAATCGAGGCCGAGCATGAGCGGGCCGCCATATGGGAGGTCGACACTGCAACCGGGGCCCATCGCATCTACGCCAGCGGCGTTCGCAATCCGACCGGCCTGCAATGGGAACCCGAGACAGGCAAGCTCTGGGCTATCGCCAACGAACGCGATGAGATCGGGCCTGACCTGGTGCCGGACTATCTGACCTCGGTGAAGGATGGCGGCTTCTATGGCTGGCCTTACAGCTACTATGGCCAGCATCTCGATCCCCGCATCATGCCGCAACGGCCCGACCTCGTGGCGAAAGCCATCAAGCCGGACTACGCGTTGAGCTCTCACGTTGCGCCTCTGGGTCTTGCCATGTACACGGCCAGCGCCCTTCCAGCGCCATACCATGGCGGGGCATTCGTCAGCGAGCATGGAAGTTGGGATCGCACGCCTCTCAACGGTTACAAGGTGGTGTTCGTACCGTTCAGTGGCGGAACCCCTTCCGGTGCGGCGCAAGATGTCGTCACCGGCTTCCTCGATCAAGACAGTCACGCCCGTGGCCGGCCGGTGGGCCTCGCCGTCGACCGGACTGGCGCATTGTTGATCGCGGACGACGTGGGCGACACCGTTTGGCGGGTGTCAGCCGCAGCCAGCTCCAGCGCATCCCGCTGATCTTTTCCGCGATGCGGGCGGCCCACCCTTTCGATTGAAAGGGTGGGCCGCCAGCAGCAAAACGTCGCGCCGGTCCAATCCGGAAAGGCATGATGCCAGAAGAGAGAGCGCCGCGTGACCAACTCCGCAGACGATTCTAGCGCAACATCGCGCCGAGGTTTTTTACGCCGCGGAGCTGTCATCGGTGGTGCGGCGCTTGCTTCCACCATTGCCGGAAGCGCAAGCGCGACCGATTCCAATTCAGAAAATCTTCCGCCTAACGTTCCCGAATGGATGAAAGCGCCCGGCGATCCCATGGGCAGCCAGCCTTACGGCACTCCGTCTCCATTCGAGAAAAATGTAATCAAGAATATCGCGAAAGACCTGCCGCAATATCTTTCCGCCTCGGGACGCACGCCGCTGCAGGATCTGGACGGCATCATCACGCCGAACGGCCTGTTTTACGAGCGCCATCACGCCGGCGTTCCTGCCATCGATCCGGCGCAGCATCGCCTGATGGTGCATGGCCTGGTCGAGCGCCCGCTGATTTTCACCGTGGACGATATCAGGCGCTTCCCCTCGACGTCGCAAATTCACTTCCTCGAATGCTCCGGCAATCCCAGCTACAAAAAGCCGTACGGCAAGACTGCCTCCGATCTGGTCGGACTCCTGAGCTGCGCGGAATGGACCGGCGTGAGCATGAAGCTCGTGCTGCAGGAAGCAGGGCTTCGCCCCGAAGCCAGGTGGGTGGTCGCCGAAGGCGCCGATGC
>DASZIV010000048.1:0-23188 GCA_035948775.1 Bryobacteraceae bacterium
CTCGGGTCGCATCCCTGCGTTGCCCTATCCTCCGCTCAGGTGCTTCCAGAGTGGATCAACCATAACCTCGCCGGCAACGCTTTTCTAGTAAACGGCGATTACCCCCTTAACTTCGTGTCTCAGTCCAGGGGTTCACTTCACTAAAGCGGTTTGTCACACCTGCACCCCCACCTGATCTTGGCAGCACTCTATGTCAACTGGAATGCTGTCGAAAGTTAATACCGGCCTAAGGACAGGATTCACCAGACCCCACACCCGGTGAATTCCGGCTACGCTACAATACCAACTTCATGAGCATCGGAGCGAGCGCGGTGCTGATCCGCGGCGAGGGTGTGTTCGCCGTGCAGCGTCAGCCCGGGAATGTCCGCTGCCCGAAAGCACACTGAGATGGACATCAAAAGAGTTGGCTCGCAGTCTTCGGTTAAGGGCCGTCTGACTGGTTCACTGGCGTGGTTCGTATCGATCCTCTGATTCAGGCGCCTGATCCGGCACTGGTTCAGGCGGCCAGCGTCACTTTCGAACCGGGCGCCCGGACTGCCTGGCATACGCACCCGCTTGGTCAGACTCTCATCGTGACGGCCGGCTGCGGCTGGGCGCAGCGTTGGGGCGGCCCGATTGAAGAGATCCGGCCGGGCGATGTGGTCTGGATTGCGCCCGGCGAGAAGCACTGGCACGGGGCCAGGCCAACGACGGCCGTGACGCACATTGCCATTCAAGAAAAGCTCGACGGTAAGGTTGTCGACTGGATGGAACAGGTCAGCGACGAACAATACCAGGCCTGAATTACTTTTCCTGTAGGCCCGCGACCGCCTGCACCGGGATCCCCTTCGCCTTCATCAAGGATTCGAGCAGCGTCACGGTTTTCGGGAATGCATCGGCACCACCGCGAACCCCGCCGGCGCCGCGAGCGACGTCGAGGGGCGTGCGGCCGGTGGCATCCTTGGCGGTCAGGTCGGCGCCGTTGGCGACGAGGAATTCGATGAACTTATTGAAGCCGTGTTCGGCGGCGCCGTGCAGAGCAGTCTGGTTGGGGACAGCGTTGGCGCTCGGCACCTGACTTTCGCGACGACCTCTCTGGGAGGCGGCCGAGGCGGCGCTGTCGCCGGGCACGTAGCCCTTGCCGATACGGCGGTCCATGAGGTTGTGTGCATTCACATCCGCCCCCGCTCTAATCAGGAGATCCATCGTGGCGAGCACGCCTTCTTCGGTGCGGTTACGTCCGCGCGTGACTCGTGAGCCGTAGTCGACGCCGGCCGCGGCCATCAAGGGCGTAATGCCTTCCTTGCTCGGCAAATCGACCAGCGCCTTGTACTCCAACAGTAGCGCGACGAACTTGTCATCGCCGCCGCGCGCAGCGCGCAACAGCGGGGTAGCGCCCTGGGCGAGCATTTGATCGCCGCCGCGATCCTGCGGGACGTCGCGATACGGCGGACGCCGCTTCAACTGAATGTTCGGATTCGCGCCGTGTTCAAGCATCATGCGCCCGACGTCGACGGCACTGAGCTTGTCGGGACTCGGAAGGACGGCCATCGCGCCGTTCCCTTTCGTCGGCAGCGTGCTGACGTCAGCCGCCATATAAACCGGGGAGCGGCCGAAGAGGTCCCACTTGTCGAGATCCGCGCCGCCCTTGACCAGCACGGCAGCAGTGTCGAAATGCAGGTTCTCGAGCGCGAGGAGCAGCGGGGTCTCGCGGTCTGGATCTTCGGAATCGGGATCGGCACCGGCCGCTAACAGGTTCTGAATGCAGGCCGAGCATCCTTCGCGCGCGGCGTAAAGCAGCGGGGTAAAGCCGCCCTTATTCATGTCCTTCGGGCGAGGCTCCTGGATGATCTTACGTTCCCACTGGTTGATTTTGCCGTGATCGTTGAGGTTCGCGCCTTTCGACGCCAGGAACTTCACCATGTCGGCCTGGCTTTGCGCGGCAGCCCACATGAGCGCGGATTGTTCGCCCCAGGTTTCCTTGGTGTTGATATCGGCTCCTGCATCCAGCAGCGTCTTTGCGGCGTCGACCTTGCCGCTGCGCGCGGCAGCCATCAGCGGAGTTTCGCCGTTGGGAGTTTTGAAATTGGGATCGGCGCCCGCCTTGAGCAGCGCCTCAATGATAGGCGCAGAGCCGATGATTGCGGCTTCGGTGATGGCCGATGTGCCTAACTGGCTTTTCAGTTTGACATTCGCACCGGCTTTGATCAGCGCACGGACCAGTTCGGGATCGTTGTTCGCCGCAGCGTACATGATGGCGGTGCTGCCATCGGCGGCGGTGGCGTTTACGTTTGCGCCCTTCACGGATAGAAGGCGGAGGGCGGCGGCGTGGTCGCCGGATGCCGCCGCGTCCAGAAGCGTCGTATCGGCGGCGGTGAGGACAGACGCGGCGGCCAGGAGGACGGCAATCGCCAGCGGGACTGAAGTCCCGCGCAGGCTGAAGCCTGCCCCACTCTGCAAGCAGGCTATGGGATCGAAGCTCGCGGTCATAGAATTAGATCTCCGAGAAGCCTTCGGTGCTGTCGCCGATGGATTTTACCGGGATGTCGTTGCGCTGAAGCACCGTAAAGAGCAGATCGCCATGGCGCGAATCCTGCGGATATTTCACGTGCTGGCCGCCCTTGATCTTTCCGTTCGCGTGTCCCAGGATCGCGGCCGGCAGCGGATCGTTGTTGTGGCGATCGCTGTTGCTCATATCGCTGCCGAAGAGAATGGTGGAATGATCGAGCACGGTGCCGTTGCCTTCTTTCGCAGCCTCGATCTTCTTGATGAATCCGGCAAACACCTGCGTGTGGTAATTCTGAATTTTTACCAGCTTGTCCATCTTGTCCGGGTTATTGCCGTGATGGGACAGCGGATGGAAGCCCTCGGCGATGCTCAAGTTGGTATACGTGCGCATGCTGGCTTCGCGATCCATCGACATGGTGATCACGCGCGTGATGTCGGCCTGGAACGCCAGGGCCATTAGATCGAACATCAACTTGAAATACTCGGTGAGATCATTCGGAGTGCCGACGGGCGCATCCGGAATTACGAGTGTAGGGTCGTTCTTCTTGGTAGCCATCTGCACGCGGCGCTCGATCTCGCGAACGGAATCGAGATAGTCGTTGACCACTCTGCGGTCCTGCACGCCAAGGCTGGCCCGCAGGCGCTGCGCTTGTCCCTGCACACGATCGAGGATGCTGCCGGTTTCGGCAAGGATCTGAGCGCGCTCCTGATCGGTGTCGCCCTGTCCGAAGAGCTTCTGGAAGACCGCGCGCGGGTTCCCTTCCTGAGGCAACGACTGGGTGGGCGTGCGCCAGGCGAGACGGGCGCTGCCCAAAGAGGTGGTGAGTTCGAGCGAGGGGAGCCGGGTTTCCTGACCAACGTGGCGAACGGCCATCTGATCGCAGCTTACGCCGGAGTCCGGGCCAGCCTTGCCGAAGTCCCAGGGCTTCACACAGGTCAACCAGCCTTGTTCGATGTAAGCGTGGGGTTCGGGGGTTTCGGCGGGCTTGTTGCGCAAGCCGGAGACGATGGTCAGATGCTTGCGGAACGGCTCCAGGGGCTTCAGGACCGGCGACATGGTGTAGTCTGTGCCGGTTTCCTTGGGCGACCAGTGATCCATGATCGCGCCGTGAGGGAAGCCGACAAAGGCAAAGCGTTTCGGGGTTTTCCCGGCGGGAGTGTCCGCCCACGCGGTGGCGGCGGGAACCATCGCGTCCAGGAGCGGCAATGCGATGGTGGCGCCCATTCCCTGCAAGGCGGTACGGCGTGAAACGCGTTTCCTAGTAATGAACATGTCGTCTCCTTATCTACTGGCACTCTGCACTGGTTGTGATTGCGGTACGCGGCGCATCCGGAACTGGTCGGTATTGACCACTGCCTGAACGATGGCGGTAAATCTGTAATCCTTCGCGGCCGTTTCACGCACGATCTTGCGGACGGTCGGCATGTCGTAGTACTCGCGCGTGCGACCCATCGCATAGGTCAAAAGATTTTCCACAAAGGTCTGCACAAATTGGTCGGGACGGCGCAGCAGGGCCTGGCGTAGATCGTCCGGTCCCTTGAGCTTTGTGCCGTCGGGCAATTCGCCGGCAGAATCGATGACCGTGCCGGCAAACCGATCCTTATCCCGCCACATTCCGGTTGCATCGAAGTTTTCGAGTGCGAAGCCGAGCGGGTCCATCACGGTGTGGCAGGACGAGCAGGCCGGGCTGGCGCGGTGTTTCGCCATCAACTCGCGGACGGTGAGCGCCTTAGTGGTGCCGATGTCCTTGTCATTCAGCGTCGGCACGTTGGGCGGGGGCGACGCCGGCGGGACACCTACCAGGTTGTTCAAAATGAACTTTCCCCGGAGCACGGGCGAGGTGCGGTTGGGGTAGGCCGCCGCCATGAGGATGGCGCCCTTGCCCAGCAAGCCCCAGCGCGTGGAGTCTTTCAGATCGACCCGGCGGAACTCATCGCCCTTCACGTCGGTAATGCCGTATTGCAGCGCGACGCGTTCATTCAAATACGTGTGGTTCGCGCGGAGCAAATCCACGATGTTGCGGTCTTCCCGGAAGATGCTGTCGGAAAACAGCGTGAGCTCAGTGCGGAAATACTGACGCGGGTCCAGGCGGCCGGAGGCGTACGGGAAAACATCATTATCCGGAATGACATCATCGAGCCGCTTCATATCCAGCCACTGAAACACGAAATCGCTTGCCAGCGTCCGGGATCGCGGATCGGCTAGCATGCGCCGGACCTGCATGTCGAGCGTGGCCCGATCGCTGAGTTTGTTCTTACTCGCGAGATCGAGCAGTTGTTCGTCGGGAACCGAGTTCCACAGGAAGAACGAAAGTTTCGAGGCGAGTTCGAGATCGGTGATCGGGTACTTCTCGCCGGGCTTCAGCCCTGTGGGGATCCGCTCGCCGCGATACAGGAAGAACGGGCTCGCCAGGATTCCAGTGATCCCCTCGCGAATACCAGGCTCGAAGCCCCCCTGCTTCACGCCATCGTTGTAGTACTGCATGATTTCGGCCATGTCGTCGTTGGTAACCGAACGGCGATAGGCGCGTTTTGCGAGCGCGGAGAAAATCTCCTTCGCGCAGGCTTCCGGCGTTTTGGTTTTGTCTTTTTCCGGGTTGCAGGTGAGGATGTGGTCGCGGCTGGGCGTGGAACTGAGGCCGGTTACATCGAACGGGCCCAGGAGCTGGAACGAACTGACGCGGTAGGAACGATCCTGCCCGCCGCCGAGCGCGAACATCTGCAACTGATCATCGGACTCAGCGAAGCTCTGGCGGCGGAACGTGACACCGATCTTGTGCGGTCCGGCGGTGGCCGGGAACTTGATGTTCTTCAGGCGGGCATTGACGCGATCGAGCGCGCCGCTCTGCACCTGATCGTAGAGCTTGTTGTCTTCTTCGCCGCCGATCACCGTCTGGTAAACGATTTTGTTGTCGACCGTCACCACCAGCGGATTCTCATACTCCATGCCATTGCCCCAGATATGAGTGGCCATGTCGGCGATGTTGATGTGGTATTCGCCGTCGGCGGGGAGATCCACGCTGGCGAGAATGCCGCCGCGCGTCCCGAGGGGCAATCCGGGGACATGGGTGAGCTGATTACCAGGAGCTGCCTTGAAGGTCCAGCCCTGCGCGCGGGCATCACGCTTGCCGAGCGCCTCAATCGCGACGTTGCGGGCAGCACTGACGTATTGCTCAATGAAGGTAGGCGAAACCTGCAGGGCCGAAGCGACGTTGTCGTAGCCCTGGGCGGTGTCGTCGGGCGGCAGTACTTCGTCTCCTTTTACGTCGACCAGAAGCAGATCGCGGATCGCGTTTTCGTACTCCTTGCGATTCACTCTATGGAGTACAACCTGATCGGTGATGCGCTGCTGGTTGGGAAGCTTGTCGAGCGAATCTTCGAGCCACGCGATCAGTGAATCGACAGCCTTGCCGTCGGGCTGCTTTGCTCCCGGAGGCGGCATGACGCGGCCGCGCAGCTTGCGCACTGCCTTCTCGAAAGTCTCAGGATCCTTTGCGACGCTTTCCACCGTGATGCCTTGGAAGGTGACGCCGCCGATCTTGGCTTTGTCATTGTGGCAGCTCACGCAGTACTGCTTGACGGTGGCCAACTGCGCGTCGGCCGAATCCTGCGCATGGCTCGCGGGCGGGGCCGTAAAGACGCCGGCCAGACCCATGACGGTGATCAGGGGAATCGAGCTCTTAATATGTCGCATCATCCTCATGAGTCCCTAAGCGTCCGGTGAAAGATAGGCCCACAGGCTTTCGAAAGAGCGGCGAATGAATTCATCAGAGTTGCCCATCTTGGCTTCGAATTCCTTGGCCGGCTTGGCCTCCACGCCTTCCGACGGGCCGCGCCCTTTGTTCAGCATCTGGTACAGACGATCGTAGATGGTGCCGTACATTTCGGCCTGCGCGGTGATGTCGGCATAACTCAGCACGGGACCTTGCGCGGGAATGATCTTGGTATCGCGGTTGGCGACGCTCTGGATGCGTTGCAGTCCACCGACGATGCCGCCAATCCAGCCTCCGGTCCACCAATCAACCACGGGCCAGCCTTGTCCATAGGCGGCGTCGCCCACCGCCAGCACGTTCTGCTGCTGGAAGTAGACGTAGAGATCACCGTCCGTGTGGGCCGCGTCGGGGATGTATCCGTAGCGGATTCCGGAATCGAGTGTGCCCTTGTCGTAGAAGGTTTTATTGGGTTGCGCGACCTTGGGAAACTTCTTGAACGTCTGGTGGTTCCAAGGGTACGTGATGTTTTGCTGCAGCCAGAGCCGCGTGTTCTCCTGGGCAATAATGGTGGCGCCGGCCATGCCGAGATCCGCATTGGAGCCAGTCTGCTCGGGATGCCAGTGCGTGTTGAAGAGCGTCCGCACCGGGCCGCCATTGGGCAACGCGGCCACGGCCTGGGCCAACGCCTCGGCGTTCTGCGCGAGTCCGCCATCCACCATCACGATGCCCGCTGCTCCCGTGCGCACGATGACGTTGCAGCCTGCGCCGGTCAACAGATAGAGGTTGTCACCTATTTCGGTGCTTCCAATCTTGGGGCTTTGCGCGAAGGCGTACGGAGCGGTCACGCCCGCTGCGGCGGCCTTCAGGAACCCCCTACGCGTTGGAAACAACATGGTTAGCACAAGTATACTCCTCTAAAAGATGCGTGACATTACTCTAATGGGCTAGTTCCGGGGCTGGCGTTGGGCGGTTGTTGTTGTTCCGTACCGGTGCTGACGCCGACACATCCTGGAGCCGTTTCCCCGTCGCTCTCGAAGGGCACGTTTCAATCCCCAAATGGGTTCGTTTGGCGGTTTATATATGCTTTGGTTTCTATCAATTACGGGCTAAAATGGATCTGTTTCGTATTTTTGCTGGAAAGGATCGCGTGGCGCCGTCGCGCGGGATGGAAAAGTGTTCCTCTGCTCGTAATGTGTAGCACGGAGGCGGTGAGCAAATGCGAAGGAGATGCTGTCATCAGGCCTAAGATGTTGTTATGAGTTCGCTTGGCACTGCCGTCAATGAGGATGCTGCGCTTCGAGCGCTTACTGACTATTACCGCGCCTTCAGTACGCTGGAGGTTCAGGCGGTCTTGCCTTACTTCCACGAGCCATCAATGCTCATTAGCCCTCAAGGGGTATTTGCGACGCCCACGTTCGCTGCAGTTGGGGGTGTTTTCACTATCGTCATGGAAGGCCTCCGGACCAAAGAATTCGGACGGAGCGAGCTGAGTGTAGGAGACGTCAAGTCGCTGAGCGCGAGCGAGACATTAGTGACAGGTGTTGCAATACGGTATAAACGCGACGGACAGGAATTGGAACGGGCAGGAGTCACTTACGTTTTGCACAAGACAGAGATGGGCTGGAAAATCGCCGTCATCGTCATGCACGACCCGCAGGAAATCGCGCCGCACGTCAAGAGTTCCAGTTGACGCATCGTCCGCCCCTTGAGCCCACTCATCTCCGGGCCGAGAAACGTGCGCAAACTACTTTCGCGGTAGCGCGAACACCATGTAGGAACCCGGGCCCGAAGGTACGGGAGGTTTGCCGCTCTCGATCTTCAGGCGACCGTCGGCGGCTGCGACGCACAGGACGATGTACTCGCGTCCGGCGATTTCATACACTGCGGGCACGCCTTCGGAACCTCGCGGCAGATCTTTCTCCCACAACACCTGCCATGAAGCCCGCAAACGTCTATCGTCCACAACACCATTTTCGGGCCGGAACCGCCACTTCGGCCATTGAGCGCGGGGTCGAGCGCGCGCACAAAACAGAATCCGTCAACTGATGTAGAGCCATGGCCCAGCCCCACAGGTGATCCGCGGTGGAGTCGGCGGAGTTGATCGAGGAAGGTTGCTCGATATGCAGGGAACACCTCAACCCTGTCATTTGAAAAGCTCGCTGCCGGCAAGCCATTCATCGGCTTCCAAACCGGCGATTTATCACTCGAGAATGCCCGCACGCTGGCCCGCGCCGATATTGACTATATGTACCTGGAGAAGGAGCACGGACCGCTTGTTCAAAACCACGCCCGAGACGGGTGGGCGGCCTAAGGGAACGTCCTGCTATCCACTGGAAACGTAATCTTCACTTGATTCACAGGTACGCTAGAGCAAGCTGACCGAAAAACAACCAAGAGGAGTCAACTGATGAAAAAGGACACGATTCGTCTGCTCTCTTTGCTGGCGGCATTCTTGTTTGCGTTTACCATAGCGCGAGCCCAACAAACATTGATCATTCCTCAAATCGTAGATGGCGGGGCTTGGCAGACAACCATCGTGGTGATCAACACAAGCTCCGGCCAGACATCGGCGAGCTTGCGTTTCTACCAGGATATCGGCCAAAGCGGCACTCAGCCTTGGTATCCCACCTTCCTAGAGAGCTCCCTGTCAATGCAGAACTTTCTGTTGCCCGCCCAAGGTGCGCTGTTCCTGCACACATCCGGCACAGCCGCAGCGACGACCATCGGCTGGGGGCAGGTAACCGAGATGGACTCTTTGGGTGCCGTTGCTGCCTACGCCATCTTCACGCAGCGTATCCCGGGCCATCCGGATCAGGATGGAACCGCTCCTGCCACGACCGCCGGCAGCCGAATCCTGGTACCCTTCGATAACACCGACAACGCCGTCACCAGCATCGCTATTGCGAATCCGACACTGTTAACCGAAACAATTTCCGTGACCACTCAGAATGGCTCTGCGACTGCTAACGGGCAGCTTTCGATCGTTCTTCCGGCTCAAGGACACAGTTCGTTCGACTTTCCTACTCGGTTTCCTTCGACTGTCGGGCAGAGCGGCTTGGCTGAGTTCTACTGCGCCGGCGGCACTATTTCGATTCTCGCGCTGAAGTTCAATTCAAGCGCTTTTACCACCATGCCAGTGTATGGTGTTCTCGGCGCGCCACTGGCTGCTTCAGACCGTTTTACGACACCGGTAAACCTACTTGTACTAAGCCGCTAGCGCGGCATAGACCAATGAACGATCGGAAAGTACTGGGGCGCTGGTTGTCCCCCTAAAAGAGCGTCAGCGGGGCCCATCCGATTGAGCGCACGTATCGAGCTCGTCCCGCAAGCCTACCAGTTCGACGAACGATAGGTCTCCGCGCCACACGGTCCGTAGCCTATCCAGCATTTCCGGAAACCATATCCTGCTTGCGTCGCCTGCGGGCATTCCGATTCATTGTAAATGCACGGGGCAAGGCACTGTGTCAGGTATCGCGTTCGGGCAGGCGGGAATTCGCACCCAATTTTGTTACCTCTTTGGCGCAACCATTTCCGTGATGCGGCCGACGCTCGTGTCGCCCGTGTACAAGTTGCCGTGCGAGTCCATAGCCATGTAGTTGGATTCGATGAACTGTCCTTCCCCTCTGCCCGGCCCGTTACCGATCGCGCCCAGGATGTTGCCATTCCAGTCGAGCTTGAGGATCTGACCATCCTGACCAGTCGCCATCCACAGTTGATTGTGCGGGTCTACATAGAGGGCGCACACGAGGTTTCGCATTGGAATAGTCTTGATGAACATGCCGTTTGCGCTGTAGACGACGATGCGGTATTCTTCCCGGTCGCCGACATACACGTTGCCGTTGTCGGGATTGATGGCGATCCCATGGACCATACTGAAATGCCCGGGCCCCGCATTGTTCCCGAACCATTGTTGTATGAATTTGCCGTTCCTATCGAGGTGCAGGATTCGTGCGGCTCCGATACTATTGGCCGGAGATTGATCGGTGTCATTGGGACTCTCGTTCGCGTGACCCATGCCGATATAAATGTCGCCATTCGGAGCGAAGACGAGGTGGAGCGGCTGCCAGAGCAGCCTTTGTCCCCGGGCTTCGTCCCAATCGCCTCTTTGGCCCTTCACGCCAATCGTCATGAGGAGCTTGCCATCAGGACTTAGTTTCATGACGGTGTCGCCGTTCTCGTCGCAGATCCAGATGTTGTCTTGGGCGTCGATTGCCATTCCGTGGGCCTTGTTCTGGTGGCCGATCACGTCCTCGCCGATCGTGCGAACGAGTTTGTGATTCTGGTCGAACTCAAACAACTGCGGCCTTCCCTCCGGATTGCGCTGAAACGCGAAGAGGTGGCCTTTCGAGTTCATGGCGACCGCCGAGACTCCGCCTTTTGATCCGTTTGGCAACGCAAACGGATAAGCGAATGTAAAGCCCAGATCGGGAGCGTGCTGTTCATGAACAATCGTGTCGCGCCCTCTTCCCCAGGCACAAATTGGCGAATGGGTGCAGGGTTCCGCACCTGCGTTACCGCTTCCGCCGGCGGTTTCCTGTCCAGCCAGGCTTGCCACAGGCGATTGCCCTCCAGTTTGCCCTTGGGTTTGAGCGAATGTCCGCGTCGCGCAAAGGCCAAGCGCGAGTGCAAGGGCTGCAACTCCAATCAGAAAACGTCGGTTCATATAGGCCTCCCTGTGCGGTATGTGGAGTTCCATTCGGGAATCCGGTTTTGAGTCATCATATACCCCGGCCGCGATGTTGGGAACCGCTTGCGGTTCGGCGGGAGTGAGGATTGTCCGCGCCGCGATGTTTCCTCAGGCCGAATCGTGTCAGGCGGGCGAGCTAAGGCGTAGGGCGACCACGCCAAAAGCGGTCGGACGCACTCCTATCTTCAACCGAGGGCGTTTCACAAGGCTACTTTCGCGGTAGCGCGAACACCATATAGGAACCCGGGGCCGCAGGTACGGGAGGTTTGCCGCTCTCGATCTTCAGGCGACCGTCGGCGGCAGCGACGCACAGGACGATGTACTCGCGTCCGGCGATTTCATACACTGCGGGCACGCCTTCGGAACCTCGCGGCGGATCCCGCTCCCACAATACCTGGCCCGAGTCCTGATCGTATGCCCGGAACTTGCGGTCCGAAGCCGTGGCGACGAATAAAAGTCCGCTGGCCGTTGCGAGGGGGCCGCCGCGCGAGTCGTATGCGCCGGTGTCCGTGTGTCCCTGGTCGGCGAGCGCCGTTACGCCTCCATCGGGAATCTGCCATTTAATCGTGCCGGTGTTGAGATCGTACGCGGTGATCTGCTGCCACGGCGGTGCAATCGACGTCAGTCCATTGTCCATGATCATGAAGTCGTACGGCGCGTCATAGCGAGGAAAGTCGCCCAGCTCAGTAACCAGCGGACCCGGTAGCGGCGGCGGTCCTAATCTCTGCCCCCGGCTGGTCTCGCCCGGCAGATTCAATTTGAGGATCGCCGGCCGTTCTTTGGAGACGACAAAGAGCAGACCCCGACTCGGATCGGCCGCCGTGCTGCCCCAATTCGCTCCTCCGGCATTGCCCGGCATCTGAACCGACCCTTGCCGGCTAGGCGGCGTGAACAACCCCTCATTGCGATACATCTGGAACCACTCGCGCACCGCCGCTTTTTCGGCATCGGTGATGTAGGGGTTGATGTCTTTTTCCGTGAACGACTGGCGCGCGAACGGCGGCGGCTTGGTGGGGAACGGCTGCGTGGGCCAGGCTTCTTCGCCGGGGACGTCGGACTTCGGAACGGGCCGCTCCTCCACCGGCCACAAAGGCTCGCCGGTAAGGCGATTGAAGACGAACAGAAAGCCCTGCTTGGTGGGTTGTGCCACCACCTCCACCATCTTGCCGTCGTGCTTGACGGTGAGCAGCTTGGGAGAAGTGGCAACATCGTAATCCCACAAATCGTGGTGCACGGTCTGAAAATGCCAAAGGCGCTTGCCGGTGCGCGCATCCAGCGCGACGATGCTGTTGCCGAACAGATTCTGCCCATGGCGGTTGGCGCCGTAGAAATCGTAACGCGCCGTGCCAAACGGAATGAACGCGATGCCGTGCTTCTCATCTATGGTCATCTCGTTCCAGTTATGCACGCCGCCGCCGGTCTTCCAGAAATCCTTGGGCCAGGTGTCGTAACCGAATTCGCCCGGATGCGGTACCGAATGAAACACCCACGCGAGTTTCCCGGTGCGCACGTCGTAGCCGTGGACATCGGCCGGAACGGCGGCGTAATTATCGCCGCGCGCCGGCAGCGGAATGATGTACAGATTCTCAAAAATACGCCCGGGGTTGTTGGTGTGTAGCGGAGGGAAGGAATCGATGTCGCGATCGAGACCCACACGGATATCGACGCGGCCATTATCGCCGAAACCTTGGATCGTCTTCCCCGACCGCGCATCGATTTCTGTGAGGTACCCGGCGTTGAGATACAGCAGCCGCCGGTCAGAGCGGTCTTTGTTCTCCCAATAATTCATGCCGCGCGTGGTCACCGCGCCCGTATTGGAATGGGCCCAGCGCTCCTCGCCCGTCGCCGCGTCGAGCGCCACAATCGAGTTGTTCTTGGCTAGCACGTACATGGTGCCGTCGATCACGATCGGGTTGAAAAAGTAGACGCCCTCACCGGTGGGATATGTCCACGCGACCTCAAGCTGTTTCACGTTGCTCTTGGTGATCTGCTTGAGCGGCGTGAACTGGTCGGAACCGGCGCCGCCCAGATACTCAGGCCATGTGGCGTCCGCGGCCAGCGCCCACTGCGCGGCGCACGCGAGCACCAGGAGAATGCGTGTAGGCATGAAGCAAAAGATACCACTCGCGGCGGAGCGGCGCGCGAACCGGCAGCTATTTGGTCGCGCCCAGCTTACGCAACAGCGTGGCGATGCGGTCGGAGGCGGGCTTCTCGGCGGGCTCACTTGCCGAACCCGCCCCGCCTGCGGATGTCACGGCGGTCGGCTTTTCGTTGCGCCCTTGGGGAAGTGACAGTAGCGCGAGAGGCGTTAGACCGTCCTGATTCCGGGCGTTCACGTTGGCACCGTGATCGGCAAGAAACTGGACCACCGACCCGTAGCGATGAGTCACGGCGGCGTGCAAAGCGGTATTGCCCTTGTTGTCGGAAGCGGTCACGTCACCGTTCGCGCTGAGTGCGGCTTGTACGGCGGGTAGGACTTTGCTTTCCGGTTCCACTTTTCCAAAATCGATCAAATTGATTCCACGCCGGTCTTCATAGGTCGGGGAGTCCATGCCGGCCGCTAACATCAAGGCCGTTGCGCCGTTGGGCATGGTGATTTTGGGATCGGCGCCTCCTGCGATCAGAGCCTGCAGGATCTCAGGCTCCAAGAATTTCGCGGCAAGCAGGTAGGGAGTTGCTCCGATCAGCGGCGCCAGGAGAAAATAATCCGTGGAATTACGGCGTACGGGCGTCGCCTTGGTCATGCGAATGTTTGGATTTGCTCCATGTGCCAGCAGCGCTTTCACCAGATCCAGATCGCTTCTGAGAATCGCCGCATGCAAGGCGGTGTAGCCGATGCCCAGATCGTTCGGATCCGCGCCTTTCTCAAGCAAAGCCACCGCCACATCTCTGTGGCCGCTGTGAGCTGCGAGCACCAGCGCGCTGGTGCCATCGGGCAGCCCGTCTTTCGCGTTCGCACCCGCCGCCAGCAGCAGTTTCGCGGACTGGGCGTCGCCCGCACGCGCCGCAAAGAGCAGGGGTGTGCTGCCTCCCCGCATTACCGTGTAGTTCAATTCTTCGCGGCCCGCTCTTTGCGTTTGTTCGCCCACAACGGTTTGATCATAGGAGCGGGAACGGGCCCGGACATCGGCGCCGAATTCAATCAGCAGCGCCGTCACGTCGGGGTGGCTGTTGGCAGCGGCCCACATGAGCGCCGTTTGATTGTGCTCGGGTTCCGTGGCCTTCGCATCGGCCCCATGGACCAGCAGCGCTTTCACAGCGCTGGCGTTGCCCGCGCGCGCGCAGGTCATCAATACCGTTTCGCCATTGAGCAGTTTCGCGTTCGGGTTAGCCTTGGCGGCCAAGAGTCGATCGACCATTGCGGCGCTACGGTTATTGCAGGCCAAGTGGAGCGGTGTAGAGCCAAGATCGTTAGCTGTATCCACACGCGCGCCGGCGCGGATCAGTGTGTCCGCCATGGCGAGATCGTCATTGTAGGCGGCCCAATGCAGTGCGGTGGCGCCATCGCCTTGCTGCGCATTCACATCGGCATGCCGCCCAAGCAGAGCGCGCGCGGACGTCTCATCCTGGCCTTTCGCGGCCTGAATCAGACGCAAATCCGGAGTTGCGGCAACGCCATGCGCGATGGCGATGCCCAGTATGGAAACCGACGCGAGAAAACACCGCAGTCTCATGACCGGCCCAGAGCGAGCAGGCCCGGCTCGACTCTGCCCGTGCTGTCCCCAATGCGATCCCAATTCACGCCGAATTGATCCATAAGCGTGAGGTGCAGATTCGCCAACGGAACACCCTTGAGGTTGGTGTGGCGGCCGCCCTTTAAGCTGCCTGCGCCGCCGCCGGCCAACAGGAACGGAATGTTTGTGACGGCATGCGCGTTGCTATCGGCGATCCCCGCCCCGTAAATCATGGTCATGTGGTCGAGCAGGGCACCGTCGCCATCGCGCGTGTCGCGCAGTTTCTCCAGCAGATAGGCAAACATTTTGACGTGATACGCGTTGATCTTGGCCGTCTTGGCGACCTTCTCCGGTTCATGCTGGTGGTGCGTAATTGGGTGATGGGCGTCCGGCACGCCGATCTGCGGGTAGGTCATGCCGCTCTGCTCGTGACCCACCATGAGTGTGATCACACGCGTCAGATCGCTTTGATAAGCCAAAACCATCAGGTCGAACATCAGCTTGACATGATCTTCCCAGCTGGCCGGAATGCCATCGGGATGCTCGACTAAGGGGACCGCTCGGTTGTCCTTTTCCGCATTCTGGATGCGGCGCTCCACGCCGCGGACGGCTTCGAGGTACTCGGTCAGCTTGATGCGATCGCCTTGCGGCAGCGCGCCCTGGAGGTGCGAAACCTCCTGCGTAACGGAATCCAGAATGCTTTTCTGCTGGCGCATGCGCCCCAGCCGCTCTTTTGGGTCGGTACTGCTGCTGTCGCCGAACAGGCGCTCAAACACCAGGCGCGGATTATTTTGTGTCGGCAGAGGCGTGGCCGGGCCCTTCCAACTGAGAGTGTTGGTATAGGGGCAGGCATAACCGGTGTCGCAAGTGCCGGCCGTTTCACCCGACTCAATCGCCAGCTCCAGCGATGCCAGTTGCGTATACTTTCCGGTCTCCTGGGCAAGAATCTGATCGACCGAAATTCCGGCGTCGAGCCAGGTTTCGCTGGTGGGCGGCGAGATGTCCGTCAAGAATCGGGTACTGGCTTTCGCATGTGCACCGCCGGGCCGCCCAGGGGTGGGGATGCAGTTCAGACCACTCAAAACCTGGAAGCGCTCGCGCAGCGGTTCGAGATCGCTCAACGTGGGCGTCATCGCATAGTCCGGCCCGTCCATGGCGGGAAGGTAGTTTTGCATGATCATGCCATTCGGCACGTAGACCACACCGAAACGGTTAACTGCTTTGGCGGCTGCGGACAGCGCCGGCACCATGCTTTCGAGCAAAGGCAATGCGACGGTTGCACCGATTCCGCGTAACATGGCGCGGCGCGAAATGGCTTTCTTCGTGATGATCATTTCTGAGCTCCCTTATATACAGCAGCCACAACCGGCTCACTTCCGCCTACGCCCATGGTAAACGCCGGGCTGTTCACCACTCCCCATATGATGGCCGACCATCGATAGTCCTGTGATGCGGCGTCGCGCGAGATCTTCCGGATGGCGGGATAGTCCGAAGGTTCGATGCCGCGGCCGATCGCGTACGCCAAAAGCTTTTCGGTGAAGGTGCGAACGAAATCTTCCTTGTGGCTTCCGATCAACTGGCGCAAACCGGCGATCCCTTCGAAGCGCGTGCCGTCGGGCAGGGAAGCAGCGGCGTCGATCGGCGCACCGTCACTCTCCGCGCGCCATTTCCCGAGGGCGTCGAAATTCTCCAGTGAGAATCCCAATGGGTCCATGCGCTGGTGGCAGGAAGCGCAAACCGGGGATTGGCGATGGAGTTCCATGCGCTGCCGGAGCGACTGCGGTTGACCGTCCTGACCTGGGTCTTTCAGAGCCGGAACATCCGGAGGGGGCGGGGGAGGAGGAGCGCCCAAGAGGTTCGCAAGCAACCACCTGCCCCGCAAGGTCACAGAGGTTCGGTTCGGATAGGACGTCACCGCCAGCATGCTGGCTTGCCCCAGAAGGCCGCCGCGCACGCCGTCCGCGAAGGGCACGCGGCGAAAACGGGGTCCATAAATATTGGGGATGCCGTAGTGCCTGGCCAGCCGCTCGTTCACAAAACTATAGTTGGCGGTCACCAGCTCCACGACGCTGCGGTTTTCTTGTAGCTGACTGGCGACAAAAACCTGGGTCTCCTTCGCCATGGATTCCCGCAAGCTTTCATCGAATTCCCTATATAGGTCGGTGTCGGGAACGATGCCCGCCAGTTTACTCAATCCCAGCCAGCGATTCGCGAAGCCGTCCACCAGAGCCTGCGAACGTGCGTCACGCAGCATTCGTTGCACCTGCTGTTCGAGCACCTTGGGATCTTTCAGCCGCCCGCGACTGGCAAGATTCAGGAGTTCCTCATCGGGAACGCTGCTCCAAAGAAAGAACGACAATCGGGAGGCCACGTCCAGGTCACTCAGCCGGTAAGCCGAGCCGGTCTTCGCATTCGCCGGCACGCCCTCCACGCGGAACAGGAAGCTGGGCGCAGCGAGGACGCGCTCCAGCCCTCTTTGAATGCCCGTATCGAAATCCTTTTCTGTCCGGCCTGACCGGTAGAAATCGAGCAGGGTGTTCACCTCTTCGTCGCTAACGGGACGCCGGTACGCGCGTGTGGCCAGGGAAGATAGAATCTTCCGCGCGCATGGGTCTTCGGCGGCTGCGAGATTCGGGGTGCAGATAAATATCTTTCGCCGGCTGGGCGAATCACCGTGGGAAACCGCGCCGTAAGGCCCGCCAATCATCACAAATTCGACCGCCGGATTCCCGTGGTAGTACTCATTGGTGGTGCGCGCAAAACCGATCTGCTGGGGTTGCAGAACACCTTCCGGCTCCCAGTATCGTTTCACGAAAGAAACGCTCACCTCGTGTTCACCGGCTTTCACGGGAACTCGCACCTCGAGGCCCGCGTCGGCCGTATGCATGTAGACCTCAAACTCCGGCGATCCTTGCGTGTTACCGGCGAAGCCTTCGGGCATGGTCAGGCCGTGGTCTTCACCGCCCAAGGTGACGCGCTTTAGACGAACGCCGTCGAGACGGATATCGACCTGGTGCGGCTCACCGAGGCCGACAATGTACTCGTAGAATTGGCGGCGAAGCAGAACTTTGATCGTGTATTCCCCGTCCAGCGGGAAATGGTGCCGGATCAGCCCGCCGCCCTGCGACCCAAAGGGCAGACCGTCACTCATCTGATCATCTTGCGGAAGCACCTTGGCGTACTTGACAGTTTCGACGCTGGGCGGCAGGGTGGGATCGCCTACCGCAAGACGGCTGATGGTATGCGCAGCCGAAAGGTAGTTCTCCAATAGAACAGGCGATACCGAAAGTACGCTCGCAACATTATCAAAGCCTTCCTGATCGCTGTCATCGGAGGAAAGCAGCGCCTTCGCATCGATCGTCAGGCCGACCAAATCGCGGATTGCCGCGGCGTACTCCGCGCGGTTCAATCGATGTACCGGGACGCGCCCTGGATTCGGCTTGGCCGCCGCAGCAGCATCCAGCGCCGTTTCGAGCTCCGCCGCGACCGTGGCATACGTGGCTTTGTCCGGCCGCGGCATGCCGGCGGGGGGCATTTCGCCAGTGCGCAGCTTGCGAGCCACTTTTTCCCAAAGATCCGGATGGTCCGCGATGCGGTCGAGATCGGCGGCGTTCAAGACAACGCCCGCGGTCTTCAGCTTTGCGTTGTGGCAGCCGGTGCAATACTGGCGGATCATCGCTTTGGCTGTGGGCGCGTGGGTCGCTGGATCGTCACCCCATAGAATGATTGGAATGGTGGCAAGCGATGCAACGGCGAGAAAGGTCCAAATGATTGACCGAGAGGCCACGTCGCAAGAATACTACCCACGTCAGTGGGCGTCAATCGAGCTACAGGATCCGTAGTTCACTTAAGCTAGCGCGCTGAGGTGGCAACGCTTCCTAGAAGTCGGCTTCGGGAGTTTGCCTACAGCCGGGCAGTCGACGGGTTGGCGACGTCCAATGGGTTCAACTCATTTTCCGCTAACGCCGTTCACCTGCCATTGACGCTGCTTGGCGTTTCCTTGCAGTGTGCCGTCCTTCCCGTCCCGCATCCGGTTGCGCTACAGGTAGCCTTTCGATGGCTCATCCGGACCTTAATCAACTTCTCAACAACGTCTTGGAGTTTGCCCAAAAAATGCTTAATGAGCACGGGGAGTTCTTCCCATTCGGTTCAGCTCTGGACCCCAGCGGCAAGGTTATCAGTTATGGTGTGGACACAGGAGACGGAGATGAGCATCCTCCCTCGCAGAGAGTGATCGACATTCTGGTGCAAGCTTACGCACAAAAAGCTCAAGTCGGAGAGTTGCGCGCGGTAGCCATCTGCGCAGATGTGCGAGTGGTGCCTCCCGGCGAGTCAAGCAAAACTGATGCGATTTCTGTGGGCCTGGAGCATCAATCAGGCGAGGCCGTCAACGTCTTCCAACCTTATAGGAAGGGCTGGTTCGGACGAATACGTTATGGCGAGATGTTTGCACTGGAACGGGCCGCGCAGTTTTTTCGTAGGTCAGAGAATTCTTGACACTCCGGTGTGGAACGTCGCTGCACCTCCCCGCCTCTCTGAATGTCGGCCTGAAGGGGTGCTGAGCCCAAAGGTCCTCGAGTGGGGTTTGCCGAAAATGACGGTGAGCTGGAAGGTGGCACCAAAGAAACGTCGGCGATTCATCGCCCAACATTATATCGGCGGTGGTAAAGCCGGCCGGCGACTGATTTCGGCTGCGAATTGCAGTAGACTAGCCGGCGGGGCATTGGAGGGAGGTCATTATGAAGACGCGGCGACGCAATCGCGCAATACGGCTGCTGGCGGTGGTGAGTCTACTGGGCGGCGCCGCCGTGGTGAGCGCGCAACAACCGACCGTGGTCGACTCGACGGTGTTGAAGAATGCCGGCACGCCCAATGACCCACTCCCCGGCTCGTGGCTGACCTATGGGAAATCCCAGAGCGAGACGCGCTACAGCCCGCTGAAACAGATCGACACCTCGAACGTGAAGCGTCTCGGACTCGCGTGGTCGTACGTGTTGGGGGCGGGCGGCGGGAATCAGGAAGGCACGCCGCTGGTTTGGAATAACACCATTTACGGCATTACTTCGTGGAGCGTGGTGTACGCCTTGGACGGGCGCACGGGCAAAGAGATCTGGCGGTGGGACCCGGAGGTCAATCAGATTGCCACGCGTGCGCAAACCGGCCTGATTGTGAATCGCGGGATCGCGCTGTATAACGGGATGATCATCGCGCCGGGGCTCGACGGACGGCTGTATGCGCTCAACGCCATTACCGGGAAACCGGTCTGGGAGACTCGCGTCACCTATACCCAGGATGGGCACTACCTGACGATGGCCCCGCGGATTGCCGGCGGCAAAGTGATTGTGGGGGTCTCGGGCGGGGATAAAGGTGAGAATCGCGGTTATTTCGATGCCTACGACGCCACCAATGGCCATCGCGCGTGGAGGTTCTATACCGTTCCCGGCGATCCGAGCCAGCCGTACGAAAACGAGGCGATGCGCGCTGCCGCCAAGACCTGGGGCGGCGACTTCTATAAAAAAGGCGGCGGCGGCGCGGTTTGGGACGGGTTTGCCTACGATCCCGATGCCAACCTGGTTTACGTTGGCACGGGCAATGCGGAGCCGTGGGTGCAAAAGTTCCGCGGCGCGCAGAACGTCGACAACCTATATACCTGTTCGATCCTGGCCGTCGATCTCACAACCGGCAAGCTGAAGTGGTATTTCCAGACCGTGCCGAACGACAACTGGGATTTTGACAGCGTCCAGCAGTTGATGCTGCTCGACCTGACGATTGAGGGACGCAAGCAAAAGGTCCTGACGCAGGCCGCAAAGAATGGATTTTTCTACGCGCTCGATCGGGTCAACGGGAAATTCATTTCCGGGGCGCCGTTCGTGAAGGTGAACTGGGCCAAGGGCCTCAACGATGCCGGGCGTCCCATGGTGAATCCGGAAGCTTATTACGATACGGAACCGCTGGCGGTGTATCCCACCGGCGGCGGCGCTCACAACTGGGCGCCCATGTCGTTCAATCCGAATACAGGCCTGGTCTACATACCCGCTTCTTACCAGTCCTATACGTATCAAGCGGACACAGAATACAAGCCGCGAACCAACGGCGATGTGCGCACGAACGTGGCAGCGCGTCAGATTAAGGCGCCGGCCATCGGTCCCGAGGCGCCGGACAGTGTCCGCGGCGGCTTGCAGGCTTGGGACCCGGTGAAGCACACGCTGGTCTGGCACGCGGATGGCGGGGGTGGCATTGGCGGGGGCACTGTGTCTACCGGCGGGAACCTCGTCTTCCACGTGATCAATGACGGCCGTTTCATGGCCTATAGCGCAGACAAGGGTGAGAAGTTGCTCGAGATCCAGACCGGACGCACCGGCATGGCTCCTCCCATCACATACGAGATCGATGGCAAGCAGTACGTAGCATTCATGGGCGGCGCGGGGCGCGGTGCTGCCACCATGGGCCCGACCGATGAGAAGGTGGGCAATCCGCCGTTGCTGTTTGTATTCGAGCTCGATGGTAAGGCCGCTCTTCCTGCGGCGGCCGGTCCGGCACCGCCGGCCAACGCCTCCGCCCCCGCGCGCGAGCGGGCCAATTAGGGTCGTGGCCGGCTTTCGCGTGATTCGTTATGGGCTGATCTTTATTGGCCTCGCCTTGGCATGGGCGGCCGCCATCGCGCAACAGGACGCCCTGCCTGCCCTGCGGATCGCAGGCAACATGACGACCATCGAACTCGCGCCCGTCCTGGTTGCGGCGAACGGCGTCTATCCCGGACCAGTGACCGTCATCAACGGCGGCATACCAAACCTGGTGCGCGGCGAGGTGGACGCAGCCACCAATGCGGAAACCCAGTTGCTGCGGCAGTCCATAGATGACCCGAGCCTGCGCGTGATCCTCACCGAAGCCGAAAGCTTCTACCGCATCGTGGCGCGGCGCTCCGCGGGAATCGCGTCCGTGAAGGACCTGCGCGGCAAGAAGATCGCTATTGCACCGTACACTTCGGCTCACTACTATCTGGTTAAGTCGCTCGCCTTAGCCGGTGTCGAAGAAAATGCGGTAACGGTGGTTCCCGTAATGCCGCTCACTCGGATGTCCACCGCATTGAAGAATCGGGAAGTAGACGCTGTCGCGATCTGGGAGCCCGAGTCGGAGAACTCAGCCGCGGCGCTGAGTTCCGATGCGATTGTGCTGCAGGATCGAAGTGTCTACCGCGAGCTCTTTAACCTGCAGACCTCGACAAAAGTGCTGAAAGACTCGGCAAAGCGCCGCGCGCTGGTGGAATTTGTCAGTTCGTCAGTTACCGCATCGGCGCGTCTTCGCGACCGCCCGCAAGAGCTCTGGCCGTTGCTTTCGCTGAAGCTACACTACACAGAAGCGGTGATTGGGCATAGCTGGCCCCAACTCCGCTACCGGGGCTCGCTGGCCGAGGATCTGCTGGATGTGATGACGGAAGAAGAGCGGTGGGTCGCGAAAGAGAGAAATCGTACGCCGCGTAGCCGGGAACAGCTGGCGACGTTGATCGACCGCAGCCTTTTCGATGAGGCAACGCGCGGGGTCGCTAAGTGAGAGAACCAGGGCGCCGCTACGCCCTAGCTGGAAACAGAAACGTCGAACCTGACTGTTGAACTGCATCCTGTCCGCTGGGGGGCGCGTTTGGACCACCAGTCGCCGGATAGGCCGTCTTTAGGTTCAAGAGTTCTTGGGAGTACAGCAGCAACACAAGCACGAAGTCGCATTTGAAACCAGAATTCCGCCCGAACCGCATGGGTCACAACCATGGCGCAAACCGCACGGGATTGGAAGTGTTTGGCTACCACATCTGTGGTATTGGCGGTATCCACTGGGTGGTTAACGGCAAGTTACCGCATATGGTGACGCTTTCCATCTCGCGATGTTGTAAGATCCGGTGAAAGCAGTTTAGAACTGCCAGGAGAAGGTACAGTCAACGAGTATAAAGCAAGCAAAGGAGATTACGATGAAAGGCAAAACTATCCGGGTGACCCTGTTCGTTGGGGTGTTTCTTTCCGTTCTAGTGGCACTGGCCCTGGCTGCCCAGGACAGATACACGCTGAAAGTTCCGAATGGGCTTGCATTCTCCGAGTTCAGGGGATACGAAGACTGGCAGGTTGTGGCTCCCAGTCAGACCGACGCCCAGAACGTGATGAGAGTAATCTTGGCGAATCCCGTGATGATAAAGGCCTACAGGGCAGGCATTCCGGCCAACGGCAAGCCTTTCCCCGACGGCTCCAAGATTGCCAAGATCGAATGGGAACCGAGAAAAATTACCGACGCCCCTTTTTCCGCGAGCACGCCGGACACGGTGCCGGGCCGCCTGACTGAGGTTGAGTTCATCGAGAAGGATTCCAAGCGATTCGCGGACAGCAACGGATGGGGATACGCCGTGTTCGACTATGACGCTGCGTCCGACACGTTCGCGCCCGGCACCTTGGCCGGCAAGCCGCCGCAGGGGAACGACGCCAAGTGCGGGGCCGCATGCCACAAGCTAGCGGCGGCAAAAGATTACATTTTCACGGCGTACCCGAAGAGGTGAGCGGGGAACGACGCCAAGTGCGGGTCGCGCGTGCCCCACGAGCGTGAAGACGAGCGATTACGTATGGAGCTCGATGTCGTCGTCCATCTGG
>DASZIV010000049.1:0-2741 GCA_035948775.1 Bryobacteraceae bacterium
GGCCCCAACCTCGTCGTCTATCCCGAAGCTGTGTGGTACGGGCACGTGACCGAAGCGGATGTCGACGAAATCATCGAGTCGCACATCCTAGGCGGCCGGCCTGTCGAGCGGCTGCGCTTGGCCGATGGCTGCCTGAACACGGCCACGTGTGAACATCGGAAGACCAGTGGTCAGTGATCAGTGGCCAGTGGTCAGTAAAACAAAAAGCGGAGGGTCGGCGCTGCAGGCAGCGTAGCTGGCCACTGACCACTGTTTCTTGGTAGGCGCGGCAGGAATCGAACCTGCAACCACCGGATTAGAAATCCGGTGCTCTATCCATTTGAGCTACGCGCCCATGGGAAAAATTTACCACAAGGACGCGGATTCTCAAGTTCTTGCCGGTTGATCCATTCCGCCAATTTCTGACAGACGTCATCCAATAGTGACCTACCCCGGAGAACCCTAAACGGCCAAGCTTGCATCCAAGCTTGAATGCAGGCTGCGGTTACCCGATCCAGTCTTACACCCGGCGACCTGGTGCGTGCCTGGTGGCGGGTTTTGAGCGGCAGCGTTCCGCTGCTTTCGATTGAGATCACTCGTGAATGTCCCCTGAGTTGTCCGGGATGCTATGCCTACGGCGACAGTCACCTCGGCAATGGGGTCACACTGCGAGAACTTCACGACCTCCGTGGAGATGACTTGGTCGAAGGCGTCCTCGACCTGGTTCGCCGCCACCGCCCTATGCATGTTTCCCTGGTGGGTGGAGAACCCATGATGCGCCATCGCGAACTCGACCGCATTCTTCCCGCGCTCAACGAAATGGGAGTTTTTGCCATGGTTGTGACTAGCGGCGTGATTCCGATCCCTGCGCACTGGATGGAAATCCCCCGCCTGCGCGTCGCCGTATCGGTGGACGGTCTGCCCGAAGATCATGACATTCGCCGCGAGCCCGCAACCTATGAGCGCATCCTGAAGAACATTGCCGGCCGGAAAATCAACGTTCACTGGGTCATTACCCGGCCCATGCTCACCCGCACTGGCTATCTTGAGGAATATGTGGCTTTCTGGAATGCGCGGCCGGAAGTCGATCACATCTGGGTGAGCCTCTACAGCCCGCAGATGGGCGAGGAGAGCCCCGAGCGGCTCACGACCGACGATCGCGAGCGCATAGCGAGCGAATTGCCGCCACTGCGGAAGAAATATCCGAAACTGCTGATCCCCGTGGGCATGGCTCGCGCCTTTGTGAATCCGCCGTCGAATCCGGAGAGTTGCCTGTTCTCCAGGATGTCAGTCAACTACTCGGCCGATCTGGAAAGCCGCGTGGAGCCTTGCGTCTTCGGCGGAACCCCGGACTGCAGCCAGTGTGGATGCAGCATCAGCAGCGCCCTGCACTGGATTCGAGGCGAGAGAATTGCCGGACCCCTCCGCGTCGGGCACCTCGTGACAACTTCGCTCGCCGTCGGCTCGGCGGTGAACCGGTTGCGCAGCCATGAGCGACCTCCGAGCCGCTGGCGACCGGGAGCGCGCTCCTCTGGCCCTGGCAACCTCGTACAGATTGAGTCCACGGAGTAACTCGGGGCCTGCTGTGCCGTATACTGCCGCCTTGCCCACGGGCGACAATGTATGGCGGCTTCAAATCCATCCCGGTTGGCCTACATCGATTGGATGCGGGGCCTGGCCTGCCTGCTGATGTTTCAGACTCACTGCTACGATTCCTGGCTGAGCCCCGGCGCGCGGCAGAGCAGATTCTTCATGTACTCGCAACTGGGTGGAACCTTCCCTGCTCCTCTGTTCTTGTTTCTGGCGGGAATTTCGTTCGCCCTGGTGACCGAGAAACTATGGAAGAAGAATCTGCCGCCCGCGCAAATCGCCCGCGCCACCATGCGCCGCGGTGCAGAGATTTTTGGCTTTGGCCTGCTCTTTCGCCTGCAGGAATACGTCATCGCGTGGGGCTGGGCGCCGCTCAGCGACCTGCTCCGCGTCGACATACTGAACACCATCGGTCTCTCCATGATGCTGATGGGGGTAGTGTGCAGGCTTGCGCTGTCTGTTTTCCGTAAAGCGCCGATGCGGCTCCGACTTGTGACTGCCTCTGCTGGAACCGCTGCGTTGATTTCTCTTCTTACACCGCCGCTGTGGACCACCTGGCGCCCGGACTGGCTGCCCTGGCCGCTGGAGTCCTACATCAACGGCGTGCACAATCTCGGCACACCACAAGCCTGGATGTTTCCTATTTTTCCCTGGACAGCGTTTGCCTTCGCCGGGCTCGCCACAGGATTTATCATGCAAAGCGAATGGGCACACAGGCGCGAAACCGCGACCTTTTTATCGGCAGGGGCCGCCGGCCTGGTATTTGTAGCAGCCGCGCGCTGGCTTGACGCGCAGCCGCAGCACCTTTACGCGACCTACGACTATTGGCACACCAGCCCGAACTTCTTCTTGATTCGTTTGGGAATGCTGCTCGCCATTCTGACGGCGAGCTATGCCTGGTGCCGCTGGGGTGCGGGAAGCTGGGGTTTCAGCCCTCTAATTCAACTGGGCCAGGCTTCCCTCCTGGTCTACTGGGTGCACCTCGAATTCGTATACGGACGGCCCTCGATCCTGCCGAAGCATAGCCAGAGCATCCGCGCAGCTTCCTTTGGATTGCTGGCGATCTTCCTCAGCATGCTTTTGCTTGCGTTCCTTCGGACGAGGGTGAAGGGCCGTGGCGGTGAGATGTTGGCGTGGTTTCGGAATCCCGCCCCTTCGAACTAGCGGAACTG
>DASZIV010000050.1:0-25947 GCA_035948775.1 Bryobacteraceae bacterium
CCTCAAGATCGGCGAGACGGAAGTTCCGCTGAGAAGCACGCCGCAGAAAGCGGGCACCGGTGTCCTGGAATATCATTGGCTGGAAGACACCGGCCGCATCGCGTTGGTCCTGTATGTCGCCAGGGATGTAACACTCGCACCGACCCGGTAGCGCCTACCGGCCCTCCTCACGCCTTCAGGCAGAGCTCTGAAATGGCTACAGCCTGCTTTACCCAGTAATCCCAATTGTGTTAGCCAAAAGCCGCCGAGGCGAGCGAGGGCGCTCCAACGCAATGAGAATCAGCGAGGAGAAAGCAGAATTTCCTTCGTCCGTTCGGTCTTAATTCGAGATCGTACGCGGTTGCGACGCCGTCACGCAAAACGAGATCTCGGGAGCAGCACGGACGTTCGATTTGGACCTGTCGTCGCCGTCTCGTACATGTGGCTTACCGGCCCAGGGTTCAACGCTGAATTGAATGAGGTCTAGACACATTACCCCTGTGCTGCCTGCATCACGTCGAGTTTCCGCCAAACGCCCTCGCCCTAGAAGTGCCCCAGTTACCCGTCTGCTCGGACGGGCGTACCTAGAAACTCTAAGCCTCCTCTTGTTTCGAGCCGTAACACCACCGAAAGACAGCCTCCCCCCGGTATCGTCGCTGTGCGTCGATCGAACTGAGGCCGTTCAGGACCGCTGATCCGTTGCGGCCCTCCTGGACCGCAGACAGATAATGGCCCCGCGCAGCGGCGCGTAAGATTTACCTGGGCGCTCCACGGTTCAGGGCGTATCTTGCCATTCGGTGCGACCTCCGCGTGGTATCCTACTGTAGTAGGATACTTTGTATGCCGCGCGGCAACCCATCACCGAAGCTTGCCATCACTATGGACCCTGACGTTCACGAAAACGTCCTTGCAGCGGCCGCCCGCGACGGCGTGAGCGTCTCTGCCTGGATGACCGCGGCGGCGCGCCAGGCACTGCAGCGGCGGGCTGGCTTGGCGGCGGTCGCGCTGTGGGAAAAGCAGCACGGACGTTTCACGACAGAAGAGATGAATGAAGCTCGCCGCATCGTGCGCGCTCAGCTCCGAACATCGCGAACGGTCCGGCGTTCGGCATGAACACCGTCGTCTATGACGCCGCCGTTCTCGTGGCCGCCGATAGAAACGAGCGGCGAGCATGGGCTGAGCACAAGGCCCGTTTGGAACTTGGCGTTGTTTCACTGGTTCCCGCGCCGGTGGTCGCCCAGGTCAGCCGGTCCCCACAACAAGCCCAACTCCGGCGCTTCTTGACTGGGTGCGTAGTCGTTCCTCTTGGCGAGACCGAGGCGCACGAAGCCGGGCGGTTGCTAGGCATGGCCAAAACGTCGGATGTCGTTGACACCGTTGTGGTGACGACAGCCCTTCGGCAAAAAGCTACGATTCTCACAAGCGACCCAGACGACATAGAGCGGCTCGTCAGGGCTTCTGGCCGCGAAGTTGCCGTCGTCGCTATCTGAGATATACAGTCTCTCGAAAAACCCTCATCTCCTCCAATTTAATCTCCATCTTTCCCGCTACTTGCCACTTCCCCCGCCAATCCGGAACCTGCCTCCGTGTTATATCTTTGACCGGAATCGAAACTCATGCCCCGCGCCCACAAGCCTGTCTCCCCAAAACAACTGGCTGCCAATCGCGCCAACGCCATTCACTCCACTGGACCCTCCACCCCCGAGGGCAAGGCCCGCTCCGCGCAAAACGCTCGTAAGCACGGCTTCACCGCCGCCACGTTCGCTGTGGTCCGCCTCGAAGACCTCCAGGAGGTCGCCGATCTGAAGTCCGACCTCGTCACCGTCTACCAGCCTGTCAATGCCCAGGAGCTCTTTGCCATCGAACGCATCGCCCTGGCCCAACAGTCGCTGCTCCGCGCCTCCCGCCTCGAGGCCGGCCTCTTTACCAGTTGCCTCAATCACTCCCTCGATGCCTCTGGGGAACCATTCATCCCAATGGCTGAAGAACTCGTCGGCGGTGACGATATCGAAATCACCCGCGCCCAGAACCGCAACTACGCCCTCGCGGAAGGCTTCCACCGTATGGCTAAGGCCGCCAATACCTGGTCCCTGGCGCTGCGCTATCAGGCGCAGTCCGAACGTCTCTACCGCCGTGCCGTCGAGGATCTGGAACGGCTGATGGCTCTTCGCCTTGATTTACCAAACGAACCCATTTCGGCCCCTCAACCTGAACCAACCGAACCCAGTTACACGCCCACCCAAACGAACCCACTTCCACCACTCCCCGCCCCGAACCGTCAGACCGCCAACGGTTCACAATCGACACGACGGCCCGTTCCAGCACTTGTTCCCTCCGCCCCCTCGGCGCGCCATCCCCATCGAGCAACGATTACCCCCAAACCCTCGCAGCGCCCATTTCCCAAAACTCTGCGTCTCGGCGTCTCGGCGGTTAATCATTCCCCGCCCGTCCCGAACCGCCCTGTCCAAGCCCAGGAAACGCGTTACATTCAAAATAGTGCGATACGTCCTCAGGGCCGGCCATGCGCCCGTCAATGCCATCCTGCTGGTGGAGAGCGGATCGCGCCAGCTCTTGGAACGCGTCGTTTCCAATCTGCGCCAGAATTGGGGCAACGATATCTTCATCGACCTGGTCACGTGCTTCTCGGGCCTTCCCGATGGATTCCGCCCGGAGACCACGCGCGTTTATAGCGTCGCCGAGTACCGGGGCCGTACCTTGCGCCGGCGATTGTACCGGCAGCTCCGCCAAAACCGCTATGCCTTTACCGGCATCATCTGTTCCGGTGAACCGCTGATGACGAAATGGAAATGGGCCTTAGCGCTGCGCGTTCCAGCCAAGGTTTTCGTCATCAACGAAAACGCCGACTATTTCTGGTTCGACCGGCGCAACTGGAACAAGGTCCGAATCCTCGCCATGCAGCGCTCCGGGCTGGCCGGCGCCGGAGCCGCGCGGATGCTCGCGCAAATTCTCGCGTTTCCGTTCACTTTACTGTATCTGTTACTCTATGCATCGGTCGTTCATACCCGCAGAGCCTTGCGCAGGAGCTGATTGATGAAAGCAATTCACGTCTTAGAATCGGGCGGTCCCGAAAAGATGGTATTGGTGGACGTTCTCACTCCATCGCCCGGCCCGAAGCAGGCGCTGATCCGCCTGAAGGCAATTGGTGTGAATTTCATCGACGTCTATTTCCGCAAGGGCCTGTACAAAGCGGACGTACCGATCGTGCTGGGCAATGAAGGTGCGGGGACCGTCGAAGCCATTGGCCCGGAAGTCACCGAAGTGGCCGTGGGAGACCGCGTGGCTTGGGCCATGCACCGCGGCTCGTACGCCGAGTACTCCGTGGTGCCGGCCGCCGTGTTGGTTAAGACACCGGATGGCGTCGATTTCCAGATGGCCGCGGCCGCCATGCTGCAAGGTATGACAGCGCATTACCTGACCCATTCCACGTACACGCTCGAGTCCGGCAAGACCTGTTTGGTTCACGCCGCGGCTGGCGGCACGGGCAGCCTGATCGTGCAAATGGCTAAGATGCTCGGGGCACGCGTGTTGGGCACTGTTTCCACCGAGGAGAAGGCGAAGATAGCGCGGCAGGCCGGCGCAGACGAAACCATTCTCTATACGCAACAGGATTTCGAAGCCGAGGTGAAGCGTCTCACGGACGGCCGCGGGGTGGACGTGGTTTATGACTCGGTCGGCCAGTCGACTTTCGATAAGAGCCTGAATTCCTTGCGGCCGCGCGGGCTGCTGGCGCTATTTGGGCAGTCGAGCGGTCCCGTCCCGCCGTTCGATCCGAACATTCTCAATGGAAAGGGTTCGCTGTACCTGAGTCGCCCCAGCCTGGCGCACTATCTGCTGTCTCGCGAGGAACTGCTGTTGCGCGCAGGCGATGTCCTGAAGTGGATCGCGGCGGGCAAGCTCAAGGTACGGATTGAACACACTTACCCTTTGGCAAACGCGGCGGCGGCGCACCGCGATCTGGAGGGACGCCATACAGCCGGCAAGCTGCTTCTCATTCCATAGTGATTCATGACCCTGCAGGCCAAGCTGACGCTGGGTTCAGTAGTGCTGGCCAGCCTCATGGTGGGGGTGGTTTCGGCAGTCGATCTCGCTAACGAGATGCAGCGCCAGTTTGAATCTACTCTGGAACGGGCGGACCTGCTGAAAAGCGTGGCGTCGCGAATGATCAGCCAGTCGATCAACCGGCAACAGCCCACGGTCTCGCTTCGCCAGGCATTGCGCGATCCCGATCTGCAGAGCCTGATGACCGATATCATGAGCGTCTCGCACGCCATTCTGGAAGTGGCTGCTGTGGATCCGAAAACCAACGAGATCCTGCTCGACAGCGATCCCGAACAGGTTGGAAAGAAGTCACTCCAGTACGACGACTTCAAGCCGCTGGTGGTCTCCAGTTCCTTGTGGAACAAGCTGCAGGTGTTGCTGCGGAGTGGAAAGCGCTATTACCAGCTCGAACAACAGCTCGGAACGCCGGAACGCAAGCCGTTGCTGGACGTTCGCGTGCTCATCGCGCCAGCCCTGATCCGCCGGGACATCAATCCCATCATGCAAGAGGAAGCGCGCGTGGCACTGCTCTCGGTCATTGGAGCGGTGTGCCTCACCTTTGTGTTTTCGGCGCTGGCTTTCCGCCCGTTGGGCCGCCTGGGTCACCTGCTCGATCAGGTGGCGCGTGGAGAGTACGATCCGGAAAAGCTGGCGGTTTCCGAGCCGTCGGGAGATGAGCTTGCGGTCATGGCCTCTAAAGTGAGCCTGCTGGGGCAGCGCTTGCGGGGCGCGCAGTACGAGGTTTCCGATCTGCGCGGTAATATCGACCGGCTGTTGCAGGATTTAGAAGACGCGGTTTTCATCTTTAACCGCGAGCTGCGGCTGGTGTTTGCTTCCGGGTCCGTAGAAAAATTTCTGGGCACCGAGCGCTCCGGGCTGGTCGGCAAAACGATTGCCGAGGTGTTTCAGCCCCATCAGACTCTGAGCCTGCTGATCGCGCAGGCTTCCCAGACGGGGCGCCCGATTCGCAACCGGCGGGTACCGGTCCCCGTCCCCGCCGAGGGCGCTGGCCCCGCGGTGGTGCTGCTCTCTGTCGATATGCTGGAGAGTCTTCCCGGGACGGCTTTGGCCGGCGCGGGCCTGCTGGTGCGGCTCCGCGATCCGGAGGCGCAGCGCAAGATTGGCCGCCAGCTGCAAACGGCCGATCGGCTGGCGGCCATTAGCCGCGTGAGCGGCGGCGTCGCCCACGAAGTGAAAAATCCGCTCAACGCCATCCTGCTGCACGTGGAGGTGGCGCGCGCCAAACTGGCCCAAGGCGACACCGGGATCGGCCCCGAAATGGAAATCATTTCGCGCGAAATCCTGCGGCTCGATCGGGTGGTGAAAACCTTCCTCGATTTTGCGCGGCCAGTCGAGCTGAACCTGAGCATCGTTCCAGTGCAGGAGTTGGTGGCGGAGATCCTGGATCTGGCGAGGCCGCAAGCGGAGGGTTCGCAGATCCGGATCAACATAGAGCACGCCGCGGAGAGCGCAGAGGTACGGGTCGACCGGGACCTCCTCAAGCAGGCGTTCCTTAATGTGGTGGTGAACGCCATGGAAACAATGCCCGAGGGCGGCGAACTCGGAGTGCACTCATCGGTGAACGAAGACACGGCCGAGATTCGAATTTCCGACACGGGTCCGGGGATCCCCCCGGAGTTGCGGGACAAGATCTTTCGGCTGTACTTCACTACGAAGAAGGAGGGGTCCGGCATTGGACTGGCCATGGCATTTCGAATCGTGCAATTGCACGATGGTACAATCGATTTCACGAGCGAGCCCGGGAAGGGCACGACGTTTTTTATCCGCCTGCCCCTAGCAGTCTGAGTGAAGGATCCGGGATGAGACGCGCACAAATGGTTCTGGCGGCATGCATGGCGCTATCGTCAGCCGGATGCATGTTGCGGGGAAAGCAACAGGCCAAGGCAAGTCCGCCGCCGCCGGCACCTGCGCCTGCCGTGAGGCCCGCTCCGGCACCGCACCCGCAACCACTTTCGATTCCGCAGACGCAGGCCCAATTACCGCCAGATCAGCCAATTAGTGCGGCGGCAATGGCTACTCTGCAGCCCGCGCCACAACCGGTGGAAATCCCGGCGGAACCGCGGGCAACGCGCCGCCCGTCTGGACCCGTGGCTGCTCCCACCCGCCCGGAAACGCCACCCGCTTCGGCGCAGACGCCACCCGCGGTGACAACGGAAGCCGAGCCGCGGCCGACCGTGCAGGAGATCGTCGCCCCTGCCGAGTTGAAGCGACTGCAGGAGTCGGCGGTTACGCGCAAGCAGGAGATCCGCAAGGTCCTCGAACAGGTGCAGGCGCGCGGCCTCAACCGCGATCAGCGCGAGATCGTCACGCGCATCCAATCGTTCGTGCAGCTCTCCGATGAGGCTGAGAAACGTGGCGATATGCGCCAAGCCGACGCCCTCGCCGAGCGTGGGCAGCTCCTGGTGAGGGAGTTGCAAAATGGCGGCCGTTAGCGACTTCGAGCGCCGCCGCGAAGCCGTAGGCGCGGGGCTGGCGGCGCACAAACTGGACGCACTGCTGGTTTCCTTCTCCGCCAACCTGCGTTACCTCACGGGGTTCACCGGCAGCAACGGGAATCTTCTGGTGCTGCCTGGCCGCGCGATCCTGTTTACCGATCCTCGTTACCAAATTCAGGCCCCGCAAGAAGTGACGTGCGAGATCCGGATCGCCAAGGGGCCGCTGGTTTTGGATGTGGCTGCGGCCATCGCCAGGTTCCGGCTGCGGCGCATCGGGTATGAGCCGCCGCGCATGACCTGCGATTGGTTCGAGTCACTGAACGCACGGCTTCCGATGAAGGCCACGCTGACGCCGGCCACAGGATGGATCGAAGAGTTGCGTACGATCAAATCCTCGTCGGAGATCGAGCTGATTCGCCAATCTGTCGAGACTAATTCGCGGGCATTTGAACACGCAGCATCGCATGTCCGCGCGGGGATGAAAGAGCAGGATCTCGCGGCGGAATTGGAATACCGGATGCGGCGGCTGGGCGCGGAGAAACCCGCTTTCGAAACGATCGTCGCAGGCGGAGTACGCAGTGCCTTGCCGCACGCACAGCCCACCGCCGCGCCGCTCGCAGGCGGCCTGGTGGTGGTGGACATGGGCGCCATCCGCCATGGCTACTGCAGCGACATGACCCGCATGCTGTTCCTGGGTTCGCCGACAGCCAAAGTGAAGCGCATGTATCGAGCAGTTTGGGAGGCGCAGCAGGCAGCTATCGACGCAGTGCGCGCTGGTGTCTCCACGGCGCACGTCGATCGGCAGGCGCGCCGTGTGTTGCAAGGCTACGGGCTCGAACAAGCATTCATTCACTCTACGGGCCACGGCCTTGGCCTGGAGATTCACGAACCGCCGCGTATTGGCAAGCGCGACAAGCAGCGCCTCCACGCCGGCATGGCCATCACCATCGAGCCAGGAGTCTACCTCGAAGGCTTCGGGGGCGTACGGATTGAAGACACCGTCGTAGTGACCGAATCCGGTTGCGAGATCCTGACGCCGACGAGCAGAGAGTTGCGGGTGATTTCCGGCAACTAAGGGCTTGACACGAGCCCATCGTCAGGCGCATATTGACAGTGGGAACGATTTAAGGTTTCAAGATCCCTTTATCGATAAAGGAGACTACTCAAAGGAGGAGTTCATAGAACCAGTCCACAATGAGGGCGGCTACCGGCTTCCTCGGCTGATCAGCTGCGAGCTTTGACGCGCCAGAAGGAAGTGACTTTTTCGGCGCCGCGGTTTATACCGCCAGTCAATCCGGCTCGCTCGGAGATCACAGGAGCGGGCGGCCGCCCTTTTCGATTGGTTGCTAGAGGATTTCCGCTTCTAAGGTCGAAGGCGCTCGGATACCTGCTCCGCATTGCGAGCGGCCCGTTCCTCTAAATCGCGCCTTTCGGCAGCGAAGCCTCCGCCCTCAATCCGTCGCAAATTCGCGTCCACGCTCGTTAGGATCGCGCGGACAGCGCCATGCAGGATCGCGGCCGCGCCGCCGATATCCGCTGCCACGTCGCCTCGAGCATAAGACACGGCCTCCGCGCAGAGTTGGATTGCCCTGACCGCTGAACCCGCCGCACGCAATGGTGTCTCGGTCGCCTGTTCGAGGGCGGATCGCATGGCAGCTTGTCTAGCCGAACGTTCCGGCTCCGCCGCACGCGGTAGATGGCATGCCTGCCGGTAGGCGGCATACGCGGCGCGGTCCTCATCGGCCGCTTGCCTCAGGTGCTCCGATTCGATAGTCGCGGCCTCAAGGAGTTGTTGCAGTTGCCCCAGATGGCTTTCAGATTCCTTCTTTTGGGCGGTGATTTCCAAAACCATGCGCAGCAAGCTGACGGCGAAAGTAGCCGCAATCGATGCTACGGCAACTCCTCCGGTGGCGCCATCGCCCTGCGCGATCTGGTTGTCAAACGCCTCCAGAGTCGATTTCCAAACCGAAGACTGCGGCACCACGTTTAACCCGCCACTCGAATTACCACTTTTCCCAGTGGGCCTTCGTCCAGTCGGGCAAACGCCTTTTTGACATCTTCAAACGGAAACACCCTGTCGACCACCGGCCGCTTTCCCATCGCATCGAGGCGCCCAACGATCTCTTTCCACGCCGCCTGCGCAGCCTCCCGGCTGAAATCGCTCACTGCTACGCCGCCGATCCGATTGCGGCGGAAAAAAAGATTGGCGGTGTTGAACTCCGGTACAGGACCTGCGCTCCGGCCGACCACGCTGATGCGGCCCCCGTAACCCAGCATGCCGATCACTTCGTTGAACAACGCGCCGCCGATGTTGTCTACAGCTATGTCCACTCGCTTCGGTGAGATCGCGGTGAGCACGGCTTTACGGACGTTGGGGTCGGCCGGATCAAATACGAAATCGGCTCCGAGCTTTTTCAGGGCCGCACCTTTTTCGGCACTCCGCGACAAGGCGACCACGGTGAGGTTCATCGATTTCGCGAGGAGGATGGAAGCGATTCCGACACCGCCGGATGCGCCGGTGACCAGCACGGCCGAACCGGCTGGCGGCGGCGCGGGTGGATCGCTCCATTGGGTCAATGCTTGCCAGGCTGTAAGAAACGCTAGTGGCGCACAAGCCGTTTCTTCGAGAGTCCAGCCTTGCGGGACCTTGGCCACGCTGTCGGCGGGAACCGCGGTCTTCTCCGCAAGTGTTCCCCACGTGGAAACACCCACGTCGCAGCGCAACACACCAACGGTGTCTCCGACGCGCACGTTGTCCACGCCGGGTCCGACTGCCAAGACGTCGCCGACTCCGTCGCGTCCCAGCACATGGGGCAGCGGAGGCTTCGCCGGATATAGGGCACGCGCCAGGAAAGCGTCAGCCGGGTTAAGCGCGGCGAATCGGATCTTCAGCAGCACTTCCCCGGATCCCGGCTGAGGGTCGGCAACCTCGCTCAACTGCAGCTTTTCCGTGCCTTCGAACGAGTGTATCAGCCATGCGCGCATGGTGACATTCTCGCACGAGGCCGCGGCCTGACCAGACTATTTCTCAGTCACGGTATACGTCCTGTCCCAGAATGGCAGCGTCCCAATCGGATCACCCGAGATGACGATTTCCACGCGGCGATTTTCACTTGCATTTGCGCCGAGCGGCCGCGAGCTACCGAAGCCCTGGCTGGTCACTTCATTGGCAGGCATGCCGGCGGCCACCAAGGCGTTGCGCACCTCGGCAGCGTGTTGCGCGGCGCGGTCGGCCGTCGCAACGGTATCGGAGTGTCCTTCCACCACAACACGCAGTTGAGGCTGGGGGCCAAGCACCGCGGCTACGCGCGCGACTTGACCCGAGCCCGTAGGGCTGAGCGAAGAACCGCTGAAGCTGCCTTCAGCCAAAGTAATCACCACCCCTCGCGGAGTGTCGCGCGTTGTGGCGATGCCGTTGAGGCGCTCCGTCAACTGGATCCGCAACTCGGTTTTCGCCGCCTGCCGGTCCTGGCGCCGCAGAGGCGGAGGCGGTGGCGGTATGATCGCGGCCTGTACGCGGTCCGCCTGGCTCGCGTGCGCCCGCGCGGCGTCAGCGTCGGCTTCGGCGCGCTCCCGCGCGGCCCGTTCGGATTCCGCTTGGGCTCGCGCGGCATCGGCGTTGATGCGAGCCTGCTGGGCGTCGGCCTCAGCCAGCGCCTTGGCTTGCTTGGCCTGCGATACTTCCTGCTGCGCTTTCGCCAACTGAGCATCTTGCGCGCGCCGTTCCGCGATTACACGCGCATCTTCGGCGGTCTGGGCGGAGGCACGAGCGCTCTGCACGATCAGACTGGTGTTGGCTTTGATCGACTGCAGCCGCTGCGCTTCGCTAAATTCTTGCTCGGCTTTTGACAGGGTGTTGGGCGCGTATTGTTCCGCATTCGCGGCGCGCGCTATGCCAATGGCGTTCTGCGCCTGATAGACCTCCAGGATCGACTCGTAGCGGTCCATGGATACTTTGGGCGCGTTCGCTACACCAGCCGCCAGGCTGTCCTGAACCTGCCAGGTGTATTGACCGCGAGGCATCAACTCATACTTCGCCTGAATCGGCGATGCCCGCCCGACGGTATCCGGCCGGACTTGGTTTTCCATTACCACCACGTCGCTGGGCTGGCGCACCGCCGAATATGGCTCCGCCGTCACGATCATGCCGAATGCCTGGAGATCGGTGGTAACGTGTATGTGGGCATCGTTAGATCCGTTGGGTACTAGTTCCCCGAGGTTATGCGGCGCACCTTCGGGGCTGATTGCCCAAAGCACGTAGGTAAGATATTCACGCCCGAACCGTGTAGCCGGGGCCAGCTTCTCAAACTTGGCATCGATCTCGGTGCGTCCGCGCTGCGACTCAACGGTCGCGTCTCCTTTGCCTTCCGACAGAAGCACAGTGCCACGGAAATCGATTTTGGTCGGACCAGAACGGTATTGGTAATTGACTGCATCTACATTACGTTCCACCACGGTGACGCGGTAAATCGGCACATTCCCAGTCTTCTGACCGGTCTCCTGGCAGATGCAGGGCAGCGTGTACAAAACACCGGCCATCACGCTGCTAAAGAGCGCATATCTCATCTCGTCCTCCCATGAAGGGAAGAGATGCAGGTTTCGTGCCGCGCCGGACAGGCCGAGATGCACGAGCGTGATTAGAAGTACGGACTACAGTTGGAGATGCGACGCCAAGTCGGAGGCAGGTAGGCGCAAGCCCACATAGAATGTGCCGAAAAGCGCATAAACGGCGCTGACCTCGTCGAAGCGCATCTCGTAAATGAGCTTCTTGAATACCGTCGGGTCGTCGGCAAACAGGTCGACACCCCACTCCCAATCGTCGAAGCCGATAGAGCCCGTGATGATCTGGCGGACTTCACCCGCATAACGCCGGCCCACCGTGCCGTGTTCGTGCATCATGCGCTGGCGGTCGGCCATGGACTCGCGGTACCAGTTGACGGATTCTCCGCGACGGCGGTCCATGGGGTAGAAGCAGATGTGCTTGGCCGTGGGGATCTCCGGCCAAAGCCGGGACGCCATAGCAAGGCGCTGCCGCATCAGGGTCTCCTCGATGTCGCGCTTCCACTCCTCCGAATGCGTCTCGACGCCCTTGGCGGCCAGGCCACCGTACACTTTCGAGGTCGATTCATAGAGACCCAGCTCGATCATCGACAGGTAGGAAGCCGTGGGCTCAAGATAGTCGCTGAGCCGCAGCCGCGCCAGCTCGGTTTGCGCCTGGCCCAACTCTTCGAAACTACGGCGGAAGTGGAGGAAGAGGAGATCGCCCTTGTGGCCCACGATGGAAAAGATCGCGCTCTGGCGGCCGTTGGAGTGCTGCTCCCGCTCATCCAGGAGACGCGTGGCTTCTTCCAGAATGGAGGAGCGGGTCTCGGGGGAAAGGGTGCGCCATGCGGGCCACCGGAAACGCATCATCTGGTGCAGCACGCTGGCTCCCTCGACCGTGAGCGGGACCGCAGGCAGACCGGCTTCGGTCAACGTCTCGGGTGTCATGCACCAATTATAGAGAACCGTCAGGTTCGGCGGCGGCTCAGGCCCGACAGGTAGGATTCCGCAGCCAGTTGCTCCACTTCACGGTCGGCGCAGGCCTGCCATTCGGTGAGCCGGCGTTGTTCGAGACGCTCGAGCAAACGACAGCGCCGGCGTGCTACTAACAGCGCTTGCTGCTGGGCATCGAGCTGCTGGACCGCGTCCCGACGCCTCTCGGCCAGATCCTTTTCGCGGTTCCGTATGTGCAGGTGGAAGTTAGAGAGCGCAGCCAGATCCTGGCCGGCCAACGGATTCCAATCGCGCACCTGTACCTCGGAACGGATGGCGGTGGCCTCCAGTTCGGCCCGAGCGCGGTCCAATTCGGCCAGCGCTGCAATCTGCCTCCGGAGCTTGGCGTCCTCCACTTCCAATTGGGTGCGACGCCAGGCGAGGACTTTCTCCAAGCGGAATTGGAATGCCGTCATTTAGTTTGCCCGGAGCGCGCGGGAACACCCGTGCTCTGCAGCCGTTGGGCCAAGCTTTGCATGCGCGTAAGCGTGTCGGCCAGGCTGTTTGAGGCGGTGTGATCCTGTTGCAGGAAGTCCAGCAAATCCGCCCGCAATTGGATGCTGGCATCCAGTACCGGATTGGTGCCGGCCACATACGCGCCTACCTGGATCAGGTCTTCCGCGTCGCGATACGCAGACAGGGCTTCGCGCAGCTTTCGCGCGGCGTCCTTCTGTGGCGCAGTCGCAATTTGAGAGGTCAGCCGGCTTACGGAGTGGAGAATGTCGATGGCCGGGTAATGGCCTTGGGCGGCCAGTTGCCGGGAGAGGATGATGTGCCCATCGAGTATGGCACGCACCGCATCGCAGATCGGCTCGTTGAAGTCGTCGCCCTCCACCAATACAGTGAAGAAGCCGGTGATCGATCCTTTACGGAAATTTCCCGCCCGCTCCAGCACCTTGGGGAGCATGTTGAAGACCGAGGGCGTGTAGCCTTTCTGACTAGGTGGTTCGCCCGCGGCCAAACCTATCTCCCGCTGCGCCATCGCCAGGCGCGTCACCGAATCCATCACCAGCAGCACGTTGGCCCCTTGGTCGCGGAAATACTCGGCGATCGCCAGTGAAACGAAACAGGCTCGTACGCGCAGAGGGGCGGGCCGTTCGGAAGTGGCGCAGACCACTACGGACCGTTTTCGGCCCTCCGGACTCAGTTCCTGTTCCAGGAAGGCGCGCACTTCGCGGTTGCGTTCGCCAATCATCGCAATTACCGTAACGTCGGCTGAATTGTGGCGCGACATGCTGCCGAGCAGCGTGCTCTTACCGACGCCGCTGCCTCCGAAGATCCCGATGCGCTGGCCCAGGCCGCAAGGTAAGAGACTGTCGATGGCGCGAATGCCGGTAACCAGCGGCGTAGTGATGTGCTCACGATCGAGGGGATTGCCAGGCTCGCCGGCCAGCCGGTAAGCTGCGACGGCTTCAATCGAAGGTCCTCCATCGATTGGTTTGCCGAAGCCATCGATGACGCGGCCGAGCAGGCCTGGCGCGACTTCGACCCGGGCATCCTCGCTGCGGGCGACGACCGGATCGCCGAGTTGCAGCCCTTCGGTCTCCTCGAGAGGCATCGAGAGCACCCGCCCATTGCGGAAACCGATGACCTGAGTGCGGATGGACCGCCCGGCCGAGGTCATGATTTCGCAGAAGTCGCCCATGGCAACACTGGGTCCACGCGATTCCACCAGAAGCCCAACTACTTCGGTCACCTGGCCGGTCCACGACAAGGGCGAGACCGCTTCCACGTCGGCCAGAAATGGCTGGAGAGAGATTTGATCGGTCATCGTTTGGTCTGCAGACGATCTGCCAGCCCCCTTTCGATTTCGCGCAATTGCGACTCCACCGAGGCGTCCAAATTGCCGCGCTCCGTTTCGAAAATCACTGTCCCGGGCTCACGGGAGGGATCGGGAATGACCTCGACTGGTGACGCGGCGACCGCCTGGCGAAGGCAGGCGCTCACCAACGCCGCGTGGGCTGGGTGAACCCGCACGCGGGCGATCTCCTGCGACTGCAATTTCTCGAGCGCGCCGAGGACCAGGCCGTGCATCGCGTCGGGGTCCATGGCGATCTCCCGCCGCAAGATTCTCCGGGCGATAGCCGTCGCCAGCCGCAACAGGTCAGCCTCCGCTTCGCGCCGCATGCGCGCGCGCAGCCCCGCGATCTCCTGAATGGTGTGGGAGAACCTTTCGATCACCGGCTGTAATTCCGCGGCAGCCCGGTTTCGACCCGCCGCCTCGCCCTCCCGCAGACCGGCCGCGTGCGCCTCTTTTACCTGTTGGTCCGTCGCGGCGCCGGGATCAGGATGGCTGGTGTTGCCGCCTGTAATCGCCGCCATTCCTCCGACACTACTGCGACTATTCGGTTCCACGAGACGCCACGCTACGGGGAACACCGGCTGCGGATCGTCGGGCGGCAGCACCTTAGACGACATATTGCTCGCCTACGGTGGCCTTCAGGCTGAGAACGCCCTCCGATTCGAGTTGGCGAACCACGGCGATAATCTGCTGTTGGGCGCCTTCCACCTCTTTGATCTTCACCGGGCCTAGCGCCTCCATATCTTCCTTGAGCATTTCGCCGCCGCGCTGCGACATACATCCCAGAATGTGATTCCGCAGTTGTTCGCTCGTGCCTTTAAGCGCCAGGGTAAGAGCTTTGCGGTCCACTTTGCCCAACACCTCTTTCAGGCCGATCTGGTCGATGAGCAAGAGGTCTTCAAACACAAACATGAGATGACGGATGGTATCGCCTAGATTGGTGTCCTGGTGCTCGATATTGTCGAGGATCTCGCGGCTGGTAGCGGAGTCCATGCGGTTGAGAATCTCAGCCACGGCCCGAACGCCGCCGTAAGACTCGCGGCTGAATTCACCCAGCGCTTTCAATTTCTGACCGATGACCCCGGCGATCTTGTAGATGATTTCCGGCGAGATTTGGTCCAGGCTGGCCATGCGTTGCGCCACGTCGGAACGCAGGTTAGCGGGTAACGATGTCAACAACGCCGCTGCCTGGCTCGAATTCAAGTGGGAGAGGACCAGGGCGATGGTCTGTGGGTGTTCGTTGTGAATAAACTTCGCCAGCTGCTGCGGATCGGCCTTCTCGATCGCATCGAAGGATGTTGCCTCCGCACCCAGTGCTTTCGCCAGGCGGTCTAAGAGCTTTTTGGCCTGTTCGGGGTTAAAGGCCCGCAACAGCAGCTTGCGAGCGTACTCCATGCCTCCACGCGCCACATAGTCGCCAGCGGTTGCGATATGGTGAAACTCCTGCAATACGCCTTCGGCCTGCTCCGACGAAATCGCCGCGAGCTTGGCCACTTCGCGGCTGACCTTCTGGACTTCCTCTTCGGAAAGATGCTGCATGAGAGAAGAACTGGTTTCCTCACCCAGCACAATCAGCAGCATGGCGGCTTTCCGGAGGGGCGACAGTGTTTCTAAGTCCGAGGCCTTATTGCTGGTATTCAGGATCACCGCTCGGTATCCTCATCGCGGATCCAGCCGCGCAATACTTGCACCGATACTTCCGGGCTCTGGACTATCTTTTCACGCAGGTGCTTGGCCATCACTTCAGCAGTCTTGGTTATGGCGGGCACCAATTTCAGTGCGGCCTGGGCGTCGATTTCCTTCTGCTGCGCCTCGTGTTCCGCCAAGCGGGACCGAAACTCCTGATCGCTGGTAGCGATGGTGGTGCCGGCGCCGACTGGCAGCTCCATGGGGACGCTTGCGGAGGCCGACGCACTCTTACCGCGTCGTAGTAACAAGAAGAGGATGAGGACCACTCCTACCAGAACGCCGCCGCCGATCATCAGGTTCTGCTGATTCAATTGGAGAAGTTTGGCCGGCTCGGGCTTGCCCGAGCGGCCCGGAGTCGAAGTACCTGGCGATTGGGGAGGCTCCAGTGTCAGCGTAGTCTCAAAGGGCTGCGTCTCCACCACCAGTTGATCACCACGCTCGGCGTTGAAACCGGTGACCCCGGCCACTAAGTCGTGAATCACCTTTAGCTTTTCGGCGGAGGGCGGTACGAGCACGCGCTGGGGTCCAGCCTTGTCTTTTTCCCACTTCAGTTCCTGATCCACCAATACCGCGACGGAAATCTTGCGAATCGCCCCGGCTGGCAGGCGCATCTTCTTGATGGTGCGGGTGGATTGATACGTGACATTTTCGGTAACGCGCGCGACGTGAGTGGAGCCGGCGCCGGGCCGCGATGTAGGCCTAGGCAAAGTAGACGCCGTGCCCGGCACGCCGCTGCTGGTTCCCGGGCCGGAACTGTCTTCGGTTCGTTGCGAACTCAGCATGACCGAGCGCGCCGGGTCGAAAACTTCCTCGCTCTGTTCGCCGCCGGCGAAGTCGCAGTCGACAGAAACTCCCGCGTGAAACCTTTCCGCTCCCAGTAGCGGCTCCAGGGTGGCGTTGACCTTAGACACCAGGTCGGCCTCGATCTTGCGGCGGTAATCCAGACCGGCTTCGGAGGAGGGGTCGTCGCCATCGATACTTCCCGCGGCGCGCGGACGGCCCAATAGGTTCCCGTTCATGTCAAGCACCGAGACACCATCGGGCGACAACCCGTCCACGGCGGCGGCCACCAGGTGATCAATCGCTTGCACGTTCTGGGGCGACAAATGCGCCCCAGGTTTCAAGTGCACCAGGACGCTGGCTTTGGCCGGCTTCTGGGCATCCAGAAACACCGATTCTTTGGGGAAGGTGACATGCACCCTGGCTTGATCGACCTCGGTGAGAGACATCACCGAACGTTCCAACTCCCCTTCGAGCGCCCGGCCGTAGTTCACATGTTCGGTGAATTCCGTGGCTCCGAGGTTGGTTTTGTCGAAGAGTTCCATTCCGATCCGGCCCGATTTCGGTAGCCCGGCGGCAGCCAAGCTCAGGCGCAGTTCCGCCCGGCGCGAGGAAGGCACCAGCACCGCCCCCCCTTCGTCCGGGATCCGGTAGTCCACGCCACTCTCTTTCAGCTTTTGCACGATGCCGGCGGCATCCTCCGCCGCCAGGCCTGTAAATAAGGGCCGGAAATCGCTCTCCTGTCTCCAATGAATTAGCGAGTAGAGACCGGCGGCGGCGGCCAGGATGGTCACCACAATGGTGATTCGCTGACGCATTCCGAGGTTTGCCAATAGCTTGTTCATTCAGCAGGAGGCCACAAAGCGGCCTGGTGGATAGATCGGCAGGAATCTGCTAAAACCTGAGCCACTTACATCTGTAAATGCATGATTTCGGTGTAGGCGCTAACGACTTTGTTGCGGGCTTGCATGAAGAGATCGAAGGCGAGTTCCGCTTTTTGGGCGGCCATGATGGTGGTGTGAAGTTCTTCGCCTTCCCCGGACAGGAAGCGTTCCGCGGAGGCTGCGGCCTGGCTCCCTGAACTCTCCACGCTTTGGATGGCTGCGGCGAAAACGTCTTTAAAGGCGCTAGCTCCGCCAGATCCGCCGGCCGGACTAATTAGATCGGGAATCTGGGCAGGGCCGGAGATAGGGAGAATCGGTGCAGACACGGTTTACCTCAACGTAGTAGATCCAAAGAGCGAGCGATCATGTCCTTGACCGCCGAAATGGCGGCCACATTCGCCTCGTAGCCGCGGGCCGCGCCCATTAAATCGACCATATCGGCCGTTGGGTTTACACGGGGAAAAGCCACATATCCATCCGCATTCGCATCCGGGTGGCCAGGCATATAGCGCTGTTCCGGATCGCGGGTGTCGGTGACAATCTCGGAGACCGCCACGCCGCTCATGCCCTGGACCTCGCTCTGGAACGCGGAAGCGAATGGTGAGGACAGCGGGGTAGAAGTAAAGACGGCGTCCTTGCGCCGGTACGGACCGCCTTCGGGAGTGCGTGTTGTTTCGGCATTGGCCAGATTCTCGGCCAGCAGCTCCGCGCGTGTGCGTTGCGCGGCCATTCCCGAAGCGCCGATGGACAGAATCGAAAACAGGCTCATCCGTTCTTCCCTTCGTCGATCGCATTCTTTACGAGCCGGATCTCCGAACGCATCAGGCTCGATGCTACCTGGAACCTGGTGGCATTCTCCATCAACAAGCGCGACTCACGGTCGAGGTTAACGTTGTTCCCGTCGTTTCTCACCGGAAGGCCGGCGACTTCCACCACATTTGGCGACAAGCCCATGGCGTTGGCGAACTCGGATTGAAAATCGATATCCTTCGCGGTGTAGCCGGGAGTGTCCGCATTGGCAATGTTGGAAGCGACCAGCTTCTGGCGGGCGCTCAACAGATCCATATAGCGCTCGAGTTCTCCGGCGATGGGATCCAGCATCGATCCGGTCTATTGCAAACGCCGCTCCGATTGGGTAAGCGTCTTGGAATCACAGAGCGGCGAGAGAAGCTCGCGCCAAACTTTTGCCACTCGCCAGTTTTCTGCCGCGATTCGGGCCGTCATGCTATCCTCTCCAGCGAAATGGCTTCGCAGTTGGCGCGCCGATGGTTCATCCGAGGGCGCGTACAAGGGGTGGGTTTCCGTTACTTCGCGCAACGCGCCGCTGATGAACTTGGCCTTCACGGCTACACGCGCAATCTGGACGACGGCCGGGTGGAAGTCTACGCGGTAGGGCCGGAAGATCAGTTGTCTAAACTAGCCGGCATGCTACTTACCGGGCCGCGCTGGGCTGATGTCCGCGGTGTCGACGAAGAAGAAGCTGAGGTGCGTGCTTATCGTTCATTTGAGATCCACTAGTGCCATGAACCAGGTGGGCCGACTTCGGCAAACGGGTTTCAGCCCGTTTTCCGCGCGCCATCCCCACCCTGAGGGCCAGCTGAAGCCGGCCGCAGGCTGAAGCCTACCCCACTTGGGTCTTGGATTCTTCAATGGACTTCCGGTTCGGGACACTAGCAATTCGGTACAATTTGGGTCTCGATGGAAGATCTCAAAAAACTGATCCGCGAGGTTCCGGACTTTCCCAAGCCCGGGATCCTGTTCTACGACATCACCACGCTGCTAAAGGACAAGTGCGGTTTCCGCGCGGTAATCGACGCTCTTAAGGACCACTATAAAGACGCGCGCCCGGACACCATCTTGGGAATCGAAGCGCGGGGCTTCATTTTCGCGCCGGCGCTGGCTTATGCGCTGGGAACGGGGTTCGTGCCGATTCGCAAGCCGAAAAAATTGCCGGCCGAATCGGTGAGGGTCAGCTACGACCTGGAATACGGCAGCGACAGCCTGGAAATGCACAAGGACGCCCTGGACGGCGGACGCAAGGTGTTGATTGTGGACGACCTGCTGGCCACAGGCGGTACCGGTGCCGCAGCCGCGCGCATGGTGCAAGACTTGGGCGGCACGGTGGCGGGCATCGGATTTGTCATCGAATTGGCCTTCCTCAATGGGCGTAAGAAGCTGGAAGGCTTCGACGTTTTCTCGCTGCTGCAATACGACAAATGACCGCGCCGGCGCGTGGGGCTCGCAGGGCGCGGGTGCGCGCGCTGGCCAAAATCAACCTGGATCTCCGAGTCCTCGGTAAGCGCCCCGATGGTTATCACGAGCTGCGGACCATCTTCCAAACCATCTCGCTGGCCGACACGATCGATCTTACGTTCACGCGCGGCCCGAAGACTTTCATCGAAATTGAAGACCCTCTGCAACTTGTGGATAACCTGGCGGTACGAGCGGCCCGGCTGGCGCTCGAGACCATGGGAGTCAGGGGGCGCGTCGACATCCGGCTGGCGAAACGGATTCCCATGGGAGCGGGCCTGGGAGGTGGATCAAGCGACGCGGCTGCTGTGCTGTTGGCGTTGCCGGTGCTGGCGGGAAGACCCCTGCCCTTTCCGGAGCTGAGCCGGTTGGCGGCGGAACTGGGCAGCGACGTTCCGTTCTTTCTGGTGGGGGGCGCCGCGGTGGGGATTGGGCGCGGCACCGAACTGTTTCCGCTCCCCGATACGGTCGCACGGACAGGGTTGCTGGTGGTTCCAGATCTCCATGTTTCGACGGCTGAGGCGTACCGCCGGCTGAGCCCCCGTTTGACAACCGAATCCGAACAAAATAAAATATTTAGTTTCCAGTCGCTCGCTTCGGCTGGGGGTGTCTCCGAAATAGGTTGTAACGATTTTGAAGCCGTTGTGATGGAGCAGTATCCGCGCCTGGCGCGCCTAAAGAAACGGCTGGAACGCGCTGGAGCCGCGCCGGCATTGATGAGCGGCAGCGGTTCTGCAATATTTGGGTTGTTCCGAACGCGCGACCAGGCAGTGCGCGCCCGGAACACGTTGTCAGGCGAGAATGCAGTCGAAATCTCGCTAGTAAATCGGGCGCGCTACCGGGCGATGTGGTGGCGCATGTTACGGGAGCATATCGATCAGAACCTATGGCCGCCCCCCAGCCGCTACGTGCGATGACCCACGACCGTATCAAGATCTTCACCGGGAACGCGAATCCTGAGCTGACGCAGGAGATTTGCGAGGCCTTGGGGCTCGAACTGGCCCAGGCCACGGTCAAGCAGTTTGCCGATGGCGAAAACCGCGTGCAGATACACGAAAACGTGCGCGGCGCCGACGTCTTCGTAGTACAGCCGACTTGCAAGCCGGTGGATCGCAGCATCATCGAGCTGCTGATCATGATCCACACCCTGAAACTGGCGTCGGCCGAGCGCATCACGGCGGTGCTGCCGTATTACGGTTACGCCCGCCAGGACCGCAAAGACCAGCCGCGCGTTCCGATCTCCGCCAAGCTGATCGCGGCGCTGCTCGAAACGGCCGGCGCCGACCGCGTGCTGACGGTCGATCTGCATGCCGCGCAGATTCAGGGCTTCTTCGACATCCCGGTGGACCACCTGTTCGCCACGCCGGTATTAATCGAGCACTTCAAGTCCGCCAACTCCCAGGAAACGACCGTGGTCTCTCCGGATGCCGGTGGCGTGGAGCGTGCCAGGGCGTTCGCCAAGAGATTGAATGCGCCCCTGGCGATCATCGATAAGCGCCGCGAAGAGGCCAACGTCGCCGAAGTCATGAACGTCGTAGGCGATGTGGAGGGGCGTCACTGCCTGCTGGTGGATGACTTGATCGATACAGGCGGGACACTGGTGAAGGGCGCCGAGGCGTTGCTTGCGAAGGGCGCGGCCAGCGTTTCGGCCTGCGCGACGCACGCCGTGCTATCGGGCCCGGCGGTGGCGCGGATTGAAGAATCCAGGTTGCGCGAAGTGGTTTTTACGAATTCGATTCCGCTCTCGAAAGAGGCGAAGAAGTGCCGCCGGATCAAATCGCTGTCGATCGCGGGATTGTTAGCCGAAGCTATACGCTCCATACATGAGGAAACTTCGGTGAGTGTGCTATTTGTGTAGTTACGAGTTTTTTTGGGCGAATCGGACTTCGATCCCCGATTAGGGGTATCGAACCCACGGTAGCCTGAAGGAGAGATGAAGTGAGAAAAGATCTAACTGTGAGCGCGGACGTGCGTGCATCCCGCGGTAAGAATGCAGCGCACCGTACGCGCCGCGCCGGACAGATTCCGGCGGTGATTTACGGGGCTTTCAAAGAACCCATCAGTGTCGCTCTCGACCCCCGCGAAATTCACAAGATAGTCCACAGTTCCACGGGTTACAACACCATTTTCAATCTGCAGGTCAATGGCGGTGAGACCACGCCGGTGATGGTGGTTGACCATCAGGTGGATCCCATAAAGGGCACGCTCCTGCACGCCGACTTGAAGAGAATCGACCTCACCAAGCGCATCCGCGTCACCGTCCCCGTGCACACCAAGGGAGAGCCAGCGGGCGTGAAGGTACAAGGCGGGCTGCTCGAAATCATCACCCGCGTAGTGGAGATCGAATGCCTTCCCGACGACATCCCGGAACATTATGTGATTGACGTCGCCGAGCTGATGATCGGGCAGAGCAAGCGCGCGAGCGATGTAGCCCTGGAAGGCTCCGTAAAGCTGGTGAGCGATCCGCAATCGGTGATCGCGCACGTGGTCGCACTGCGCGCTGAGGCCGAACCCGCTGCGGCCGAAGGCGCTGCCGCGCCCGAAGCTGCCGCCGGCACAGCCGAACCCGAAGTCATCAAGAAGGGCAAGAAGGAAGAGGAAGCTGCTCCCGAGGAGAAGGGCAAGAAGAAATAGCGCATGTTCCTGGTGGCCGGTCTGGGCAACCCGGGCGAGGAATATGTTCATACCCCGCACAATCTCGGATTCCTGGTGGTGGACCGGCTTGCCGAACGGCACAGTATCCGTATCACGCGCAAAGACTCCCATGCGCTCGCCGGCGTGGGCGAAATCGATGGTCACGCGGTGATGCTGGCCAAACCGCAAACGTATATGAATCTCAGCGGCACGTCGGTGGCGCCGCTGATGGCGAAACACGAGATTGAGTTGAGCCAGCTAATTGTGGTTTACGACGAATTGGACTTACCCTGGGGCGCGCTGAAAATCAAGCCGAAGGGTTCAGCCGCAGGGCACAACGGAATGAAATCGGTGATCGCCAACCTGGGTAGCACCGCGATCACCCGGGTACGTTTAGGAATTCATCCCGGCCACGTATTGGAGAGTGGCAAGGAGTTTCTGCTGGCGCCCATGCGGCGCGCGCAGAAGAAGGAATTGGACGAGTGTATCGACCACGCGGCCGATGCGGTTCGTTCCATAATTGCCGAAGGCGTCGAAAAGGCCATGACGAAATTCAATCGTCGCGCCCCAGGCTTAAACACAGAGGAAGCATGAGGATTTACGAAGAGCTGTTCATCGCTAAACCGGATGCACCGGACGAGGAGGTCGACCAGTTCGTGGAGCAGTTGCGAACGCAGTTGACCACCGCCGGGGCTACGGTAGACAAGATCGACAAATGGGGTAAGCGCAGGCTGGCCTACAAAGTGGACAAGTACCGCGAAGGCGCCTACGTCCTGCTGCAATTTTCCGCCGGACCGGAGGCCGTGAAAGAGCTGGAACGGCGCTTGCGCGTTTCCGATATCGTTATCAAGTTTCTGACGGTGCGGATCGACGAGACCCTGAAGCGTCTGGAGAAGCGCAAGAAGCAGCGCGATAAGCGAGCCGCCCAGCGGGCAAGCGCCGCACCGCCGAGTGCGCCGGGACCGGGCCCCGCCCAGCCTGCCATGCCCATGTCCGAGACCCCGGCGATGCCGGGATTGCCGAAGGAGAGCTAAGCCATGGCGGAATTCAAAGGAAGACCAGGTAGCGCCGGGCAGCGACCCACCGGCGGCGACAAGGCCGTTGCCGGCCAAAAGAAACAATACTTCCGGCGCAAGAAAGTTTGCCGCTTTTGCGTCGAGAGGATCGACGACATCAACTACAAGGACGTCAAGATGCTGCACGCCTTCGTGGCGGAGCGCGGCAAGATCGTTCCGCGCCGCATCTCCGGCGTGTGCGCGCCGCACCAGCGGCGGCTGACGGACGCCATCAAGAAAGCGCGCAACATCGCGCTGCTGCCGTTCGCAGCTGCGTTTTAAGGCAGGAGGATCCATATGGACGTCATCTTGAGAGAAGATATCGACAACCTCGGGAGCCGGGGCGAAGTAGTGAAAGTAGCGCCCGGATACGCCCGCAATTTCCTTCTGCCGAAGCGCCTGGCCGTGGAGGCCAACGACTCCAACCGCAAAATTGTGGAGCAAGAGCGCCAGGCGCATCTGCGCAAGGAAGCCAAGCTGCAGGGTGAGGCGGCGGACCTGTCCAAACTGATGGAAGGCACCGTGGTGACCATCAAGCAGAAAGCCGGCGAAAACGACCAGCTCTTCGGATCGGTGACATCTAAGGATGTGGCCGACGCCTTGGCCGCCAGGAACTTCACCATCGACCGCCGCAAGGTGCAACTGGACGAACCGATCAAGACGCTCGGCGAGTTTAAAGTGCCGGTGCGGTTGCATAAGGAAGTGACGGCGGAGATCACGGTGAACGTGGTGCGGGAAGAGTAGGGGGCCTGGCAAGCGACTACAGCGCTGCGGCCCGCAGAATCGCCGCCAAGCTTCGGTCCACATCCTCATCTTGCGTCGCCCATGACGATACGCTGATACGCATGGCGGGGCGACCCTGCCAGTCCGTGGGACCGCACCAGCAAGTACCGTCGCGTTGTACGCGTTCGATCACCTGCCGGTTGCGGCTGGCGTCACCGAAGGAAACCAGGACCTGGTTGAGCACCACCTGGTTCAGAATCTCGCAGCCACCTTGCTGGAGCGCTTCGGCAAACCGCCGGGCGAAGCGGCAATTCCGTTCGATCAGGTCAGCCAAGCCTGCGCGCCCCAGCGATTTCAGGGCCGCCCAGATCTCCACACCGCGCGCCCGCCGCGAAAGCTCCGGCGTGAACTGCGAAGGCTCGCGATGTTCGCCCTGCGGCAGATAAGCGGCCGTCACGGACATCGCGCGTTTTAGTGAAGCCCCGTCTCTAACGAATGCCAGGCCGCTGTCATAGGGCACGTTCAGCCACTTGTGCGCGTCGGTAGCCCAGGAATCGGCATCCGCCACGCCTCTTACCAGGTGCGCATAGTTCGGACTCGCCGCCGCCCATAACCCGAACGCGCCATCGACGTGTACCCATGCTCCCGACGCGTGAGCCCGCCGGCAGATCTCCGGCGCCGGATCGAACGCGCCCGTGTTCACGTTACCCGCCTGCATGCACACGATCGCGGGCCCGGTCAGCGCCGGCATTTCGGTGGCCAGCATACGCCCCTGACCATCGACCGGAACTCGCAGCACGCGCGAACGGCCCAGACCCAGCATTCCCAGCGCCTTGATCAGTGACGGATGTACCTCATCTCCCACCACTACCGTGATCGGCGGCGCGCCGAACAGTCCGTCGGCTTCTACATCCCATCCCGCGCGCGCCAGTACAGCATGCCGCGCGGCTGCCAGCGCGGAGAAGTTGGCCAAGGTGGCGCCGGTTACGAATGCTCCGGCGGAGTCAGTTGGAAGTTGCAGCACGTCAAGGAGCCAGCCCAGGGAAATCTCTTCCAGCACGGTCCCGATGGGCGACGCCGCGAACAAGCCCGGGTTCTGATCCCAGGCGCCGGCCAGCCAGTTCGCCGCCAGGGCCGCGGGAAGCGAGCCACCGATCACGAAGCCGAAATATCGCGGGCCGGCCATTCCGGTCGTCGCTGGCGAGCCAACGCGGTCCAGTGTCTCCAGCACGCACGCGGCTTCCGTCGGCTGTTCCGGCAGAGGCTCGTCCAATTCCTTGAGTCCCGCCAGCGCCTCCGGCGACGGCGCCACGCTCCGATCCGAGAGGTTTTCCAGGTAGCGCGCCGCGGTCTCGGCCGTAAGGTTCAATAAATCCCTCATCCTTTCGATGTTAGCGTGTGGCTCGCGCTGGCACTGGATTTCGGCGCTTCCCGGTCTCGCCCGCTAACTGAACCAAAACCACCGTACCCATCCTCTTTTTCTGTGACCTCCGATGTCTCTTTGCTCGGCTACATTTGCACAATGTGACCAGAACTGGTCATAATGGTCACGTGAAGAAAGAAGTCCGTATCACGGCTCTCAAAGCGCACCTCAGCGAATACGTCCGCGCCGCTCAGAAAGGCGAAGAAATCCTGATCAAGGATCGTGACACTCCAGTCGCCCGGTTAGTTTCCGCTGTTGACTCCACTTCGCCGCTGCAGATTACTCCCGCCAAAAAACCGGGCAGGGGTACGCATGAGATGCGCAAGGTGCGGGTCCGCGGTCTTAAGCCCGGTGACGCCGAAAAGGCGCTCACCAGCGCACGCGAAGAAAGAGTGGACCGGTGGTTGAATTTGAAAGAGCTTATCTCGACGCGTCGGTGATTCTCAGGCTTACTCTCGGACAGAAGGGCGCGATTCGAGCAAAGTGGGGCCGGGCTGTTTCCAGCGAGTTACTGTCGACTGAATTGTTCCGCACCCTCGATCGGCTTCGGCTGGCAGGACTTGACGATTCACAAGCCATTCAAATCCGGTCCGGCCTGGAAGATAATCTCACCCAAATCGCTATGATCAGGCTCGATTCTGCAGTGCTGAGACGTGCCGGCGGTAGCTTTCCAATCCCC
>DASZIV010000051.1:0-2518 GCA_035948775.1 Bryobacteraceae bacterium
GGTGATGTCAAGCCGCTTGTGTAAAAAGGTTGAGGGTGCGGGTTTTCCATTCCAAGTTGAATCTCTGGAAGATGGAGTAAATGATTCGGTCCACGCTTTGCACGTTCACAAAGCACACCATCGGCCGGGTTCGTCGTCGCACTTCCACGAAGCAGCGCTCAATCACGTTGGTGGTGCGCAGTTTCCGCCACAGATGCCGGGGGAAGGCGAACACCGATAGTAGTTCTGCAAGATCGCGGTCCAGTCGTCGCACCATCGGTCCATACTCCCGCCGCCAGCGCGCCCGGAAGCGGCGGAACGCCGCTTCGGCCTGAGCCCGGCTCTGCGCCAGGTAAATCGCCTGCGCGCCAGCCTTCACCTCGTCGTAGTCGCGCTTCCGCACCTTCTCCAGAATATTGCGCATCTTATGCACCCAGCAGCGCTGATGCCGCACCCGCGGATAGACCGTGGGAATCGCCGCCGCCAAGCCGGCACAGCCGTCGGTGATGATCAGGCCGAGCTGCTTGCCTTCCAGTCCCCGCCGGTAGAGATCCTGCAACAAGCCTTCCCAGTCGGCCTGACTCTCGCCCTGGCTGCGCAAAAACGCCAGCAGATGGCGGGTGCCGTCACGGCGTACCCCGTAGGCCACCAGCATGTGCACCCGCTTGCGTCCCCCCGGGCGCCGCACTCGCAGGCTTACTCCATCCAGAAACAAATACGCATAGTCGTCGCTGAGCCGCGCCTCATGAAACTGCTTCACCGCCTCGTCCAGATCGCGGGTCAGCTTCGACACCGTCTGCGGACTCACGACTTCGCCGGTTATAGTGGCCACCACCCGCCCCACCTGCCGGGTCGAGATGCCGCGCAAAAACGCTTCCCGGATCAGCATCGCTACGTCCTCGGCACGCCGCTGAAACGGTTCCAGCGCACGCGGCAGAAAGCTCTTTCCCCGAGTGCGCGCAATCCGCAGCCGGATCGTACCCAACCGGGTCACGAAATCGCGCTCATAGTAACCGTTGCGATAGGGCTGCCGCCGGTGCCTGCGCCGCTCATAGCTATCCCGTACGGCATAGCGATCGCGCTGCCGCTCGGAATCGGCTTCCAGCAGCCGCTTCCAGGCCAACTTGGTTTCCCCATATACATCGCCCCAGAAACTTTCCTTCATCTCTGCAAGAAAATGTTGGTAATGCTCGGTGATCGGGATTATCTTCGCCATTGGGTGTAAGTCTCCTTTTCTAGGATTTGGTTTCCGCTGGTCAGGCAGAAAACCAACTTACACCCTCTCGCTTTTTACACAATCAAATTTACGTCACCCTGTGCAATGAGCTTTTGCTCTTTTTCGGAGTTTCATATCTAATGCACGCGGTATGCAAAAACGGAAAGCCCTGTGGCTATGCTTTACCCTGAGCGCCATCTGCCTTGCCGCGATTCCTCCCTCTGAGACCGACGACGCGGCCCGCATTATTCAAGCCGCCCTCCAACCCTCCCCGCTCGAGAGCAACCTCCGCCGCTTGACCGACGAAGTCGGTGGCCGCGTGCCCGGCACGCCCGCGATGCAGCGCGCCGTCGACTGGGGCGAACAGATGTTCAAGGGTGCCGGCGCCGACAGCGTCCACACCGAGGAGTTCACCATCCCGTATTCCTGGTCGGAGGGCGCGACCGAGATGACCGTAAGCGCCACGGGAACCGCGATTGATCCGAAGCTCACGCAAATTCCCAAGGTCGAGTTCCGCGTGCGCTGTGTTTCCATCGCCTGGGCACCCGCGCTCGCTCCGGTAAAGCATGTACCGGTGGTCGATGTTGGCAGTGGTAGTTCCGCCGACTTCGCAAAAGCCGGAGACATTTCCGGCAAAATCGTACTGGTCCATTCGGTCGTGCTCAAGACCTGGAACGATCTGTTCGCCGAGTATACGAACGCGCCGCCGGTTATCACCGCGGCCGTGAAGGGGAAAGCCAAGGCGGTCGCCTTCATGGCCACGCGCGAACATGACATCCTCTACCGACACACGAATTCTAACGAGGGGGAAATCGACCGCATTCCGCAGGTGCTGGTGGCGCGCGAGGATGGCGAACGCATCGGCCGCCTCCTGGCCTCGGGGCATCCAGTGTGGGCCAATCTGAGCATCCCCAACCAACTTGGTGGACCGATCCAGGCGGCAAACGTGATCGCGGAAATCAAGGGTAGCGAAAAGCCCGAAGAGTTCGTCGTTCTCGGCGCGCATCTGGATTCCTGGGAACTGGGCACCGGCGCGCTCGACAATGGCTGCAACGCCGCGCTGGTGGGGGACGCGCTGCGGGCGATCAAAGCGGCTGGATTGAAACCCCGCCGCTCCATCCGTTTCATTCTCTTCTCCGGCGAGGAGGAAGGCTTGCTCGGTTCCCGGGCCTACTCCCGGGCGCACCGGCCCGAACTCGACAAGGCGGCTGGCGTCATCATCTGGGATTCAGGCACTGGCAAGACCACGGGATTCGCTGACGGCGGCCGCAAGGATGTACTCGACGCCGCCAAGCGCCTCATCGCACCGTTGCAACAATTTGG
>DASZIV010000052.1:0-1754 GCA_035948775.1 Bryobacteraceae bacterium
AACTTCACTTCGGCACATTCAACACGTTGACCGAGTCGCTTTGGACGCTCTTTGGGCTCGTTCCCGGAATCTCGGCTGTGACAGGAGCTTTGATGTGGTGGAACCGCGTGCTGCGGAAGAAGTTTCGGCGGCCGTACCGACAGGCGGAGAGGACAGGTGCCGCGAATGGCGCCAATGTAAAGGAGTCGAATGCCGTCGCCGACGCAACCGAGCTAACGGTCGGTGGAAATAGCTCGAGCCGCGCCTAGTACCGGATGCTGGAGAGCATGCGATCGAAGGTGGGCTTTAGCTGATCGAAGTTGGCTTGCGGGGCGACGAAGACGAAGTAGATCGCTTTTCCGCCGCCGCGCGGCACGGCCACGAGCCAATCGCGCTCCGGCTGCGGTTTCCCGTCAGGGCCGGGCATGGGTGAAACGGTCGTAAGCTGAAGGCTACCGGCAGGCATGCCGCCGACTGTGATCGTCTCTATATTCCCATTCTGCTTCACATTCGGGTCGCCGCTTTGGAGACTCTGTGCAATCGCTGAAGTCAGCTGCTGAGGGTTCCCATCGGATCCGTTCGGTAGGCTGACGGCTTGAATCACAACACCGTAAGCCACGGCTCCGCCAGAGACGCCGGCGCGCGGCGCTATGGTCGCGGAACCTTGCTGGCCGGGAATGACTTGCCAGTTATCCGGGTGGTCGATTGTGACGCCGTCAACATTAGCGCTCTGAAAGTTCCCACTCGGCTGGATGGCAGAGATGGGCGCAGCCGGAACCGAAGGGGCTCCGCCGCCACTCGCGGAGGCGCCGGCGAGTACGGCGCCGTTTTTTACATTCTCTGCCTTCCACCGGCCGTCTTTGGCGCCGGCCGCGATCTCCTGGGCCGTGTAGGCATGCACGCTACCGGCGTGCGCGCGGACGCTGGCGAATTCCGGACTATCCGGCTTGTAGTTTTCCGGAGGCCAACTGCGCACGAGATTCTGGATAGCCTGTTCGCGATTACCAGGATTGGGATGGTCGCTCAAGAACTGAGGGCCGTTCTTGGTGCTGGCCTGCAACTTTCGAAAGAAGTCAGCCAGCGCCATTGGGTTGTACTGCGTTTTCCATAAGACAATAGCGCCGAATGCGTCAGCCTGAGATTCGTCCTTTCGCGAGTATTTCAGTAAGAGCGTACCGGCACTAAGCTGGACGCCAGTCTCTGCCACAGAGCCCCCGACAACTCCGGCTAGGGCGCCGATGACGTCGACAACCTCGGTCTGTCGCTGTCGCTTTGCGGAGTGCTGCATATAGACGTGACCCATTTCGTGGGCCATAACTCCGGCGAGTTCGGCCTCATTGTCGACCGTAGTGATCGTGCCTATGTTCACAAACATGGGCCCGCCGGGAAGCGCAAAGGCGTTGACTTCCTTCTGTGCCAAAACGTGGAACTGGTATGGCCAAGTGCGGTCTTTGGGAATGACCGCAACGAGCCGTTTGCCCAATGCCTGGATGTATTGTGTTTCGGGGCTCGAATCGGGCAACACCGGCATCTGTTGATAGACCTGGGCGGCGGCCTGCAATCCGAGTTGCTCCTGCTTCGCGCGGCTCATCGGAGCATGCCCCGGATCGGGAAAATCAGGCGCGGGTGCGACCGCGAAGGCCAGCCCCGCCAAGAGGCAGAGCGCAACATAGACTGCAGGGCGGCCGGCCCACGAAAATCGATTTCGCATCATTGTTTTGACCCTGCTACGACGTTTTGACCTTGCTACGACGTTTTGACCTGGTTTTGACCTT
>DASZIV010000053.1:0-2033 GCA_035948775.1 Bryobacteraceae bacterium
CTTGACGCGCTGGAAATCCTTCACGGCGACGGTCAGGACCTCGCCGGCGACCCGGCTGCTCAGCCGGGTCAGCTCGGCTTTGACGTAAGCGTCGTTGGTGGTCTGGATCACGGCGTTGCCGACCCATTCATCCCAGCGCAATGTCGCCAGCGCGATAAATCCAAACGCGGTCAGCACGGCGAACAACGGAATGGCCAGCCGGGCCAAAGTGCTGCGCGAACTGATCGGCGCGGACTCCGACCCATTGGGTGGAGCGGAAGGGAGCGGGGTTGCGGGTGGCGATACGGTGTGAGCGGCCGGCGGTGCAGCGACGCCCTGCTCTTGATTCAAAGCATTCTCTCCAACAATCATTCATCCACCAATGTAGACGACATCATCCGACGTGGTTTGGATGAGCACGCGCAACCTCGCCCGACATTTTGTCAGCGAGACAGGGATCACGCCAGCACGAATTCGTCGAGCGGGCCCGTATCGACGCCGCTCGCATGCTGCTGGAGGGTAGCGATTGGCCTCTCAAATCCGTCGCCTATGACTGCGGCTTCGGCACGGCAGGCCGGATGCGCGTCGTGTTCAGCGAGCGTCTGGGTGTCACACCCGCCCATTATCGCGCAAACTTTCGAAGATCCGAACCACGCGGCAGCGGCTAATTTAACCCGGCGAGCATCGCGACGTCGAAAGCGCTCACGCCTCTACCCGCCTAGGCCTTGCCCTTAGGCCGGCTGTATCGGCAGCCTTCTGATGCGGCGCCCCGTCGCCGCGAAAATGGCATTCGTGACCGCGGGGGCCACAGCGGCTGTAGCCGCTTCGCCCAAGCCGCCAGGATCAGCCGTGCTCGCCACTATATGGGTCTCGATTGGTGGCGTTTCATCGATGCGCAGCGGCGGATAAGAGTCAAAGTTGCCTTGTTCGACTCGGCCGTCCTTGATCGTTATCGCGCCGCGCAGTGCAGCCGTGAGTCCAAAGATCGTTCCGCTCTGTATTTGTGCGTCGATCATCTTCGGATTGACCGGCAATCCACAATCCACCGCGCAGACGATACGTTCCACCCTCACATTTTCTTTCTCGTCGACGGCCACCTCCGCCACTTGCGAAAGATAACTTCCAAAGGCGAACTGAAGTGAGACGCCCCTGCCCTTTCCGGGAGGCATCGGCTGACCCCAGCCGGCCTTCTGCGCGGCAAGATTCAGGACCGCCAAAGCTCGGGGATTGTGAGCTAGAAGATTCCTGCGGAATTCGACGGGATCCTGCCTGGCCGCGGAGGCCAGCTCATCCATGAAGCTCTCGACGATGAAGACGTTGTGTACCGGTCCTACACCACGCCAAAACCCGGTCGTAATGCCGGGCGGCTCGGCCCGAACGTATTCGACGAGAATGTTGGGAATTGCGTAGGGCGGCTCGGCAGCCCCTTCGACCGCATCGAAATCCAAACCGTTTTTGAACAGGGGCGGAGCAAACCGGGCCACGACCGAAGAGCCGCATACCCGATGGTGCCACGCGATAGGTCTTCCCGCCTCGTCGAGACCCGCCGATATCCGATCGTAGTAGTAGGGTCGGTATAGATCGTGCTGGATGTCCTCCTCGCGGCTCCAGATCACCTTGACGGGACCGTCGATCTGCTTGGCAATTTTGACCGCGAGAAGGGTACCATCTGGCTCAAGCCGACGGCCGAAGCCTCCACCCAAATACTGATTGTGGATCACAATGGCTTCCTTCGGCATTCCAGTGAGCGTCGCGACCGCCGCCTGCGTGACGGTGGGCTGCTGCGTGCCGACCCAGATTTCGCAGATGTCCTTCCGATAGTGCACCGTGCAATTCATCGGCTCCATGGCTGCGTGAGCCAGAAACGGCAACTCATAGACCGCGTCCAAACGCCGAGCCGCGCCGGAGAACGCCTGCTCGAAGTGGCCCTCGTTTCTCGCCACGACCCCCGGGCTTTCGGATGCCTTCTTGAGCTGCTCGACGAGCTTCTTACTATCTATCGAGGCGTTAGGACCGTCGTCCCACTGTATCGCGGCGGCTTCCAAACCCTTCTT
>DASZIV010000054.1:0-3161 GCA_035948775.1 Bryobacteraceae bacterium
TGCCACCGGCTTGTGGCGCACGAATCGGTGCGCTCACTTGCGCGCGGGCAACGGGGGGGCGTGCCGCAAAACGAGGATCATCTGTATGACCCAGAGCAGCGCTGACGCTAGGCCCAGCAGGACCGCGCCGAGCATGAAAAAGTGAAACGTTCCCATGCGTGCTGCCAGGCGCGGGAAAGGAACCTGCAAGAGGGCATAGACCAGAGTCAGGATGGACCACGCCGTAATACTGCAGGCGAAAAGGTGTGATGGGTGTCTTCGAAATCGGCAGGCGGGCACAAGCATGAGGATAATGATCAATGCCCCAGCGGCCACATTCCGTATCATCGCCAACGGATCGAGCGCTGGCAGCCGATTCGCGATGAGCAGCCAGGCGATCGCCACACCTGACAAGCCTGCGCCGATCACTAGGCCGAGCTTCAGCGCCTGGGCAGATCGATCATCGTGCGCAGCCTTCTTCGACCGAGGGGGCATGGGGCGCCTCGCCTTGGAGATCGACTATGGTTCTGGTACCTGAGCTTCTACAGCAGAGCTAAGAGTGCTTTCGTTCCCCGATTGATCGACTGCCCCCACTCGATAAAAGTAAGCCTTAGCGGGTTGGACGGACATATCACGGAACGTGGGCGCACGCAAGAGTTCACTATTTAGTTTCTGCCCGGGCGTCCCGGCTTCGTCGCTTCTATAGACGTTATATCCAGCTAAATCCGTTTCGCTATTTATAGTCCAAGTCAGTTCGATGTATGCAGGGGCTCCATTCGTTGCCGCGACGCTGACGGCTTCCACACCCTGCGGGGCTGCCGGCGGAAAAATGTCCTTGGCCGAAAGAACCGCGGGGGCCGAATCGGCCGATTCCACGGTTTCTGTCCCGAACTGCATTACCTGGCGAACCTCATACAAATACGTGTGACCAAACTGGAAACTGGTATCGCGATATTCCGTGCCCATCGCTTGCGCGAGTAACTGCGGCGGCGCAAGCAGCTTTGCCTGCGAAGGATTGGAAACTGCCGCCTCCGCCGCTGTCGGATCCACTTCGGCGCGATAGATACGAAATCCGGCAGCCTTGCCCGAGGAAGGCGTGGGCGCTTCCGGGGCAGCGCTCCAGTCGAGCACCAGGGTCGTTTCCGTTAGCGTGGCCCGCAAATCCTGAACGGTTGGAGGTGCGGGATACACTCGCATCCTGACCGCATTGGAATCTGCCGATGCCTTGGCCCGCGAAACACGAGTCCGTACGATATAAACAAGGTCCCTTCCGTTTTCATTGGCTAGCTCACTCGGGTCGAGCTTGTCTGGAAATTCGATGTGTCCGTTCTTCACGTATTGCCCGACCGACTCGGAGGGAATCGTATCGGCCAGCCGCCCGGTGCTCTTATTCTTCGCTCCGCCTTTTGGCGCAGGCACGGTTCCTTGCGGCGAATTTCGATAGATTTCCACCGAAGGCATATCCGCGAGCGGCTGCAAGTCGGTTGAGGTGGTAGGGAGTGTGAAGTTGAGGATGACGGTGTCGCCCACCTGCCGCGCGCTCAGATCGTTTACCGGAGTGGGAACAATGGGGTGACGAGCAGTGGGCAGATCGGGCGAGGCACAGCCAAGCAGGCAAGTTCCCAATGCGATCACCAGCGCTGATTTGCGGGCGGCATCAATAAAGAGGCTCACACGGATGCGGATTGTAGAAGCTGCCCTTTGCGAACCCGCCGTGGGGCCGATCCACTGTGCTTTGGCGGCTCGCAAGGCGTCATCGGCGCGGGAATCACAGAATAAGTTAGAGAATATAGCGGCTCAAGTCCTGATTCTTGGCGATCTCGGCAAGCTGTTTGGCCACGTAGGGCGCATCGATCTTGACGTTTTTCTTCTTCAGCTCCGGAGCTTCGAAGGAGATTTCATCGAGCACGCGCTCCAGGATGGTATGCAGGCGGCGCGCGCCGATATTTTCGGTCTGCTCGTTCACCATCACCGCAAAGCGGGCCAGCCCGGCAATGGCATCGTCGCTGAACGTGAGCTTGACTCCTTCGGTTTCGAGCAGCGCCACGTATTGCTTGATCAGCGCGTTCTTTGGCTCGGTCAGAATGCGCACGAAGTCCTCTTCGGTCAGCGCGCTCAGCTCCACGCGCAGCGGCAGGCGCCCCTGCAGTTCGGGAATCAGGTCCGAAGGCTTGGTTATGTGGAAGGCCCCGGCGGCGATGAACAAGATGTGATCTGTGCGCACCATGCCGTAGCGCGTGTTGACGGTCGTGCCCTCCACGATCGGCAAAATGTCCCGCTGCACGCCCTCCCTCGATACGTCCGGTCCGTGACCGCTTTCGCGGCCCGCGATCTTATCGATTTCGTCGATGAAGATGATGCCCATCTGTTCGGCCCGTTCGGTGGCAATGCGCGTAACGTGATCCATATCGATCAGCTTGTTCTCTTCTTCCTGGATCAGGTAATCGAAGGCTTCCGACACGGTCATTTTTCTCTTTTTCTTTTGCTGGCCGAAAAAGCCGGAAAGCATGTCCTTGACGTTGATATCCATCTCCTCGATGCCCTGATTGGAGACGATCTCAAACGCCGGCATGGAGCGCTCGCGCACCTCCACTTCCACCATGCGCTGATCGAGCTTGCCTTCGCGGAGCTGCGCGCGCAGCTTGTCGCGCGTGCGGTCCATTTCCCGGCGCGTGCTTTCGGCCGCGGCGTGGCCGGCATCGGGTGTGGCCGTAGGCGAGGGCGGCAGCAGCAGGTCGAGAAGCCTCTCTTCGGCGGCTTGTTCCGCGCGTTCCGCAACTTCGTCGAGTTTCTCCTCGCGGACCATGTCGATGGCCGTCTCCACCAGGTCGCGGATCATCGATTCCACGTCCCTGCCCACGTAGCCGACCTCGGTGTATTTGGAAGCTTCCACCTTTACAAACGGGCAGCCCGCCAGCCGCGCCAAGCGGCGCGCAATTTCCGTTTTGCCCACGCCCGTCGGGCCGATCATCAGAATGTTCTTCGGCATTACTTCCTCTGCCAGTTCGGGCGAAAGCTTCTGGCGCCGCACGCGGTTGCGCAGCGCAATGGCCACGGCCCGCTTGGCGGCCGCCTGGCCAACAATATATTTGTCCAATTCAGCGACGATTTCCCGGGGCGTCAGCTCGTCGAACGAAGGCGGTGCTTCCGGCTCCGTTTGCCGCTGCTCACCCGGCAGATAG
>DASZIV010000055.1:0-79532 GCA_035948775.1 Bryobacteraceae bacterium
CTAGCCCACCTTCCTCGGTAGACCGCCAAAACGTCGGTTTTCAGGCGGCCGCGACTTGTAACTTTCGACCGCCTCCTGCTTGACAAGTCTACGTGAACATACATATAATCGCAGGCCAAGTGCAGTAGTTTGCCGCCAAGGCAGATTTGCGCAAGTGGACTGGCGCTTGGAACGGGCAAGGCTCTGCACTAGGTTCGGGGTTTACGAGTCTCGGTATTTTGGGGTTAACAATTCAACGATAGGTGAGGGCCTGATGTGCATCGGGATTGGTGTCACTGCCGCTTGATCTCCGGGTCAGTGACTTTGTTTCAGGCCCAAACAAAGGGGGAAATTGCATGCGATCCAAAATCTTAGCCTGTTTGTTCTTGTCTGCTCTGGCCGCTTTCGCTCAGACCGACCGCGGCACGATCACGGGCACGGTTTCCGACCCGGCTGGCGCGGTGGTAGCCAACGCGACGATAGATGCCAAAAGCACAGATAGCGGCACGACGTACCAAGCGGGTACTTCGGGCACGGGGAATTACACACTGGCGCAAATGCCGGTGGGCACATACGAGCTGAGCGTGACTGTGCCGGGTTTTAAGAAGTCCTTACGGCCGGGAATCATGGTCAGTGTCGCGGCAACCGTGCGCGTCGACTTCGTCCTTGAAGTGGGTGCCGCAACCGAATCGGTTACGGTGCAGGCCGAGGCTCCGCTGCTGAAAACCGAAAGCGGCGAATTGAGCCATACCGTCGATACCGACCGCCTTGACAATCTTCCTATCCTGACCCTGACCGGAGCGGGCACGGGCATCGGCAACATTCGGAATCCTCTGGCCGCCATCTCACTCCTGCCGGGTGCTTCCTTCCAGACCGACAATACCTTGCGCATTAACGGCATGCCCTCCAGTACCGCCGCCGTCCGCATTGAAGGACAGGATGCAACCAATGGCATGTGGAGGCAACTTACGCAGGCCACGCAATCGGGCGTCGATGCCATCCAGGAAGTCGCCGTGCAGACCAGCAACTTCGCCGCGGAATACGGGCAGGTGGGCGGTGGGTACCTCAACTTCACCATGAAGTCCGGCACCAACCAGATCCATGGAAGCGCCTACGACTATTTCGATAACGAAGCGCTCAACGCCGGTACGCCTTTCACCAACGACGGTCACGGGCATCTGCTGCGCAACGCCGTTCGCCGCAATGACTTTGGCTTCACCTTCGGCGGACCGATCGCTATTCCGCACGTATACAACGGCCGCGACAAGACATTCTTCTTCTTCAACTTCGAACAATTCCGCGAAACTCAGTTTGTCCGGAATGGTGTTTCTTCGGTTCCGACGACGGCTTACCGTAACGGAGACTTCAGTGCCGCCATTTTTCCAGTCCCCCCGCTGAAAACACCGCCTGATCCGCTGGGCCGAAGCTTCTTTCCGTTCACGGTATTCGACCCGACCAGTACATTCGTCGGGCCCACTGGTGCTCTGTTGCGCAATCCGTTCCCGAACGGTCTGATTCCGGCAACACAATGGGATCGCGTCGCGAAAATCGAGCAGGCGCTCATTCCGCTGCCCAACGTACCAGGCGCCAGCGTGAATAACTATGCCATCCCGGGCTACTCGAACTTCCGGCATACCACCATTCCTTCGATCAAAATCGACCAATCGCTCAGTTCGACGATGAAGGTTTCCGGATACATCTCGGCGACGCGCACCGAGTCGCCCGCCGCGAACGGTTTCCCCGTTGCGACCCTGCCGAATGCGCCCACGAACGACACGACCTACACAACGCGCATTAACTTCGACGACACATTGCGGCCGACTCTTCTCCTGCACGTGGGTATCGGACTGCTCTATTACACACACCCGCTATTCACGGTTACCCAGCCTCAGGACAATCTATGGCCGGCCAATGCGCAATTCGCCGCTAACCAATATTCCCCTTCTATGGGCGCCGCCTACAACTTCTTTACGGGCGGCGTATCCATGGGGACTGGTCTATTCGGCGGTAGCGGGCCGGGTTCCGGCGGGTTCGATAACATCAATTTGAAAGACATCAAGCCGACGGCCAATGCCAGTTTGACCTGGGTAAAGGGCAACCACACCTTTAAGGCCGGCTATGAAATGGTTTTGGAAGGCCTTCCGCAACAAAGTTACGCTCGCGCGAATGGCGGTTTCACGTTTACCAACGCTGAGACCGGCAATCCCTGGGACAACGGCAACGTCAACGCGACCTTCGCCACTGGTTTCCCGTATGCCAGTTTTCTGCTTGGCCAAGCCAATAGCATGACCTATTCGGCCGTTACCGATTCGCGCCTGGGTAGCCATGCGCTAGGATTCTTCCTTCAGGACACCTGGAAAGTGACCCGCAAATTCACACTCGACTACGGTGTGCGGTACGACTATCAGACGCTGCTCAGAGAACAGTACGGCCGCATGCAGAACGCCGGTTTCGAAACGCCGAATCCGGTTGTGGGTGGTCGTTTAGGTAGTGTGTATTATGAGGGTGCCTGCCATTGCTCGTTCAATCACAATTATCCCTATGCCATCGGGCCCCGCTTGGGAGCGGCATACCAGATCACGCCCAAGACGGTGTTTCGCGCGGGCGGTGGAGTTTCGTATTCCGCCTCGGCCGACAACGCTTTCCTTTCCTACAGTGTTCCTGACTTCTACACGGTCAGCGAACCGGGATATGGCCTCGCAGCCTCGGTGCTCGCTAATGGCAATCCGTTCGCGGCAGGCAATCCTTTCGGAAATCCCGTTCCCACTTATCCGAACTTCACCCCGCAATATCCGTTGAAGACTGCCTCCGGCCTGATTCCTCCGTCATCGCCATTTATTTCGATCGACCCCAACGCCGGCCGTCCGGCTCGCACTGTCCAGTGGAGCATCGGTCTGCAGCGCGAATTGGCGCGTAACCTGGTGGCGGAAGCCGAGTATGTCGGCAACCGCGGCGCCTGGTGGACGTCGCCTACTCTGGCCGCCCAGAACTATAATGCTTTGACGCCGCAGGGGCTGATGGCCAACTGGGGTCTGAATATGAGTAGTGCGGCTGATCGCGCGCTGCTCACCACCCCCATCAGTTCGCCGTCCGTAATCGCACGGTTCCCCTTCCTGGCGAATCCCAACAGCGTATATCCGGGGTTCCCCAACACCGAGCCGCTGAACCAGGCGCTGCGGCCGTATCCGCAGTGGTTCGGCGTTCCGCCTTTCCTGGGACCGCCACTGGGTACCACCTGGTACGATTCACTGCAGGCCAAGGTGACCAAGCGCTACTCGCATGGTCTGGACATACAGGGCGCCTTTACCTGGCAAAAAGAGCTGACTAACGGCGCCAACTCGGGCACCGGCTTCTTCACGCCCGGCAACGTACTCATCAACGACGTGTTCAATCGCCCGCAGAATAAGCAGATTTCCGATCTCAGCCGGCCCTTCCAGTTGGTGATTTCGTTTAACTACACGACTCCCAAGTTCGTAGCCGGCAGCAAGGGATTTAAGGCGCTGTCATGGCTCACGCGTGATTGGGTCTTCGGCGGCGTTCTGCGCTACCAAAGCGGTGTCCTGATTCCGACGCCGCCATCGAGCAATAACTTCCTTACTCAGATGGCTCGCGGAGCATCCAACAACCCAGCCATTTTCGGCGGCGGCAACACTTTCGAGAACCTATCAGGCCAGCCGTTGCTCAGCGTGGATCCCAACTGCCATTGCTTCAACCCGCAAACTACGCTGCCGTTAAATCCGGCCGCTTGGACCGATGCGGCCCCGGGGACCTTTGGCACTTCCGCAGCTTACTACAACAATTACCGGTGGCAGCGGCAGCCGGCCGAGTCCCTCAGCATTGGCCGCAACTTCCCGGTGTACAAGGAACGCGTGGTGCTCAACATCCGTGCGGAGTTCTACAACGTGTTTAACCGCGTAGCTCTGACGCCGCCCAGCGTAGGTGGTTTCACAGGTACGAACTCACTCACCGCAGGTAGCCTCACTAACGGGGCGTATACTGCGGGTTACGGGTTCATCAACATGGTGCCGGGCGGCGGCAACGCGGCGTATGTCGAGAGTCCGCGCTCCGGTCAGTTGGTCGCTCGCATTACGTTCTAGGCCAACGCGAACTTCATTCGGGCCTCGCCGGATTCAAACCGGCGAGGCCTTTTCTATGTGTGGCTCACTCGGTCTTTGATATATCCTGGAATGATTCAGGAGGTATGAGATGGGCTCCCCACGCGTTACTCTGAGCCTTTGCCTGGTGGCAGTTCTCTTCTGTTTCATCCAGCCCGCAGCCGGTGATGTCTACCCGATCATTATCCATGGCAAAGTCACCATGGCGGACGGTTCGCCTCCGCCTTTCACCGCCGGGATTGAGAGAGCCTGTTCGGACCTGATGGGCAGCGCCCCCGGCCCCACCACCAATAAGAAGGGCGAGTTCCTCTGGCGCATGGATGTGGATCCGCTGGCAGTGCGCGCATGCGTCTTACGCGCGACTCACCAGGGTTACATCTCGACCAGTATCGACATTTCGGCCCTCGACACGACGAAGACCGAGGCTTTCCTTCCACCACTGGTCCTGAGCGTTCCCAGCGCAGACCCTGCCGTCATCCATGTTTCCGAAGAGAACGTGCCATTACGCGCCAAGTCCTCTTTTGAGGCCGCCATGAAGGCGCTCGATAAGCCCGATTACGCCGATGCTGCCAGTAAGCTCGAAGCAGCCGTTAAGAATTCGGCGAAATTCGCTGAAGGCTGGCACGCGCTGGGGGTCGTGGACGAGCAGCTCGGCAAAACCGCGGACGCGCGCGCAGCCTACGAGCACGCCGTCGAGTCCGATCCCAAGTTCTTCAGGGCATACGTCATGTTGGCGCGCGTTTGCATCAAAACCAGCAATTGGGCATGCGCTGCTAAAACTGCCGACGATCTCCTGAAAGCCGATAAGAAGCAGACGTATCCGGAGATCTACCTACACCAGGCTGTGGCGCGTTATGGAATGAAGGACCTGAATGGCGCCGAGATGAGTATCCAGGAGGCCATCCGCCTGGATCCAGGCCATAGGAAGCCGCGCGAGGAGTATGTGCTCGGCCGCATCCTGGAAGCCAAGGGCGACGTCATCGGCGCACGCGAGCACATGAAGAAATACCTCGAGCTGGAACCTGCTCCGCTGGACGTGGACCAGGTGAAGACTCATCTGGAGAACGTGGGCAAGCCGGAAGCCGGGGTGGTCGATCCGTCGCTGGAAGTTTTGTAACCGGCGGTCACAGCACTTGTAGCTTAGCCGGTGGTTAGCCAAACAGTACTCCAGAAAGGGCATAATCGGCAAAATCGAAATTTTCAATTGGATTTCGCTCCCCTGCCAAGTTAGGCTGTAACTAACCGAGGCGGCTGTGTCGGCCGTCCCTTTTAGTCTGAGATCCCTGCCCTGATCACCCCACCTTTCAGGAGGAGACCTATGTTCGTCCGCACTGCTGCACTTGTCTTACTGCTGGGCTTATCTGTGTTTCTCACCGGTCAGGAGCCGGAAGACTCCCATTCCGTCTCCAAATGCGATGTTTCGGCGAAAAACGGCGCCCACGAATGCCATTGCTCGAAGATGGTATCGGACGCTCAGGAACAACACGGAGATGCGTGTCACCGCGAGTCCAAGAGCCGCGAAGAGTTACACGAGTGCATGGGTCACATGCCGGCGCCGTGCGATGTCATCGCACATCCTTCGAACTACGGCATGGGCGATCATCCTGATAAGTGCAAAACATGGTGCCGCCGCGATCGATGTTTCTGTAATGACGGTCCTTGCCCGCCGGAAACTGACGAGTAGAGGGCCACGCCTCCCACCCTCGCTTTCCCCGAAGCCATATCGTATAAGATATGGTATATGGCGCAGATTACGATCTATCTGCCCGACGATCTGGAAAAGCAGGCGCGGAAGGCAGCTAAAGCCCATCGCCAGCCCGTTAGCCGCTGGATTGCCGACCAACTGGCGCGGACATTGGAGGACCGATGGCCGAAGGGCGTGCTGGCGGCCGCAGGGGCGCTTCCCGACTTCCCCAGCCTCCGGCAAGTCCGCAAGGGTTACGGCCGGGACACCAGGCGGGAGCCTGTTGAGTGACCCTTCTGGATACCAACACCGTCATCTTCTATTTGAGAGGAGTCGAGCCCGTGGTCGAACAGTTGCGCGCTTCGTCTCCCCGCGAGGTTGCCATTCCTTGTGTAGTCGCCTATGAGATCGAGTACGGAACTTTGAAGACCGGCTCCCCTCGGCGGCGAGGCATCGTTTCAGAACTCCTGGCAGGCCTCGCGCAGATTCCGTTCGATGTGGATGCGGCACTTGAGGCAGCGCGTATTCGCATCGAACTTGAAAGCCGTGGACTCCTGATCGGACCGATTGATTTGTTGATTGCCGGTACCGCCCTAAGCCGGGGTGCAGTGTTAGTAACTAACAATACGAAGGAATTCTCGAGAGTGAAGGGCTTACGTTTGTCCGACTGGACTAAGCCGCGCTGGTAGCATCGGCGGGATCCACGGTGATCGATCTAAGGCACGGCCGCTTACTTCGCCTTAGCGGTGCCGCCCGCCGTGTCCAAGTAATGGTGCAGATCCTGGTTGCCTTCGATGCATCCGAATTCCATGATTTCGTAATTCGGCTGCATGTTGCGTGTGAGCGGCATGGCGATCTTCCACGGTTTGGTGAACACCTTCGGGTCTTCCATGGTGGCTTCGTAATTGATGGTACGGTCGTTCACCATGGTGAACCGCTCCACCACATGTAACTGGTCGCTGTGGAAGTTGCCGGCCGTATCGAACCAAGTGCGGTCGTTCAAATTGGTGGTATCGACCACTAAAGTGTCGCCATCCCAATGACCCACCGAATCGCCCTCGAACAGTTTCACGTTCGGCGCAAGTGCATGCTGGCGATTGTCCGTGGCGATAACGCGATAGGAGTGCATGAACTCCCAATTCATCACGAGGTACCCGGGCGGCTGCAGAATCTGAAATCCGAACTGGACGTAGATCTGCTTGGGCACACCGGACATGTAGCAATGCAATTCAGGTTCGTCGGCCAGATGGTTGTCGAAATTGTCCTTGGCCTTTTCCGCGGCCCACGGCTGATACGGAATCAGCCCGTCCGGTGGATCCACAATCGCGCCCTGTCCCGCCGGCAACGACCGGGATCGCGCTTCGTGTTTCTGCACTTCGAAAACGGCTCCGCCATTTTGGCCTGCATTCCAGTAGCCCGACAGGTTGGGCTTTCCGTCAGCAGTGCGGGGTGTTGGTCCCGGCGGAGGCATTGCCGGACCGCCGCGACCCCGGCCGCCGCCGCGCCCACCCGGACCACCTCGCCCGCCGCCTTCTGGCGCGGGGGGCTGGCCGAGCGCCGGTGATGAGGCGAGCAGCATCACGGCCCCGAAAGCCGCTGCCGCCGCAATCGAATTTACCAGCTTGCTCGCCTTCACTTGCTTTCCTTTTTGGCGGCCGCCTGCTCGGCCAGGTAGTGGCATTCGTACTCCATCAAACGCGCGTTGGGCTTGGTATCGCGGTACAACGTCGCGCTGATCTTCCACGGCATGGTGAAGGTCTTCGGGTCTTCGACCGAGGCTTCGTACTTCAATGTGTCTGGCCCCGTGCGCGTGTAGCGTTCGATCACATGCAACTGGTCGCTATGGAAGTCGCCGGCTTTGTCAAACCATGTCTGATCATTCAGGTTGCCCACGTCGACCACCAGCGTGTCGCCTTCCCAGTGGCCCAGCGAATCGCCCTGCCAAAAGTCGATGCCATCCATGTGCTTGGCGCGATTCAGGTAAATGTTGCGGAAATTGTGGATGTACTCGTAGGCGAGCGAGATCTGGCCGGGCGTTTGAAAAATCTGGAACGGGTAGGCCAGCAGATTGACGCGAGGCACTCCCGGCATGTAGCAACTATTTAGGGGATCGGCCTTGGCGCTATTTTTTTCGTTCTGCTTTTTCTGCGCCAGCGCAGCCGGCTGATACGGAATCTTGCCGTTCTTAGGCTCGACGATCAGACCTTTGGCCTTCTCGATGTCCTTATCCGGCGAGTTGCGGATTTCCCAAATCCCTTGGAGATCGGGCTGGCCGTCGGGCGTGCGCGGCGCGGTGTATGCCTGACCGGCGGCGAACGGCGCAAGCGTCCACGCCGCCGCCGCGGTCAGCAGGTAACCAGTGAACCGACTTCTCATTTAACTGTTCCTCAGTCTTTATTCTTTGGGTGGAGCAGGCGGCGGCGTCGTTCCAGGCGCTCCCTGTCCGGGCGCCTGCGCTCCGCCTCCGGGACCCTCAGGCGAGCCGGCAAACATGCGGCGGCCATCGGCCGTGGTCACGCTGCTTGTCCACATAACGCTGGTGCCGTCTTTGGATTTGAAACCGACCACGGTGATTTCCTCGCCGGCTTTCAGGCTGTCTTTGCGCCATCCCTGGCGGTAGAGACCGTTGGGCGGGAGCGCTTCGCAGGACCAGTGTTCGATCGAGCCGTCTGCGGCTTTCACATCCAGATGAATCCACGAGTGCGGATTGACCCAATCCATCTTCGTGAACGTGCCCTTGACCGTGAATGGCTTGGAAGCGTCGTACTCGGCCGCGAACGAGTGGTGCGCCAGCAGGGGCAGGGCCGACAGTAGCAAGGCGGCGCCTGCCGTCAAAAGGGACAACTTGATCTTCACCGTAAGACCTCCAACTGATTCCGTAATCAATTCATACCACAGTGGAGCGGGCAGCCGCTTACTTGCCGGCCGCCTTCATCAACTCGGCTTTTTCCACTCTGCGGCCGGGGTAATGGATGGGAATGACCCGGTCATAATCCAGGTTCAACCGCTCCAGGTTTTCCACCAGGTTCACGTTATACGGATTGATCGGCGCGTTGGGATTGTTGGCCACGTTGAACTCGTCGGCTTCCACGATGACCTTTTCTTTCGGCAAGTAGGCGAAGATCATCCCGTCGTTGTGCGTGCTGTTCTTGACGTGATACAGCTCCACCACATGGTTGCCGTCGGTCATCACCTTCTTCTCGGTCATCGTCTCGAACTTGGGCTTGACCTTGGCTTCCGACAACTTGTCGGGATTGAGCATATGCGGATTGCTCCAAACCTTTTCGTAGTAGGACTTGTTGATCTGGTGGGTGACAACGATGGCGCCCTCCGCCACGAACGCCCGCAGGCCGCTGGCATGATCGAAATGGTTGTGTGTGTTCACCACCCACTTGATGGGCTTGTTGGGAATGAGCCGCTTCGCCTCGGAGATGATTTCCAATGCACGCTGTTCGCTTTGGGGGCCTTCGATCACCAGGATACCGTCTTTCATATCCACGGCCACTGCGGCATAACCGCCCGGAAGCAAATAAACGCCGTCGCTGAGCTTTTCCGGTTCCGCCGGCGCCGCACCCGGACCACCGGGGCCGCCGCGACCGCCCGGTCCACCGCGTCCTCGCCCGGCCGGCTGCTGAATGTCAGCGGTGACGTTCGGTTTCACGTCGGTAACCGTCAGCTCGAAGGTGGGCCAGCCGCCCTGCTTCTGAATCATGTGCATGGGGAACTTCACGCCGTTGAAGTCCTTGTAGTTGCTGTAATCAGCTTCGTACAGCGTGTCTCCAAGCACGGCGTTGTCGATCCAGGTCTCCACCCGGGCAATCATGTTTTGATCGTCGACGTACCCGTTGACCTTGGCTTTGTTCTGGCCCTCAAACGAAATCACAGTGTACTTCTTGCCGTTCATCTTCTTGGTTTCGATGGTGGCGTTGGCGGCGCTGGCAGCGCGCAGAAAGCCCCAAGGCAGCATGACCAGATCCAGCCGCTGCGTCCACGGAGTTTGCGGGTTGAAGATTACCACCTGGTCTTGCTTCTGCTCACCGACCAGGGGCTGTCCGCCGCCTCCTCGCGGAGGGTTCTCGCCCTGGGTGCGGGTCCTCACCAGGTGCGACGCTTCCTTGTCAAAGTCGATGGTGCGGTCATAGGCAGGATTGGCAAATCGCGGCCAGGGCGACGTCGGATTCATAGCCTGTCCCAGCGAAAAGTCAGCGCCCGACCCGGAGTACTCGACGGTCTTCAGATTGTCCGCGCCCATGGCTTTCGAAACGTTGGCGATGACGGTTTTGGCGTCTTGCGCGCCGGCTACCCAGGCGAACAGCCCGAGAAGGGCCGTAGCGACCACACCTTTTCTAAACATACTTCCCCTCCTCTGATTTTCCGGGTATCACAGTATATCTCAATGGCGTCAGAGCGTGGGCGAAGGTTTCGGGTAAGGCGCTTACCTGACGCCGGTGAAATCTTTCTTTGGGCATCAGGTTGCGCCATCGAGACCTTTCCGATTATCTTTGTTATTCCCCTTATGCCCACTAAGACTCCTATCACGGTCGCCTATGGCGACGGCGTCGGTCCTGAGATCATGGCGGCCACGCTGCAGATCCTTCAAGAGGCCGGTGCAGCTCTCGAAATTGAAACCATCGAAATTGGCGAAAAAGTTTACTTGCGCGGCAATACGTCCGGCATCGAACCGAGTTCCTGGCAGTCGCTCCTGCGGACCAAGGTTTTCCTGAAAGCGCCCATCACCACGCCGCAGGGCGGGGGCTATAAGAGCCTGAACGTCACCACCCGAAAGACCCTGGGGCAGTATGCCAACGTGCGCCCCTGCGTCTCCTACCACCCTTTCGTCGACACCAAGCATCCCAACATGGACCTGGTGGTGGTGCGCGAAAACGAAGAGGACTTGTACGCCGGCGTGGAATACCAGTTGAGCCCGGAAATGACGTCCGCCATCAAGCTCATTTCCCGGCCGGGAACCGAGAAGATCGTGCGCTACGCGTTCGAGTATGCGCGCCGCCACAACCGCAAAAAGGTCACCTGCTTCACTAAGGACAATATCCTGAAGATGACCGACGGTCTCTTCCACAAGATTTACGACGAGATCGCCGCCGGGTATCCGGACATTCAGAAGGAACACTGGATTGTCGATATCGGCGCCGCCAAAATGGCCGACACGCCCGAGGCTTTCGACGTGATCGTGATGCCTAATCTTTACGGCGACGTTCTCTCTGATGTAGCCGCGCAGATTGCGGGCTCGGTGGGGCTGGCCGGATCCGCTAACATCGGCGACAACTGCTCGATGTTCGAAGCGATCCACGGTTCTGCGCCTCGCCGTGCCGGTCAGAACCTGGCGAACCCCTCCGGGCTGCTGCTGGGAGCAGTGCTGATGCTGGTGCACATCGGGCAATCGGATATCGCCGAGCGCGTCCACAACGCCTGGCTGCGGACGATGGAAGATGGCATCCACACGTACGATATCTTCGAGGAGGGTGTAAGCAAGGAGAAGGTGGGTACCAAGGAATTCGCCAAGGCGGTAGTGGCGCGTGTGGGGCAGAAGCCAAATATTCTGAAAGCCGTGAGTTATGCCAAAGCGCCCGCGCAAGGGCCGGCTAAGTATGCCGCGGCATCCACCGCTGGCAGCCAGATGGATATCAAAGGAATCGACGTGATCGTTTTCTGGCCATCGCGCAACCCCAAGGAACTGGCCGCGGCAGTGGCCAAGCATGCGGAGGATGGGATCAAGCTGGAAATGATCGACAACCGCGGCGTGATGGTGCACCCCCCCGGACTGGCCGCCGCGGAGACCTTCTGCACCGATAGCTTCCGCTGCCGCTTCATGTCCGATGGCAAGGCGGACCGCAGCAAGCTTCTCGGCATAGCGAAGAAGATCAGCGAAGCCGGAATCGATGTGATCATGACCGCCTCGCTGCGCAGCTACGACGGACAACCCGGCTACTCACTGGCTCAGGGACAGTAGCCGATGGCAGCGGTTCCGTTGGTAGCCGTCATCATGGGCAGCAAGTCGGACTGGGAGGTGATGCGCCAGGCCGATGAGTTGCTCACGAAATTCGAAGTGCCGCACGAATGCCGCGTGCTCTCGGCGCACCGCACGCCCACCGAAACCGCCCAATATGTCAGTTCCGCCGAATCGCGCGGCATGGAAGTGATCATCGCGGCCGCGGGCGGCGCCGCGCACCTTGCGGGCGTCTGCGCGGCGCACACGGTACTGCCGGTGTTGGGCGTCCCTATGGAGAGCGCAGCGCTCAAGGGGATGGACTCCCTGTTGTCCACGGTGCAAATGCCCGCCGGAATCCCTGTGGGAACTCTCGCCATCGGCCCGGCAGGCGCCCGCAACGCAGCGCTTCTGGCGGTGGCAATTCTAGCCAATAGCCGCCCCGAATTGCGCGACAGACTGCGTCGCTTCCGCGCGGAACAAAGCGAAAAGGTCCTGCGCGAAACGCTGTCGTAATATCGACAGTCCCCTCGATTGTGATTTTTTTCGCAGCCCCTTCTCCTCCCGTTGAAGCGAGCGCCTCTCGGCGACATCTCTGAGCTAGGCCACTCATGGCCCGGAGACTTTTCAAATGGCAGGTTCAGTTCAAACTCCATTTCGAATTGACGTCGCCGTTAACGACCTACTCCTCCACTCTGCCGCTCATCCACCAGCGCCGCCGGAGCCCAAAGGAGCCACGTTACCGGAGCCCGTCTTTCCTCAACATCCGGAACTGCTGTCCGATCCTGGACCGGACGTTCCCCCCGAAAAGCGCCAATGGACGCGGGATCAGATCATGCGCAAGGTGCGAGGCTGGCTCGTTCCTTACGTTCGCTCGCGCGTGATGCCCGGAGATTTTCACCCGATTACTGCGTACCTTTTTGTCGAATACAAGTGCAACCTGGACTGTTGGTACTGCTGGTCCTACAACAATCAGGTGAAAGGAATGACCGAAGACGTCGCCCGGCGATCGATCGATTGGTTGCACGATCACGGTTGCCGCGTGCTTGCCTTGATGGGTGGCGAACCACTGCTGCGCCCTCAATTCGTGCATAAGGTCGTCAATTATGCCGCCAAAAAGGGTTTCTGGGTTTATATCGCCACCAACGGGCGCCTGCTGCGGCCCGAAGTAGCCGACCGGCTCGGCGACGCCGGGGTCGCCATTTTCAACTTTGCCGTCGACGCATGGGACGAAAAGCCTGGACTCCCCAAGGCGCTGGTTCCGAGCCGCAAAAATCTCGAGCACATCATGAAGAAGCAGCACGCCTACGGCTACATGGTGTTCTTTAATATGAATATCTGCCGGAATAACTTGGAAGATATACGCCTTCTGACGGAATACGCCCGCGCTCATCGGTTGGCCACAGACTATCACCTGAATGAGACACCGATGCTCGAACAGGACGACCACTTCAAACACCTCCACGATAACCCCACTTACATCTTTCCGGAACACTGGCGTGAGGTGGACGGATTGATCGACTGGATCATCGCAAAGAACAGAGCCGGTTACCAAATGGTGAATTCGGTGACCCGTTTGAAGGAAATGAAGGCGTTCATGCGCATGTCATCGGGCCTCGATCTTAGGCGCGTCGGCTGGTACGGAGATGGAACCGGCATGGATGGCACCGCGGACGAGCAACTGGCCCGGATGCCCGGCCTCATCCGCGATGAAAACGGGGGTCTGCAGTTCAGCGCCTGGAACTGCCGCGCCGGTCAGAATAACGTGATCGTGCGTACCGACGGCACTGTGGGGCCTTGTTTTCCGATGTACTCAGCAACCTACGATTGGGGAACGATCGAAGGCCATAAGTTTGAGGACGGACAACTGCGCGAAATGAAGCAGAGTTGCCAGCAGCACTGCTTCTCGACGCTGAATCACAATCTCAGCTACTGCTACAAAGACGCGCGGGTGTTGAAGTGGTTGTGGCAGCAGGCCCGCCGTGGCCTAACAGGCGGGGTGCGCAGTTTCGAAGACTGAAGCGCTATTCGCAGTTCCGGCCGCGTTACCGAGCCGCGATCGTGAGGGGGCGGAGGTTCTCATGATTCCAACCCCATTTGCGTCAAGCGGTACCGCAGCGCATTGCGCGTCAAACCGAGCAACCGCGCCGCATGGCTTTTGTTGCCGTCGGCGCGCTTCAACGCTTCGCGGATGATGTCCTGCTCGTACTGATCGAGCGTCAGGCCCTCGGGCAGGAAGTGTTGCTGGTCGTTCTGCGGCCGCGGGCGCGGCGCGGTCTCCAGCTTGATGTCGTCCACTTCCAGTTGATTCCCCTTGCACAGAATCAGGCTCCGCTCGATCACGTTCTCCAGTTCCCGGACATTGCCCGGCCAATGGTAGTTCAGCAGTTTTTCCATGGCGGCATCGCTGATCGATTCCACCTCGCTGCCCGCGTCGGGCGCCAGCTTGCGGATGAAGTGATTGGCCAGAGACCGCACGTCTTCCCTGCGCTCGCGCAGCGGCGGAATGTTAATAGGCACCACATTCAGGCGGTAGTAGAGATCCTCGCGGAATGTGCCCTGTTCGAGGGCCGCACGCAGATCCTGATTCGTGGCGGCGATCACGCGCACGTCGATATGGCGCGTCACATTGCTTCCCAGGCGCTCGAACTCTCGCTCCTGCAGAATCCGCAGCAGTTTCACCTGAATGGCCGCCGGCACGTCGCCGATCTCATCCAGGAAGACCGTGCCGGTGTCGGCCAGCTCGAATTTTCCAGGCTTGGTCCCGGCGGCGCCGGTGAAGGCGCCCTTCTCGTAGCCGAACAGTTCGCTCTCCATCAGGTTTTCCGGGATCGCGGTGCAGTTGATCTTCACCAGCGGCCGGTCGCGGCGCGGCGAGTGAAAGTGAATGGCACGCGCGATCAGGTCTTTGCCCACGCCGCTCTCACCCGCCAGCAGGACTGTGGCCCGCGAGGCGGCCACGCGGTCGATGGTGGCAAAGATCTCCTGCATGGCTTCGCTGCGGCCAATGATATTGTCGTACTCGTAGCGACGTCCCAGCTCCGCCTTAAGCTGCCGATTCTCATCGCGCAGTTCGCGCACCTCCAGCGCTTTGTTAACCACCTGCATCAAATGATCGAGCGAAAACGGCTTGAGCAGGAAATCGGTTGCGCCGGCCTTCATCGACTCCACTGCGGTCTCGATGCTGCCATACGCGGTCATCATGATCACCGGAATGTGGGTGTTCTGGCTGCGGATCTGCGCCAGGAATGCGAGGCCGTCCATCCGCGGCAGGCGTAGATCGGTGAGGATCAGGTCCGCCCGGTCAGCTACTTTGATCCCCTCCTCGGCCGTGGCCACCTTGTCCACCTCGAAACCCATGGACGTCAACTGCAGCTCGATCACGCGACGGAGCTTTTCTTCGTCCTCGACCACCAAGATGTGCTTTTTCATGCGGAAACTTCTGAAGCGGCGGGAGCCATGGGAAGCAGCACGCGGAACACGCTACCGTTCCCGGGCTCGCTCTCCACTGCTATCTTACCCCCGTGCTGGTCCACAATCTTGGAGGCGATGGCGAGCCCGAGCCCCACGCCCTCCGGTTTGGTAGTGAAGAACGGGTTAAAGATGGCCGAGAGATTTTTGGGCTCGATGCCGACGCCCCGATCGATCACGCAGACTTCGACCATGTCGTCCCGCAGACGGGTTTTGACGGTCACGGCGCCGCCCGGCTCGGTGGCCTGCGCCGCATTGCGGACGAGGTTGTAGAATACACGCTCCATCAATTCGGCATCGAACGGGAACGGTGGGATCTCGGGAGCATAGTTTTTGTAGATCGCCACGTGCGACGTCTCGCGCTCGGCGGCTGCTACCGCGCGGTCCAGCACTTGCGAAAGGTCGGCGGTATTGGTGCGCAATTGCAGCGGGCGTGCAAAATCCAGGAAGCGCGTGATTAGCGAATTGGTTCGATCCACCTCGGTGACGATGAATCCCGATACTTCCCGCGCGACCGCGTTCTCGGCGCTGACATTCTTGTTCAGCATTTCGGCTGACGCCTTGATGGTGCCCAATGGATTGCGCAGTTCGTGGGCCAGGCCGGCGGAAAGCTGGCCCAGCGCCGCCAGGCGATCGGAGCGGCGCACCGCCTCTTCCGCTTCCTGGATCTGTTGATTGGCCGCGGCCAATTGTTCGGCCGTGCGGCGGTTTTTTTCGGATTGCGCGCGCAGAGCTTCCGCCAGGTTGTTGGCGAGGGTGCCGGCCATTGCCAGGAAAACGATGCGCAGGACGATTTCCTCGATTCCCTCGGGTCCGATGACATATTGCTTCCGGTCGAGGAACAAGAGGAAAGAAAGGTACGCGCCGCCCGCGAGCATGGCGAAAGTGACAGTGCCGACCAAGCCCGTGACGGTCGCCGCCGAGATCACCGGCAGCAGCAACAGCACCCAGTAAGGGCTGTTGATTGAGCCGGCGATACCGATCAGCAGATAGGCGAGCGCGACCTTCAGGATGATCCAGATCACCAGTCCGCGCGTGGAGTTGAGCCAGCCGATGTTTGGCTCGACCACCTGCACCACCGCCAGCAGGCCGAAGAGGACGTACAGCGATGCATCGGCCGCAGAGGTAGTAACTGCCAGAGCCCCAAAAAACACCAGCCAGAGCAGATCCCGAGGCCGGACGAGGCGGGTCCAACTAGAAGCAGGCACGCGAGATATCCTAGTCGGGATTATGCCACAATAAAAATAACGTCTCATGTCCAACCCAAGAATGCTGGATGATGGCCGGGGTATCGGTCCGGAATCTCAGCCCTCCACTAACGAGCCCGCCGAGTCTTTCGGCGATATCCTGTCGCAGTACGAACAGTCGCATTCCCACAGAGCCGAAGAAGGCAAGAAGGGCCTGGAAGGAACTGTGGTTGCGGTTTCCGCCGAGTCTGTTTTTCTCGATATCGGTTACAAGACGGAAGGCATCATCCCGCTCACCGAGTTTCAGAAGGCGGGCGAGACGGTCAAGCGCGGCGACAAATTTCCCGTGTCGATCAAAGGCCGCGATGCCGAAGGGTATTACGAACTTTCGCGCCTGAAAGTCGAGCGGCCCAAGGACTGGTCGGCGTTGGAGAAGGCTTTCGCCGAGAAAGCGCCCATTGCCGGGGTTATCAGCGCGCTGGTCAAGGGTGGAGTGAGCGTTGATGTGGGCGTGCGCGCCTTCATGCCGGCTTCCCGCAGCGGAGCCAAAGACGCAGCCGAGCTGGAGAAGTTGATCGGTCAGGAGATCCGATGCCGCATCATTAAGCTCGACGTGGCGGATGAGGACGTGGTGGTGGACCGTCGCGTCGTGCTGGAGGACGAGGAGCGCGCATCCAAGGATCGCCGTTATACGGAAGTCAAAGAGGGCGAAACCGTACAAGGTACGGTACGCAGCCTGACGGACTATGGGGCTTTCGTGGACATCGGCGGGGTGGACGCGCTGTTGCACGTAGCCGACATCTCGTGGGGCCGCATCAACAAGCCTTCCGACGTGCTGTCGGCTGGCCAGACAATCGAAGCCAAGGTCCTCAAGGTGGATCCCGCCAAGCGGCGGATCTCGCTCGGCATGAAGCAACTCCAGCCGCACCCCTGGGACCTGGTTGGCGAAAAATATAAGACCGGAGACCGCGTTACGGGAACCGTCACGCGGGTCACCGATTTTGGCGCGTTTGTCGAGCTGGAGAAGGGCATCGAAGGTCTCATTCACCTCTCGGAGATGTCGTGGTCCAAGAAGGCGCGTAAGCCCTCGGACGTGGTGAAGCCCGGAGATACCGTCGAGGTTGCGATCCTGGGGGTGAATCCAGCGGACCGGCGCATCTCGCTCGGCCTGAAGCAGGCGTTGGGCGATCCCTGGGCCGAGGTGCCGCAGAAGTTTCCAACCGGCTCGATTATCGAGGCTCCCGTGACCAGCCTCACCAAGTTTGGGGCTTTCGTGCAACTGGCCGAAGGTGTGGAAGGGATGATCCACGTTGGCGACATCAGCGCCGAAAAACGGATCAACCATCCGCAGGATGTGCTGAAGACCGGCCAGGTGGTGAAGGCCCAGGTGCTCGAAGTGGATACCGAGAAGCGCCGTCTACGGCTTGGCATGAAGCAACTGGTGCCCAGCGGTCTGGATGAGTACATCGCGGAACACAAAGAGGGCGACGTAGTCACCGGACGCATGACAGACGTGTCCGGGGGCCGCGCGCAGGTGGAACTGGGCGAAGGGATTCAAGCCAGCTGCCGCATTCCGGCGCCTGCGGCCGCGGAACAAACGGTTGCCGAATCAAAGGCCGACGTTTCCTCGCTGAGCTCGATGTTGCAGTCCAAGTGGAAGGGCGGGGGAGCGGCGGTCAGCAGCTCCCGGCCGGAACCCGCGCGCGCCGGACAGATCCGCAGCTTTCGGATCGCACGCCTCGATGCCGCGGCCAAGAAAATCGAGCTGGAACTGGCGTGAAGTTAGAGCGGTTGGTTTTCGATCTGGTCCGGTGTTTCGGGATTCGCCACGGGCTCGGAAGAAAACCTCGGCAGATAGCGCGGATATCGCGCCAAAACGGCGCCATAAATCACATGACCCAGAATGGTGGGACGTTCGGCGTGCAGCAAGGGAATCAAGGGGCTGAGCGCCTTCCAGATGCCGTGGAAGGAAACGTAATACCAACCCAGCGCCGCCAGAATGGAAGCCAGCAGGAGCCGTACGGGGGGCAGTTTCAAGCGGAAAATGGCGGCGAACACACAGCCCAGGATGCTGTACACCAGCAGGTACAGCGCCAGCCCGGAGAGCGTTTCTGCGGAAAAACCGTCACGGACCGACGCGCCCCCAAAGAAGGTGCTGGCCAGCAGATTTTCGGCCGTCCAGAAGCTGCGCCGCTGCCAGGCGGAGTTGGAACCCATCCACGCCAACATCCACAAAGCTGCGATCATACCGGCTTCCAGACCGGCCAGCGGAACGGGAAAGGGAAGCGAGTCGGGTTGGCGCCTGGATACCTCCATACGTTTCAGCCTATACTGACGAGAAGATTAAAAGCAAAGTAGGCTCAATGCGGCGTGTAGTCATCACAGGAATCGGTGCAGTCAGTCCGAACGGAATCGGACGGGAATGTTTTTGGGCTGCCACGCGGAACGGCAAGAGCGGCGTCCGCAGGATCACGCGCTTCGACCCCTCTGGGTTTGTGGTGCAAGTCGCGGGCGAAGTCCCCGACGAATTTGACGAGATGCAGTACGTCACCGCCAAAGACCGGCAGCATATCTCGCGCTCGGTCCCCCTGGCAGTGGCAAGCGTGAGCGAAGCGCTGGCGGATACCGGGCTCGACGTGTCGTCGATGAGCCGCGACGAGCTGCGCGGTATCGGCGTGATTGTCGGCTCGGGCGGCGGCAGCCAGGATTTTACCGAAGAACAGTACCGCCTGTTCTATACCGGCAAGCTGAAGCAATGCAGCGTCTACACGATTCCCACCAGCACCATCGGCACGTTGGCCAGTGAAGTCTCGATGCGGTTCGGGTTCCGCGGGCTCAGCCACATTGTCTCCACCGGCTGTACTTCTTCCACAGACGCCCTCGGCTACGCCTACCGCAACATCCAGGCGGGTGTTTTGGATACTATAGTTGCCGGCGGTGTGGATTCGCCGATTGCGCCGCTGATCCTGCGCGGTTTCCAACTGATGCGCATCATGACCACCAGCTGGAACCACGAGCCGGAGCGCGCCTCGCGGCCGTTCTCGCGCGATCGCGATGGATTCGTGCTGGCCGAGGGCGCCTGGTTCTTTGTGATCGAGGAACGGGAGCGGGCCCTGGCACGTGGCGCGCATATTTACGGCGAGATTCGCGGCTATGGCTCTACCTGCGAAGCCTTCCACCGGGTGAGGCTGGAGGAATGCGGCGAAGAGCCGGCGCGGGCTATGGGCATGGCCATGGAGGAAGCCGGCATTCCACCCTCAGCGGTGGACTACATCAATTACCATGGCACCTCCACGGAGTTGAACGACCGCATCGAAACGCGCGCCGTCAAGCTGGCCTTCAACGGGCATGCGTACAAGTTGGCCGGTTCCTCCCTGAAGAGCCTGATCGGCCATCCGCAAGGTGCATGCGGTGCGGCGGGTGTGGCAGCGACGCTGCTTGCCATGCGTGACGGGGTGGTGGCGCCCACTATCAACGTGGATGAGCCCGACCCGGAGTGCGATCTCGATTACATCCGCGAACCCGGCCGGAGGCTCGCCATCGAGCACGCCGTAGCCAACTGCATCGCGTTCGGGAGCAAGAATTCCGCGCTGGTTTTGCGCCGGGGTTAGTAAGCCATCACGCAACCGCACCGGCGACCAAGATCGCCAGCGCTACGTCATGCAGGCGGTTTAGGCGTCCAGCTTATAAATCGTCAGCCCCGAAAGCAGCTTCGGATAAAAGTCAGTCGATTTCTGCGGCATGACGCCGCCCGCGAACGACGTATCGGCTACCTGCTGAATCGACGTCGGCTTTAGCAGAAACGCAATCTGCGTTGCGCCGGAGCGAGCCTCCTCGACGGCCGCATCGATGCCGCGGATGTACCGCAGGTGCTTCTCGTCGCGCACCGCCTCTTCGCCGATACCCAACACGTTCTCCAGGAGGCGCTCGTGCAGAACCCGCACGTCCAACTCGCCGCGGGCATTCCGGTCTTCCAACAGAAACAGGCGTGTTCCGATGGCGGCTCCAATAATGCTCCGGCCGGCGCCGGCCGTCCAGGCCTGCTGCAATTTGCCTGTCGAATCGATCTCTTCCACCCGGAACCCGTCCGCGGCCTTGCTCAGGAACTGCTCCGCGAAGCCTTGCGGCAAGCCGCTCACCAGTCGATGGGTGGCCAGGATCTTCAGCCCCGGCGAGTGCATATTGACGAATGTCATCATCACGCGATACGCACCCGCGAGACTCGGATTGTCCTTGCGAAACGCCAGCGCCGTCTCGTAGCGATGGTGGCCGTCCGCGATCAGTAATTTCTTGTCCGTCATCAGCCGCTGGATTCGGAAAGCGTCCACAATCTTCCACACACGGTGAATGGCGCCATATTCGTCGGTGACTTCGAGGAGTGCCGGTCCCTGCGCGGCTTCGTCCAGAAGCAGGTCGATGGCGCCTGCCGGGTCGGGGTACAGCATGAAGATCTGTCCGAAGTGCGCATGGGTATGGCGGAGCAACTCCATGCGGTCTTTCTTAGGGCCGGAAAGCGTCTGCTCGTGCCGGTGAACCACGCCGGCCGCATAATCTTCCACCGCGCCGAGCCCGATGAAGCCCTTGCGCACCAGGCGCTCACCCGTGTCGGGTACGGTGAATTCCTGGAAGTACGGAAAGACGCCGGCCTCGCCGTCGCGCGCGAGAACCCCCGACGTGATCCAGGAGTCCAGATATCCGGCCGCGCGCGTATAGACGTTGTCCCTCTCGGAGTCTACCGGCTTGCGCTCACCGAGAATGATGCGGACCAGGTTATACGGGCTGAGCGACAGGTACCGGCTCTGCATCGCTGGTGAGATCTTGTCGTACGGCTGGGTGACGACGTTCTCGGGTGGTCCGGCTTTTTCCGTGTAGCGGTAGGGTTGGAACGGGTAGATTTTAGCCAACCCTCAGGATAACGTGAAGAACGCTCTCCTCGTCGCGGAACTACGGTTTGGTTACCGCCGGAACCGGATCGGGCGGGCGGCTGACCGTCCCTTTCAGTGCTTCGTCGATACCCACGTCGTAGTCCTGCAGCACCTCGCCCAGAACGTTCTCCAGGTTCACCTTGGCGTGAATGTACTGGTTGAGAGCGCTGGCCTCGTTCAGCTCGCGCGTGGTGTTGTCGCGTTGCGTGGTGAGCAGGTCGATGATCGTGGCCGTGCCCAGCTCGTACTTGCGCCGCGTGCCGGCATAGGTTTGCTCCTGCAACTGCCGGGCTTCCACGCTCGAATCGTAGGCCGCACGCGCCTGCGAGAGATCGGTACGAGCCCTCACCACGTTAACCTTGATGCTGTTCTGAAGCTGCTTGTCCTGGATCTGGGACTGGCGATAGTTCAACTGGTCGGTGACGAAATCGGCTTGTGCGGACCGGTTGCGGATGGGAACGCTGAGTTGGACGCCGACAGAATAGTTGGGGAACTTGCGGCTGAAGATCTGGCTCAGGATGTTGCCATACCCGCCCAGGAAGAACTGGTCAACTTGTCCAGGAGAGCGCGCCACCAATTGCGTCGCGCCACTGGGAAGCTGCACCGGAAATGGTAGCGGGTTCACCTGGCCAGCCAGGCCGGAGTTTGACGTGCTCCCGAATACGGCCAACTGCGGCAGCATGGCGTCGCGAGTGCCTTTCATGTTGATGCGGGCATCCTCCAGTCCAATACGGCTTTGCTCCAGGTCGGGCCGGCTGGCGATCGCTTCCGAGATCAGGTCTTGAATGGGACGAACCTGTTCCTGCGGCGGGATCGTGAAATGATCCAGAGGAACAATGCGCGCGTTGATGACATCCAGGCTATCCAGTCCGCTACGAGTAAGGGCGCTTTTGAGAATCGCCTCCTGCTCCAGCACCTGGGTCTCGGCGTTGGTAACGTCCTGCTGGCTCGATTTCATTTCCGCTTCAGCCTGGATGATGTCGATGGGCGCGATGGCCCCCAGTTCCGCACGGCGTTGGTTGTCGTGATACAGCTTGGTGTTCAAATCCAAAGTTTGCTGTCGCACCTTGAGGATGTCGTTGAATGAGACCAGGTCCCAGTAGAGTCCCACTACATTCGCTACTGTAGCCATCACCTGGTTTTTGAAAGTGAGGTCGGAGATCTGGCGCTGGTTCTTGGCTACGCGAATCGCCCGGTTGTTCACGGATGGCCGGAATCCCTGCAGCAGGTTTTGCTGAAAACTCAATTGGAGGCTGGCTTGCGAGAACGGATTGTAGTTGTTGAACGGCGAGTTCTGGTTCTGGCCCAGAGTGTTGCTCATGCCCAGGCTGACGGTGGTTCCCGTCAGAAACTGCTGCTGAATTCCATAATTGGCCGTCTTCTGCTGGTTCGTAAGAGTGCTGGTGCCGGCGATATTGGTAGCAGTTTCGAAAATGGTTTGATGCGTGTATTGGCTAACGAAAAACGCTTGAGGATCCAGATTGGGGATGCTGCTTCCAGCCAACTGGACGTTCAAGCCGCTGAGCACGCCTCCCTGGCCGCTGCCACCGGTGCTGTTCGCCCCGGAACCGAGTTGGTTGCTGGCGAGCACGCCACCGGAAGCTGAAGAGGGCCCGGAGGAGACGTTATTGGAGACGTTCCGCAGTAAGGTGCCGGCGCTGGCGCGCAGCATATTGGCGTCGGCAAGTAACAGCCCGAAGCGGGAGTTTTCAATGTCGAGATTGTTCTCCAGCGCCAACGCGATGGCGTCGCGAAGCGAAAGATAAATGCTGCCGGCGCGCATCAGGCTCTCGATCCGCGTGGAGTCAGCAAAGCTGATTGGCCGGATAGGCCCCGGGCGATAGTTATGCGTCAGACGGGAGATAACCCCGTCATCGAGGCTGGATGAAATCTCGGGCGTCTCTCCAAAACTGGGGAGGGCGGTGGCGCCGCAGAGAAAAATCGCAAGGATTGGTCTGGCTCGCATCATAGGGTTAAAGACCTCGTATGAAGGCAGTTTACGAGCCAAAGGAGTTCGCGCTCAAACTGCTTCGTAGTCAAGGTACGAAGAACTGACGATAAAGTTCGCACGATGTTAGCGTGTTCGCTTTTGGGACGCGCCCTTCGCCCACGGACACGCAACCTGCTGGGGCGGTACAGTAGTCAGTAAGAGTATGCGCAAGCTAGTGGTCGGCTTGGTGTTGCTGGTCTTCACGGCATGGGCTGCCAATGTGAAGCTCTACTTGAAAGATGGCTCCTATCATCTTGTAAAAGAATATCAAGTTCAGTCCGATCGAGTTCGTTTCTACAGTGTAGAGCGCAGCCAATGGGAGGAAATCCCGCTGGATCTGGTGGACCTCGCCAAGACCCAGGGCGAGGAGACGGAGCGCAGTGCCGAGTTGGAGAAGGAAGCCAAGATTCTGTCCGAAGAGGACCGGGCCGAGCGTCAGATAAAGCAAGACGTCATGCGAATTCCGCAGAACCCTGGCGTGTATTGGCTGCTGGACAAACAAGCCAAGGCGATTCCGCAGGCGGAATCGACGGTGCATACCAATAAAGGGCGTTCCGTGCTGCAGAAGCTGGCGCCGATTCCGATCGTGTCGGGGAAGGCGACGCTCGAACTGAATAACCCGCATTCCGCCAACGTGTTCACCAATCCCGAACAGGAGTTCTACTTTCAGCTTTCCGATACGGAACGTTTTGGCATCTGCAAACTAACGTCGAAGGGCATGGTGCGCATTGTAGAGAACCTGACGTACATGCCGGTCACCAAAGAGGTGGTGGAAGAGCCAGAAATGGTTCCGATTCTCCAGCAGCAGGTTGACGCCAACAACCTCTACAAGATCTGGCCGAAGGAGCCGCTGGCGCCCGGTGAATATGCCGTCATCGAATATACGGCGGGCAAGCTGAACATTCAGGTCTGGGACTTCGCGATCAAACTGGCGAAGTAATCGGGTTCGCCAATTCGCGGAGCCAACCCCGCCCGCAATTGCGCACCAGACCCGCCCCTGATACACTGCATCACCTGGAGAATGCCATGGCCAATCGCAGGCAGTTCCTGAAAGATGCGGCAGCAGCCGCGGGGGTCGTGTTCACTGGCTGTTGCCTCGGCAGCACGCCGCTGGGCGCGCAGTCCGCCAATCCGCCGAAGCGCCGCGAGGTGATGGTGGGCGGCCGACGCGTGAAGACCATCGACATTCACGCGCACGTCGTGGTCCCCGAAGCCACCGCCTTGATGGGCGCCAAAACCGCCCCGGATAATCCGGCTCTCATCCTCCCCGAGCGGTTCGACCGCATGGGCGAATGGGGCACGGACATGCAGGCCCTCAGTATCAACGCGAACTGGTACTCGCTCGACCACGACCTGGCCCAAAAGGTGATCCAGATTCAGAACGAAAAGCTGGCGGCGATTTGCGCAGACCATCCCGACCGCTTCGTGGCCTTCGCGTCCGTGGCCTTGCAGTTTCCGGAAATGGCCGCCGACCAGCTGGAAGAAGGCGTCAAGAAATACAAGCTGCGCGGCGCGGCCATCGGCGGGCATGTCAACGGTGACGAGTTGTCCAACCCCAAGTTCGATCCCTTCTGGAAAAAGGCGGAAGAATTGGGCTGCCTGGTGTTCATGCATCCGCAGGGGATCCCGGAAATGAACAAGCGCCTGGAAGGCAAGGGTGGCCTGACCAACGTGATCGGCAATCCTCTCGAAACCACGATCTTCCTGTCGCACTTAATTTTCGACGGGACGCTGGACAAATTCCCCGGCCTGAAGGTCTGCGGCGCGCACGGCGGCGGCTATCTGCCTTCCTACGCCGCTCGCTCCGATTACGGCTGTAACCGATTCCCGGATACCTGCAAGTCGCTCAAGAAACACCCGACCGAATATTTGAAGCAGCTCTACTTCGACTCGATGGTGTTCACTCCCGAGGGCCTGCGGCACCTGGTGGCGGAGTGCGGCGTCAGCCAGATCATGATTGGCACCGACTATCCGTTTCCCTGGAGCACCACCACCGTGGATCACGTGCTGAAAACGCCCGGCCTGAGCGATGCCGACAAGCGCGCGATTCTGGGCGGCAACGCGGCGAAGCTGCTGGGGATCGCTTCGTAAGCCGCGGGTGTATACTGTTTGGCAATCGGAATCCGGGAGTCCATGCGTAACCGGTTCACCACCGCCCTGTTCGCCGTTGCCGTTCTTGCTGCGTTGCCGGCCGCGGGTCAACCGGCCCCAGCCGCCCCACGCTTCCCGGCCTATAAACCGCCTCACATGGCCGACGGTCATCCCGACTTGAATGGCCTCTGGCAGGCGCTCGTCACCGCCAATTGGGATTTGCAGGATCACGAAGCGCAGCCCGGGCCGCACACCGAAATCATGGGCGCGTACTCCGCGGAGCCGGCGGGCCAGAGCATCGTGGAAGGCGGCGAAATTCCATACCAGCCGTGGGCCCTGCAGAAGAAGAAAGACAACTTCGAAAAGCGCGTTACCGCCGACGTCACCAGCGACAGCAAATGGCACGACCTCGGCGATCCCGAGTTCAAGTGCTACATGCCGGGCGTGCCGCGCGCCAACTACATGCCCTTTCCGTTTCGCATCGTGCAAGGCTCCAGCCCGTACATCCTGATGGCGTACGAGTTCACCACCGCCACCCGCACTATCCGCATGAACTGGAAACAGGCGGCGCCTGCGCCCTCGTGGATGGGCTGGTCGCGCGGCCGCTGGGAGGGCGACACGCTGGTGGTGGATGTATCCGGCTTCCGCGAAGAGACCTGGCTCGACCGCGCTGGCGATTTCCATAGCGATGAACTGCACGTGGTGGAGCGATACACGCCCGCCAGTCCCTATCACTTGTTGTACGAAGCCACCATCGAAGATCCGAAAGTGTATACGCGGCCGTGGAAGATTCGCTTCCCCTTGTATCGCCGCATGGAGGAGAACGCGCAGCTATTGGAATTCAAGTGTGTGCCCTTCACGGAAGAGCTGCTGTATGGGCGATACCGCAAGCAAGGAGGAGTCCGATGAATCGGTTGGTTCTTGTGGGGCAGGCTTTAGCCTGCGCGGGACTTCAGTCCCGCTGGTTCGGATGGCGGACTAGAGTCCGCCGCAGGCTGAAGCCCGCCCCACACAACACAGCACTATTTCGCGCCGTCGCAGTACTAGGCATCACCGTCGCTCTAACTGCCGCCCCGGCCATTGCCCAGACTCCCCAGCCCACGAAGAAAACCAAAGGACCTGCGGTGTTGCGTACTCCCTGGGGCGATCCCGACCTGCAGGGTGTTTGGAACGACGCCACTAGCACGCCTCTCGAACGACCGGGCGGCGTGTCATCGAAGGATGTCCTGTCGGATGAAGAAGCGGAAGAGTTTCAAGCGAAGCTCGCCGGAGACTTGAGCCGCGATCGCCGCGACGGCGGAGCCGATGCCGACGTGAACCGCGCTTACAACGAGCACTGGATGGATTCGCGCCGGCTGAAAATCACGTCCGACCGCCGCACCTCGCTGATTGTCGATCCCCCGGATGGGCGTATTCCCGCGCGAGTGCCGCTGTCGCCCGAACGCGAAAAGGCCCGGGCCGTGCGCGCGGCGGCCAATGTCCGGTTCAACGCCGGCCTGCCTCAGGATTTTTCGGATATGACGCTGCCCGTGCGCTGCGTCATCCGCACCGATTCGCCGCCGTATCTCCCCACCATCTACAACAACGATTTTCAGATTCTACAGAGCCCCGGCTTCGTGGTGATCGCGCCAGAGATGATCCACAGCGCGCGCATTATTCCGGTGGACGGCCGCCCACACCTGGGAAAGAACCTCCATCAGTGGCTGGGCGATTCGCGCGGACATTGGGAGGGCGACATGTTGGTGGTGGAAACCACTAACTTCCGATCGGACGATGGCGTGATCTTCCAGGGCGCGAATCCGCAGACTTTTAAGATCACGGAGCGTTTTATCCGCGTCGATGCGAATACGCTCAACTACGAATTCACTGTTGAGGACCCGGCTACCTGGAGCAAGCCCTGGACGGCGCGGATTCCGTGGAGCAAAATTGACCCCGACGAGCAGATTTACGAGTACGCGTGTCACGAAGATAACTACGATATGGTCCACTTCCTGACCGGTGCCCGCGACCGCGAGAAGAGAGGGGAAGCGAAATGAGACCGACAATCGCCGCACTGGCGGCTTTATCACTGGCGCCGCTGGTTTACGCCCAGCCTGGCGCAATTCCGCGCCTGCCCAATGGCAAACCCGATTTCAACGGCGTCTGGGATCACCCGCGCGTCGGAGATGTCACCAAAAGCAGCAATAGTTGCGGCTCCATGAGCAAGGGATGCAAACAGGAGGGATCGGGAGAGCTGTCTTATACGCCTGCCGGGCTACAACTCTGGAAAGACGTGGAACATCGGTTTGACTATTCAGCACACTGTATGCCATGGGGTTACACACGCGCCTCGGGTACCGAGTATCCCGTAGAGTTCGTGCAGACTCCCCAACGCCTGGTCATCCTGTGGGAATCGAACAATATATTTCATGTGGTCCCCACCGACGGCCGCGATCATCCCAAAAATCTGGAAGCTTCGTGGATGGGCAATTCGGTGGGTAAGTTTGAGGACGACACATTAGTCATCGATTCCATCGGTTTCAACGGCAAGACCTGGATTGACACCGCCGAGCATCCCTCGAGCGACGCGCTGCACGTGGTGGAACGTATGCACTACATTGACGGGCAGCACCTGGCATATGACGTGACTTGGGAAGATCCAAAGATTTACACGAAACCGATTAAGAACACCAGGATCTTCACGCGCATGAAACCAGGCGAGGAACTCATGGAGTATTGGTGCATGGAAAACAACAAGGACCTGCTGGAAGGCCACCTGTCGCGATAAGCGCTACTGTTTCGGCGCCCCCTCCGACCCCGGCCCCGATCCGCCCGAGAACAACTCGCGTCCATCGGGAAGCTTGATGGATCGCCCGTTTCCCACGGTATCTCCGCTCTTGGCACGATAGCCGGTGATCTCGACTTCAACTCCGGTCGGTATCGCATCCTTCTTCCAGCCAAGCCGGATCAGCGCGTTGGGCGGACCCAACTCGAAGTGCCAGTTGACCACTTTGCCGTCGTCGCCCTTCACATCGACGTAGAGCCAGGCGTGGGGATTGACCCATTCCACCTTGGTGATGGTTCCTTTCACCTTCACTGGCTTGTCGACATCGAATTCGGCGGCAAACGCGTGATGGGCTGAGGCCGGGACGGCGGCTAACAGCAGACTGCCCACGGCAACCGCAATGCAAAATGACTTCGGCATGATACTCACCTCTCCGGCGGCTTCCCAAAAATGTTTACCAGGGTTTGACTGCCCTCTGCGCAAGCGAATTCGAGGGATTCGACATCCTTCGGCGCCCGGCTGAAATAACCCGCAACTTTCCACGGCTTCGTAAACAGTACTGGATCGTCAATCGTGACTTCGTAATCGATGGTATTGGCGTCGGCAATCGTGAATCGCTCTACGGTGTGCAACTGGTCGCTCAGGTATGGAATCTCACGGGAATACGCCGTCTTGCCATTGAAATTCGTGGTGTCCACCACCAGCGTGTTGCCCTCCCAGTGGCCCAGAGAGTCGCCCATGAAAAGGCGGATATTCTTCCCGAGGTGCGGACGGCCATCCAGGTGGATAATTCGGCTGGTGTGGTTGTAGTCGTACAACATCACGACTTCCCCGGGACGCTGCAGGAACTGATACGGGTTGTTGCCGTCTTCACCCTGAAACAAGCCCGGCAACGCACAGCGCGCATTGAGTTCGACGTGCCCCAGGTCCGCGGGTGGGTTCATGTGTATGAGGAAGTCGCGCCTCTTCGCATCCTGCTCGGGCCGCCATGGCAGCTTCTTGTCTTCCGGATCTACGATGCCCGTGCGGCGCTGCTGACCCCTCTTGCCTCCGCGCAAAACCGAGCCGCCCTCGCCGAATACTTTGGGATACGGCCCCAGTCCGTCGCCTCGATTCGACACCGACAGCGGGTTGCGGTCGCTTGGATCAATCGGATTATTCGGAGCGTTCGCTTCCAGACCCACAACGCCGTTGCGTGTGTACATGCCTTGCATGTCCGGCTGGGGGTTCGCGGTTTGTGCCGGCGCTGACCACGCCAGCGCTGCCAGAACACAGACGCTACTTCCGGGTAAACGGAGCATTTTTGAACCTCTCTTCCTGGAGGTAAAAGACACATTCATATTCCAACAGCTTCAGATTCTTGTCGACGCGCCGGTAGAGCGGCATGCTCATCTTCCATGGCCTGGTGAACACCTTGGGGTCCTCGATGGTCGCTTCGTAGGCGATGTGGTCCGGATCGGTCAGCGTGTAACGCTCGACGACGTGCAACGCGTCGCTATGAAAATTGCCTGCCCTGTCGAACCAGGTGGCATCGTTGAAATTCTTTACGTCGACCACGAGCGTCTTGCCTTCCCATCGGCCTCGCGAATCGCCCATCCACGTGTCGGGCAAGCCCTCGGGGTGGGCACTTCCGTCCATGGAGATGGTGCGAAGCGCGTGCGCGAATTCGTAAGAGATCGCGATCTTCTGGGGAGTCGCGACGATCTCAAACGGAAATGGCATGTAGGTAGCGCGCGGCACTCCGGGCAAAAAACAATTCGCCTCGGTCGGATCAGCGGTCAAGCGATGTGTCCAGTTCTCCTGCTTCTTGGCGGCGGCCCAGGGCTGGTAGGGTATCTCGTTGCCCTCGACGACACCTTGCCCCGGAGGCACTCCCAGTTGCCCGGAATGGTCTTGAATGTCCCAAGCGGCCGTGTTCAACACCTGCCAGACTCCGCTCAAATCGGGATGCGCGGCCGCGCCGGACTGGCCGGTCGCCGGAATCGCAGCAATCGCAAAACAAGAAATGAGGGCAACCGCACCGCGCATCGCCCAGATATTATCAAATCGAGATGTGCTCGATGAGCGCCTCCGGGTTGGCGCGGCTCAAAATCGCGTCCTCGGCTGCGTAATCGAACTGTGCCGGATCAGTCTCTTCGGGTGGATGGCGGCGATCCTAAGCGACGGTCCGGGCAAGCGCTTCCTGGCTCGTCACGATCTCCCGATACCCTAGCTCGCTGCGAATCTCTGCGGAATCCATGTCCAGGTGTTGTTCGAGATTCAGGTAGCGCGGCAGATTCGGCGGAGGGCAGGGTTCATCGACTACGACGATTCGCCCGTGCCATCCGGCGGCAGCCGCCACTCCGCGTACCCAGCTCAACATGTCGGGACGGCCGGGTTCGCAGACGTTGTAAATCTGCCCCGCCGCTCGATCGCTCTCGACGGCAAGTCGCACGGCTTCGGCAATATTCTCCGTATAACCCCACGGAGCTTTCCATTCCGCGGTGCGGCGATCCAGCAGAATCGTTTTCGCGGCCATCGTCCATGCGCTTCAAATAGGCGGCGAAGCGGCGCTTCCTGCCCTGGTAGTCGCCCGGACCGTAAACCATCGGCAGCCGAAGAACAGTCGCCGGCAGGCTGCTTTCACTAAGCACAATCCTCTCCACGAGAATCTTGTCGTAGTCGTCCCAATTGATGCCGTAGGCTTGAGGAATCGACATGCCGCGATAGGGGAACAGGCGGTCGCGTAGGGCGGACGACTCCCAGAGAGGCGCCGCTTCGATCGGCCCTTCGACGCGGCGAAACAGGATATCGTTTGCCCGGTAGACGTCGCCGCTGCTGAGAACTAACAGGCGGCCGGCCACACCCCGAAACGCATCGACCAACGACTGCGCCTGCGCTGCAGTGAACGCTAGAACATCGACAACCACGTCTGGCCGCAAGCGCCGGAATTCATCAGAGTGCTGGTCCGGATGATTGCGGTCGCCGATGATCCGCGGAACGACGGCCAGATCTTTTGCTCGTGCTCCGCCGCGGTGGAAGATCGTGACCTGATGGCCCCCGGCGATGAGCCGCTCCACCAGCGGTGGTCCGAGAAAACCCGTTGCTCCGAGGATCAGGACACGCATAGCTCCATTGTGACTTGAAGCAACGTTTGGACGTGGTCTTTAGAGCGATGGCCCTGTCGCTCGCCCGTTTTACTATCGCGCCGGAGCCTCTGCTCAGAACCGGTCCAACCACAGCGTGGCATCGCGCCCTTCACTTTGTAACGCAAGATCCGACCCTCGGTATTCAAGGACTACTGGCGTTGCCTTAAATTTGGCGACACCTGGGAACGTCCCGAGAATATCGCCCAATGACCAATCGTCTAGATCAAATACCACAATCTTCACGTCACGGCCGTCTGAATCTGCCGCCAGTTTTTCAAGTGTGGCCAAGTCTGGATCACTCCATGTTGCAACACCTACAACTAAAACGTGGTCGTATGCGGCTGGGGAAAACGGACGTCCCGGCGTGAGTAAAGAAAACCCCGCCCGTGCAACTGAATCGGGGAATCGCATGCGGCCGATTGTGGTTCTCGCAGAGAGCCGCGAGACATCGTCCTTGGCTTCCCGAGTTGCGCGCCCGACCTCGTCGGAAAAATCAAAGAAGCTCATGCGGGCCCCGATCCAATTATCGTTTTTCTGACAAGGGCTGGAAAACGGCGATAACCGAAAATGACGGCCTGCCCCGTGCCGCGAAGCGTCGTTTTCCCAAACCCAATCACCGGGCCCGCCGAAACCACGAGAACCCGCTAAGGTTCGAGCCGCCGCAGCAGCCGGTGGCGAATAATTCCTCGGTCTCACTGACGTCGATGGCATGCGGCCCCGTCGATTCGGCCTGTCCCAGAACCTTACCCGTCGACGGGTCTACCTTTAGAAACCACGGAGACGGCCGGGTTGTGGCGCCCCGACCGCCGGGTTCCAGTGTCATTGCTGCTACCCACAGCGCTCCGGCCGCCAGCTTTAACGCGAACGGGCGGCCCAGGTGCGTCCACTCGCCCAGGTAGCGCCCGTCGAGGTCGAAGCGTTGCACGCGCGCGTTTTCCCTGTCTGCGACGTACAGCACCTTGCCGTCGGTCGCAATCCCGTGTGGAATCCGGAATTGTCCGGGACCATTCCCGGCGCTGCCCCACACTTTGACGCGCTTGCCCGCCGCAGTGTACTCGAGGATGCGCGCGTTGCCGTACCCATCGGAAAGAAAGAGCCGCCCGCCCGGTGCGAAGGTGATGTCAGTGGTACCGCAGAGAGTGGGAAAGGCGCACGCCGATCCGACGGCGATCTCACCGACCGGGATCTCCTGCAATTTCTTGCCTTCGGGAGAGAACTTCAACACCATGGAGCTTCCGGCGTCGACCGTCCAAATGTTGCCTTCCGGATCGATCCGAATGCTGTGGGGAACCGTGAACATCCCCTTGCCCCACGACCGCAGCACGCGGCCCTCGCGATCCAGCGCGATGACGGGATCGGCCTTGTCGCCGCGCTGCAGAATGTAGACAATGCCGCTGCGATCGGAGGCGATCGAGGAAACGATGCCGAGCGATGCGGCGTTGGCCATGCGGGCGGCCAGAGGGACTTCCTCGACCGCGAGACGTGGCGTGCTGTTCAGCAGGGTTCGAAGCTGCGCCGCTCGATTGGCGTCCGCGTCTTGGGCCCGTGTGGAGAGACACAGCAGGAAGGCGGTGAGAAACCTCGTCCGAAACATGAGTCGAATCTATCATGTCCCCGCGAATGTTTGGGTTTTGAGCGAACCGCTGTCAGGCTTTTCCGCATGCACCTCATCGGTAATTACGGTGAAGCTGTTCATGAGAGCCACACCGAACGAAGTAGTGATCGCGACGTCCGCAGCGTCGCGCCCGGTAGCGATCAGCACTCGGCCTATGCGCGGTATGTTGTGACGGGCGTCGAAGGTCCACCAGCGATCGCCCAGGTACGCTTCGAACCAGGCGCTGAAGTCCATAGCTGAACCATCGGCAGGCACGCCGATGTCGCCGAGGTATCCGGTGGCGTACCGCGCGGGGATTCCCATGCAGCGGCAAAATGTAATCGCAAGATGCTGGAAGTCGCGGCACACACCGCCGCGCTCCGTGTAGACATCCAGCGCCGTCTTGGTTGGACGGGCCAAGTGGTATCCAAACGTGACGGCCTGCTTTACCCAGGTACAAATTGCCTGCACGCGCGGCCAGCCGAGTGGTGTCCGGCCAAACAGGCCCTCGGCGATGTCTGCAAAGCGATCCACCTCGCAGTATCGCGAAGCGTACAGAAACGGCAGCACTTCCGGTGGCAGTTGCAGTACCGGATGCTGACGTGCTTGCGGCTCTATCGGATCCGGTTGGCCCGAGTTCTCGATTAGAGTCGATCCAAACAGCCGGACACTTCCGGCCGGCGCGAGAAAACGGCAACACACGTTTCCGAACCAATCCATATAGGTGTCAATCGGCACGGGCGGATCGGTCCCCATCCAATCCTGCTCTCGCAGGTTCGCGGCTTGCGACGGGTGCACGCGCAGCATTGCGATCATCGCAGCCGATGCAGGCATCTCAAACTGTATGTTATATCCGAGGCGAATTAGCACGTCGATACCTCAAATCGAGACGGATGCTGCCTGCGAACGAGGCTAGGAAGCGACGGTCTTCAGTCCGCCGTTGATGTTCTAATTGTAACTGAGTTGCGGGCGAGGATTGTGAGCAAACGGGCCCTGGTTATTTATCGGGAAATTGCGAGATTGCAGCCATACCTGGCGGCCCTGAGTGCGGCGGGACTCGATCCGGTGCCGGCAGTGGCTGGTCCTCTTGCGTCGCTCTCTGGCTTCGACGGGTTGGTCTTGGTGGGGGGAGCCGACGTCAACCCGACGCGGTATGGAGAGACGCGCCAGCCAGAAACCGAGACGCCGGACGATGAGCGCGACGCCATCGAATTCGCGCTGCTGGAGCAAGCCTTCGAACGCGATCTGCCGGTGTTGGCAATTTGCCGCGGCCTTCAGCTGGTCAATGTGTTTCACGGCGGGAGTCTGATCCAGCATCTGAACTCTTCGGAGCGGCATCAGCGACCCGAGGGGGATCACGGCTTGCCCGCGCACGAGGTGACGATCCTTCCGGGTACGGTTCTGTGCGCCATCGCCGGCACTCCGAAGTGGCAGGTAAATTCCAGGCATCATCAGGCCGTGAAGACCCTAGGTAAAGGCCTGCGCGTGTCGGCGGTGGATACAGAGGACGGCACGATAGAGGCGCTCGAACGCCCCGACAAGCGCTTCGTGCTGGCCGTGCAATGGCACCCTGAGGACCAGGCGCCACGGGACCCCGAGCAGGCCAAGATTTTCCAGGGCTTTGTCGCTGCCGTATGCCGGCCGGTTACCTAGATGGCAGAATTAGCTCGCACGGTCGCGGATCCCATTTACTCCCATCGGGCTCCCGCCGGAAGTGATTACTCGTCACCCAGGGAACATCCAGATATTGTGGGTCGTCCACGCTCTGCGTGATCACCAGGTAGTCGACGCCCTTGCGCTGGTGCAGGTCGTAATATTCCATCAAAACCGTATTCTCGCTGTAGGGCACACCGTTGTTTCGTAGGTAACCGGGCGTCAATTTGCTCGTGACCACTTTCAAAGTGCCGCCCAGTTTTCGTGTGTCGGGCGGCTTCTGATCTTCGCCATTGAAGATTCCCGGAAAGCCCGGTGTGTTGGCATCGCGCGCGGATATCTTCGAGGTGTAGTCGCGCGTCGATTGCGGCGTTTGCCACTGAGCCGCTGAGAACCCCTGCACAGTGAGCGGCGGGCCCTCGTAAGCAAACTGTTCGAAGTGGAAGAGGCGGGTCTGCTTTCCGGCATCGGTCTCGATCTTGAGCGTGTGCTCGTCCTGCCAGGTGATATGCAGCCGTCCCGGCACGCGCATGAGGCCGGCCGCACCATAGCTCATGCATTGCTTCCCCTCGGCGATGTCTTTGGCGGCATCCCAGGTGTCGGCCACTCTCCGTCCAGCCGAATTCAACGGGATGCTGAAGTAATCGCCCTTCGGCGCGGTCAACATTCGGGTGCGCCAGTCTTCGGTGATCAGCGAAACCCAGTAACCTGTCAGCTCGACGGGAGCGGCGGCTTTGGGCGTCGGAGACGGTTGCTGCGCGCCTCCGCGCAGGGCTACCACCGCGGCGAGTAAAATCGGCCGCCAGTTCATTTCTTCGTGCCCCTCTCGGCTTTCAGGCTCTTATACACAGCCTCCGTCAGCATCTCACCGGTCCACGAACTGGTGCTGTAGCGGCGGTCGTAATCGCGAGTGGGCCGTGCGGCCTTTACTTCTTCCAGCGTCTTTCCCTTCTCGATCAGGTCGGCAACACGGTCGCGGATGATGGTCAGCATGTCCCGGACCTCGGTGACGTCGGCCTGGTCGCACAGCCGGCCGTGTCCTGGAATCACCATCGTGCCGCCTTCCTGCATGATGTGCGGCACAGTCAGTTCCAAGATGTGGTTCAACGCCGCGATCTCGCCCTGTATGCCGCCCCCGCGCTTCAGATCGATTACGGGATAGCCCGTGGTGAGGAAGACATCCCCCGCCACCACCACGTTCGAGCCGCGAAAGACTACGATGCTGTCGCCATCCGTGTGCGCGGACTTCTCGGTATAGACCTGAACGACTTCTCCGTCGAAATCGAGAACGGTTCCGGCGTCGAAGGTAAGCGTCGGCCAGTTTCCCGAGGCCACTCCCGATCCGGGGCTACTCATGCGCGTCAGCACGTGGTCTTGCGCGAACACTGAGACGGCCGGAGCCACGTAGTAAGGGCGCGCGTCGGGCTTGGCGATGGCCTCGTTGCCGCCGGTATGATCGGCGTCGGCGCTGGTGTTGAGAATGTAGCGGATGGGCTCGGACGAAAGCTTGCGCACTTCGGTCAAAATTCGCTCAGTCAGTTGTGGCGGGCCGGTATCCACTAAGAGAACGCCGTCGTGGCCCGGATCTTTTCCCACCTGCACCGCGACGTTGCCAAGCGTGCTGGCGAACATGTAGACATTGCCGCGGACATGCCGTACTTCGAACTCCTGGGCGGGTGCAAGCGTGGCCAGGGCGAGAAATACCGCTAGTGCAGGAACCTTCACGGCCGTCTCTCCTGCGGATGTTCGCGCGCGAACTTGGCGTCGAACACTTTGGGCCGGGGGATGGTCATTTGCTTGAGCTTCTTTTGGTACTCCGGGTACATGGTCTCAGCGCCGCCGCGCGTCGCTTCGAATGGTATTCCGTACTCCTCGGAGAACTCGGGCAACAAGGTGTTTGTGCCCGGCAGGTGATGCGGGATCCAGCCACTGGGCCGCGGAAGTTCGGGGTGCGGCAGGCACGCGCCGAAACCCGCGATAGGCTGAAACACCTGGTACGGATTCCACAACCAGCTCTCCGACCGAACCAGTGGTTCGGTCAAGTACACCGGGTCCTCCGTGATGCTGGTTAGGGTCAGGTACTTGTCGTGCAGATCGAAGAACTCGGTGAGCGCGGCTTCGTCGGAGAACGCGATGCCATTGCGCCGCAGGTAGCCGGCCTTGATGTGGGTGGTCTCGATGTGCAGCGTGTCGCCTTCCCAAACTCCCGTCGAGAAGCCGGACCAGGTGTGGGGTGCGAACTGCGAAGGGTGCGGGCGGCCATCCATCCAGACGGTCCGCGGGCCGGTGTATGTTCCATCGATGATAAACGCAACGATCTGGCTGGTGGTGGGGTCGTCGATGGTCGAGATTTTCAGATTGGAAGGCGCGCGCATGGCATACGGCGCAGCGTGCGGAATGCATTGATGCTCCAAAACAGAGATAAGGTCGGCGTCCCAGGTGTCAGCGCGCAGGCGCGCATCGTCGTTGATCGGCATGCCCAGGTAATCGCCCACCGGGGAGCCGGGGTCGGTGCGCTCCAGAACGTCCTCGTGATACATCACGGACCACATGCCCGTGAGGTTGAAGCCGACGGGTGTCTGGGCCGGCGCGACGGCACTGATCAGAAAGAGCAGCGAGGTTCGATACGCGATTCGAATCAGGCGGGCCATGCCACCCTCCACTAACCGGTGTATCGTATCACGGGCGGCTCAGCCGATGAAGGTATGGACCTGCTGTTCGGTGGCGATCGGATCGGGCCGCCGCACCGGTTCCCCGATGCGCATCTGCGCCCAGTCGTAAGCGAACTCTTTGCCGCAATCGAGGCACGCCACATAAGCGCCGGCGATGGCTGTGGAGCAGCGCCGTGCGTTTCCCGTGGGTGTCAATGGGAAGGTGGTTCTCTGATGAGCGCACCCCAAAAACGCACGCAGAATCGCCTTGACCATAGGTTGTGGTTGAGGCAATCCGAGTGCCGATGCGGGAAGGAGGATGCGCGCCGGGGCGAACTCCTTCGAGCGAGGCGAGTTAGCGATCCAAAGCGGAACTGTTGTTTCAGCTCATGACGCATCCCACCGGATACATCATTCCGCAGTGTGGGTTGATCGGACACACCTGCGCTACGGTACACTGGCCCAGAAAACATGTCCGCGCTTTTCGATCTGCTATCAGCCGCGAAAGTCTACGACCTTTCGCAACCCTATTTTGTGGGGATGCCGCACTTTCCGACGCATCCTCCGTTTCTATACAGCCTTACCCGCCAACACGGCGAACACATGGGGCCGCAAGGGCACAGCTCGTCGGCCGACGCTCTCGCGCTGGGAAGCCATTGCGGGACTCACATCGACGCGCTGTGTCATTTCTCCTGCGGTGGCATGCTCTTCGGGCAGGAACCCATCGTGCAATCTTATACCGCGGGTCAGGCGAAGTACGCGGTGGACACTATTGCCCCGATGCTGCGCCGCGGCGTGCTACTGGATATCGCCCTGGTTGCCGGCCTTCCGATACTACCGAAAGACTTCGAAATTCTGCCGGAACATCTGGACGCGGCATCGAAGGGAGTAGAGATCCGCGCGGGCGATGTGGTGCTGCTGCGCACCGGCTGGGCGCGGTATTGGGCCGACGCGTCGCGTTTCATCGCGCAGGGGCATGGACCGGGACCTTCGCTCGCCGGCGCGCAATGGCTGAGCAGGCGCGGCGTGTTAGCCGCGGGTTCCGACACGGTGGCCTTCGAGAAGCTTCCCGCCGAGACCATGCCTGTCCACGTCCACTTGCTGGTGGAGAAAGGCATCCATATCATCGAGTGCCTCGAACTGGAGGAACTGGCGGCAGCAGGCGTCTCCGAGTTTCTGTTCGTTGCTGCGCCACTGAAAATTCGCGGCGCCACGGGAGCGCCTATCAGGCCGCTGGCGTTAGTTGCGGGGTGAGCGGTACACCCCGCCGCCCAGGCTCCGCATCATCCGGCCCCACAAGGCCTGGCTCAACTCCTCCAGGTCGCTCTCGCGCACCGGCACCACCTGCAAGTGCAGCCCCGCCATCTCATCGGAACTGCCAGGGCCGTAGCGCACACGCTCGGGCGGATGATGCGGATTGCGCGGGTTGGCTGCAGAGTTGTCGTAAGTGAACTCCATTTCAACGCGCGTGCCCGCCGGCAGGCGGATGGGCGTGGGATAGAAGTATTGGTCCTGCCAGTTGAAGTTCCACTCGGAAATGTGGATCAGCGTTCGCCTGGTGCCATCGGGTAAGACGGCGTACCCCAGCATATCCTTGCCGATGTAGTGGGCGTGCGGAATGATGCCCAGGACGTCGACATCCACTGGCATGGTGAAGTGATCCGTCACCCGATAGGCTCGTTCGCCGGGAGGGATATCGATGCGGTTGGAGCTGAGGCCGACATCGAGCAGGTGCCGCCGCGGCTTCTCATCGGTGAAGTAGAGCGCCACGCGGGTGCGATCCGTTTCCACCTTGCCGGTGGGGTGATAGTGCGCCTGCAACACTAAATCGGCGCCGGGGTAGAGCGTCTCGGACATTCCCGGCAGCATGGTCACGGCGTGGGCGCCGGGCGTCCAACCGGCCAAGCCGCGCGCGGGCAGGAACCCGGGTGTGCCGAAACATTCGTAGCCCTCGCCTGAGTCGTGCTGGCGCACCTCTCGGGACACGTCCTGAAACAGCAAAGCATGATGCACCACTTTAGGATTGGCGGGCCGGATCTCGATCGCGCGCACGTAGCGCAGCGGGTGCCGCGGAAGAGGAATCGCAAAGCAGCGGTAGATGTCAGGGCCATCGGCTGGGACGGTAAACGGCTGGGGCATCTCCACCTCGACATCGGGAGTTCCCAGCGACCAACCCTCCGTGAAACGCGGGGCGGGTGGAACGGCGGCTGGATCTCCCTCGGGCGCCCCGGCAGCGGCCCACTTACCGAGCACCGCAATCTCGGCTTGGCTCAAACGCCGTTCGTGGGCGAATCGCGGCGCGTCGGGAAGCCACGGCGGCATATAGCGCCTGGCAGTAACGGCCGCGATTAATTCGGCGCGATGGGCCGTGTCCGCATAGGTGATCAACGGAAATGGCGCTCCACCGCCCGCGTGATGACAGGAGACACAGTGGCTGTAGAGGATCGGGGCAACGTCGTGCGAAAACGTCACACCTGGGCCGTTGGCCCACAGACTTCCCGCGAATACGACGATCGGCCAAAGGCGCATCGCGCCCTACTTCGCGGCTTCTCCCGCCTCAACCGGGTAGCCGTGGTCCGCCCAGTCCGCCTGGAAGTTCTTAGCAATCATGAGGGCCTTCACTTTGGTGAATCCCATCCCCCGCAGGGCCTCCATGGCCGGCTTGATATTGGGGCACATCTCCCAAGGGCAGCAGCCGCAGTACACAACGAGTTCTTTGTCGCGGGGCAGGTTCGCGACGGACTTTTTCAGTAACTCCAGCCCATCCGGGCGCGAAGCCGGTCCGGCGTAAACCGATTGCGGAATGTGCTTGCCCTTATACAGGGTCGGGAATCCAACATGCACCAGCGCGGGCTTATCGCCTTGTGCCTGCAACTGAGCCGCAAGGTCTTTCGGCTCGGTGGTGGTGAACTCCGCGGCGAGCGCCACTAATGGCAGCGCGATTGCTAATGCTTGAATCCGCCTTTGCATGAGACTACTATATCCAACAGCGTCCGCTGGTACACTACAGGTTCTGGGGTCCATTCGTGCTTTCATTTGAAATGCCGCTTCATCGGTGTGTCTTAACGTTGATACTGAGTGCTGTTGGGGTTCTGGGTGCGCCGCGCCCGGACGCGGATGTCGCCCGCGCTAACCTCGCCCTGGCAGGTTTGCCGCTTCATTTTGAGGCCAACCAGGGGCAATGGAATTCACAGGTTCGATATGCGGCCCGCTCCGGCGATGGGACTTTCTATCTGACCGCGCATGGTCCGGTGCTGGCCACCGCGACTCGCCGCATCGATCTCAATCTACTGCACGGCAACCGCGCGCCGCAAGTGGAAGCGCTCGACCGTCTGGCAGTGCGCACCAACTATTACGTGGGCGACCGATCGCATTGGCACCTCGATGTGGGTCAGTTTGGACGTGTGGCCTACCGCTCCGTCTACCCGGGCATCGACGTGGTGTACTACGGCAACCGAAGCCAATTGGAGTACGATTTCGTGCTGCAGCCGGGCGCCGATCCGCGGTCCATCCGGTTGCAATTCCGCGGCGCAGACCACGTCAGCCTGACGCCCCAAGGAGACCTTCTGGTCGAATCCGGGGGTGCGCGCTTCGTCCAGAAGCGGCCAGTGATCTACCAGGAGGACCCGTTGACGGCGGCGCGCCTTCCGGTGGAAGGACGCTACACGTTGCTCGGCGGCGGAATAGCGGGCGTGCGCGTGGACGCATACGACCGTACGAAATCGCTGGTGGTGGACCCCGTGCTGGAGTACGGCAGTTTCATTGGGGGGACGATGACCGATACGATTACCGCGGTGGCGTCCGATTCCCGCGGGCTGCTCTATGCCGTTGGCTACACCAACAATTCCGACATCGCTTTCACTCCGGGCGCGCTGCAAGTTTCCAATAACGGCAGCAACGATGTCATTGCTTTGGTGATCGATCCTACGCAAGCCGGCGCGAACTCGCTGCTTTACCTGACCTATTTTGGTGGCAGCCGTGACGAAGCGGCGACTGCCCTCGCGATCGACTCGGCCGGACAAATGTACATCACGGGTACGACCAGCTCCAGCGATTTACCCATGGCCGGCAACTCTGTGCAGACCACTTATAAGATCAGCACCACCGCGAGCGTATTCCTCCCCGAAGCCTTCGTTGCCATCATAAGCCCCAATAACGCTTTGGTGTACAGCACGTATTTTGGTGGGACGGGCGGCGACCGGCCGTACGGAATTGGCTTAGACACCCAGGGGAATATCTACGTAGGCGGAACTACTGAGTCCACCGATTTTCCGGCCACTACCTCGGCTTACCAAACGGCTTTGGCGGGGACGAGCGACGCCTTCTTCTTCAAGATCAATCCGAACTCCAGCTCCGTCGCGTACGCCACCTACCTGGGCGGGGAAGATTTGGATGATGGCAGGGGCCTGGCCGTGACACCTGCCGGACTCGTGTACTTTGCCATCTCGACCATGTCGCAACAGTTTCCGCTGGTGGGGACGCCCTATCAGAAGACTTTGCTGGGATTTGAGAACCTCGCCATCGGCGTTATGGACATGACCCAAACGGGCTCCAGTTCACTGCTCTATTCCACGTATTTGGGAGGGTCCACGCTGGACGAAGTGCGCCAGATAGCGCTTGATCCCAGCGGCCGCCTGCTGATCACCGGATGGACGCTCTCCTCGGACTTTCCGACCACGGCTAAATCGTTTGCGCCATCCGCTCCCGGAATGGCGGTGGCGTTCGTCACGCGCCTCAAGCTGCTCGGTACACCGGCCCAGTTTCTGGATTATTCTACGTACCTGGGCGGCTCCGGCGGCGACGTCGCCTATGGCATCACATCCGACAGCAAGGGTCTCATCTATGTGGCCGGGTACACTCTGTCGATGGACTTTCCCGTTACGTCGAACGCGATCCAGTCGCAATTTGGCGCCGGCGTCGAAGCGTTTCTAGTGAAGTTGGATCCTTCCGTGGCCGGAAAAGGCGCCCTGTTGTACGGAAGCTATTTCGGTACTACGGGCACGCACGTAGCTAACGGCGTCGCGATCGCCCCCGACGGTACCATCTTCCTGGGTGGATACACCACCGACAGCCTGCAGACCAGCGGGTCGGCGTATCAAGGTTCGTATGGCGGCGGCTCCACCGATGGTTTCGTACTAGCGGTGAAATAGGATACCAACCCACGGCCTCTTAACCATTCTTTTCGCAATTTCCGAGTATAAGAGTCATCGCTTATTCGAACTTCTGCGTCAGAATACGTATGAAGAAATATTCATCGCGTGGACTTCTTGATCTTTCTTTTCCTGGCACGCTCACCGCATTTCTCGAGAGTGAACAGTCCGCTGACGATTCGAGCCGGCTGAAAATCGAGGGACTGGACTACTACGGTGAACGCGATCCGGCTGGCGAAACTGGCGGGGATTTCTTCGACTTCGTGCCGCTCAAAGAGCAGCGGCTTCTGGTATCCATCGGCGACGTATCTAGACGAGGGAGTGGCCCCAGCAACATCTTGTCCCGCTTACGGGCATTCCTGCGGAAACTGTCGATGCGAGAGAGCGGCGATCTGCCGGAACTGGTCGAAGGGCTGAATCGCAGCATCTGCGACCTTTCCACGGACAACTTTTACGCCACTTTGTTCTACGTTCGAATTGACCCGGTTCCACGCCAACTGCGCTACGTCAGCGCAGGGCACGAACCCGGCCTTTTGTTCCACCGGAGATCCAAGCGTCTGCGGCGTCTGGAACGCACCGGTACCGTGCTGGGCCTGACGGCGCGCGCGAACTACGCGCAACGCACAATATCTCTGGAGCCCGGCGACACGCTGGTGGCCTTTACGGACGGAATCACGGAGGCTACCGATTCCGGTGGCCGCGAGTTCCGCGAGTATGGCGTGCGCGGCGTTCTGGAAGCATATCCGGATGCCAGCGCACGAGAGTTGAGCCAGCGCATCCTGGAAGCCGTCGCCGGGTTCCGGCAGAAATCCGAGGCTACCGACGATCGGACGGTGGTAGTCGTCCGGCTGCTCGACGCGACTGTAGTCCGACCCGTTGCCGAACAGGCGGAGGAACTAGCGGTCGCCGCAGCGTAGTGCCGCTACGTGAGGTATAACAGCAGAATGCCCTTCACAAGACCTCTTCTGCTGGTGTCTGCTTTCTCCCTCAGCCTACTGCTCGCGCAGCAGCCAAAGGGCTTCTCGCAGCCGGCGCCGGCGCGCGAGGTGACTGTCTCCGAAATCCCCGGAGTGATTGCGGCAGGAGCCAAGTGGACCCAGGTTTGGCAGGGCAACGAGACGGCCGATGGCATCGTGGGCACCGACGATGGCGGCCTGCTGTTCGCTCAGGAGCAGACCAATCGCATCAACAAACTCGACAAGAAGGACAAATTCTCCGTTTATCTGGAGACGGCCCACGGTCCCGGCGCGGTCGCAATCGGCCCCAAAGGCCGCATTCTGGTGGTGGAGCGGACCTGTACCGATCCCGGCGGCCACCTGGGCGTTAAGCCGGAGCAATGCACCGAACCGACTGGCGTGAGCGAGCTGACACCGACTCGCAAAGTTCTGGCGGACAGCATCGACGGCAAAGGACTGGGGCGCGTCAATGACCTGGTGGCCGATAAGAAAGGAGGTGCCTATTTCACGAGCGGCGGCCTGTTCTACCTGAGCCCCGGCGGGAAGGTGACGAACATCGGCGAGAATCTGCGAACCAACGGCATCAATCTCAGCCCGGATGAAAAGACGCTGTACGTGACCAACGGCCCAGTAATCGTAGCTTTCGATGTGCAGGCGGATGGCTCAGTGAAGAACCAGCGCGAATTCGGAAAACTCGAAGGCGGAAACGGGGATGGCATGGCAGTCGATGCGACTGGCCGGATCTACGACACCACCAACCCCGGTATTCAGGTGTTCGGACCGGACGGGAAGTCTCTCGGCCTGATCCCCACACCGCGTAACGCCATCAGCGTGGCGTTTTCGGGGCCCGGCAAAAAAACGCTGTACGTAGCCTGCCTTGGCGCGCTAGATGCGAACGGCCAAGAAGTGCGAACAGCGCCAGGAGTGCGAAACGTTGCTATGACCATCTACAAGATTCCTGTGATGACGCCGGGTTTCAAGGGTCGCGCGAAGTAGTGGTTGCCCATCACTGTTAAAGAATTCGACACCTTGGCCGAAGAGATCGAATGAGGCCATGGCTTCTTCCGTTCTAAGTGTGTGGGTGCTGCTGGCGGCGCTGGCGGTGTTCTTGTGGCAGTTGCGGCGGCTGCAGGCTGCCCGCGAGGCAGTGCGCGCGGCCAACACAGCGAAGTCGGAATTTGTGGCCAACATGAGCCACGAGTTGCGCACACCGCTAAACGGCATTCTGGGAGCCATTGAGCTGCTGACCGAAACCACTCTGGATCCCAAACAGCGCGAGCTGGCTACGATTGCCCGCAGCAGTTCGGACTCATTACTGGCACTAATCGACAACATTCTTGATTTCGCCCGCATCGAAGGTGGACAAATTCGGGTGGAACGTTTCCAGTTCAACTTGCGCGAGTGTTTCGATGGTGCAGTTCGGCTGCTGCGCGAGAAAGCCGATGCCAAGGCGCTGTCGATGGAGGTCTCGGTAGCCGACGCCGTGCCGCCGGTCATAGTGGGAGATCCACTGCGACTCCGCCAGGTGCTCCTGCATCTGGGGATCAACGCCGTCAAATTGACCGAGCGGGGAGGGGCGCGGCTGGAAGTGACCGTGGCGGGAGAGGAGTCCTCGTTACTAGCGCTGTGGTTTCGCATATCCGATACTGGGGTTGGCATCACGCCGGAAACGGCGGCGCGGTTGTTCCATCCTTTCACGCAAGCCGAATCGGGTAGTGCGCGGCGGTATGGCGGTTCGGGGTTAGGGCTCGCCACCGCGCACCGGCTGGTGCAACTGATGGAAGGCTCGATGGGAGTGGAGAGCGAGGTGGGACAAGGGTCCACGTTCTGGTTTCTGCTGCCTCTAGAAGCGGCGGCTGCGACAGAAATGCCTGCCCCTTCGCAATCTGTCCCAGTTCTCAAGGGCTGCGTGTTAGTGGTGGATGATAATCCCGTAAATAGGTTGGTGACGGCGGGCGCCGTGAACCGCTTGGGATACCAGGCGGAAGTAGCTCCCGACGGCGAGAGCGCGCTCGAAATGTGCGCCCGTCAAAATTTCAACGCGATTCTGCTCGACTGTCAGATGCCGGTGATGGATGGCTACCAGACGGCCCTGGCTATTCGCCGCCTGCCCAACGGCAAGAGCAATGTTCCTATCATTGCCATGACCGCCAACCCGGTGGAAGGCGACCACGAAAAATGCGCGGCCTGTGGGATGGACGACTACCTTTCCAAACCGGTCCGGATGGCGGTACTCGAAGCAGCCCTAAGCCGCTGGGCCGGGCTGCCGCAACTTGCTGGCCCGTCCGGGAGCCAGCCGACGGCTTCGCCTGTGGCGCCATTCTTCTTCGAGAATTCCCCAAACGACTAAATCCACCCAGCGGTCGTTCACCCATTCGGCCTCCCGCGCAATGCCCTCCCGGCTGAATCCCAGCCGCTCGGGAACCGCGCAGCTCCGCTGATTGGCGGTGCCGCAGCGAATTTCCGCGCGGTGCAACCCGAGCTCGTCGAACACGAAATCCAGTAGCGTCGCGCAACACCGTGTGATGATTCCTTTCCCCTCCTGTCCGGCATCCACCCAGTAGCCGATGCTGCAGTTGCGGTTGGACCAGTCAATCGGATGGCACCCTACGGTGCCGCTCAATGCGCCGTTCACCCAGATTCCGGTTTGCGGTCCCAGGTTGGAGTGGTATTGATCGAGCACCCGCAGAATGAACAGCCGAATGTCTTCGGGGGAATGGGTATGGTCGACCCATGGGAGCCAGTTCCGCAGACGCTCCCGGTTGCGCTCGACGAGGGCGAAGAGCGCCTTGGCTTCGTTGGCTTCGAACAGCTTGATTTCGATTCCGGGTGCTACGATGCGGCGGAACATCACTCCTCCAACAGCGCGAATGCGCACACCGGGAACAGGCGCATCACAAGCCACCCGGGGCTTGCGGATTCCTGGATTTTGAAATCGAAGGGGTCTCGGGCGTTTCCGGCTGCAACGCGTGGGAAAGCAGTCCGGTCTTCAGCAGCTCGAAGGCGGTCTTCGGATCGTCCGCGGTCTGAAACAGGTCGAGGTCCTCGGGTGAAATCATGTCGTACTTCACTAAGGCGTCGAAATTGATGATCTCTTTCCAGTAAGCGGAGCCGTAGAGCACAATCGTGAGCTTCTTGGCCAGTTTTTGAGTCTGCGAGAGCGTCAGAAGTTCCATCAGCTCGTCCATGGTTCCGAAGCCGCCGGGAAAGACGACCAGTGCCTTGGCCAGGTAAGCGAACCAGAACTTGCGCATGAAGAAGTAGTGGAACTCGAAACTCAGCTCGGGAGTGATAAATGGATTGGGAAACTGCTCGAAGGGCAGGCCGATGTTGAGCCCCACCGTCTTGCCCTTGGCGTCGTGAGCACCCCGGTTGGCGGCTTCCATGATACCGGGGCCGCCGCCGGAACAGACCACGAAGCGATAGGTGCTGTTGGTGAACTGATCGGCCCACTCGGTCAGCATGCGGGCCAACTCGCGCGCTTCATGGTAGTAGCGCGCCAGAGGTCCATCCTCCGTCAGCCGCGCGGAACCGAAGAAGACCACGGTGTCGCGGATCTTCTCGCGCCGAAAGTGGGCGAGCGGTTCCAGGTATTCGGCCAGAATCCGCAGCGCCCGCGCGTCCGGGCTGTTCAGGAACTTGTCATTTAAGTAGGCGACCGGACGCCGGTCACTCGGAGGTGGTGTGTGATTTGGCATTCTGCTCCAGCTCTTCGATTCTCTTTTCCAATTGCCGTATCGTCTTCAAAAGTTCCGGCAGCCGGGGAAAGGCGGTAACGGCGCGCAGCCACTCGGACGCTCCAAAAGCCGGAGATCCGGAGATCCGCTGGCCGGCGGCGACATCCCCGCCGATGCCGCTCTGCGCGTACACGGTTGCGCCTTCATGCACGGTGAGATGGCCGGAGGAGCCCACTTGGCCAGCCAGCAGCACATTGCGCTCGAGCACGGTACTACCGGCCAGGCCGGTCTGGGCGCAGATGATGTTGTCCTCGCCTACCACGGAGGCATGTCCCACCTGCACCAGGCTGTCGATTTTCGCGCCGCGCTTCACGCGAGTCTCACCCACCGTGGCGCGGTCCACCGAAGTGAGACTCTGGATCTCGACGTCGTCTTCGATGACCGTTACACCGGATTGCACGATCTTGAAATGGCTCCCATCGGCGCGCTTGGCGAAACCGAATCCATCGCCGCCCACTACTACACCATTTTGCAAGATTACACGGTGGCCGATCCGGCAAAATTCGCGTACCGCGGCATGTGAATGTGCCAGGAAGTCATCGCCGATCTCAGCGCCCTCATAGACCACCACGTGCGGATGGATCACCGCGTTGCGTCCCAGGCGGACGCGCTCGCCAATGGCCACAAACGGCCCGATGGAGCAGTTCTCGCCGAGTACGGCGCTGGCGGCAATCGAAGCCAGGGGATGGATGCCAGGCTGTGGCGTGGGCGGCTGATAGAAGAAGGCGAGCGCGCGCGCGAAATCCAGGTAGGGATTTTCGGAAACCAGGCAGGCAATGCCGGGAAAGGCTTCCGCAGCCAGGATGGCGCTGGCGCGGGTGTGTTTCACCTTTGGCCCATACTTGGGGTTGGCCAGGAACGTGAGCTCGCCCGGCCCGGCGCGCTCCATACCGGCGACCCCGATGATGTCGATGTCCCCTTGGCCCTCCAGGCGACACCCCAGCCTTTCGGCAATCTCAGACAGTTGCATGGTCCTGGGAATAACTTCCAGCGTACCGCGGGCGGCCTGGCGTCGCGGATAGGCGGCAACCCGTCCTTTCCGGGGGGCTTCAAATGTAAAATCTTGCAGAGGCCTTGCCTCGATATTTCCGCATCGCATGCGGTTAAGCGGGCGGAAAACGGGCGTCGCATCCGCGCCATTCCTCACAGCCAAGTGCAGGCCCAGTATCTTTTGCCTTCAAAGCGCTTGTTTTACCGTAAAACTTGATTTAATGTAAGGCAATTGTCACGTCGACAACCCAAGGCGCCCCGATGGCGCCGGCGTCCAAACAAAAAAGACGTGGGGGCCGATTCAGGAAGGGACCTCGGCACGCTGACCGCCATGTAGTTCACGGTTTGCGCCAATGCCCAGGACACTCGGCGTTTTGTTTTACGGTAAGTCGGATCGTAAATAAGGGGGTTAAGAAATGAGACGCAAAGCAGATCGTGTCGTAGGCGTGATTTTCCGCTACGCTTTGGTCGCCGCATTTACTCTGGCGGCAGCTTTCGGGCAGATCACCGGTGGTCTTCGAGGCACCGTTTCGGATCCCAGCGGCGCGGCCGTAGCGAAGGCTAAAGTGGCGCTCACGAACCTCGAAACGAGGGCGACTCGTACACAAACAGCCAACGAGCAGGGCGAATTCAGTTTCGAGCTGCTCACGATTGGCAACTACGAGGTAAGGGCCGAATCCGCGGGTTTTGCAGCCGCGGTGACACAGGCGCAGGTGAACACAGGGCAGGAGAAATTTGTTCCCTTGCGTCTGGAGGTCGGGCAGATCACGCAAACGGTCGAGGTCTCCAGTGCGGCCATCCAGATCGACACCGAGAATGCGCAGTTGCAAACAACGGTGAGGGGTCAGGCGATTCAGGAAATGCCGGTGAACCGGGATCCGAACGGATTCGCTCTGACCGCGCCAGGCGTGGCGGCGGTCTCGCAGAACAATCCGTTCCTCGGATCGGGCAGTTTCAATGCGAATGGCGGTCGCGGTCGCGGAAACAACATCACCGTGGACGGCATTACTGCGACTGACGTGAGTGTCACGGGAACCGGCGGCGTGCTGAGCCCTTTGAACTTCGCGTCCATCAAAGAAGTCACGATCATCACCAATAACTTCGACGCCCAGTATGGACGGAATTCGAGTTCGCAGGTCATCTACACCACCAAAGGCGGAACGAACGACGTTCACGGTGAAGCTTACGAGTTCCTGCAAAACAACGACTTCAATGCCCGGCCTTTTTTCGACCGCACGGGGGCCCCCAACATCAACAAGCAGAACATCTACGGTTTTGAGGCCGGAGGGCCGGTTTACCTTCCCAAGATTCTTAACGGCAAGAACAGGTTTTTCTGGCATGCTGATTATGAAGGGCAGAAGATCAGGGGCGTGGGTGCGCCAGTGATTGCCAACGTGCCGACGCCGGGACAATTGGCGACTGTTACGGATCCGACTTCGCTCGCATTGGTGAAGCAGTACCAAATACCCACGTCACCGACCGGCACACTGGCGGAAAGCGCGCCGAATACCACCAACAACTGGAAGTACTCGGTCCGCGCCGACGTCGTAATAGGCCCGAGAGATACTTTGTGGTCCCGATACGCGGTGCAGGATTCGATTGCCAATTCGTCGGGCAATACGTTTATCAACAGTAACCTGCCGTTTTACGGGGCGTCGAGTACGAACCACCCCCGGCAAGCGCTTTTGGCGGAGACGCATCTGTTTGGATCGTCGATGGTGAATGAGTTCCGCTTCGGATTCGGGCAGAGCAAGCCAAATTTCATTCCGGAGTCGCCTTATCCGGCCGGACCGGAGCTTCTGTTCGCGGATGGATCAGTAACCAGCATTGGAGAATCGAACATTATTCCCCAAGGCCGGGAGCAGCGCACTTATCAATGGACCGACAATTTTACGGTTACCCGCGGCTCTCATGTCATCAAGATGGGTTTTGAATGGTACCGGCTGGAGGCCGATTCGATTTTCGACAGCAACATCCATTCGACGATGACCTTCGCGAACTTCAACGCGTTCGCCACCGGGCAATTGAGCACATACACTCAGAATTTCGGCAATTCCTTTCGCCAGAACCGAGTCGAGAATGCGTCCTGGTTCATCCAGGATGACTGGAAGGTGACGCGGAATCTGACCCTCAATATTGGATTCCGGACGGAGTACGCGGGCGGACCGACGGAGGCGAATGGGCTCATTTCGAATCTGGACCTCAACAACCACGCGGCCTTCGGCGCAGCCGGCGCCGGCCCGCTCGGCCTGCTGGAGACTGGCAAGCCCTCCTTCAACAGTAATTTCAACTCCGGGCCGCGATTCGGCTTCGCATACAAGTTGACCAACGATGCGAAGACGGTAGTTCGCGGCGGATACGGAATCGCTTATGATTTCGTTTTCCTCAATCCGATCACAAACCAGCGGTTCCTGCCTCCGCTGATTTATTCGGGGGCATTATCCGGCTCCCAGATCACCGGCGCGAACAGCTACGCGAATCTTGTGGGTGGCGGGGCCGCTCTGCAGGCGTCTCTGGCGGGTTCCGTCGGCCAGTTGAATACATCCCTTTTGAACTTTTCATCGATCTCGCCGGCGATCGACCAGAACCTGGACAATCCGCAGGTACAGCAATGGAACCTGGGAGTCGAGCGGGAGTTCACTAACAATCTGGTGGTTAAATTGACTTACGTGGGCACCAAAGGCACGTACCTTCCCAGAACGCGTCCAATTAACTTGATCGCGTCTGCGCCGGCTCCGGCCACCAGCCTGGCTGACGAGCAAGCGCGGCTGAGCCAGTTCACGAAAGCATTCGCTGGGCTGAACGGCGGTCCGACGGCGTTCAGCAACCGCTTCGATCCCCGCTACAACGCGGTCAACCTGGTGGAGTCGTCGGCCAATTCCTCCTATAACGGGCTGCAACTGGAGGCCGAGAAGCGGTTCGCCCGCAACTACGTTGTGCATGTGGCGTATAGCTGGTCGCGCTCTATTGACGACGTTTCGGACGTTTTGGGTGTTCTCGCTAATGATACTTCTGCCCAACAGAACCCGCTCGACAACCGTAACAACCGTGGGCCGAGCCAGTTCGATCTCCGGCACATCCTGAGCATCAGCCACACGTGGGAAATGCCGTTTTTCCGCGGCTCGACGAACCGGTGGCTGCGCGGCGGCCTGGGCGGCTGGTCCTTTGCGGGAATCAGCACATACCATTCAGGGTTCCCCTTGAACATCTATGCCGGGTCACTGCCAGGGTCGTTGGGCGGCTTTACCGATCCGCTCTCATATCTCGGCACCGGCAATAATGTCGACCGGCCCAATATCGCGGGCACGTTGCAGAATTTCAATCCGCAGCCGGCCGGTTCTGCGGGCACGCCGAGCGGAACTTCAGTGGTGAATGGCGTCGCGATCAGCAATTACGCGCAGAGCCTCGGATTGTCGCAGCCCTTCATTGGAAACTTCGGCACCTTGGGCCGGAACGTGTTGCGGCTGAACAGCCAGACGGATTTCGATTGGGACATCTTCAAGAACTTCCATTTCTCGGAGCGGGTGAACCTCCAGTTGCGGGGCGAGTTCTACAACATATTCAACCTGCATGCGTTCCAGCAGGTTGCGAGTGCAAACACCGGCCCCGTCATTACCTCGCCGTCGTTTGGACAGTACACGGCAGTAAGCCTAAACGCGCGGACCATCCAGATCGGCGCTCGAGTCGTATTCTGAGATGGAGTCAGGCAGCGGCTGGCGGAACTAGCCCGCTAGCCGCTGCAGATTCTCGCCGAAGATCAGACGTGCGTCACTGGCGCTGATGCCTAGTTCGCTCAACGCCCGTGTCTGCTGCTCGAAGATCTCGAAGTTCCAGCCGCGCGGAAAAAACGACGAATCCGTGCCGAACAGGAGCTTGTGGGCGCCCACCGTGTCGAGCGCTCTCCGAAACGTGCTTCCCAAGTCGAGACCCTCGTAACGCATCCAGCTATTAGTGCTGGAGGTGTCCAGGTAAACATTGGGGCACAGGTCCGCCAGCATGAGCGCTTCGCGGAGGTATCCGGCCCCAAAACTCGGCACCACGAAGTTCAACTGGGGAAACTGCAGAGCCACCGCGTGCAGATCGACCGGGTTGGAAAAGCGCATCTCGAAGCGGGAAGGCAATCCGAGTTTCTTCCGCACACCCACGGTCAAGACTCCGCAGTGGACGAACACCAGGGATTGCTGCGCCGCGGCCTGCTCCAGCAAAGGTTGGACACGCTGGTCGTGCATGAAGTAACCATGCATGGCAGGAAACAGACAGACAGCGTCGAGCCCGGCGACGGCCAACGGCGCCTCCGCCAGCGGATTGACCATGGCATACGCCAGGAACCGGCCGGGACGGGCGGCTTTGGCTGCCAGCACGGAGCTCTCATCGCCGGGCATGCTGGCAATGATGGCCGCCAGCTCGATGCCTTCGACGTCCATTTCCTCGACCCATCGCTGGGCCAGTTGCTCCGAATCGGCCGGAGGCAATTCCCAGCCCAGGGCTTCGGCTACGCCATCGGCACTCTTGCCGGCCTGGGCCGCGAGAGCCTCGAAGAAGGGGCGGGAGAAGAAGTGAATGTGCGCGTCGGCGACCGCGCACTCACCCCATAGGGTTTGCATCCGGTTTGTTCCAGGTTGTGATTCCGGCGGCGAGAGCGAGCTGCGTCAAGCCGGCGACATTGTTGACGCCCAGCTTCTTCATCATGGTCTTGCGGTAGCTGCGCACGGTTTGCAGGCCGAGGTCGAGCAGCACAGCGATGTCCTTGCTGGTCTTGCCTTCGGCCACCAGCCGCAGAACCTGCAGCTCGCGCGGCGACAGAGATTCGAGCGGCGTGCGGTCGCGGGTCTCCAGGTCGCCCCGTTGGATGCGGGACAGCAAGCGGTCGGAGACCTGCGAGCTAAGATAGGAGCCGCCCCGCGCTACCGTGCGCAGGGCATCCAGCAACTCGGTGGAGGAGGCCTTTTTCAGAACGAATGCCCGCGCTCCCGATCGGATGGCACTAACCACCGAATTCTCGTCATCGAACATGGAGAGAATGAGAACCTTGATTCCCGGGCAGTGCCGCAGGAGTTCGGTGGTCGCTTCGATCCCGTTCATCCCGGGCAAGCCGATGTCCATCAGCACGATGTCGGGCTGCGACTTGCGGCAAAGCTGTACCGCGTCGGCGCCATTTTCGGCCTCGCCCACAACGCGGAATTCCGATCCGCGCTCCAGGATGGTCTTAACCCCATCCCGCACCAGCTTGTGATCATCCACCAGGACGATGTCGAAAGGCATATTCGTCTTTTTCAGGCTTCCGGGGGACCAACCCGAACTACGGTACCGCTGTTGCGGTTGCTGCCAATCGCGAGCTCCAGCCCGGCCTGCGCGGCATAGTGCTCCATGCTCAAGAGCCCCAGGCCGCGGTGCGCGCCCAGGACATCACCCGGATCGAATCCCCGCCCATTATCTCGAACCTCTAGAATCGGGCCACTATGTGAGGACTTTAGCGCTATTTCAATGGCGGAGCAAGCCGCATGCTGCGCGGCGTTGGCCACCGCCTCCTGGGCGACGTGATAATACGCGGAGGCAAACTTGGGGTCGATCTTCACCGCAGGATCGGCGTGGAGCTGTATCTCGACGCTGAAGTGCGTGCGGGTCCGGGTGGCCAGCTTATCCAGCGCCGCTCGCAAGCCCGCGCGTTCTGCCGTCGAGGGATTGAGCTCGTAGCTATACTCGCGTACCTCGCCCATCATGCCCTCCAGCATCTTCTGAATCTCCGCGATGCGCGCACAGGTTTCCGGGGACACGGATTCCAGGTCCATTTTAATGAGATCCAATTGTAGACCAAGCGCCGTCAAGTTCTGACCCACCGAGTCGTGGAGGAACTGTGACGCCTTTCTGCGGTCGTGCTCTTGGGCCTTCAGCGCTCCCAGAACGGTATGCCGCAACTCCTGCTCGGCGGTGCCCCAGGGGGTGACGTCGCGTCCAAACCCGCCTGCGAAGAGGATGCGGCCGTTGCGGCGGATGGGAAACAGCGAGATGTACCATGTGGCGTTGCCGCAGCGCTCCCGCAGCATCAGTATCTCGCCCGCGAAGACTCGTGCCGCGCGATCAGCCCAGGTTTCCGCCAGACTGCTCTCCAGGGTCTGCGAAGCGGCTTGACTCTTCAGCTCCGCGGCGCTTTTGCGGAAGATCGAAGAGGGATCCCCGTAGATCTCGCGGAACACGCCTTGGGAATCGGCGATCCACGCGCATGCCTGGCACTGTTCCAGGAAGGCCTCGGGGAGCCAGCTATTGTCGTCGGCCATAAGTCTTCTGTGGGGCGGGCTTCAGCCTGCGCGGGACTTTAGTCCCGCTCGTCCAAGCGACGGCAAAGGAGGGGCTAAAGCCCCCTGCAGGCTCAAGCCTGCCCCACTGTTTCACCCCAGCAGCCGCGCCGCCGGCTTGGAGAAGTACGTCAGTATAATGCCGGCGCCGGCGCGGGTGATGGAAGTCAAAGTTTCCATCATGGCGCGTTCATACTCCAGCCAGCCGTTGCGCACGGCGGCCATGATCATGGAATACTCCCCGCTCACCTGGTAAGCCGAGATCGGCACGTCGAAGCGGTCGCGGGCCTGGCGGATTAGGTCCAGATACGGCAGCGCCGGTTTCACCATGATCATGTCAGCGCCTTCTTCCAGGTCGAACTCGATCTCCTTCATGGCTTCGCGGCCGTTGGCCGGGTCCATCTGGTAGCTGCGGCGGTCGCCGAACTGCGGGGTGGATTCCGCAGCCTCGCGGAAGGGACCGTAGAAAACCGAGGCAAATTTGGCCGCATACGCCAGAATCGCAATCTTCTCGAAACCGTTGGCGTCCAGGGTCTGCCGGATGGCGCCTACCCGGCCGTCCATCATGTCGGAAGGGGCTATGATATCGGCTCCCGCCCGTGCGTGCGATAGCGCGGTTTTGGCCAGCCACTGCAAGGTGGTGTCGTTATCGACGTCGCCGTCTTTGACGAAGCCGCAGTGGCCATGGCTGGTGTACTCGCAATTGCATACATCGGTCATGATGAGCAGATTGGGCGTCTCGCGGCGAACGGCCCGGATGGCGCGCTGCACGATGCCGTCGTCCGCGTAGGCACCCGAAGCGGCGTCATCCTTGGTCTCGGGCAGGCCGAACAGGATTACCCCGCCGATCCCCAGGGAATGCGCTTCGGCGCACTCCTTCACCAACTGGTCGATAGACAACTGGTAGTTATCAGGCATCGACCCGATTTCGCGCTTGATACCCTCGCCCGGGCAAACAAACAGAGGCAGGATGAATTGTTTCGGGTCGAGCCGGGTCTCGCGCACCAGGTCGCGCATGGCGGCCGAGGCGCGGAGACGCCGCGGCCGGTGTATGGGGAATGGCATGTACCAGGATTGTAACTCCTGGGACTTGACCGCCGGAAATGGGACCGGCAGGACTTCGGGGGCCTTGACTTAGGGCTATACCCGGATAGAATAAATCTCACGTAGCGCTGTTTTATGCAAGCCGCCTGTGACCACAACCGCACGCAGATCATTGCCCGCCGCGATGGCGTGGACTATGTGGAGTGTCTCGACTGCCGCCAGATTTTCGAAGCTGAAGACCTCGAGCAAGTGAAGGTGGAAGAGGAAGAAGAGTAGCCTGCCCGCCGTGCGATAGCATGGAGGGGCATGCACGACCTCGCCCATTTCCGGGCCAATTTCGACCAAATCGTCCAGCGGTTGGCCACCCGCGGAATTCCCTTGAATCTCGATCAGTTTCGCGAGCTGGATACCCGCCGGCGGGCCGCGATCACGCAGTCCGAACAGCTCCAAAAAAACCGTAACGACCAGACCACGAAGATCGGTCAACTCAAGCGGGAGGGTGCTGACACCGCCGAACTGCAGAAGCAGGTCCGGGCGATGGCCGACGAGATCGCCGCGCTGGAGGAGCAGAAAAAAACGGTGGACGAGGAGTTCCGCCAGCTTCTGGCCGGCATTCCGAATATCCCCCACGAGTCGGTTCCCGTGGGCAAGAGCGCCGAAGAGAACGTGGAAGTTCGGAGGGTCGGCGAACCGCCCCAGTTCGACTTCCAGCCCAAGGCGCATTGGGACCTGGGCCCGGAATTGGGAATCCTCGACCTGGAACGGGCCGCCAAAATCACCGGCGCGCGCTTCGCTCTGTACTGGGGCATGGGCGCCAGGCTGGAACGGGCGCTGATCAATTTCATGTTGGATGTGCATACCCGCCACCACGGCTACACCGAGGTGCTGCCGCCCTTCATGGTCAACTCGGCCAGCATGTACGGAACGGGCCAACTGCCCAAGTTCGCCGACGACTCCTTCAAGATCGAAAAGCACGATTTCTGGCTGGTCCCCACAGCGGAAGTGCCGGTAACCAACATCTACCGTGACGAGACGCTCGAATCCGACGCGTTGCCCATCAAGCTGTGCGCCTACACGCCCTGCTTCCGCAGCGAGGCCGGCTCCTATGGACGCGACGTGCGCGGCATCATTCGCCAGCACCAGTTCCAGAAGGTCGAGCTGGTCAAGTTCACGCGGCCAGAGCAGAGCTACGATGAGTTGGAAAAGCTGACCGCAGACGCGGAGGATATTCTGCGCCGCCTGGGCCTGCCGTTCCGCACGGTGGTCCTCTGCACGGGCGACATGGGAGCGAGCTCTGCCAAGACCTACGACATTGAAGTCTGGCTTCCGGGGCAGAGCGCTTACAAGGAAATATCGTCGTGCTCGAATTTCGAGGCGTTCCAGGCGCGCCGCGCCGCCATCCGATTTAAGAGCGGCAAGAAATCCGAACATGCCCACACGTTGAATGGCAGCGGCCTGGCGGTGGGCCGCACATGGGTGGCGATCGTCGAGAACTACCAACAGAAGGACGGCAGCGTGGTGGTTCCGGAGGCTCTGCGGCCATACATCGGGGAGGAGGTCATTCGAGGGCGGTGAAGAACGAACACCTGCCAGCGCTCACCGGACTGCGTTTTTTGCTGGCGCTCTGGGTGATCCTGCATCACTTGACGGGGCCCGGCACGGAACTGGACGCGGCCGCGCAGCAACTGCCGCATCCCGTATATGCGTTCGTCCGCGGTGGCTACCTGGCGGTGGCCACGTTCTTTGTGCTCTCGGGCTTCGTTCTGGCGCGCAGCTATGGCTCGGGCGAGTGGCATGGGGAGCGGCTGCGCCGTTATGCGGTAGCGCGCTTCGCTCGCATTTACCCGGTGTACGCGCTGAGCCTGGCCCTGGTAGTGCCGTTCATCATCGCGGATCGCGCGCCCGGAAAACCTGGGCTAATCGTGAATTACGGCCTATTGCTACAGGGCTGGAGCGGTCATCTGCCGGTCGGATGGAATACGCCGGCGTGGTCGCTCTCTTGTGAAGTATTCTTTTATATCTGTTTTCCATTGGCCTTGGTAACGCTGCTTCGAATCCATCCCGCGGCGCTGGCGGCGGCGGCTTGCCTGCTGACGCGCGTGCTGTTCCTGGTCGGCGTGCGTGACGAATGGAAGCCGCTGGTCCACTTCGCGGATTTTTTGATGGGCATGGCCGCATCGTCCCTGTATGACATGCTGAAGCGATCCCGCCTGGCAGGCCGTTGGTTCTATTTGCCCGGTGCCGCGGTCGGCGCGGCGATCATCGCCTGGCCGCAAGTGTTACCCAAGGGCCTGGACCTGAATACTGCCCTGCGACCTCTCAATGCGATGTTGTTGGTCGGTTTCGCGCTAGGCACGGGATTGACGGCGCGGTTGCTGGCTTCGTCCCCGGTTGTATATCTGGGCAAATCCAGCTACGCGATGTACATCCTCCACATCCCCGTGCTGTGGTGGATCAAGCGCTGGGCCCCGCACGCTTCGCCATATGGCTATGTCGCAGCAGTAATTCTGGTGTCCGCGCTGGTGTACCGCTTTTATGAGGAACCCCTCAGCCGCTATCTTCGTGGGGCAGGCCTTCCGGCCTGCCGCCGCCTTTCAGGCGGCGCGCCGCGCGGAAGCGCGGCGGCAGCCCCGAAGGGCTGCCCCACAGCTACAGCGATCCCTTAATCCCCAACGCCTCTGCGTTCGCCTGCATCGCCTTGATGCAGAAATCAATGTGATCGTCCAAGGGCACTCCCAGTTCCTGCGCGCCTTCCACGATGTCCTGCCGGTTCACCGAGCGGGCGAAGGCCTTGTCCTTCATCTTCTTTTTCACCGACGATACGTCCACTTCGAACACGCTGCGGTGCGGCTTTACATATGAGATCGCGGTGATGAACCCGGCCAGCTCATCGCACGCATACAGCGTCTTCTCGAGCTGCGACACCCGCGGCACACCGCTGTAGTTAGCGTGGGACAGGATCGCGCGGCGCATCTCCTCATCCACGCCGCGGCTGGCGAGTATGGCCTCTCCCTTCATCGGGTGGTCCGGAGCTTGGGGATGGATTTCCCAATCGAAATCGTGCAGCAAGGCGGTGAGGGACCACTTGGTTTCGTCTTCGCCGAATTGTTTGGCATAGGCCAGCACGCACGTCTCCACCGCCAGCGCATGCTTGCGGAGGCTCTCGGATTGCGTGAATTCGCAAAGAATATTCCAGGCCTGTTCTCGGTCCACCATGGGATACATCATACCGAGCCGAGCGGATCTCCCCAATCGGCCCGGCGCGCGGCGCGGAATTTCTCGCGGTCCCGCTTCGCCGCGCGGACGGTCTCAAACCCCCTCGGCGTGCACGTCTCCAGTGTGATCAGCCCCGGCCGGTGCAGCGGATGGCGCACGATCCGCGCCGCCGGCAGAGGGACCGATTCGCGGCAGACTGCCACATAGCTGAACTTCTCATCCTCGTAGTTAAGCTCCGCCTCTTTGACGCGCCGGTGCAGCGAGGTGCGTTCCACGCGCGCCGCGAAGTGGCACCAATCCGAGCCGGTAACCGGGCACTCATCGGCGCGCGGGCACGGCGCCAGCATATGAGCGCCCGAAGCCAAAAGCTGGGAACGGATCTCGCGGATCAGCGCGAATCCGCGCGGCGTGCCGGGCTCGATCACAACTAACGCCAGGCGCGCTGCTTCCCATAGACGCGAGATCACGTGCGCCCCGGGCGCTTCCCCTAAGGCATAGGATGCGACGACCACGTCGTGCGGTTCCAGCCGCGCAGCGTGAGTAAAGTCTTCGCAGCGAATCTGGGCGTCGGGCAACAGCTCTCGGGCGAAGCTTGCCATGCCGCTATTGCGCTCGACCAATGTCAGCCGCTTTGGTTTCAGCCACTGAATAGCGGCGAGTGAGGCGCCACCGCTCCCCGCGCCCGCGTCCAAAACGCTCTCCACGGTGGCACCGGCCAGACGGTCGCGGACCTCGCGCAGGACGGCATTGGCCGCGGCGTAGGTAGCGGGCATACGCGTGACCAGATACGCCGCCAGGCGTTCCGGAGTTTTCAGTGGTAACGCGCTCCCCTCGCGATAGGCGTTCGAGATCTCGGCCGCCGCTCGCTTCAGGGCGGGAAAGCCTACCTCCGCGGCGCGCTCCTCGATCTTACGCCGCACCTCTTCGGGCAATTGCACCCTTCCATCATGCCGGAACTTCGCGCGCGCAACTGGTGTCTATGAGGTTGTTGCCGAGCCGTGACCAAAGGCAGCAGTGCTTTTGGTTCGCGTGCCGAGAAACCGGGGGATACGTATGTTTGAACAAGCTGTGTTACCTTCGCGTCCCGCAGGCGGACGCTATTGGACTGTTGCCGCCGGGTTCACCGGAGAGCTGGTCGCCGTCGGTCTCCTGTTGCTGGCTCCGTTGGTCTGGACAGATTTTCTGCCGCGCGCTCGCGCGCTCAACTGGATATCGCTGCCGGCGCCTCCCCCTCCCGTGGTGAAGGAGACGCCGCCACCGCCGGCGGTGCATCCCACGCACCCCTGGCAGTCGGAGGGTCGCACACTCACGCAACCCCGATTGATTCCACCGACAGCCCTGATGTTCGAAGATCCGCCCGGGTCGGAACCGAGCACCTCCGCCAACGGTGGCGTCCAAGGTATTCCCGGCGGAGTCCTGACGTTATTCGATTCGTCTGTGCCGCCCGTTGGCCCGGAGCACCACGTGACCCAGACGGTTACGCCGCCGGCGCCAACCCCGCGCGCAGCGCCGCGTCGCATCAGCGCCCTCCACCCGGCTCGCCGGCTCCATCGGGTTGACCCAGCCTATCCGGCGATAGCCCGCGCCGCACGCATTTCGGGAACAGTGGAGCTGACGGGAGTGATTGCGACCGACGGCCGCATCCGCGAGTTGCGCGTCGTCAGCGGTAACCCCTTTTTGGCGCAGGCGGCCCTTGACGCGGTCCGCCAATGGATCTACGAACCGACGGGATTGAACGGCGAACCGGTGGAAGTTGTCGCGCCGATCACGGTATACTTTCACCTCAACTAATCGCTGCATCCACCAGACAGAGCGAAACTTGACTTGCCTCCGACCGCTTCATATCATGATTCCTGAATGATACCGATCAAGCATCCGTCGAAACGACTGGTGTCTAGCGGCGTAGCTGCATTGCTGGGCACAGCCTCCCTGGTCGGGGGTTTAGCGTTAGCGCAGAATCAGACTCCCGCCTCGTCGAAACCGCAGATGTCCGAGGTGGCTTTCAAGAACATCCAAGTTCTGAAAGGCATTCCCGTGGACGAGTTCATGGGAACCATGGGCCTTTTCTCCGCGGCGCTGAGCGTGTGCTGCGGCGATTGCCACCAGGGAGCCGGCACGGACCATCCTCAATGGGATGCCGACCCCCCGCGCAAAATCAGAGCGCGCCAGATGGTCACGATGGTCAACGCCATTAATAAGGAAAATTTCAAGGGGACTCAGGTGGTCACATGCTGGACCTGCCATCGCGGCGCCCAGAACCCCGCCACCACGCCTCCCATCGATGCCATCTATAGCACGCCGACCTTCGCGCCGCCCGACGTTTTACCGACAGCTCCCCCCGCCACGTCAGGCACGCCTCCCGCCGATCAGATTCTCGACAAGTATGCCCAGGCCCTGGGCGCCGCCGACGCCCGAACCAAGCTCACCACCTATGCCGCCAAAGGGACCAGCATGCTGTTTGGCGAAGTCAATGCCGACAAAGTCGAGATCTACGCCAAGGCTCCCGATCAACTGGCCACACTGGTCCACCAGCGCGAAGGCGATCTGGCCAGGACGTTCGATGGCCGGGACGCATGGGTGATGCTGCCGCTCACAGTTGTGCAGGAATACCCGCTGACCGCCAGTGCGCGGGAAGGCGGCAAGCTGGATGCGGAGATGGCATTTCCGTGGCGCATCAAGGATTTCTTCAAGAATTGGAAAGTCAGCTATCCGACCACTCTCGACGGCAAGGACGTTTATGTCGTACAGGGAACCGCTCCCGGTATCGTCGCCACATTTTATTTTGACAAGCAGACCGGCTTGCTGACGCGTATGGTGCACTACGCCAATTCAGCCGTCGGTCGCGTTCCCACGCAAATCGACTATGCGGATTACCGCCCGGTTGCCGGTGTCATGATGCCGTATAAGTGGACATACGGCTGGGTGAGCGGTCGTGAAGAGTACACGCTGACGGAGGTGTCGCCGAACGCCCCGGTCGACGCGGCTAAGTTTGCGAAGCCCGTCCAGCGAGCCCGGTAAACCCTGCCGGAGCTTGAACAAAGCACCGCTCCCTCTGGTCACGGCTCGGTAAAACGGATCTCCGAAAGTGCGTTGCCGGGCCATTACCAAAATGAGTGGTGCTGTGCGTTCTCCCGTCAACCCCTACGGTTAAAACCGTAACAACCACGCGTCAACTTTCGTTATTGATTCGGTTGCCACGGCCGAAAAGTTGTTAGATTGGTAGTCACAGCAGTATGGTCGTCCGGATCCGACTCGGGACATCTCCGCGGCGCGGCGCCCGAAGTTTAAAAAACCTCGGTCTGGCGCAGGGCATCGCCTCGTTGCTGACGCCTGCCGCTTTGATGGCTTCGATCCTGGGTTTCTGGCGCATTGGGGCCGACTTCCATTGGACCAGTAGTTTCGCCATCACCTCCGGGTGGCTATCGTACTGGGAAGTCTGGCTGGGCGCGGCGGCTTTGCTGCAGTTCTGTTCGTACGCGCTCAACCGCTACGGCAGGACAGGCCGCACTGCGTCGTGAAGGCCCAAATTCTTCTGTTATTCTAGGCTCTAGAGACCCGCTATGCGATACACGCGGTACCCGACGCGAAGATCTGCTTTTTACGGATACTTCCCTACGGGCATCAAGTGGTTGCTGGTCAGCAACACCCTGATCTTCGTTCTGACCAGCCTGATGCCGGCCTCCGCGTACCAAAACGTGAGGGTGCTGTTCGCCATCACCCCCGAAGCGGTTCTCCGCAATTTCTTCATCTGGCAGCCGGTCACCTACATGTTCCTGCATGGGGGAATCTGGCATCTGATCTTCAATATGCTGACCCTGTGGATGTTCGGAATGCAATTGGAGACCGATTGGGGTACTCGCCAGTTCTTGAAGTATTACTTCATCTGCGGAATCGGGGCGGGCATCTGCATTGTGGCAGTGAACGCGTTGGTGGGCGATCGGTACACGCCGACGTTGGGTGCCTCGGGAGCCATCATGGGCCTGCTGCTGGCGTTTGGCGTTCTGTATCCAAACCAACGCGTCTTGATGAGCTTTCTGTTTCCCATCAAGGCCAAGTACCTGGTGATGATCTACGCCGCGGTGGAGTTGTGGTCCACATTTGGACCCAACACTGGCGTTAGCAGCATCGCCCATCTGAGCGGGATGCTGGTGGGCTACATTTACTTGAAGGCGGGCTGGCATTCCTTCCACTTTCCCGACCTTCGCGGCGCTTACCAGCAGTGGAAGCTCCAGCGAGCCAAGCGCAAATTCCAGGTGTATCTGCGAAAGCACGGGCGCGACCGCGGACCCTGGGTTAATTAAAGCGACAATTCAAGAGTCGAATTAGCACGCTCCCGTAACGCTCCCGCGTGCGGCTGCGTCGTTTGCTATAGTTACCACAGAAGAAGTACGCCTATGCGACCCTGGACGCTAACTGTATTGTGCGCGACCGCACTTCTCACGCTGGCGGGGCTGCTGGTCGGCCAGGAACAAGGGCCCAACCGCGAACCCGGCGCCACTGTCGCCCGGCCTCGCAAGCCCGATGCCGGTAACACCGCTCCTGATTCCGACCTTCCCAAGATCCCTTCGAAACTGAGCAAGAAGAACGAGACAGACACTACCGGTCTGGCTACCTTCAAGAGCGACGTCGAAGTCGTTTCGGTGGATGCGGCAGTATTAGACAACAAGGGCCACTTTATTCCCGGTATCCCGGCTGGCAACTTCCGCGTGCTCGAGGACAACGTGCCGCAGCAGATCAAGGGCGTCGCTCCAGGCATGGACGCGCCCATGACGGTTGCCATTGTGGTCGAGTTCAGCAACCTGTTCCAGAGTTTCTACAGCCAGACCTGGTATCAAACCCTGGTCGCGACGTATGGATTTGTCGAGACCCTGAAGCCCGAAGACTATGTTGCCATCGTTGCCTACGACCTCCGCCCGGAAATGCTCACGGACTTCACCCAGGACCGGGCCAAGGTTCAGGACGCGCTGCACCGCCTCAACATCCCGGCATTCTCGGAATCGAACCTGTACGACGCGTTGACCGACACGGCCGATCGCATGTCGGGCATTGAAGGCCGCAAGGCCATCATACTGATCGCCTCGGGCATCGATACCTTCAGCAAAATCAATTACGGCGAAGCGCGCAAGAAGCTCCAGGAGTCGGGCGTTCCGGTGTATCCCATTGGCCTGATGCAGGCGGTCCGCATTATGGCGGAATCGTCCGGCATGATGGGGAACATCCAGCGGCTCGATTTTCTGCAAGCCGACAATGGCATGACTACCTTCGCCAGGGAAACCGGCGGAATGGTCTTTTTCCCGCGCTTCTTTGGAGAATTTCCGACCATATTCCAGAGCATCCACCAAGCGCTGCGCAGCCAGTACGTCATCACCTACGACCCTTCGAACAAGGCTCGCAATGGCGCGTTTCGCAAGATCAAGGTGCAGCTCGTAAACCCCGCCACCAACGAACCGCTCCTCATCAAAGACGAGAAGGGCAAGCCGATCAAGTATCAAATTGTGGCCAAGGCCGGCTACAAAGCTCCACGCGAAGTGGAGTAGACACTGGACGCCGGGCGGCCGTTGGTTGTCAAGAACTAAAATCCGCGCTTTTCCAAGATGATGCAAATCTGTTGACGGCATGATTACGGCGGTGTTACTCTCGCTCCGTTCCCAAATGAAAAGTGCAGCGCCCCCCAACGCCAGGATCCTTCTGGTAGATGACAATCGTGATGGCCTCGTAGTTCGCAGATCACTGCTAGAGGAGCTCGGCTTTCACGTGGAAGTAGCCGGTAATGGCGAAGAAGCTCTGAAACTATTTTTATCGACCACCTTCGACGTGGTGGTGACCGATTACCGCATGCCGCGCATGAACGGAGCGGAGCTGATCGTCCAAATTCGCGAACGCGATCCCGACGCGCGCATCATTCTGCTCTCGGGATTCGTAGAACCGCTGGGTCTGAGCGAGCAGAACACCGGCGCCAATGCGGTGATCGCCAAGAGCTCCAGCGAGCCGGCGCACCTGGTGCGCTGGGTGAAGCGGCTGTTGAACGAACCGGCCCGCCGCAAGCCCCCGGGGAAGCAGGCCACCGCGGCGCGCGCCACGCCGCGCAAAAATCTGGCACACTGAAAGCGTGCGGCGCTATCAATTACGTCTGCTTGCCCTCAGCCTGGCGGCGGCTGTGGCGGCATCGAGCGCCGTTCACCGCCCCCCAACCGCTGCCAAGAACTCGCCTTCTCTGAAGGTTTCCTCCGGCGTGCGCCGCTGGATGCGTACCATGACCTTGCGCGATGAAGTGGCGCAATTGGTGTTCATCCCGTTCTTTGGCACGTCACCCAATTCCCGGTCGCGCGAATACCGCAAGTTTGTACGGCTCATCCACGACACCAAGGTCGGGGGCCTGGTGCTGGTGAATTGGGCCAACGGGCGCACCACCCAGAAGGCTGAACCCTACGCCCTGGCGGCCTTTTTGAACCGTATGCAGCGCCTCGCCAAGACGCCGCTGATGGTGAGCGCCGATTTCGAGCGCGGCGCCAGCATGCGGGTGAACGATACCACACCATTTCCGCACGCCATGGCCTTCGGGGCCGCCGGCGATCCGGAGTTCGCGCGCTACGAAGGTCAGGTGACAGCGCGCGAGGCCCGCGCCATGGGCGTCCAGTGGGTGTTCTTTCCGGTGGCCGATGTGAATAACAATCCCGACAATCCGGTGATTAACACCCGGTCGTTCGGTGAGAATCCGCAGGCTGTGGCGGCTATGGTCAAGGCATTCATCGAAGGCGCCCATGCCGACAAGAAGGATTACGTGCTGACTACGGCCAAGCATTTTCCCGGGCACGGCGATACGGCGGTGGACACCCATCTCCGGCTGGCAACGATTGATGCCGATCGCGAACGCCTGGAACGCCTGGAACTGCCGCCCTTCCGTGACGCCATCGAAGCCGGCGTAGATTCGGTGATGACGGCCCACGTAGCAGTGCCCGCGCTGGCCCCTCCGGATCTGCCAGCGACTCTGGCGCCGCAAATCCTGACTGGCCTGCTGCGGGAGCAGCTGGGGTTCAAGGGTCTGGTGGTCACGGATGCGCTCGAGATGGACAGCATCGCCAAAGGCTACAGTTCCGGCGATGCCGCCGTGCGTGCCATCGAAGCCGGCGCCGACGTGCTCCTCATGCCTACCGACCCGGATGCCGCCATCCGAGCGGTGGTGGCGGCGGTCGAAAGCGGTCGCGTCACGCGCGCCCGTATTCGCGAAAGCGTGGTCCGAGTCCTGACGGCCAAGGAGCGCGTAGGGCTGGATCGCAAACGATTTGTGGGTGTTGAAGCCATCGGGGACGTGGTCAATTCTCCGGAAGCCAACGACAAGGCCCAGGAGATCGCTGACCGCGCCGTCACACTAGTGCGCGACCGCGAGAACCTGGTGCCGTTAACCGCCCCCGAGCATGCCTGCTTCGTGGTGCTGGCCGAGGGCCGTTACTCGGCAGAAGGCGAGACGTTCCTCCAGGAACTGCGCAAACGCCATCCCAAAGTAGCCACGGCGACTCTCGATCCGACGATGTCCCGCGAGAGCATGGAGCAAGCCGTGCTCAAGATGCCGTCCTGCGACATGTATGCGGTGGCCGCATTCTCCTCTGCCGCGGCGTACCGTGGCACCGTCGGGTTGTCCGGGGACCTGCCGCAATGGGTACAAGGCTTAATCGCTGCCGGCAAACCAGTGATCTTCGTAGCCCTGGGGGACCCGTATCTGCTCCGGAGCTTTCCCGATGTGGCCGCCTACTTGGCTACATTCAGCACATCACGAGTTTCCGAGGTGGCCGCCGTGCGCGCGCTGCTCGGTGAGATTAATATCACCGGCCACTTGCCCGTGACCATCCCCGGCCTGGCCCAATACGGCGAAGGATTCCAGACGCGGGCCACACACCCCGTAACGGTCAACGCCGAAAACCAGTAGTTTGCGTTTACCGAGCCGCGACTAAAGGCAGCGGTGCTTTTGCCTGATTCCCAGGAACTTCTCCACTTTTCCCTCGTCTATACTTGCAATGGAAACCTTCCTCCACGATCTCAGGCACTCGCTACGCATGTTCTGGAAGAGCCGGGGGTTCACCGCCGCGGCCGTGGCGGCGTTGGCGTTGGGGATCGGCGCCAACACCGCCATCTTTTCGGTCGTCGACGCCGTCCTGCTGAAGCCCGTGCCGTTTCCCGAGCCGGACCGCCTCGTAATGTTCCTAAACACGAGCCCTGAGGGGTCTGGCCCCGTTGCCTCGCCGGCGAAGTTTCAACATTGGCGCGAGCAAACCAGCGTGGTGGAAGACGTTTCAGCCTTTCGCACTGGTATTGTGAACCTCACGGGCAATGCGTTTCCGGAGCAATTGCGGTCGGGCGAAGTAAGCGCGGATTATTTCCGCCTGTTTGGAGCGCCTGTCATTCGTGGTCGCACCTTCACCGCACAGGAGGATCTGCCGCACGGAGAAAGAGTCGCCGTGCTCAGCGACGCGTTCTGGAAAAGGCGGTTTGGCGGCGATCCGCGCATCGTCGGGAAGACCATTTCACTGAGCGGTACTCCCTACGTGGTTATCGGAATCATAGGTCCGGGCTTCGACATACGCGAGTTTGGCCCCGCGCCCGATGTCTTCACGGCGTTTCAACTCGATCCCAACACCAAGGACCAGGGCCACTATTTTCTAGCGGCGGGCCGCCTGAAACCGGGTGTCACTCTCGCCCAGGCAGAGGCTCGGATCAAGCTCTCGGCCGGCGAGTATCGCCGCAAATTTCCCGAGGCGCTGCGGCCGAAGGACGGATTCACCATTCAGCCCATGCGCGAGGCTGTCGTCAGCGAGGTGCGCTCCTCTCTCTGGATCCTGCTGGGCGCCGTAAGCTTTGTGCTGCTCATCGCGTGCGCGAACGTAGCGAATCTGCTGCTGGCCCGGGCCGTTGGCAGACGCCGCGAGATCGCCATTCGCTCGGCCATAGGAGCGGGCCGCGGCCGCATCATCCGGCAATTGCTCACCGAGAGTGTGCTTCTCTCGTTGGGTGGAGCGCTGGCCGGTTTGGCGCTTGGCGTCTACGGGATACGGGCGCTGCTGGCGTTGAACACCGCCGGCCTCCCACGCGTCGGGGAAGACGGCGCGTTGGTTGCACTGGATTGGAGAGTGCTGGCCTTTACGGTCGTCGTTGCTGTCGGCACTGGCCTGTTGTTCGGCCTCATTCCCGCGCTGCACAGCTCCCGGCTGGAACTCAGTTCCGTTCTCAAGGAAAGCAGCAGCCGCTCCGGCAGCGGATTCCGTCAGAACAAGACTCGCACCATCCTGGTCGTTAGCGAGATCGCTCTGGCCATCATCCTGCTGGTGGGTGCGGCCCTGCTGATCCGCACATCGGTGGCGTTGGCAGCGGTGAAGCCAGGCTTCGATGCCAGTCACGTTTTGACCATGCGCATGTCCCTTACCGGTCCGCAATTCCTGCAGTCGGCTGGGATCGCCCGCATGCGCCGGGATGGCACCGAACGCTTGCGTGCCTTGCCAGGGGTGGTCGAAGCGGCCGCCACCTGTTGCATCCCGCTCGAAGGCGGTTACGGCCTTCCGTTCCTGGTCGTGGGCCGGCCGCTCCAGCAGGGCCCCTTTCACGGGGGCGGCGGATGGCTTACTATCTCGCCTACGTATTTCGACGTTTTCAAGATTCCCATACTGCGGGGTCGAGCCTTTACCGAACGCGATGATGCCAGCGGCGAGCGCGTCGTGATCATCAACCAGGCAATGGCGCGTCAATACTGGCCCAAGGGCGATCCGCTCACCGATCAGATTTGGATCGGAAAAGGCATCATGTCCGAGTTGGCCACCGAAACGCCGCGCAAGATCGTGGGTATCGCGGGAGATGTTCACGACGGCGGACTCAACCGTAATCCCCAGCCCGTGATGTATGTTCCGGATGCGCAGGTTCCCGACGCTCTCAACGCGCTCAACGTGCGGCTCACACCGATCGCCTGGGTGGTCCGCACGCGTGGCGAGCCTTACACCATGAGCGCCGCCATTCAGGAGCAACTGCGGCAGGTGACCGGCCTCCCAGTGAGCGATATACGCAGCATGGATGTGGTCATCTCGCGTTCCACGTCGCGCCAGCGGTTCAACATGTGGTTGATGTCGATCTTCGGAGGCACTGCCCTGCTGCTGGCCGCCATCGGGATCTACGGATTGATGGCTTATTCCGTGGAGCAAAGGACACAGGAAATCGGCATCCGGTTAGCCCTTGGCGCGGAAGTGGGCGAGGTGCAGAACATGGTCGTGTGGCAGGGCATGCGATTGTCGCTGGTGGGTGTCCTGATCGGCATCGGTGCGGCATTCGGCTTGAGCCGCCTGATCGCGAGTTTCCTGTTTGGCGTGAAAGCCAACGACCCGCTGGTGTTCGTGGCCATTCCGATATTGCTGAGTGCCGTGGCGCTGCTCGCCGTGTGGGTACCCGCGCGCCGTGCTACCCGAATCGACCCGGTGGACGCTCTGCGCTACGAGTAGGCGGCGACCGCAACCGCGGCCGGTACTTCTTTGGTGGGACCGTGCTGCTCTACGCGGGTGGCTTGCGTTTCGATAATCCGCGTTTTAGCTGCCGGGCTGAGGATCGGATCGGCCTGGATCAGCCGCCGCGCCTGGTCCATACACGCTGGCATCCACGCGCCCGTCGCCCGCCACCGCGCCAACGCCAGCGTGATCAGGCAGCCAGCGATTTCGTAGTGCTGCAAAGGACCGAGCACATCAGAGGCCTTGCGAGCGAGGGAGTCCGCCTGTGCGTAGTCTCCCGCTTCCAGGTACGCTTCCGCCAGCAGTGCCTCCGCGATGGCGGTCTCGGTGACCGGATCGTGTGGCGCAGCCTGCCACAGGGCCAGTAACGCCCGACCGTCGGCAACCGCCAACTCTGCATGCCCCGCCGCTAACTGCAGTCGTGCTCTTTCAGCCAGGAACTGCCGCCGCGGCACGGTAGAAAGCCCGTCTTCCTTGGGTAGCCATTGGCCCGCCTCATCCACCTTGCCGAGGTGCCGAAGCCCCGCGGACAGTTTGGTGCGGTACTGTGCCGCTGTGGCAGTAGCCCCGCCTGACTCGAGTTGTTGGATGGCCTCGCGCAGCAGTTCCAGCGCCAACGCATCCTGCCCCACCCGCCACAACTCCTCGCCCAATTCGCCAAGCTCATCCCAACCCAGGTTGCTCTCGTCGGGAGGAAGCTTGCCGGAGCGCAGAATATCGATGGCTTGGCGCGCTGCTGCCATGCCTCTTTCCACCGAGCCTAAGCCCAGTTCGCACTGTGCCTGCGTCGAGTACAGAATGGCTCGCAGCATTAGCCGGTCGCGGCCGCCAGGCAAAGTGCGAAGTGCCTCGGCGATCTCCTCCAGGGCTTTGTCGTAGCTCCCGCCGCGATGGTGTACCTGCGCCAGCATCGCCCGGGTAACGGCCAGCCCGATCTTGTCGCGGTTCTTCTTTCGCCCCTCAATGACCTGAGCCGCCCCGGCATACGCCCGCGCGGCCTCGGCCAGGTGATGCCGCTCCAGACAAGCTCTCTGCAGACCTAACCACGAATTGGCTGCGAGCGGTGGATTCAGGGCGCATTCCGCCTCAAACGCCAAGCAGGCGCGATGCTCGACCTCAGCAGCAGGCCAATCCTCCAGAGCCAGCCGGGCGTGTCCTAAGGACTGGTGACACAGTGCAATCGCCACTGCGCTCCCATCGCCGCCCTCCCGGGCGCGCGTGAAAGCCGCTTCGCGCAACTCCACCTCTTTTTCGAAATCGGCTTGTTTGTGGCAGACATCGGCGTCTTCGTTCAGCTGTGCGGCCTGCAGGTGGTTGATCAAGGCCTGTCCGTGGCGCGTCCATAGAATCGTGTGGAAGAGCATGCTGCCGTCCGAGTAGCCCGCTGGAACCAGGTTGAGCACGCCATCGGTGATCGCCAGCACGCCGATGAATCCCGGAATCCACCAGTAGCTCTGCCAGCTGGTTCCGGGCAGCGAGAGAAAGATCGCGAACATCAGGAGGGCATTCAGCAGCGACGCGGCTGGGCCGGCTGCGATCACAGCGATCAGCTTGAGCCGGAGATGCCTGCCATCCGAGGGAATCGCTGCTACGTGTCCGCCCCCATTGAGCAGGCGCTGCCATTGGAAGTGGAACTGATAGCCGTGGCCGAAATTCGAGAAGGTAAATGGGCCGATGTTGATCACGCGTACGCGATGGTACAGCGCCCAAGCCACGATGGCGTGCCCCAGTTCGTGCACGGCCGTGATGAACAGGCCGAACACGATGAGGTAGAGTATTCTTCCGTTCGGATGCCACGTGGGCATCCACATAAGGTGGGCGTACCGTTGCACCCACGCCATACCGGGACCCATCGCCGCGAAATAGCCCACGTAGATGAAGACCTGCTGCACCCACGATTTCCGCTTACGGGTCCAGTAGTCCGTGGTTTGTTTCGGAGGCGCAGGCCGGTCCAAGCGTGGAAACCTGGCGATGAGTGTGTAGAGGCCAACGGCCGCTACCAGAGTCAGCCATGGGAACCACGGCAGCAGAATCAGGCAGGCGGATATGCCGGTCCACCGTGCCCATTTCCGGCTTCGCCGGAATGCCCGCGCGGTTGCCAGGCACAACAGGCTGCTCACCAGGAGGCAAAGGTGCGCCAACGCTACCAGGGGATCAGGGCGATGGGTGCCGCGAGGGGCAGACTCGAGACGCAGCACGTATTGAACGACAAAGTTGTCGCCCAGGAGCAGGATCCAGCCGGAAACCAGAAAGATCCACCGGAGAAGCACGCGCCGGTCGTTCGCTTGGGGCATAGCGACTCAAACGTACCATTCCCCTATCCAGTAACTACACCTTCTCCGAAGTTATTACGGTACGGGGATGCCTGGTGAATGGCTCCAGTTACAGGTTCTCTACTAACCGACTGAGACGTCGTATTTGGCGCCTGATCCATCGTACTTTGAGGACATGAGTCTTACTCTGCCTCCACCCGGTGTAGAGGCAGTTCTGATCGTAGTGTTGCTGGCAGCCGCCGTCTATGACGTTCGATACCGCCGCATTCCCAATTGGATTTCGGTTGGCGGATCGCTCATTGGCGTGGCGCTGAATTCCTTTCTCTACCCAGGCGTATCGGGGTTGATCTTCGCCCTGAAAGGCCTGGCACTGGGCTTCGGAGTCTATTTTGTACTCTACGTCCTGCATGCCATGGGAGCGGGCGACGTCAAATTGATGGCCGCCGTAGGCTCTCTGGTTGGCTGGCAGGACTGGTTCGGGATCTTCCTGATAACCGCGATGCTCGGGGGTGTCATGGCCATGATGCTAATGGTGGCGCGGCGTCGTTTGAGGACAACGTTCTGGAACCTGGGATTCATTCTGGGCGAGATGGGCCACGGCCGCGCCGCCTACATGACGCGCGAAGAGTTGGACGTGAAGAGCCCCAAGTCCGTCGGCCTGCCGCATGGAGCCGTGATCGCCGTGGGCACGATCTTCTTCTTGGCGATCAGCGCACATTTCGTGCGATAGGCGCTTTTTCTAGTGTCCCGCCAGAATATTCCGCTCCGTGCAGAAATACTCTTGAATCTCGCGGTTCGGAGTAAGCGTAAAGGTCCGCGTAAACTGGTAAGGCTTCGTGAACGCCTTCGGGTCCTCCAGAACATACCGTACTTCCAGACGCTCATGGTCGGGACGTCGGTAGCGCTCGATCACGTGCAGTTCTTCGCTGTGCGGCTTGCCGGTGCTGTCCAGCCACGTCCGGTCATTGAAATTCACGGTATCGACAACCAGAGCGTCTCCCTCCCAAGTACCCGTTGAGTGACCGGTCCAACTGGGATCTTCGTCCTTGGGATGACTGCGTCCGTCCAGAAAGAAGCGGCGGTAGCTGTGCGTATTGCCCTCCGAAAGCACTACCACCAGCGAAGGCGTCTGGACGATCTTATAGGGCAGGGAAGTGACTCGCACCACGCCGTTGGGCAAGCAATATTTCTCGGGATCCTCTTGCGCACCAGCGGCCTTGCGCTCCTCGTACAACTTCTTAGCCCAGGGCTGATAGGAAGGTTCTCCCGGCAGGTGCGTGTCGCCGCTCAGCACCCAGACTCCCGAGAAGTCAGGCTTCGGCTGCGCCTGCATCGGCGCGACAGTCACGGCGAGCGTGGCCACGGCCAGCAGCTCCCTACTTACCGACCAAATGCAGCACATCCGAATTGTTCTCGTTGCAGACATATTCGGTCATTTCCATTTGCGTCTCGAGCGTGGAAACACGATTGAAGGTCCAGGGCTTCACGTAGGCTCCCGGATCGTCGATGGTGTTCTGAATTTCGAGGTTGCCGAAGTCGCGGCGGTGGTAACGCTCAATCACGTGGAGTTGGGTGGTATGCGGATGGCCGGCCATATCGAACCAGAACTTGTCGTTGAAGCCGACCGTATCGACTACCAGAGTGTCGCCATCCCAATGGCCGATGGAATCGCCATACCAGAGAGGCTTCAAATCCTTCAGATGTTTCTTCCGGTCGAGGAAGATCTGGCGGTAGCTGTGGATATTTCCTTCAAACAGAACCAGCACCAGCTTGGGCGTGGCCACGACCTGATAGTGGTACGGGGCGGCGCGGGGCACACCGCCGGGCAGGCAACGAGCCTCCGGGTCATCCGCGGAATAGTTCTCTGTTCGCTGTTTGGTGATGGCCGCGGCCCACGGCAGCATGGCAGGCGGTTCCTGGTTGGGCAGCGGCCGCTGGCCATTCCAGATTCCTGAGAGATCCGGCTTGCCATCCGGCATCCGCGGCACCGATCCGGGCGGTCCTGGCTCGGGAGCGGCGAAACGCGGTGTAGCTCCGGGAAACGGAACAGGTTTCGGTTGATCCTGCGCGGCCGCGGTGGCTGCCATCAGGAGCACGGTCGCCAGCGTGCGCATGAGACTACTGGTTCGACGCGGCGTCCGGCGCCGACGAGCCGCCGAATACCCGCCGGCCGTCCGCCAACGTGACTCGCCGCGCATTGGCCATGGCTTTGGTTCCGTCTTTCGGCAGGAAGCCTTCGATGGTGACCTGGTCGCCCATCTTGAGGGAATCCCGCTTCCAGCCTTGTTTGAGCAGAACAGGGATGGCGCCCAGTTCGAAATTCCAGTTGGTCACCTTGCCGCTGTCGTCTTTGACGTCGACATAGAAGTGAGCATGAGGATTCATCCACTCAACCTTGGTAACCGTACCGGTCACCTTCATCGGCTTGTTAAAGTCGTACTCGGCTTCGAAGGAGTGATGCGCCAGCACGGGAATAGCGGCGAACAGCAGGGTGGCGATCCACAAACCTGGCTTGTTTCTCATCAAGACACCTCCAGATGATTCTGCCATAACCAGAGCCCGGTGTGTCGCCGCCGGATGGCATATAATGACCACACTTTATGTCGGACGTGGCGGCTCGCACGCAGAAGAAGATTACGCAGCGACTGATGCCCTTTCTGCTTCTGCTGTACATCACCGCTTACGTCGATCGCATCAACGTCGGTTTCGCGGGACTCGACATGACCAAAGACCTCGGTTTCTCCAATGAGGTTTTCGGTTTCGGTTCGGGCATCTTCTTCCTGGGTTACTGCCTGCTGGAGATTCCGGGCGCCATGCTGGTCGAGGTCTGGAGCGCGCGCCGATGGATCACCGGCATTATGGTTCTGTGGGGCGTCCTGGCGGGATTCACCGGCTTGATTCACAACGCCACGGAATTCAATATCATCCGGTTCCTGCTGGGCTTCGCCGAGGGCGGTTTTTTCCCATCTATCGTCGTCTACCTGACCCACTGGTATCGCAATGAGGAGCGCGGCCGGGCGATCGCCATGTTCATGGCTGCGATTCCGGTTTCCGCGATGATTGGCGCACCCATTTCCGGGCTGTTGCTGCAGTTGCACTGGCTCGGAATGCCGGGGTGGCGCTGGCTGCTGATTCTGGAGGGTCTTCCAGCGTTGGTGGGCGGCATAGTGACCTTCTTCTATCTGCCGGACTGGCCGAAAGACGCGCGCTGGCTGGCGCCGGAGGAGCGTGAATGGATCACGAGTGAACTCGCTCGCGAGACCCGAACCAAGAAGGAGTTGGGGCATCATCATCCAAGCATTCTGATGTCCATCCGGCAGCCGGCGGTGCTGGCCGTGGCGTTCTCGTACTTCCTGATCAACACCAGCGGCTATGGACTCGTCATCTGGCTCCCGAAAATCGTGCAGCGATTTTCCGGCCTGGACACGTTGAAGCTGAGCCTGCTGGTGGCTATACCCTATCTCGTATCCGTACCGGCCATGATCGTCAACGGCTGGCACTCCGACCGGACCGGCGAGCGGCGATGGCACGCCGCGATCACTGCGCTTCTGGCAGGCGTGGGATTGGCGCTCAGCCAAGTGCTCGGCGGAAGCCCAACTCTGGCGCTCGCGGCGCTCACGGTGGCATCCGTGGGAATTATGGCCTACTACCCGGCAATGTGGGCCATGCCTACGCAGTTGCTGAGCGAGCGCTCAGCGGCAGCCAGCTACGGTTTCATCAACCTGATAGCCAACTTTGGCGGGTTCGTGGGACCATACGCCATCGGGTTCCTCACAGATCGAACGGGCACGTATGCGGCTGGCGTGTATTTGCTGGTGGTGACGGCAGCATTGGGATCCGTGGTGATCGCGCTGGCGCCGCATCGGCAGGTGAAGACCGTGCGTGCCAGTGTTTCAATCGCGGCGCAGAACGGCTGAGCGGACGTAGGATTTGCTCACTCCGACGGCGCAAAATATCCCAGCCGCCAGTGAGCTCGCAACGGCGGCAGGCCGCGCGGCGGAACCAACTGCACCTGCACCCGGTGGTAGCGCCCGTCACGCTTCTGATCGGTGGGTGCGTAGCCTAACACGTACCGGTTGCGCAGGTCGACGATAATCTTGTCGGCAATGTCCCGAAAGTCCCCTGCAGACGCCGGAAGGTAGAGACCGCCGGTCTCCTTGGCAATGTTAGTCATCAACTGGCCCCCCTGCCAATCGCCGCCGACCCCAACCGAGTAAATCAGCACATTGCTTTCGCGCAGGGCCCTCTTTACCTCGAGTTCCGAGTAGCGGCTGTTGTTATCGCCGCCATCCGAGATGATCACCAGAGCCCGCTTGCTGTTTTTGGCTTTCTTGACCTCGTGCAGCGCCAGGAAGACCGCGTCCAGGAACGCGGTCGAGCCGCCGGAGCGCGAGAATAGAAGCTTCTCCGCAATGCCCTCGGTCTCCTGCGTGAGCGGCACTACCAACTTGGCAGTGCTGGCGAACTCCACCAGGAAGTATTCGTCTTTCGGATCACGGCTCTGGAAAAACTCCATGGCCGCCCGGCGCGCCGCTCCCAAGCCCCTACCCATGCTCCCGCTGACGTCAAAGACGAACCCCACCGCAACCGGGTCGTCCTCCATCGCAAACTGGGTGATGGTCTGCGGCGCTTTATCATCGAAAACGCGGAAGTTCTGCTTCTCCAGGCCGGTGATGGGCCGGGTCAGTTCGTCGGTCACCGTGACGGGGATCAAAACGAGAGTCGTGTCCACCCGGAGATTGGGCTGATTTGGTAGGTGCTGCGAGGAAGGCGGGCGTCCACGTGGTTGGACAGCGACCTGGCCTTCGACACAAAGAAGAGCCACTCCAAGACCCGACCACAGCCGCAACAATCGACGAATTGCCGGGCACCACCCCACGGCAGTATTGTACTGCCAGCCGGGTTGTCCGTGAATCCCCCTAATTCAATTGCGTGTTCGCGGCCGTCAACTGACTATTGACCGTGGTCCAGATTCCGCTAACACTGCTACCGGCGTTCAGGAACAGACCGGCCGATGCTAAGGCAACGAAAGCCATCAGCAGAGAGTACTCGATCATGTCCTGACCGTTTTCCTCGAAGAGCAAATCCAACAGCCTTTGTTTCATAACCGGATCATAATGCCGAGGAGCCCGAGGCGAATACGGCTAGCAGTAGGGTGATAGTAAGGTACGGGTGGTACTTTTTCCGTGGAAGATCCCGATACTACTGAAAATCGATCCGCGCGATCACCAGTTGCGGCATCATGTTATTCCAGTCGTCCGGAATGTTATCGAATGGCAGCCGGAAAGGCTTCGTCGCGCCCGGCTCCAGGCCGCCAACTTTCTTCCCGACAATTGGGACGCGTTGCCGCAGCACTACCTGCCCGTACGGATCGTGAAACACGCAGTTGACGTCGACCATTTGCAGCATGCGCGGGCCGGTGTTCTGGATCATGCCGGTGATCTCCACCACGCGCTGGCCGAAGTAAGCGTCGTGTGCGCTCATGTCTACGCCGCTGAGCTTTAAATTGGAGACATAGGCGCGAGCTTCGCCGCTGAGAGGCGGTGGCGGCGGTGCGGGCTGCTTCGAAGCACGATCAAGCTGCCAGAATCCGAACCCGCCCGCCGCCAGTACGATCGCGATGACGACTGCCGCAGGATGGATCGAGAATTTACTTTCCGCCAACGGTCATTTCCCCGATTTTCAGCGTGGGCGCCGCCACGGAGCCTCGGAATTCCAAATCGCTACCGACTGCTTCCAATCCAAGGAGCATGTCTTTCAGATTGGCTGCGATCGTCACTTCGGAAACCGCGAATGCCAGCTCGCCGTCGCGGATCCACAGCCCGGATGCGCCCTGAGAGTAGTCTCCCGTCACAATATTAACTCCGAATCCAGCCACCTGTGTGACGTAAAAGCCGTTGCGGATGCCTCCAATAATCTGTTGGGGCGTGACCGTGCCCTTCTCAAGATAGAAGTTTCCGTGGCCGATGCCGGCATTTCCCGTGAGGCCGCGGGAGGCGTTGCCCGTCGTCTTCATACCCAGTTTGCGCGCCGCGTAGCAGTTGAGCAGATAGCTCTTCAGCACGCCCTTTTCGATCACCACCGTGCGCCGCGAGGGCACGCCTTCGTCATCGAATGGCGATGTGCCGAACAGACCCGGGATGGTGCCATCGTCGATTACGGTCACGGAGTCGCTGGCCACCTTTTCGCCCAATTTGCCCGCGAGGAACGACTGGTGGCGATAGACCGACATCCCGTGTACCGCATCGAAGATCTCGCCCACCAAGCTGCGTGCTACGCGCGGCTCGAAGACCACCGGCACTTTTTGGGTTTCCACCTTCACCGGATGCAGGCGGCGCAGCGCGCGCTCGGCAGCGATGCGGCCCACCTTGTCCGGCGCTTCCAATCCCGCGAAGCCGCGCGCCAGAGTCTCCCAGTAGTCGCGCTCCATGGATTCGTTTTCGCGCGCCACCGGCACCACGCTTAGCGAGCAATAGCTGGTGCGGTATTCGCCCGCGAATCCGCGCGAATTTGCGAAAACATGGCGGCCGGTATGCGTGTCGAAGGATGCGCCTTCCGAATTCGAAATGCGCGGGTCGACGGAGAGCGCTGCCTCCTCGGCACGCCGGGCGGTTTCGATCTTGAGTTCTGTGTCGAGCTGCGGTACATCCGGGGAACAGAGCCGCAAGTCGCCGGAGAGCATTCCGAGCTCGTCGCTATCGGGCAGACCGGCGTGGGGATCGTCGTTGGTAACATCGGCCAGCTCGATGGCCGATTTGACTAGATGCGCGATCCCTTCCGCCGAGAGATCGGAGGTGGAAGAGGCCCCGGTTTTCTTGCCGATGAGGATCCGGACACCGGCTCCGCGGGAGCCGGCCTCTTTTAGATTCTCCAGTTCGCGCATGCGCACATTGGCGGAAAACTCCTCGCCTTCGGCGATAGTGCACTCGGCATCGGTTGCTCCGGCGGCCAGTGAGCGCTTCACCACGTCCGCAGCCAGCTCCAGCAAATGATTTTGACTCAAGCCGTGCCCCCTACGGTCATGCGGTCGATACGAATAGTCGGGATGCCGACGCCGACCGGTACGCTCTGGCTCTCCTTGCCGCACGTGCCGATTCCCTCGTCCAGTTTCAAATCGTTGCCCACCATGCTCACGTACTTCAGGGCCTCTGGCCCGTTGCCGATCAGCGTGGCGTTGCGCACCGGGCGCGTCACTTTGCCGCCCTCGATCAAGTAGCTTTCCGAAGCGGAGAACACGAAGTTGCCGTTGGTGATATCCACCTGACCACCGCCGAAGCTCACGCAGTACAGGCCCTTGGGCACGGAGCGAATGATATCGGCGGGGTCGCTTTCGCCGGCCAGCATGAAGGTGTTGGTCATGCGCGGCATGGGCATGTGCTCGTAGCTCTCGCGGCGTCCGCTGCCGGTCGGTTCCGCGTGCATTAGGGTGCTCGACAATTTGTCTTGCAGGTAGCCGCGTAAAATGCCGTTCTCGATGAGGACGTTGCGCCTGGTGGGGTGCCCTTCGTCATCCACATTTAGCGAACCGCGGCGGCTGCTGATGGTGCCGTCGTCAATCACGGTGCACAGTTCGCTGGCCACCTTCTGGCCGATGCGGTCAGTGAAGGCCGAAACCTTCTTCCGGTTAAAATCTGCTTCCAGTCCGTGTCCCACAGCTTCGTGCAACAAGATGCCCGGCCATCCGGGGCCCAGCACGACGGTCATTTCGCCGGCCGGCGCATCCACGGCAGCCAGCATGGCGATGGCTTCCCGCGCGGCCTCGGTGGCGAAATGTTCTGGGGTTTTCTCATTCTGAAAGAAGCTCAACTCCACGCGGCCGCCGCCGCCCGAATGGCCGCGCTGCGGCGGGCCGTCACCTTCACGCGCGAGCGCAGAAACGCTCAACCGCGCCAGCGGCTGCCGGTCTAGCGAAAGGACTCCGTCGCTCGTTGCCACCATCACATGGCGCAGGTTGTCCGCGTAGATTGCCTGCACTTGAAAGATGCGTGGATCGAAAGCCCGTGCGGCCCGATCGGCGCGCCGCACCAGTTCCACACGCTCGGCAAAGGCGGTTTCCGTGGGTGCGTGCAGCACCGGATACAGGTTGTGCTGCTTGCCTTCCTTCAAACTGAACTTCTCCACCTTGCTGGGTCCCTTGGCGATGTAGGCCGCCACATGAGCAGCCTTGCGGATCTTCTCCGGCGAGAGGTCGTCGCTGTAGGCGTAGCCCGTCCGTTCGC
>DASZIV010000056.1:0-3111 GCA_035948775.1 Bryobacteraceae bacterium
CCGAGCCCACCACTCCCGCCCCAAGGCGGCGCAAACAAGCAACTGCCTGATCCGAACTCCCTTTTTGCGGCATCTGTCTCGACGCGTTGTGCGCGTAGAGATCGGCCAGAAGCCGGGCGTCGTCCGCGGTACCGGAAGTTCGAATTCATCTCCCTCCAGCGGAGAGTCAGTTGCGAACTTCCCCTCCTTGGAGCGCCGAAGAGGCGCGGGCGCTACGAGATACAGCGTTGATTCTTTTCGAACATATATCGGTTTGTCCAAGCGGAATTTTCTCATGCCAAGTGTGAAGTAGCTTACAATTCTCGATCAAGGGCTGGACTATTCTGGAAAAGTCGATGCGGTGGCTGTACATCGAGCCGAACGGGACGAAACGGCATAGGAACAGAATCAGCCGACGTGTTCTTAGACACCTGAACCCCTTTACGCTGCAGCGGAGGATGTAATGTGTCGAACGTCTTTGATTGCGTTACGGAAAAGGTTGCGCGCGGGCGTTGCGTCGGTTTGGGGTTGGGAGAACTCCCTATTTTTGCTTTCAAACAGTGAAAACATGCAGAGGCCCAGAGTAGAGGAGGAAAGCAGATGAGCGGCTGGGGTCTGGTTGCGCCACTAAAAAATGTACACTTCGCTCCGGCGGCGGCGACTGTTCTACCGCTGGGGCCTCCGAACGCGCAGGGTGTTCGTGAGCCCTTTCCCGCGTTGGAACGCACCTATTCTATTGGCGGAAGCGGCGTACAGAACGATATGGAGGCTTACGATACCTCGAGCAATTCATGGAGTTCTGCAGCGCAGATGCCTACAGCACGGCTCGAAATGGCCGCGGCTGTGGCTTTCGGGCCAGCTGTTGATTTCGACGGCGGCAGCACCACTGCGTTCAATATCTACGTGGTAGGCGGATCAGACGGAACCAATCCGCTTAACACCCTTGAAACCTTCACTCCATTAGTTGGATTTCACTTCCGGCCCGCGGGCCTATGGACCAGCGCGCTCGCCCCTATGCCTGTCGCCCGCACTAGACTGGCCGTAGCTGCCGGACCGGATGGGCGCATTTATGCGCTCGGTGGATTTGATGGTTCTAATCCTCTGACGATAGTAGAAGCGTATAACCCAAATACGAATAGCTGGACCACAGTCGCGCCCATGACCACTCCCCGGGATGGACTCGCTGCCGCGACCGGGCCGGATGGCCGAATCTACGCGATAGGCGGATTCGATACTGATTACTTAAGCAGCGTGGAAGCGTATGACGTGGCGACAAACAGCTGGACCCATGTGGCTTCCATGGTGCACCCAAGGTATACTTTCGCGGCCGTGACTGGCCCCGATAAACAGATCTACGCGATTGGTGGAGAATTTAGATTCGCCTCAGTAAATACGGTTGAGGTGTACAACACTGCGACCAACAGCTGGAGTCCGGTAGCTCCAATGACAACGCCGCGGCGCCAGCTCGCAGCGGCAGTGGGAAAGGACGGTCGGATTTATGCGATTGGCGGAATCAATAATCTAACAGGGCCCTTGGCGACAGTCGAGGCGTTCTCTCCCTAATCGCGGCTGAGTGGTCGATGCGGGCTATAATACCCGCATCATTTTGCGGCCGAGTGTGAAGAGGATCACACAAAGGGCGCTCGACACGGGTTAGGGTCAACGGGCCAGGTCGGCCGAGCGCCATATTGGAGCGGAGGAGATTGACTACGGGCTCATTTTGCTAGGGCAAGCTGCGCTGGGCAGCACCAAAAGGAGACTGCGATGAGATCACGACTAGCACTCACAATTGTGTTTTTAACCTCGGTCCCAGCTTTCTCTCAGCCCTTCACGCTTGAGTCTACTGGGGGTACGATTAATTTTGGCTCAGCTCCCCTGCACATCGCGATTTCCCCCAACGGGGGAGGCACAAGCGGCCATCTTGCCCCGGCGATACCCCCGGCAACACTTTCTTGCACGCCTACCGAGGCGGTGACTTTGGCTGGTTCGGGTCGTTTTGGCATCCGTGGGACCACGACGGAATTTGGCCATCTTTGGGACGTCGAGTTTGTGTTTCCCGGCCCTCCATTTGCCAACCAGGGAAACCTAAACGCGTCGTCGGCGAACTGGGAGTTGACTGGCAAATACTTGATGACCATTAAGGACACGGTCACGGGCAATCGTTGCTCGAAGGTCGTGGGCATGTCGGGGGAGTACCAGTTTACAGGAGGGGCACTGTGCGGGTGGCCCCACGACTGCTCGAAGCCGACCAACAGCAACGGACAATCGCCGGGGCTCACAGGATCCACCATCCTTGGAGGACACGGTGGCGCCTTTCCCAAATTTGTGGCTGGCGGCGCATGCTCCTCGGCTCTTGCGGCACAGGCCAACAGCAGGATCTTCAATCAAGGCTTCGATACAGTGAAGCTTGACTACAAGTTGACTTACTAAGATCGAACCAGAGGTGGCGGAACGCGCGGCGGGGCTCAAATGCCACGTCCTCGCCGCCAACCGCAGCCCGGTCGCCGATCCCGCGCCGGCCGAGACCGTCTTCCCCCTGGCCGACCTAGATCGCATGCTCCCGCTGTGCGACACCGTCCCTATCGCGTGCGCCCTCGCGCCAGAAACGACAGGATTGATTGACGCCCGTCGGTTTGCCTTGATGAAGCCGGGCGCGTTACTGATTAGCGTCGCGCGGGCGCGCATCGTCGATGAGGATGCGCTCTACGCCGCGCTCAAAAACGGCCCGCTTGGCGGCGCCGCGCTCGATGTATGGTGGCAATACCCCACTCAAGCCGAGCCAGATCGGAGGCCATCGCGCCGCCCGTTCCATGAACTGCCCAATGTGCTGATGACGCCGCATTGTGCGAGCAGCTCCGATGCGATGGCCGAGCGCCGCTGGAGCGTGGTGGCCGGCAATCTCGACCGCTTCGCGCGTGGCGAGCCACTCGAAAACCTCGTGCTTCAGACCTGATCGCGCTACCGACGCGTCGATTCAGTAGGGGTTTGGTGCGGCACCGCGCCGGACTTCGGGCGCCCGCTTGTCCTCGCGGAGACTCCCTACCGATGGCACGGCTCAAAGGCTTCGCGCTTCTCACCGAGAAACATAGCGCGGAAGGTGGCCAAAAAGTCTCGCGCCGCGATATGGCCCAC